>NZ_JACSRD010000260.1 GCF_014879935.1 Prosthecobacter sp.
AATTCCGAGCTACGTGGAGTGCAGCTTCAGGCTGTGACCGTTTGCCGAGAGAGTGTGAGAAATGCAGGTTAGTAGGTGAACAGGCCCTTCACACCGAGCGCAGGCGCAGGCTCCTGTCCCTGGACCTTCATGGCCCGGTTCAGCGCCTCGGCCATGCGTTGCTTCATGTGTTTGGTGAGGCGCCGTCCTTTGCGGGCACGCTGGACAGCCTTGTGCGTCATCGGTTCCAGGCTGGCGGCCACCAGATCGTGATTGCCGAGCGCGTGCTCCGTCATGATGCCATCCAAAGGCTGCACGCCCATGTTGCGCTCGATTTCGTCTTGTCCCATGCTCTCATCCTGATTTGAAATCCGAGATTTGAAATCTGAAATTCATCTTATGCGCGTCCTCCTGACCACCACCAGCTACCAAGACACCCCCGGCGACCACCATGCGCTGCTGGAATCGCAGGGCTTTGAAATTCATCGCGAGCGCGGCCCTCTGCCCGAAAGCCGCATGCTGGAGCTGGCGGGCGATTTTGACGCCTTTCTTTGCGGTGACGACGAAATCACCCGCGCCGTGCTCGACAAATCCCTGCCACGGCTCCGCGTCATCTCGAAATACGGCATCGGTCTCGACAAGATCGACGTGGCGGCCTGCACGGAGAAAAAACTGCCCGTTCTCTTCACTCCGGGTGTCAACCACACCACCGTGGCCGAGCACACCTTCTGCCTGCTGCTCGCCCTCGTGCGCAATCTGGTCGATTCCGCCAATGCGGTGCGAGAAGGAAAGTGGAAGCGCGTCACCGGCCATGAAATCTGGAACAAGACCATCGGCATCGTCGGTCTCGGCCGCATCGGCCAGGAAGTCGCACGCCGCGCCGCTGCTTTCGGCATGAAAATCCACGCCATGGACCTGCCGCAGTACTGGCCCAAGGCTTTCGCCGATGAATTCAGCATCACCCAGCATGAAACCATCGAGACCATGCTCCCCCACCTCGATGTGCTCAGCCTCCACGCGAATCTGAGCGAAAGCACCCGCCACCTCGTCAATGCGGCGCGTTTGAAGCTGGCGAAACCCGAACTGCTCGTCGTGAACACCTCCCGCGCCGAACTCGTTCACATGCAGGACATGATTGCCGCGCTCGATGCCGGCCAGGTCGGCGGCTACGCCACCGACGTGCTCGATGAAGAGCCTCCGCCCGCCGATCATCCGCTGCTGAAGCACCCCAAAGCCCTCATCACGCCGCACATCGGCTCACGCACCTATGAAAGCGTGCCCCGCCAGGCCATGCGCGCGACCTTGAACCTCGTGAACTACCTCAAGGGCGAGAAAGACGTGATCCAGGCGAACAAGTGGTGATGGGAGGTCCTGCTGCTTGCAAAAGCCACATGAGGCACTGCTTGAAGCGGATTCCATCAGCGCCACAGGCTTCTGAAGATCGGCATGGGGCTTCGCAGCGGCTGATGCGCTTGATAAAGCTTCAGTCGTTCCCGTGAACCGGCGGCCTCGGCGCTTTCCGTTGGCAGCGTTTTGAGAAACGACTGCTCCAACTGGATGGCCTCCGCATAATTCCGCTCCGCCGCCCGTGCTGCCGCCTGGGCGACCAGGACTTCAGCCCGAGACGTTTGCAGAGCGGCGGCTGCCAGACTGGCATACTGGCTGGCTTTCTGGCTGTCACGGATCTCCTGATCCGGGCAGGTGGCCAGCAACCAGGCGAGATCGACAAAAGTGAACGTATAGCCAGGTGTGACCTGCGCCCCCTTCTCGTAGTCAGCCAGCGCGGCTCGAAAATCCCCTTTGGCGTGGTAGGCGCGGCCTCGGAGGTCAAAGTTGACTCCTTGGGGATCAGCTTTCACCGCGATGTCCAGATCGGCAATGGCGCGGTCGTAGTCGCCCATTTGGAGATAGGCCAGACTGCGTGCCCTGTGGATGTTTGAATGCCCGGGGGCCAGGCGCAGCGCCTCGGCATAGTCGGCCAGCGCCTTGTCGTAGTTTGAGAGAGCCGCATGGGCATTGGCCCGGTTGTTGAAGAAGCCGGATTCAGCAGCGTGCTGCTTGATGGCCTCGTCATAGACGGTCACGGCCCCCTTGTAGTCCCCTTGTCCCCAACGCTGGTTCGCCTTCTGATAAAACTCGCTGACGGTCTGTGGAGCACCTCCGAGCTTCTTCACCAGTCTGTATTCAAAGGAGAGGCGGTCTGCCTTGTTCTCGACCTCATTGACCGAACTGACCGTCATCCACCCGATCATGCCTTGGGAAGTGCGCACCAGGCAGGTAACAGGCCATTGGCCCTTTCCCAGCCTGAGGGGCTCCGTGGATGCCGGCAACGTTGCGGCCAGGCTCATGGTTTGACTGGCGGAGCTGGTGTATGCCGCCATGCCATCCACCCACTTTCCAAACAAGCATCCTCGTGGGTGAATCAAGATGTCTCCCGCTTCCTCGCTGAGGCTGAAATCCACTCCGCCCTCTGCATTCGCCTTGTCCCAATCGGCTTTGATCTCGTCCTTGCTGGCAGCCGAGGGAGTCCGGATGAGAAAGGTCTTCCCTGCTGCGAACTGAAAATGCGGCACCGCATCCTTCGACGCCACTCGAAGCGCATGATGCCGTGTCTCATCAAAGACGTGATCCTCTCCGGATGGCGCTGTTGAGGCCGGGGATGTGGCCGATGCCGCTGGATTCGTTCGGGGGCCGTCTTTGCCGGATGGTTTGAGCTGATCATCAGGGCTCTCCAATGCCGTCTGCAGCCTCGCTGCGAGATCATCCGCCTCTTCGTGAGTGAGATTGCCGCTGATCTCCATTCGTCCGTCACTGATCTCGGCCATGATGAGGGGTGCGGCGCGAATCTGCCCGTCAATCGCGACCGCCAGCCTCCTGCCTTTGCCTTCGCGCGTGACTGCGGCGAAGCGCTGCCGGCCGCTTTCGGTGAGTTGAAGAGCGATCTTCGAACTGCCGGACTTGTGCGCCGCTTCCACGGACAGCAAGGCGGACTGATCGAGCAATACGGTCTTTTCGACGTTCAGTGTTTGCTTCTGCCCGCGACCGGCGAGGGGTATCGGCTCGGTTTCCGCGGATGGCGTCTCACGGACCCAACGCAGTTGGAGAGAACCCGGAGAAGAATTCCGGGCAGGCCCCGTCGTGGAGGTTTCTGCCGGCCTGCCAACCACCTCGGCCAGGAGCGAGGACACCATGCGGTAGCAGATCGTCTTCTGCTTCGGAGTCAGCGATCCCGCAGTCAACTTCGCACGGTAGAAAGCGGGCAAGCCCGGCAGAGGCCGTCCATTCACCGCCGCCTGAAGTCTCACGAACGCTTCCTCCATGTCCGTGTCCGAGTATGGGCACTCGTCTTTCCGAAAAGCCGCCAGCTCTTCACGGGAGTATTCAAACGCCTTCGGCTTGCGGGCGATCTCGGCATGCAGGTCAGAAAGGGCCTTTTCCACATCGTCCGGCCCACGTCCGAAGCTGGAGGGCAGCTCCATCAGGGCGACAAGGTCATTCCGCACCTGGGTCATGACCTCCTCAGGAGCGCGGAAGACAAACAGGTTCGGGTGTTTTGCCTTGAACCGATCCAGTTCCGTCGCAGGCACGGGCATCCATTGCTCGATGAGCCGTTGGAGTTCCTCGTCACGCACGGCATGCAGGTCGGAATGATCCGGGTAGAGCAGCGTGAACGTGGAACACACCCAGCAGAAGCTGGACTCAAAAACCTCCTCCTTGCCACGATACAGCCGCAGCCCGTGGATGGGAAAATGGCACCAGTCATGCCCGCCTTCCTCTGTGCGCACCGCCGCAGCGAGATGAGGAAGCAGCGGCACAAGCTGCTCCTTGGTGAGCGTTTTCCGGTCGAGCACGTCCGCCGTCGTTCCCATCGGATAGATCGGAAACTTGGTGCCTGGGATGCGGTCGAGTCCGGACTGATGCGCCGTCAACCGGCTGAGTTGCTTGTTTGGAACGATGTCGAAATCGAGCAAAAAGATCTCCGCATGATCTGCCTCCAGCAGCGACGTGGCAAGTTTCTCGCGATGCTCACCTCGGGCCGCCTTGGTGATCTCATGATAGGAGTCCGTGGTTCTGGGTTCTTTGGCCGAAACAGATGGCTTGGTCGGAGTCGGCGGCCCTGGTTTTCCGTCCTGCGGTTCGTTGGCACCAGACCGGACCGACCAAACAACTCCCTTCGCGCTGCCGATCTCCTGCTCGTTGAAGTGATAGGTCTCGTCATCCTCCGTGCCGAACACCATGTCGGGTCCGGGAAGCCCGACATGGCCGCTGCCGCCTTCTGACGCAGGCGGCTCATATCGGAGGTTCAGAGTCTGCCCCCCGGAAGCCACATCAAGACCTTGCGCTCCCAAAAAACCGATGCCGCGCTGGTTGTGGCGGGCCAGCAGGTGCTCGACGTCAGCGGGCCATTTGCCGTATTCCGAATGATAGTGACGTGCGGCGGTTGCGATCTCGCGAAGGCCGGCCGTGAATGCTGTTTTGCGCGTCGTTGCCTCGCGAGCCGTGAGCTTTGCGGACGCCACCACCAACCAGGGGGCCATGAAGTAAAGGGCCAGAAGGACGAAGCACGCGACCGTCATCCGGGCCGCCATCTTCGTGGCGGCGCCCTGAATGCGTCGTTGCGTCCAGGCATGGAGGCCAAAAGCGCCGGCAATCTCGAATGCCAGCACGACCTGTGACAGCGAGCTTTTAAGGCCGAAGAGTGCGAGACGGGAAGACTGATCCAATGCTTCGCCGGCGACCGGCATCCATAAGTTCCCGAAAAAACGGAGCAGTATGACAAGTCCAAGAGAGGCGATCACGGAGAAAACCGCCCTCCGCACTGGACCCAGCACGCCGTAGCGCGACTCCCGGAAAAGACGCCAGCCGGAAATGATCCCCGCGATGAACGGCAGCACCACCCCAGCAAGCAGTGCTCCATTGTTCTGCCCCCAGCCCCAGCTTTGCCATGCGTACCCACCCACTCCCAGCATGAGGCCTCCGGCACCGAACAGACCGACGACGATCACCGGCAGCCCCCACTCTGCTCCAGCAGGACAGGCTCGCGAGTCGTTAACCGATTGCTGCGGGGCTGCTGCACGCCCTGCCTGCCTGAACATGAAACCCCTTCTGCGTGCGAGAGCGAGAATGATGGCCGGAATCACGAGTCCCGGCATGACGGCGGCAGCGGCGATGGCGAGCACTTCACGACCCGACACGCCGCCGGAGGTCAGCAGCACGATCACCCCCAGCAACGTGGCGACAGGAAACGCGAGGATCAGAATGATCCACACGAAGCGCGGGACGGAAGATGGCAGACGCGGGGCCTCAGGCGTCAAGAACGGCTGGGCCTGATCCTGATTCTCCACCGTTGCCGCCTCCACCTGCGTGCGGAACTCCGCCGCGGTGGCGAAGCGCAGTTCGGGTGATTTTTCCAAGGCGCGCAGCACGATCTCGTCGATGCGGATGTCCACCTGCACGCGCTTCGAGGGGGCTTCGAGCTTTTCCGTTGGACGTTCGCCGGTGAGCATCTCATAAAGCACGACGCCGAGGCTGTAGATGTCGGCCCGGTGATCGGCGTTGCCGCCGGCCTGCTCCGGTGCGGCGTAGTCGGGGGTGCCGAGCGCCGTAGTCTGCGAGTCCTCTCGCGGCACCTCATATCCTGAGCCGCGGGCGGAGTCACTGGCCACGATCTTCGCGATGCCGAAGTCGGCGATCTTCACCACACTGTTTTTGTCGATGAGCAGGTTCTCCGGCTTGATGTCGCGATGCACGATGCCGTGATCATGCGCGCATTGCAGCGCCTCGCAGACCGGTGGCACGATGCTCAGCGCTTCCTTCGGCGTGAGGCGCTTGGCTTGCAGAAGCTGGCGCAAGTTCACGCCATCCACGAACTCCATGAGCAGGTAGTAGAATCCCCCCGCCTGCCCGAAGTCATGGACGCTGACAATGTTGGGATGATTGAGCCGCGCGAGCGCCTGGGCCTCGCGCTGAAACCGTTCTGAGAAACCCCTCTGGCCGGCGAGCTCGGCGGGCAGGATCTTCAGCGCCACAAAACGGTCGAGCTGGGGCTGGCGGGCCTTGAACACGGCCCCCATGCCGCCGCTTCCGATCAGGCCGATGATCTCCAGATGCGGAAAGGCGGCACGCACCTCGTCCAGATCCGGCGGACGATGCGGAACGAACGTTCCATCCGCCGTGGGAGCCAGCGCCTTGGCGAAAACGCAGCGCGGGCACAGCCAGCCGGCGGCTTCGTCAGGAATGGCGGTGCCGCATTGCGGGCACGTGGGCGAAGTGGGGGTGTGCATGCCTGTTCCTTGCCGGTGGGAAGCGTGAGGTTACACAGATTCAGCCATGAACAGCGCACAAATAGCGCAGCTCGTCGTCAACATCGGCCTCGTCATCGAGCGTCTCCGCGATCTCCTGCCGCAGCAGCTCGCGGAAACGCCTGCGCAGGCGGTGCACGGCCACTTTGACCGCGCCTTCACTCATCCCCAGTGTTTTCGCCGTCTCGGCATGGGATGCGGCACCGTCTCCCATCAGCCAGGGGCGCAGAGCTTCAAAGTGGGCGCGTCTGTCCTGGGCATGCTCGGCGGCGAGCGCGGCCACCGCGCGGTTCATCACCGCCACGGCCCACTCACGGTCAAACACCTCCGCTGATGGCGTCGCCGCAGGATCGCCGATCAGGTGCGCGGCAGATTCTTCGCCGCCTGGATCCAGCGTCTCGTGCTCCAAAGCGCCACCCCGTTTCTCCCTGCGGGCGCGGTTCAGCACGCCGCTGACGAAGTATTTCACCGCGCCAAGCAGATAACTGCGGAATCTCCCGCGTCCTGGATCAGGCCCGGCGAAGCCACGCTGCAACAGGTGGGCGAAAAACGAATGGGCATGCTCCCGGGCGGTGTCGCCATCGAATCCGGAGCGCCGCAGGAAGACAAAGACCGGCTGGTAATACGCCGCGCACAGGTCACTGAGGGCCGCCCGGCCCTCGGGCGAAGTCGCATTCGCACGGAGCACCAAGGTCCAACGAGTGGGCATGAAACGACCGGGACTTGGAGTGGTTGGCATAGGCAGGCGTTTGATTCCTTGAAGCTGGAGGCCGCGAAGTTACACGCCGGCGAGGATTGGTGCCGAATTCACTCCACCACGGCCGTCCTACAGCAACCCGTGCTCACGAAAGCTGAAGTAGGGCAGCGCACGCGATTCGGCAGGCGTGCCGATGATGATGTGATCCTGCAGCAGGACGCCGGTGGCTTCGGAGCCTTCACGGAGGCGGCGGGTGATGCGGCGGTCGGCATCGCTGGGCGTGGGATCGCCGGAGGGGTGGTTGTGAATGAGCACGAACGCATGGGCGTTGTGGACGAGCGCTTTCCGCAGAAGATCGCGAGGATGGGAGATGCACTCGTTCAAGCTGCCTTTGAAGACCTCTTCCGCGCGAATGACAGCCAGGCGTGTGTTGAGCAGGATGATGCGCACGGATTCGTGGCCCAGCGCCTGCAACTCAGGCCCGATGAACTCATAGATCCGCGGAGGAGAATCGAGAATGATCTCGGCGTGGGAGGGCTGTTGCGCGGCGCGGCGGCCGAGTTCGAACGCGGCGGCGAGTTTGGCGGTCTTGGCAGGGCCGAGCGCTTTGATCTTGCTCAGCACGGCCGGTTCGAGGCGGGAAAGATCACGCAAGGACTTGTGATCACGCAGGATGCGCTGGCCGATCTGCAGCGCGTTTTCACCCTTGGTGCCGGTGTTGATGAAAAGCGCGAGCAACTCGGCATCTGACAGCGCCTGCGGGCCGAGACGGAGCAGCCGTTCGCGTGGACGATCATTTTCCGGGATGTCGTGGATGCGGCTCATGAGTCGGTTCGCTGGTCTCAGGGCTCCGTTCGCAGTTCACACGATCCGCGGCCATCAGTGGATGGCACGGCAGTGGTCCAGCAGGCTGTGCAGATAACCGACGATGTCCTCCAGCGCCTGCTTGTAGGGCGTGGCGGCCAGGCCGATGAGATCCGCGCGGGCGGAGACGAGCAGATCCTGCGCGAAACGCACCGCACGCTCGACCGCGCCGTCGTAATCGGCGATTCCGGCTAGGATGGAGGTGTCCATCGGCTCACCTTTGAGCAGCATGCGGTTCAGCTTCTGTTTTTGCGCCTCGGTGGCCCCTTCCAGGAGATACAAGATGGGCAGGGTGAGCTTTCCACGCGCCAGGTCGGTGCGCAGTGTCTTGCCCACGGTCTTTTCATCGCCGACGAGATCGAGGCAGTCGTCGTAGATCTGGTAGGCGGTGCCGAGCTTGCGGCCATAATCGCGCAATGCCGCCTGAACGGCCTCCGGTTGCTGATTGAGACGGGCGCCGAGCTCGCTGGCGACGGCAAAGAGCGCGGCGGTCTTCATCTCGATCATCTTGAGATAGTCGGCGACGGAGAGATTCAGGTCGAAACGGCGCTGCGTCTGCAAAATCTCGCCCGAGCAGACATCGCGCGAGGCACGGGCGATGGTGCGGCAGACGTGGGTGTCATCAAATTCGGTCGCGAGTTCGAGCGCGTAGGCGAAAAGGCTGTCGCCGAGCAGGACGCTGAGGCTGCTGCCCCATTTCGCGACGGCGGTGGGCTGGGCGCGGCGGATGTCAGCGCCGTCCATGATGTCGTCATGCACCAGCGAGGCGATGTGGACGAGCTCCAGGATGACCGAGAGGCGTGTGTGCCCCTCATGTGTGCCGCCGGTGGCCCCACCTGCCAGCACGGCGAGCGCCGGGCGGATGCGTTTGCCGGACGTTTTGCAGACGTAGCTGACGTAGCCTTCCACGCCGGGATCGAACGCACGCGCCTGTTCGAGGATGGCCGCCTCCACGTGTTCCAAGTCGGCCCGGACGAGGTGAAACGGGAAGACCGGGTTGCTGGCGTTGACGGTGGCGGAAGCTGACATGCTGGGATTCCATCCACCACGGCAAAGGCTTCGTCAAATGGCGGACGACCACGTAGGAAACTCGAACTTTCAAAAGAATTGAAAGCCGCCCGGTTCTCAGCGTGCCTTCACGGCCAGCAGGCCGCTGACAATGGCGTCCGCGAGTTTTTGCCGGTGGGCGGGATCGGCGCAGCGGCCTGCCTCGCGTTTGTTGCTGATGTAGCCGCACTCCACCAGCACGGCGGGCATGCGCGTCTCCCGCAGAACTTTGAAATCCCCCTGAAAAATGCCGCGCGAACCACCCGGGACGCGGCTCTTGAGCGTGCGGCTGACCGCGGAGGCGAGCGTCCGCCCGCGAGGGCTGCGATAATAGACCTCGCCGCCCGAAATCAGGGTCTTGCGGCTGCCATTGAAATGAATGCTGACGAAGATGGAGGAAGGCACGCGGTTGGCGAGGCGGGCACGCTGGTCGAGCTCCACAAAACTATCCGTGCGGCGGGTCATCACAGTTTTGACGCCACGTGATTTCAAGCCGGCCTCCACACGCTTTGCCACATCGAGACAGAGCTTCTTTTCAACCAGACCATGCCAGACGGAGCCGCCATCCTTGCCGCCATGGCCCGCATCGATCACGACGGTGGAAAAGCGGATGCTTTCAGCCGTTGCCTCGATGGCGGAGCCGCCCACCAGCAGCGCCAGCCATGCCGCAGCGATGCGTGAGAGGAGGCGCGGCACGATCAGCGGGGAATTTTCAGCGTTTTGCCAGCGCGGATGAAGTCGGACTTCATGCCGTTGGCCGCCTTGATTTTCGCCACCGTGGTGCCGTTTTTGCGGGCGATGGCGCCGAGTGTGTCGCCGCTCTTGATCGTGTAGGAGCCGCCTTTGCCTGAGGACTTCGACTTGGAGCTGCTCTTTTTCGAGGAGCTGCCGCGTGAGCTTCGCGAGGAGCTGCCGTGTGAGGAACGCCAGGAACTGTAGTCCATGCCTGATCCCATGCCGCCCTCGGCCGCCCAGTCCGTCTTGTAGTCGCCATTGTCCGCGAAGGGATAATCACGATGCGCCATGCTGTGCGGCGGCGTGGTGGTGGAGCCGTTCAGATTGATGACAGGCAGGTCCTTCGGCAGCCCTTTGATCTGGCCCGAGTTTTCACACGAGGCCAGCAGCAGCAGGACCGGGGTGACTTTCAGCAAATGCGTGGCGGGACGGCTCATGCGGAGTTTCAGGCGGCCATTGTCGTGCAGTTCAACGGCGAATCAATCCGGCGTGTGAAAACGGCTGATCTTTTGCTTCACGCGCGGGACGCCGTTCCTGTCCTTCTCCAGGACGAGCACGCGCTCATGGTAGTATTGCGTGCCGCTGGAGGGCAGGCTGTAACGCCATTCCGTGTCCTCCGGCAGGTTCCGCTCCATGGGGTTCTTGATCGTGTTGTAAATCGTCCGGCCGTCCATGCCGATGCGCACGAGCTTGAATTTGCGCTCGGTGAATCCCTGGGCGTAGCGGGTGCTGGTGGAGCCTGCGTAACGCACCGCCTTCATCGCCTCGGTCACACCGTAGCCGTAGTTCACCATGCAAAACACCATCATCAGGACCGGAATCAGGACAATGACGGCCGGGGTGAGGAGGTACCAGTTCTTCGTGAAGAATTCCTTGTTCATGAACGGCCATGCTGCTGGAAAGGCCGGAGGCAGGCAAGACAAAATGCGGCACGAATTGCCCCACCCGCCTCATCTCCTGCCGCACGCGGCTCAGAGACGCTGGTCTCCAGGACTCTGCGGCACTTCGGAGTTCGTGTAGCGCAACTCGCCATTTTGAATGGCCAGGAACCTGGCCGCGCCGCGGATGTCCTCCTCGCTGAGGCCGGGCACCACAAAAATCCGGCCCTTCATCGCACCACGTGCCGGCATGCCGCCGCGAACGATCGAGCGGACCGTTTCGAGCACATCTTCACCTTCGACAAAGTTCAGCCCGGCGGTCTGGGCCATCACGCTGGTGGAGGCCAGTTCCTGGGCGTTACGGCGGTCACGGGCAGCGTAGATCGCGTCATTTTGGTTAATCATCGGGATGGCCAGCGCGAGCAGCACTCCAATCACGGCCAGCACGAGCAGGACTTCAAACAGGCTGAATCCGGAAGGAGTCAGGCGGGATGGGCGGCGGAGTTGTAAGAGTGTCGTCATGGCCGTGAATGAATTATGGCATCAAATTATGATAATTATCTCATTTCCGCAAGCTTGAATTATCAAAATTATATTTTTGCGCGAACGGGCGTCTCAAACGTGAGAATTCGCGCCTGAACTGGCCTCCCTTGGATCGCTCCATTTGAATCTCACCCGCCCGACTTCACGCCGTTTTGCTGAACCAAGCCAGGAACTCGCGATTGCCATCGCCCCCTTGGATCGATGACTCCACCAACGACTGCCAGCATAGTTCTGGCTGCGAAGTCACGAACTGCTGGATGCGGTCGCAGGCCTTGGCATGCAGTTCCGGCTCCCGCACGATGCCGCCCTTGCCCACCTCCTCCCGCGACAGTTCAAACTGCGGTTTCACAAGCACCACCGCATGCCCGCCGGGCCGCAGGACCTGTAAAACGGCCGGCAGCACCAAGGTCAGGGAGATGAAGGAGAGATCAGCCACGAGGATGTCCACCTCCTGGCCGACATCCTCCGGCTTCATGTGCCGGAGGTTGAACTGCTCGCGGGAAACCACCCGCGGATCGCTGCGCAGCTTCCACGCGAGCTGGTTGGTGCCCACGTCGTAGGCAAAGACCTTCACCGCGCCGCGTTGCAGCAGGCAGTCCGTGAAACCACCGGTGGAGGCACCCACATCCAGCGCCACCATGCCTTTGACATCGACGCCGAAGTGATCCAGCGCCCCTTCGAGCTTCAAACCGCCGCGACTGACGAATTTCGGCCGCTCCCGCACCGAGATTTGCTCCTGCTCCTTCACCAGCCAGCCCGGCTGCGTGATGCGGCGGCCCATCACGCTGACCTCGCCGGCCATGATCAGCCGCTTCGCCTGCTCGCGTGAGGGCACGACGCCGAGCTTCACCAGCGCCAGATCGAGTCGTTCACGGGCCATGGCTTGTGAGCGCGGCTTATTTCCGGACGGGCAGGATGAGCTCATCACCGGCCTCGATGCGGACGCCAGGCAGAGACACGCTGGTGTCGATGTCCACCACGGCCTCGGCCGCTTCGATTGTCTCGCTGATGATCACACGGCCGACCAGGCCGTCTCCACGCCGCACGTCGAACTTCATCCCTGCGGCCAGTTCCTTGTTCTTGCCCGCATTGATCACGGCGAAGCCTTGATCGTGATGGACTTCGATCACCTTCGCCATCGCCGGCATGCCGAGCAGTTGTTTCTGCAAAGCCGTCAGCGGGGCCGCCGCCGGCGCGGGAGAGGAAGCCGGTGCGCCGGGCATCAATCCGCTGCCGAGGGGCGGAGCGGCTGTGGCAGGCACTTCAGGAGCCGCAGGCAGCGATGCCACCGTCGTCGGCTCGATCGGTTTGGCGGCATCACGTGCCGATTGTTGCTTGCGCACGAGTTCCAGCTCCCGGCGTGCCCCACGCGCCTCCTCCTGCGCCTCCCAGGCCAGATAACCGGTGATGGCGAGCAGGATGATCGTGAGGGCCAGGGCAAAGTGAGAAAGGCGCATAAGAGCGCCATGCTAGACGCAAGCACCGCCACGTTCAACCCTGCACGCCATCAGCGCAGCAATCCCAGCAGCTCACGCATGCGCAGCTCGATGTTCAGCAGGCTCGCCTGCACGCCCGCCAGCCAGTCCATGTCCGCTCCGTCCGGATGCTGCTGCACCAGCTTGTCCGTGGCATTCAGGGCGGCGGCGAACAGCGGCAGGCTCTGCTCCAGATCCACCACCAGGAACTGCCACTGGTCCTTCTCCGACTCGCTGAACTGCCGGAGCACGTGAATCAGATGCGCCGCCAGATCCGCCACGGTGGAAAGCAGCCGCAGCACCGCCGGCCGTGTGCGCACCTCCTCATTGAACACGAGCAGCCCCTGGAAGCGACGCAGCTCCTTCGCCAGCGCGGCGGAACGTGTCAGCGGATCACGGTCCACCTTGCTCTTTTCCCCACCGGCTGGCGTTTTCCGCGGCGGTTCGATGAGCGGGTCGTTCTTCACCGCGCCAAATGGATCCGCCCCCGGTTTCACCGGCTGGAACGGATCATCGATGCCGGGACTGTGCAGCGCATCGGCCGCGCGGGCATTCCGGCCGCTGCCCAGCAGGAAATGCTTCCGCCGCGCGCGGTTCTGCCGCAGCAGCGCCGCCTCCTCGTCCTTCGTGAGCTGCCAGCGTGGCGGGGAGACACGCAGTTGCAGATGCCATGACTGGATCAGCACCCGCTGGTGGTCTTGATTGAACCACTCAAAGAAAAGCAGGTTCTTCAGCCCTGGAGGCGCGGGCAGCGTCGTCACGCCCGCCTGCCGGCTGCGCCGGGGCAGCTTCGCCACACGGTAGGATGCCGTCATCACCCCGCTGTAGCCATGCTGCAGCGCCGCGATGCTGCCCACATGCTCTTCATTCACCTCCGGCAGCGGATTGTGAAAGTCCACGCGGCAGCCCGCGATGTCCCGCAGGAAATTACCCACCAGCTCCACCCGCACCGGCTGGTTTTGGCCCGCCAGATGCAACACCCCTGTCACCAAGCCGGGCACCTCATTCGAGAGGTACCCACCGAGGATCGACGATTCCAGGCAAATAATCATTACTTGTCATATAAATTAGAAGGCGCGTGCCACTGCCGCAAGTTCGCATCCCTTCATCCCGGAAATTAAATGCACCGACCACGGCTGTCCCCCTCTCCGCATTCGAATGCGTGGAACGTTGGCAGGATTGTTGCTTGTTCCACATCCGATCCGGTGTAACGCCCCTTTCCCCCAAACCTGAACCCCACATCCAATAAACACATCCATGAAAGACCTCGTCTATCTCAGCCGCGCCTTCGTTGAATTCGGCCCCTTCACCAAGAAGGAAATCCTCGACTTCCAGAAACGTGGCATCCTGTCCTCCGCCGACTACCTCCGCAGCGATGGCAGCGACTCCTGGCTGCACTACGAGGAGTGGCTCACCATCGTCCCGATCACCGAGCCAAAGCTGGTCAAAAAGCCCGTCGCCGCCAAAGAAGCCGCCGCCCCGGCCAAGGCTCCTGCCAAGAAGGCCAAAAAAGCCGCCTGAAGCACCTTCCACGGCCCGCAGACCTCCGTCTGAAAGGCTGTTTGAAGCGCGTCCCGCCTCCGTGCTGGACGCGCTTCTTGTTGCATGCGAATAGCCCGCCGTGAGCGAAAGCGCCACCACTAGCCGCACCTTCCGCAACGAGCTCTGGCGCTCGCTGCCCTCCGGCGTGATCGACACCCTCACCGCCACCTTCGGCATGCTCATCGCCGTCCGTGTGTTTCACATGGGCGATGCCGCCAAGTCCCTCTTCCTCAGCGCCACCAGCGGCGGCATGGTCGCCAGTCTGTTCGTCGTCCCCCTCCTGTTGCGGGCACAAAGCACCATCCCCCGCACCGCGGCGAAGGTCCAGATGCTCGGCGGCGCCTGCATGGCCGTCTCCGCCGCCTTTCCACGCGATCCGCTCCTCTACGTCGCCGGTCTCAGCCTCGGGCTCTTCTGCCTCTCCATGCAGATCCCGCTGATGACGCAGATCTACCGCATCAACTACCCCGCCCACGTCCGTGGAAAACTCTACGCCGTCACCGGCGTCACCCGGGCCGCCGCCGCCGTCTGTTTCGGCTTCGCCGGCGGCAAGATGCTCGGCTGGCAGCTCGACACCTACGCCTGGCTGCTCTGGGGCTTCTCCGCCAGCGGCTTCATCTCCGGCTTCTGGACCTACGGCCTCCCCGCCACCCCGTGGGAGGCCCCGGAAAACTCCAGCACCAGCCTGTGGAGTTCCATGCGCTGGATCCGCCAGGACCATGACTTCCGCACCCTTCTCATCTCCTGGATGCTCATGGGCATCGGCAACCTCGCCGCCTGCAGCCTCTTCGTCGAATACCTCGCCAATCCCCGCCACGGCCTCAATCTCCCGGAATTCGAAGTCGCCTGGATCACCGGCGTCATCCCCGTCCTCGCCCGCGTCCTCTTCTCCTATCCTTGGGGACTCGCCTACGACCGCTTCCACCTCTTCACCGTCCGTGCCGTCCTCAATGTCTTCTTCGCCGCCGGCATCCTCTGCTTCTACCTCGGTCACGGTCCCGGCTGGTGGAGCCTCGGCATGGGCCTCTGGGGCATGGCCAACGCCGGCGGCAACGTCACCTGGGCCCTCTGGGTCACCAAGCTCGCCCCCAAGCACGCCGTCGCCGAATACATGAGCGTCCACACCTTCCTCACCGGCCTGCGCGGCCTCATCGCCCCCTCGCTCGGCTTCGCCATGGTCAAAGTCATGTCCTTCGACACCTTCGCCATCGTCTGCGGCCTCGTCATCCTCTCCGCCAGCGGTTTCATCACCGTCCGCGCCCGCACCAGCGACCCCGAAACCTCCAAACGCCTCAGCCCCGGCGCACGACCGGAGCGTTTGTGACCGCACATCCGACCGACGCCCAGGCCTTCAATCACCTCTGAAAAGGAAAAGCTGACAAATCCACCGGGCCTGTTCAAACTCATACCCAGCTTCCAACAAACGCCATGAGTGCCGTCATCGAAACCGAACAAGAGCTCACTGGGGATGCCCTGCGCATCCTCCAGCAGAATCTGCCTCCCCACAAAGTGGCCCGTCTGCTCTCCATCTGGCACGTCGGCCAGGGCGACGACACCCAGGAACGCCAGGCCCTCTTCGCGGGAGAAACGGTGGATTCCTTGTTTGAGCAGGCCATGACTTACCAAACCAAGTAACCACCTGCCTTTTTGGCGCTTCGCTATGCTGGGTGGGTAAAAGCTGAAGGGATTTGCAGGTCGAGACGGCCGGCCATCCAGT
>NZ_JACSRD010000155.1 GCF_014879935.1 Prosthecobacter sp.
GCGGGCGCGGACGGTGCGGCGCACTTTGATTTCCATGGTGTCGATGGTGATGCGTTCGCCGGGTTTCGGGACGTGGCCGAGTTCGTTGAAGACCAGACCGCCGATGGTGTCGATGCCGCCGGCATCGAGTTCGATGGCGAAATCGAGGTCCAGCTCGTGCTGAAGATGATCAAGACGTGTGCCGCCATCGACCAGATAGCGCCCATGGCCGAGGTCGCGGATCTCCGCAGACTCCCCATGCCAGGGAGCGGCCTCGTAAAGCAGCCAGTCGGCGATCTCCCGGCGCGTGATCATGCCCTCCAGCCCGCCGTATTCATCGGCGATGAGCACGGGCTGGTCGTCGCTGCGCAGGTGATGCTCCAGCGCCTCCAGCACCGGCATGGTCTCCGGCACAAAGGCGGGGGTGCGCAGGAGCGTGCGCCAGTCAGGGCGGTTGGCCAGCTTCCATGCGGCGGTGTCGATCACGCCTTCCACGGAGTCAGGCGTCTCGCCATAGACGATGACAAACCGGCTGGCGGCTTTTTCCAAGGTGGCGGCCACCTTGCTGTCCGCATCTTCGCTGCTCACGAGCGCGAGATCGACACGTGGAATCATGCAATCGCGCACAGTGAGCGCCTCAATGTCGAGCGCCTCGTGGATCATGGCGCTCTCGTCGCCATCCAGCAGGCCCTGCTCCTGGCGCATTTCGACGAGGGTCTCGAATTCATCCCGCGTGACCGGCAGGCGGGTCTTCACGCGGCGGCTGACGAGCTGCAGCAGAGCGTCCGTGGCACGGTCGGCAAAGACGGCGAGGGGGTCCAGCACGCCGCGCAGGGGATTCAGCAGCCGCAGGCTGCCGAGCAGCACGACGGAGGGGTTGCGTGCGGCGAAAAACTTGGGGGCCATGTCTCCTAGCAGGACCGTTGCCAAGAACAGCGCGGATGCGGTGAGCCAGGGGTTCCAGCCCGAATGCCGCAGCGGACCGATCACCAGCCAGAGGCCCAGCGCCGCCAGTGCGAGATTCAATGCGGCCGACAAAAGCAGCGCCCGGTGCAGGTGGGCAAAGGGATTGGCCGTGATCGCCCGCAGCTTTTGCGCGACCGCGCCCTCACCCGCCGCGAGCAACTGCGCCTCCACATCCCGCGCGCTGTGGATGGCCGTCTCCGACGCGGAAACGACCGCGAGCACGAGCAGCAGGCAGAAGTAGGTCAGGAGAACGACAAACAGGGACATCAGGAGAGACCGCCAGTGTCAGCAGCAGCCGCTGGCAGGGTCAAGGTTAATTACGGACGCAGGCGGTGTGTTCGTTCTTGCCAAGCCGCTCGTGAATTGATAGCAACAGCGCTCCATCATGCGCTCACTCCTTCTTTCCCTGCTCGTTTTCACCGCCGCTGCTGTGCAGGCAGCGGACCAACTGAAAGTCCTCATCGTGGACGGCCAGAACAATCACAAGTGGGACATCACCACTCCGGTATTGAAGAATGCGCTGGAAAGCAGCGGGGCCTTCACGGTCGATGTGACCACGACGCCGCCGAAGGGATCGCCTGCGGAGGCGTGGCAGGCGTGGAAGCCGGTCTTCAGCGATTACGCGGCGGTGGTGAGCAATTACAACGGCGAACCGTGGCCGCAGAACGTGCGGGATGCCTTCACGAAGTATGTGGCCGATGGCGGCGGCTTCGTGTCGGTGCATGCGGCGAACAATTCCTTCCCAGAATGGAAGGAATACAATGACATGATCGGCGTCGGCGGCTGGGGCGGGCGGAATGAGAAGTCGGGACCGTGGCTGTATGTGAAGGACGGGAAGCTTTTCCGCGACACGACTGCAGGAAACGGCGGTGCGCATGGTCCGCAGCATGAGTTTGTCGTCGAAATCCAGAATCCGGAGCATCCGATCACGCGTGGCCTGCCGAAGCGCTGGCTGCATGCGAAGGACGAGCTCTACAGCAAGCTCCGTGGTCCGGCGGAGAACGTGGACGTGCTGACGACGGCGGTTTCAGACCTCACGGCCGTGAAAGAGCCGAACAACCTGGTGCTGAGCTATCACAAAGGCCGGGTGTTTCACACGACGCTGGGACATGCGGATTACTCGATGCTGGATCGCGGTTTCTACACGCTGCTGCAACGCGGCACCGAGTGGGCGGCCACGGGTGATGTGGAGCGCACTGCGGCGGTGCCGGCCGATTTTCCCACGGAAACGGCCGTGAGCGTGGTGAAACTGGAAGGCTACCCGAAGCAGGAAGCACCGAAGCCCAAGAAGCCGTGAGCAAGGTTGCCATGTTCCTGTGGAACAGGGAGTCCTTGTTGCACAGCAACAAGGCTACTTCGCGGCTTCGATGTCGCGTGCGATCTGCGCTCTGAGTTCGTCCAGGCCATTGAATTTCATCTCAGGCCGCAGCAGGCGGGTGAAGCGCACTTCGAGCTCGTGCCTGTAGAGATCGCCGCTCCAGTCCAGCAGGTGGACTTCGAGCGAGGGATCGGCGTTTTCGGCCACGGTGGGCCTGCGGCCGAGATTGGCCACGGCGGGCAGCCACGTGTCATGGATGCGAGCCTGGACCGCATAGACGCCGAGCGGGGGCAGTTGCTCATTTTCCACCGCTACATTGGCCGTGGGAAAGCCGAGCTGGCGTCCGAGTTGCCGTCCTTCGACGACCGTTCCGAACACGGAATACTCGCGGCCGAGAAAACGAGCCGCCGTGGCGAAATCCCCCTTTGAAACTGCCTCGCGGATAAGGGTGCTGCTGACGACCGTGCCATCGACCTTCAATGGCGGCACGCCATACACGGCGAAGTCGTGCTGGCGGCCGAGTTCCATCAGAAGATGGATGTCGCCCTCGCGTTTGTGGCCGAAATTCCAGGTGTAGCCGACGGAAATGCAGCCCAGCGGCTGTGAGGCGTGGACGAGCTGCTGGATGAACTCGCGGGCAGGGGTGCGGGCCGTTTCCGCGGTAAAGGGGCAGGTCAGCAGGTAGGGAAGGCCGATTTGGGACAGCACCTGCTGCTGATGCCGGGGGCCGCAGAGGAGTTTCGGCGCTGAACCCGGGCGCAAAACGTGTGCGGGATGCGGGTCGAAGGTGACGACAACGGCGGTGCCGTGGTGCTGGGTGGCGTGTTCTTGGGCGGCTTCGATGACTTCCTGATGTCCGAGGTGGACCCCATCGAAGACTCCCGCAGCGAGCGCCAGGGGGCCGGGGAGGGTGGAGAGAGCGTCGATCGAGCGAAGAACCTGCATGGTCGCGAGTGTCAGCCTTTACCCGCAGCCTTGGAGCATCGCAAGACGAAGGGCGTCCCTCCGCAAACGGCGCATTACTTTGCGCTGCCGAGCATGCTCCAGAAGGACTTTACGAGGCTGGGTTTTTCCAGCTTCAGGGTGCTGGTGATGCTGGTGTGGTCGATGCCGACGAGGGTGTTCATCACTTCGCCGTAAGCGGGCATCGAGTTCCAGCCGAGGGTGATTTCGTCGTTGGAGGCGGTGGAGAGGGTGGTGTTGGTTTTCATATGATTCGTAGGATTGAGAATTTCGAGGCTCATTTAGCCGTGAGTTTCAGGTTTGATTGAATCGCTATTTACGTGAGTGAGAATCGCGTCACAAAAATGAGAATTACATGCCAAAAGGATGGCGGGGGGTGAAGCCAGCATAGCTGCGGCTCTGGGTGCGCCAGCGGGGACCTTCACCAGCATACTGGCCGCTCGTGTCCATGCGAAGACCGCAGATGGTCATGAAAACATGGGAACCAGGCTTCACCCAGATGGTGATGAAGCGGCCTTCGCCAGGCTGGCCATAGCTGGCGAATTCCTTGCTGGACAGGCAGCGGTTCAGCAATCCTGCCTTCATGAGCACATAAGAAGTGCTGCTGCTGCAGTCATAAGCGCTGTCCTCGATGTTGCGATGGCCGCCGCCCAGGACATAAGGCTTGTTCTGGAGGGTGTTGGCGGCGTAAACGGCGAACTGGAGGGCCTGGGGAGCGGTCTGGCCGACGCTGGCGAAGCGGCCGTCGAAGCGGATCTGGGAGTTGCCGACCGTCGGGCGGGCAGCGGCAGCACGCTGAGCTGCGGCACGCTGGGCGGCAGCCTGTTGAGCGGCCTGCTGCTGGGCGTAGTAGTTGGCCCAGGCCTGGGCGTTCGCCTGCTGCTGGGCGTGATAAGCGGCCCAAGCCTGTTGCTGAGCATAAGCAGCCTGAGCTTGAGGAGCGGCATAGTAACCAGCGGCCGAGTAACCCGACTGTGCTTTGGCGGCGGTGGCGACGACCAGGAGGCTGACGATCAGAGCGAGGCGGGTGAGTGTTTTCATGGCTGCTGAAGTGTTTCTTGTTTCTGCTAGTATTTATAGCAAAAGCTAGAATCGCCGCAACAGCTTTTATCAGAATTAGATCATTATTTTGTAAAAATGATAACTGTAGGCTCCATCATAGATCATAACTCGTTGAAAATGAGCAATTTACATATTTTATAGAAATGACGCGGTTTTGACATTTTCTGCGCTGTGGAGCTAGAAAAACTGACAAAAGGGCCTGATTCCGCCTCAAGACCCAAGCTTCATGGCCGCATTCCCACTCAATTTTGGGGTGCCTTGGTGCCCGCTGTTTCCCAAGGTTGCACTTCGTCCGTCACGTTTGAGAATCCGCTCTCATGAAAACGCACTGCCTCGCCAATCCTCGGTCTCTTTGGCTGCTCCTCGGAGTCTGCGCGGCACCGCTGTTTTCAGCGGAGCCTCAAACGCCGTCTCACTTCTTCGATGAACCGGGCCGCCGTTACCTTTCCGTGCGACCGCAGTCGGGCGGGCGCGTGGATGTGACTGTGCGTGCGGCGGGCGATCCCGGCTCTTCGTGGCTGTGGGTGGGGCAGGGGACGCGCCAGGAGAAGCAGATCGTGTTCGCGGCGGTCGTGGCCGAGGATCAGGATCGCGGCGCGTTCTTTGTCGCCAAAGGTGGCGAGTCCAAGCTGGAGATCAGTTTCAGGCCCGGGCAGAAGATGCCGCAGGACCCGGGCATCCTGGGGGTGTATCGCCACATCAGTGAGGAAAAGCTCACGCAGCTCATGAAAAAGGAGTTCCAGGCGGCCGAGGACCGGCTGGACGCCACCTTGAAGAATGCCTCACGCACGTGGAGCGGTGTGGACAAGGCTGTGGCAGGGGATTGGAAGACGCGGTGGCCCGGATTGAGGGAAAAATGGATGAAAATCGCCTATCAACCGCCCGCACAGGCGGCTGCGAAGCCCACGGTCGCGGCAACCACGCCGTCGAAGGACGCCGCAGGCCCCGAGAAAGATGCAAACCACTGGCTGAAACTCGCGCAGGCCACGGCGCTCGGTTACTCCTTCATGCAGCAGCCGCCGGAATTGAGAAGCGCAGGAGGCTGGGACGGCGAGTATGACGACGGATTTGGCGGGCACGTCAGCATCCGCCGATCGAAGGACGGAAGACTCCGCGTGACCCTGTCCTGCACGCGTGGCGGTGAACTCCAAGGCACCGATTTGTCAGGCGCGATCCCGGCCGAGGCCGTGCATGAAAAGGACGGCGAATCCACGGCGGAAAGCGCCTTCACCGAGGGCGAAGACCAGCGCCAGACTCAGGTCCGGCTGCGTCGCAAGGGCGGCTTTCTCTGGGTGGAGTCAAAGGCGAAACAACCGAACGTCAGCGCTGCCTGGCTCGACGGCGTTTATCGCTGGTCTCCAGCGCCCGTGGAGTGAGATCAGGCCTTCTTTGGCTGCGGATCCTCGAAAAATGAGGCGATGGCCAGCAGGATCGCCGCGCAGACGACGCAGGAGTCGGCCACATTGAACGACGGCCACGGGTGAAACGGCCAGAAGCCGAAGTCGAACTTCAGGAAATCGACCACGTAGCCATCCAGGAAGGTGCCGTCGAAAAGGCGGCCGCCATCGTGGTTGCGGAACAGCCGGTCGGTGAGGTTCCCAAAGATGCCCGAAACCAGCAACGCCACGGCCAGACGGCTCAGCTTTCCCGGGAACAGGCCTTTGCCATGCATCACGTAGATAAACGTGAGCGCGGCCAGCGAGACAAAGGTGAACGCGTAGTTCGCATACTGCGTGCCGTTGAACATGCCGAAGGCCACGCCGGTGTTCGCGGCGTGATGCAGCCAGAAGATGCCGGGAATCACCTCCTGCTCGTTCTCATACAGGCGGAAGTTCGCCACGATCCAGCTCTTCGTGACCTGGTCGAGGATGTAGAGCGGGAGTGAGAGCAGCAGGAAGAGGCGGATCATGGGGTGAAATGACGAATGACGAATTCAGAATGACGAATGAAACGGTGGCGGACGAAACCCGGCAGAATCATTCGTCATTGGCTCAGCCACGCTCACGCTGGTTGCAGCACCACCTTGAGCAAGCCTTCCTTGTTGTCGTAGAGACGCTTGAACCAGCCGGCGCCCTCTTCGAGCGGTGCCACGGCGCTGAGCAGCGGCTCCACCTGGATGGTGCCGTCTTGGATGCGGCGGATGGCCTCAGGATACTCGCCGGCGCAGGAGCAGGAGCCTTTGATGGTGATCTGGCGCGTGACGACTTCTTGAAGAGGGAAGGGGGTGTTGGGCTGGAGATTCCCGATGAGAACGACCTGTCCGCCTTTGCGCACGGAACGGATCGCCAGATCGAGCGGAGCGGCCGCACCGACGACTTCGAAGCTCGCATCCGCACCGTCTCCGCCGCAGATCTTGCGGAGATGCATCGCCAGGCCTTCCTGCTTCGCGTTGAAAACCTCCTCCGCGCCCAGCTTGCGGGCGAGTTCCAGGCGTTTGTCGTCCAGATCGATGGCGATCACTTTTTCCCAGCCGCGGGCTTTCAGCGCCTGGATGACCAGCAGGCCGATCAAACCGGCTCCCACGACCACGGCAGTGCCGCCATTGGCCTCGCTCTCACAATCACAGCCGTCGCAGCTCTCGTCGCCGCAGGATTTCGTCATGGGGCTGAAGGCCTCGCCCACTTCCACGCCATCGGCCAGGTTCACTGCGTGCAATGCGATGGACACGGGCTCGGCAAAGGCTGCCTTCTCATAAGAGAGCGCGTCGGGGATGCGATACAGGATGCGTGTCGGCAGAGCGATCTTCTCCGCGAAGCAGCCGTGGCGGCGATACTCGCCCGGCGACACACCCAGCACGCGGCGGTTCGGGCACAGGTTCACAAAGCCCGCCTTGCACTCATCGCATTCGCCGCAGTATTCCGTGGAATCAAAAGTGACGCGTTCGCCGAGGTTCCAGCCTTCCACACCTTCGCCCAGGGCGATGATTTCTCCCGCCGCCTCGTGGCCCATCACGATCGGCATCTGGCGGCGGCCGCTGCGGCCATCCATGCCGTGAATGTCACTGCCGCAAATGCCGCAGGCCTGCACCTTCACCAGCACCTCGCCCTTGCCCGGCGTCGGGTCAGGAAAGTTCAGGTCGTAGTTGAACTCGGAGGGGGCAGTGAGGACGAGGGCTTTCATGGGAGCGCGGATCATGCCCTGAGCCCGCCATTCGGCAAGTTCGCTCTTGCTTGGAAGGACAACCTTCCGGGGCTCGCGCAGCCAAACCCACTCGTCGTTTCTTCACAGAAATCCCTGCGCATTCAGGGAGCCCCGCAGATTTCCCGCCTTTCTTTGCCTTCCTGAGGGGGGCTGACAGAAACAAGAGGGCCAAACCAATCTTTTTCTGCCCCATTGTTTCTGTCAGTCAGCGTTGGTTGATGGAGAGAGTGGGGGAAGCGTGAGATTTAAATCAGCTCTGCCCTCCGGCTCACTCCTCGCCACCGACCTTGCCTCGCCCCTGCTTGATCTCCGAACGGTGCCGTTTGCCCGCCACGTAGCGCCGTTTCAGGCCACGCGGGCGATCCCGGGTCTGCCGGCGCTTCTTTTCGCGTTCATTCTGCTCATCCAGCCGCACCTTTTGAAAAATCGCTTCCAGTCGGTCGCACAGCTCGTGTCTGGCCACGAGGCGATTCTGGGACTGCGAACGCTCGTGCTGGCAGCGCACCTCGATCCCGCTCGGAATGTGCCGCAGCACCACGGTGGAGCTGGTTTTGTTGATCTTCTGCCCGCCAGCGCCCGAACCGCGCACGAACGACTCCTCCAGATCCTCCTCGCGGAGGCGGAGCTTCTGCATGCGGGCGCGCAGGGCGCTGTCATCGGGCAGGTCGGCCATGCGTGGAGAATCGGGGCAGGGGACGACCGCCGCAACTGCCACGTTGGACTGCAGGGGCTGAAAATGACCAATGACGAATGAATGACCAGAACCGAATGACGAAGGGGTCGGTTGGCTGGGGCATTCGCCATTCGCCATTCGTCATTCGGATTTCGTCATTCTTGCCGCCTTGCCGAAAGCATTGCATCACTCCCACACTCCGCTATGACTCGCGGATGGAAGAATACCACCGCCTGCTCCGCAAAGTGCTCGACCACGGCAGCTACCGTGAGGATCGCACCGGCACTGGCGCGTATTCCGTTTTTGGCGAGCAGAGCCGCTACGACCTCAGCACGCATTTTCCCCTCGTCACCACGAAGAAACTGCACCTGCGCTCCATCATCCACGAGCTTCTGTGGTTTTTGAAGGGCGACACGAACGTCAAATACCTCCAGGACAACAAAGTGACCATCTGGGACGAATGGGCCGACGAAAACGGCGACCTCGGCCCGGTTTACGGAGCCCAATGGCGTCGCTGGCAGGGCGCTCCCGAGGCGGAGACGCACGATCAAATCGCCCGCCTCATCCGCGATCTCAAAACGAACCCGTATTCACGCCGCCACATCGTCAGCGCCTGGAACGTGCCGCACATCGAGAAGATGGCGCTGCCGCCGTGCCACTGCCTGTTCCAGTTCTTTGTCGATAAAGGCCGGCTCAGTTGCCAGCTCTACCAGCGCAGCGCCGATCTTTTCCTCGGCGTGCCGTTCAACATCGCCAGCTACGCCTTGCTCACGATGATGGTCGCGCAGGTCTGCGATCTCCAGCCCGGCGAGTTCGTCCACACCTTCGGCGATCTGCATCTCTACTCGAATCATCTGGAGCAGGCCAAGCTCCAGCTCAGCCGCGAGCCACGCCCCTGGCCGGTGATGAAGATCAATCCTGCGGTGAAAGACATCGACGCCTTCAGCTTCGAGGACTTCACCCTCGAAGCCTACGACCCGCATCCGACCATCAAGGCCGAGATCGCAGTGTGATCCCTGGAGGGCAAACCTCCGTGTCTGCCCCGATCGAATTCGGCAACGCCTGAGCGTTGCCCTCCATCCTCATCGGCCCTTCTCGATCATCGAGGCGAACTCGGAGAAGAAATACTTCGCGTCGTGCGGACCGGGAGCGGCTTCGGGGTGGTATTGCACGCTCAGCACGGGCGCTTCGCGGTGGCGCATGCCTTCCACGGTGCCGTCGTTGAGATTGATGTGCGTGACCTCGACGTTGCCCGGCAGCGATGATGGATCGATGGCGAAACCGTGATTCTGGCTGGTGATGGCGACCTGGCCGTTGCGCAGGTCTTTGACCGGTTGGTTACCGCCACGGTGGCCGAACTTCAGCTTGAAGGTCTTGCCGCCATACGCGTGGCCGAGAATCTGGTGGCCGAGACAGATGGCGAAGATCGGCTTCACACCGATGAGCTCCTTCACCTCCTTGTGGATGTAATCGAGCGCCGCAGGATCACCGGGGCCATTGGACAGGAAGACACCATCAGGATTCTTCGCCAGCACGTCCTTCGCGCTGGTGGTGGCAGGGACCACGTCCACGCGGAAGCCGGCCTGACGGAGGCGGCGCAGGATGTTGCGCTTCACGCCGAAGTCGTAGGCCACGATGTGATGCTTCGCGGGGGCCAAAGGATGCCGCACGATGCCATCCGGACCCGGTGCACGATTCTGGGAAGGACTCGGGATGTCCCAGTCGCCGCTTTCCGTGTCACTCGGGTCCCAGAGGTAAGGCTTCCCGGTGGTCACTTCCTTCACGAAGTCGCTGCCTTCCATGGGGGCGCTGCTGGCGGCCAGTCTGACGGCTTCCTCGGCAGACATGACTTCGGAGGTGATGACGGCACGCATCGCGCCACGGGTGCGCAGGTGTTTCGTCAACGCACGGGTGTCGATGCCCTCGATGCCTGGGATGCCCCATTCCTTCAGCCAGGAGCTGAGATCCTGCGTGCTGCGCCAGTTGCTCGGCACGTTGCACAGTTCCTCGATGACGAAGCCGCGCACCTGCGGGCGGTCGCTCTCGAAGTCGAGCGGGTTCACGCCGTAGTTGCCGATCTGCGTGTAGGTCATCGTCACGATCTGGCCGCGGTAGGAGGGATCGGTCAGAACCTCCTGATAGCCGGTCATGGAGGTGTTAAAGCAGATTTCGCCGGTGTGCGTGGCTTCGGCGCCGAACGCCGTGCCTTCAAACACCCGGCCGTCTTCGAGGGCGAGGAGAGCTTTTTTCATCAAAGGGGCACCTCAGGCCATAGCCAGAAGGTCGGGGGGTGCAAGGGATGTTCTGCCACGGTGAGGTTTGACCTCGTTTTCCGTCACTCCCACGGTCTCAGAATGTCGCAGGTAATGAACATGGCCTGCAGGATGTCCTCCTTCTCGAACTCGGGCTTGCCGGTTGGCTTGTAAAGCAAGAGCAGGCGGGCGGTTCCGTCGGGCATGGTGGTGGAGGTAACCATGTGGGCCACATGGTAGTCGGTGAGCGGGAATTCCAACCGCCGCCCCTGAGTGTCGATGACGTGTTCGCGATGCTCAAAGGGCGGGGCGGTATGGAACTCGGATGTGTGGGAAAGTTCCACCGTGGCTCCATCCGATCCGACAGTAGGCTCGGCTTCCAGTCGGAGGCCGACCGGCCGCATTTCCAAGCCGAAAGACCGCACGCCTTTGTCATCCACATCCACTTCGGTTGCGGCGAGGTGTTCGGTCATCTGCTCGGAGGTGGCTTGAGTTCCCGACTTGGTCTCAAGACGGGTGGTGTTGAGATGCTGAACCGTGCCTGCCTTCACGGCAGCCAGCAGTGCGTCGAGTTCCGCACGGTGGTTGCTTTTGTTGGCCGCCTGAGCAGTCAGGCGGCGGAGCAGCGGACCGGGGCCTTGCAGGACGTGCAGGATGAGGGCGACGGTGCGCGGGCGTGGCCTGCAATGCCACTCAGTGAAAGCCTCCACCAAATCCAGATTCTCGTTCGTGTTTTTGACCAGCAGCGTTGAACTGGCTGGATTGAACACGGCAGTCGCATCTTCGGGAAATGTGATGCCCTGAGCTTCAAGGATTTGCTTCGCGGTCTTGCGAATTGTCCGTTTGCTATCAGCCTGATCAGTGTTTCCCGCCCCAAACGGATCGGCGGGCGGGCTTCCACCATCTCCACCATCGATGCTGAGAAAGTCTGGCGGCACTCTGAAGATTTTCGTATTCCAGGCTTTGGGATCAGGCAGAACCGGGTCGCCGGCTTCATTGGTTGGAAACCAAGGGCGTAGTTTCGACACCTGTGGCACCACATCGCATTTCATGAACGTTGCCCAGAGCTTCCCGGAAGACTCGCGGCCGACCGGAGAAGTCATGGAAATGAGCTTGGTGCTGCCCTTGTCGAGGCTGATGATTGTCATGGTCTTCAGCACGTGAAAATCTGTGACCGGGGCATCGAATGCCTTCTGAGACCCAGGATCGCGGAAGTGATCGCGACGAGTGGTCGCCGGTTCCGAGTGCAATTCGTGGCTGAACGACACGTCCACAGTTCGTCCGTCAGGCCGGATGGTGGGTTCGATTTCGAAGGTCGCCCCGACATGCCGCGTGTCGAAGCTGAGATCAGGATGTCCGCGTTCGTCTGTTCCCAAGTCTTTGAGATAACGATGTTCGCAGGCCGCGTAGTGACTGCTGCGGTTGCCGGATTTGTCCTCGAAGAAGCTCGAGTTGACGAATCGTGCCTCGCTCCGGCCCGCGGCAGTCTCCAGCGCTGCAAACATCGCCGAATCATCGGCGGCGGCGAGAGTCTGGTGTTGCAACTGACGGAGAAGAGACGCGGGAGCCTCGATGGTGTGGGTGGTGACGGCGACCGTCTTGGAACGTTTGTTGAGCAATTCATCCACGATGGTGGCGATCGTGGCAATGCCGTCGGTCGTGTGTGTCACGCGCAGGGCTCCATCACGATGCTCCACCGAGGCCCCGGTTGGAAAGGGGACGCCGGATTTGACCAGCCACTCTTTGACCGTGAGACGTCGTGGTAGGTTGGAATCGAGAATCACGGTGTGGTTGAGCAGGACGTCGTCAAACAATCCCTCGGGTGCGGGTAGCGCGGCAAAAGCCATGCCTTTGGGCAATGACGGAGATGCTTCTGTCTTGGGCTGCTTCGTTGGGATGGTTTCGACACGACGCAACGTAGCTGTGAGAAAGGCCGCCCACAGAACGTCCGCTTTCTCGTCAAGCACGCCAACCGGTTTGGCAACCGTGAGAAGCTTCGCGCTGCCCGCGGCCATGGTCGCGGCTGTCGTGAGCCGGACTCCCTGAATGTCCGTCACTGGAAACTCCGCCGCGTTGCCCGAGAGCGGATCGCTGACATTGAGCTGTCGTTGGGGAGGTGGACTCGCAAACAGCGTGAGACTCAGAGTCAAGTCGATCATCTCCTGATTGGCTCTGCCGGAGGGTTCGAACTCCAATCGAAGTCCGATTACGGGTGTCTCATGCGTGACAGAGGCATGGCTCTTCGCATCAAGCTGAAAGTTTGTGAGCTGGGCATACTCGTAAGCAGCGTCGGTGGTGGCGCGGGTGCCCGACTGGGTTTCCAGAAACGCATCGCCAACGATTCGGATGCCTGAACCGGGGTTCTTTGCCTGTTCAAGCAATCGCTTCAGCGGAGCATTCGCGTTGCCGCTGCCGGAAGCTTCGGCATTTGCCTCCCGAATGAGATCGCCTGGCCCTTCAATGATGGTCAGAGTGCATGCGATGTTCACGGGAGCACCCTCCCAAAGCATCTTCATGTAACCTTCCACGACGTCGAGGTTCGACGGCGTGTTGGTGACAGTCAGCAGTCCGGTGAGCGGGTTAAGCACCGCGTTGGCGTCTTTCGGAAACTCAATTCCCACCGCTTCGAGAGTCTCTCTGGCTGTTTTGCGATGAGGTGGTGAGTTTTCGGAGCTTGGCTCAGATTGAGGGGCACCAAACGGGTCTGATGGCTCGTTGCCTGGAGTGGGCTTTGCAACAAACGGATCACCAGGCGCTTGAGGTGCGTCCAACGACGGCGTTGACATTTCCGATGAGAGGAAACCTGGCGGCACTTTGAACGTGCGCGTGGCGATCTCTGGCTTTGCCGTTTGTGCAACGGCGCCCCAACTGAGCGCGAAAAGCAGAAGAAAGCCGCGGACGCAAAACGACATGCCGGTGAGATTACCGGATGTTACGACTGAGTGTCGAGAGCGAAGTTACTCCGCAATCTCCAGTCGCGGAAACAACGGCACGGGCGCTCCGAGTTGGTGACCGCTTTGGAGCAATCCCCACTTCAAATCGGTCACCTGTAAGCCATTGGGCATCGTCCAGCCGATCTGCGCGCGTGCGGCAGCCATCGCGGTGGGCATGATCGGATTGAGCAGCACGCTGACGTGCGTGAGTGCTTCGGCGAGGTGGTAGAGCACGCTGTCGAGCCGTGCGGCTTGCGCCGGATCTTTGGCGAGTGAGAAGGGCTTCGTGCTGTCCACAAACGCGTTCGCGTGCGTGACGATCTTCCACGCGGCGGCGATGGCTTCGTGGATGTCCCAGCCGTTCATCTTTTCGATGTAGGCGGGAACGGCTTCGGCCACGGTTTGACGCAGCCCTTGATTTACTTCGTCATCGTAGTCGCCGGGCGTGAGGACGCCGCTGCGATACTTCTGCGCCATGTTGATGCTGCGGTTGAGCAGATTGCCCAATCCTCCGGCGAGCTCCTTGTTGTAGCTCATGATGATGCGTTCATCGCTGAAATCGGCGTCGTAGCCGGTGGCGATGTCACGCATGAGGTAATAACGCAGGCCGTCAGGCGTGAAGGTGCCGGCGAGCACGTTCGGGTCGATCACATTGCCCAGGCTCTTGCTCATCTTCGCTCCCTTCACGTTCCACCAGCCGTGAACGATGAGGCGCGGTATCTGATCGTCGCTGAAGCCGAGCGCGTGGAGCATGATCGGCCAGTAAACGGCATGTGCGGGCACCAGGATGTCTTTGCCGATCACATGCGCGTCCGCGGGCCAGATGTTTTCGAATTTTGGCAGGCCGGTGTTCCCGACTTCATCGGCCATATAGCCAGCGAAGCTGATGTAATTCACCAGCGCGTCGAACCAGACGTAGTTCACGAATTTTTCATCGAAGGGCAGGGGGATGCCCCAGCTCAGGCGTTCGATCGGACGTGAGATGCAGAGGTCCTGCGCATTGCCATCGAGCGAGTTCAGCACGTCGTTCGCGCGATGCGGCGGGAAGATGAAGTCCGGATGGCTGCGGATGTGGTTCTTGAGCCAGTCCACGTGCTCGCTGAGGCTGAAATACCAGTTCTCCTCCTGGAGTTCGACCACCTCGCCCCATTCCTCGCCATAGTTGCCGTCGGGGCCGCGTTCTTTGTCAGTGAGGAACTGCTCCTGGCGCACGGAGTAGAAGCCCGCGTAGCTCTTTTTGTAGAGCTGGCCGCAGTCGTGCAGCTTTTGCAGGATCGCCTGCACCACGCGCTTGTGCGTCGGGTCAGTTGTGGCAGCCCAGCCATCGTAGCGCACGTTCAGCTTGTCCCACAGTGCGGTGAAATGTTGCGTCACGCCGTCCACGAACTCCTGCGGCGTCTGCCCGGCCTTCTCGGCGCTTTTTTGCACCTTCTGGCCGTGCTGATCGACACCAGTGAGGAAGTACACCTCGCGTCCATTCAGCCGCTGAAACCGCGCCATCACATCCGCCAGCACCTTCTCATACGCGTGGCCGATGTGCGGCGCGGCGTTGGTGTAATCGATGGCGGTGGTGATGTAGTAGGGCTTCATGGTCAGAGGCGGGCGTTTCCATGCCGCCCTTCCGTCCTCAATTCAAGTTTTCCCGCGTGCTGCCAGACTCGGCCATCCGGCCATGCCATGAAGCCGTTGTCGGCCCGGAGTGCAGGAATGCTGCCTGCCATTTCTCAAACCAATAGTTTTCTGGAGGGAAAACCATGTCCCTCAGGGCTGGAAAACTCTTTTCCGCAGGGTGCCCCAAGTGTTCACACGCCGGAGAACTCTTTTCTGCGGGGTGTCCCACCTGACCACACGCTGGAAAACTCTTTTCCGGCAGGCCTCCCAAGCGCCGCCCCCTCGGAAAACTCTTTTCCGGCAGGTGGGGAGAGTGGCCGAGGGCTGAAAAACTCTTTTCCAAGGGTCACCCCAAGTGGCAACACGCCGGAAAACTCTTTTCCGAGGCCTGGGTAGCTTCCCCAGCGTCTGGAAAACTCTTTTCCGAGGTCGGGGCACCTTCCCTTCGGTCCAGAAAAGAGTTTTCTGGAGGTCGCGGAGCCGCCGTTGGCCACCGAAAACTCCTTTCCGCAGGCTCCGCATCGGCCCCTCCCTGCTCTGGACCCTCCAGCGCAGCGACTCCACCCGATTCTCGATCCGGCGCGACGACGATGCGCCGAGAGGCAGCGAGCGCTGAGGCCTCCGAAATCGTGGCGTCTCCGTTCCTTGGCTCCTCTTCGGCAAAAGCGCGCGTCGCCAGGGGGCCGTTGGTCTGGCAGTCCTTCAAACTCGGATCACCGGCCCTTCCTCGCGTTTCGCGAGCTTCCAGGTGGAGCCGGTGTGGCGGAAGGTGTGGCGGAAGGTGTGGCGGAAGGTGTGGCGGAAGGTGTGGCGGACTTGGGTGAGGTTCGGGGCTTGA
>NZ_JACSRD010000149.1 GCF_014879935.1 Prosthecobacter sp.
CCTGCACCGCGACATCAAGCCCTCCAACGTGCTCGTCACCGAGGTGGACGGCGCGCCGGTGCCGAAGGTCATTGATTTCGGCATCGCCAAGGCGATGCACTCGGGCTCGCTGGCGGATCTGACGATGTTCACCCACGAAGACCAGGTCATCGGCACGCCGGTTTATATGTCGCCGGAGCAGATCGAGGGCGGACGCAGGCTGGACGCGCGTAGTGATGTCTATGCGCTCGGCGCGTTGCTGTATGAGATGCTCGCCAGCGCGCAGCCTTTCGATACCACCAGCATTCGTGAAGGCGGGCTGGTGGCGGTGAAGCAGCTCATCCTGGAAACCAATCCCGAGCGGCCGAGCACGCGTCTGCGGCAGAAGACCAGCCCTTCGAAACAGCACAAGTCCGTCAACCCGGCGCGTCTCTCCGCGCTGCCCGCGGATTTGGACTGGATCACCATGAAGGCGCTGGAAAAGGACCGCCTGCGCCGCTACCAGACGGCGGCGGAATTAGCAGCGGATGTGCAGCGCCATCTGGACAACCTGCCCGTGCTGGCCCGCCCGCCCAGCCTCACCTACAAAGCCGGGCGCTGGCTGCGCAGGCACCGTCGTGGGGTCGCCCTCGCCAGTCTCGGAGCGGCGGTAGCCACAGCCTGCATTTTCATGGCCCTGCATATGGAAGCCGAATCCCGAAGGCCCAGGCGCATCACGCTTTCTCCTGGCGAACTGTACACCAACAACCTGGGCATGAAATTCACCCCCGTGCCCGGCACGGACGTGCTGATGTGCATCCATGAGACACGCAACAAAGACTTCGCCGCCTATGCCGCCGAGGTGCCCGGCGCGGTCGGCCTGTGGCTGACGGGCGTCACCCGCGGCCTGGACCCGGTGGTGGAAGACCGTGACAATCACCCTGCCATGCGCATCGACTGGGAGGAGGCGGACGCTTTCTGCAAGTGGCTCAGTCAAAAGGAAGGCCGCACCTACCGCCTGCCCACGGACCGCGAGTGGAGCATCGCGGCAGGCATCGGTGACAAGGAAACCTGGACGCCCGACACCACGCCAAAATCCGTCTTCAAAGTGCCGGACCACTACCCATGGGAAGGAGCCTGGCCGCCGCCTCCAGGCGCGGGCAACTACAGTGATGAAACTCTCAAGGCCGCCACGCCATCCACGCCTTCCTACATCAAAGGTTATCGCGATGGATACGCCACCACCGCGCCGGTGATGAGCTTCCGGCCAAACAAACTCGGACTCTATGACATGGGGGGAAATGTCAGCGAATGGGTGGAGGAGCGCCAGGAGCCGGGCAGCAGGTTTCGCATTTTGCGCGGAGCCCACTGGGGCAGCCATTTGGTGGAGGATCTGCGCATGACCATGGCCTCCTCCGCGCGCCATTTCCGCGAAGTCACCACGATCATGAAAGCCCCCCAGTACGGCTTCCGCTGTGTGTTGGAAGCCGCCCCGCCATCAAGTGCGGCGCTGACGCCCGTGCCCGTGGCGCGGGAAATGCAAGCACCAGATTCAAAGGTCGGCCTGCAACTCGCGGCCCTGCCTCCGGGCAAATTCCCCGACCCGCTTCCTGACGCGGAGATCCGCGCGCGCGGCGTCACCAACAGCCTGGGCATGAAGTTCATCCCTGTGCCCGGCAGCGATGTTCTTTTCTGCGTCCATGAGACACGCCGGCAGGACTATGCCGCTTTTGCCGCCGCCAGCCCAGGCATCAGCAGTTCCTGGAGCATCCAGGCCTACAACGGCCTGCCCATCAGCGCGGACAAAAACCATCCGGTCATCAGTGTGAGCTGGGAGAGTGCCCGCGCCTTCTGCGACTGGCTCAGCCGCAGGGAAAACCGTCTCTACCGCCTGCCCACCGACCGCGAGTGGAGCATCGCCGCCGGCCTGGGGCCGCACGAAAAGCCGGGGACGGATGACACTCCCGAAAAGCTCGGCGGCGCGGGCCGCACCGAGTTCCCCTGGGGCGCGCTCTTTCCGCCACCCGCCGGGATGCGCGCGGGCAACTATGCCGACCGCGCCAAGCAGGCCGCCTTCCCCCTTCTGTCATCCATTGGCGGTTATGACGACGGCTTTGTCACCACCGCACCTGTCATGAGCTTTGAGGCGAATCCGTTCGGTCTGCACGACCTCGGTGGCAACGTCGCCGAATGGTGCGGGGACTGGTTCAACGCCGCCTTTGTTGAGCGCGTGTATCGCGGCTCAGGCTGGCTGGATGACCAGCCGCAAAACATCCTCTCCGCCGCGCGCCGTTCGGCAAAACCCTCCTCTGAAAATATCCAGCTCGGCTTCCGCTGCGTGCTCGTGCCGGGAGGCAAGGCACCACCTGAGGAAAAAGCCGCCGCTCCGCTGCCCCCCGTCGAGCCGCCACACCCCGCAGCCATCTCCGCCCTGCAAGCCCGGCAGCAGCCAAGTTTTCCAGTGGACATGCCGCCTGACGATGCAAAGGCACGCGCCATCACCAACACCCTCGGCATGAAGCTCGTGCCCGTGCCCGGCACCAGCGTGCTGTTTTGCATCCACGAGACCCGCCGCCAGGACTACGCCGCCTATGCGGCTGATAACCCGGAGGCCAACACGGAATGGAAAGAGCATCAAACCCAGGGCTACACGCCAGACGGCCTGCTCGACGCCCATCCCGTCACCCGTATCTCATGGCAGGACGCGCAGGCATTTTGCGTCTGGCTGAGCCGGAAAGAAAACCGCACCTACCGCCTGCCCTCGGACCGGGAATGGAGCATCGCGGCTGGCATCGGCAGCCAGGAGACATGGGATGAGCACACCACCCCGGCTTCGGTTTTCAAGCCGAAAGGCCACTTCCCCTGGGGCGGCACCACCTGGCCGCCTGCCGCGCCCGTGGTGAACTACAGCGATGAAACCCGCCGAAGACTTGCCCCCGATCCCACCGCCAAATACTTCACCGGCTATGACGACGGCCACGCCTACACCGCCCCGGTGATG
>NZ_JACSRD010000152.1 GCF_014879935.1 Prosthecobacter sp.
CAGGCAGTCCCTGGAATTTTACCAAAATTAACAATAAAAGCCATAATTTTTTGAAAATAATTTGAATGTCGGAGGTCATCTGGCTGTCCGCTGTGCCTTTCTTTTTATCTAAGGGCACGGCCCCTGAGCCATGTTGCAACATTCTGAGTCTCGGATATTTAACGTCAACTAAGGGGAGTCTTAAAGCTGGCAGCCGCCCCTGGGAAGCACCCGCAGCGCTTCCATTGAAGGCAGGCTGATGAAACCGCCGCCTTGCGCCCGGCGGGTGACGTGTCTAACCTCGCCCCTCCATGGACGAACGCATCACCCAACGCTTGGACGCCCACCTGGCCAGCCAGGGGCTCCGCCGCACCAAGCAACGCGATGTCATCGTGGAGGCAGCTTTCGCCTCCGATGATCATTTCAAAGCCGAGGAACTCCTCGACAAAGCCCGCAGAATCGACAGCACCGTGTCCCGGGCCACGGTGTACCGCACCTTAACCCTGCTGGTGGAGTGCGGCCTGCTGCGGGAGGTCGATCTGGGCCGCGACCAGACCTACTACGACCCCAATTTCCTCGACAAGCCGCAGCACAACCACTTGATCTGCCTGGATTGCGACCGGGTGGTGGAGTTTGAGGACGATCACACCGCCCTGCTGCATGATTGCATCACCCGCCGCCTGGGTTTCCAGCCGAGCATGAAAAGCATGCGCATCGAGGCCCACTGCGACGAGTTTCTTCGTCTCGGCACCTGCAAGTATCGAGACGCCAAGCCTGCCGCAGCGAACTGACCGGACGGTTAGGCCCGGCGCCAGCGCTGGAAGGTCTCGATCCCCTCGTATTCGGCCAGGCCGAGAGCGTCGTAGAGGCGGGCGTTCTCCCGGCAGATTTCCGGTGCTTCGCGTTCGAGGGAGGACAATGCCCCATAGCGGGAGATGGCGTTCCCCTTCCGCTCAAGCTGCAAGGGGCTCATCGGAATGGCCATGTCGATCTCATGCGGCTCCAGCGGCCGTTCCTTGCCGCGATATAGCCAAACGCTGCACGAGCCGGCGAATTCCTCGCCCGCGCAGGCCTGCAAGGCGGCCACGAGGAGGCGGAAACAGATGCCGGACACGCTGGAGGGGTCGGCCGCGTCGCCCGTGACATAGATCTGATGCGGTTTGTGCTCCAGCAGCAGACGCGTCAGCGCGTCGATGTCCGCCTGAGTGCTCTTGAAGCGGCGATAACGGCCCTGTTCATAGAAAGGCAGGTCCAGGAAGGTCACTCGGTCATTGGTGATGCCCACGGTGTGGGCTGCATCCCGCAGTTCACCGCGAAGGATCAGGCCCTTCAATTGACGCAGCAGCGGCGGATCTTCACCAAACTCGCCCTTGGCCTCCAGCAATGAGAGCGCCTCGCGCGCGTAGGCGACTTGCGGCCCCCAGGCATCCGGTTTGCTGGCGTTGGAGGCCAGTTCCAGCAGCGTTTCGGCAAATTTGTCCGCCTCGCTGTCTGGAACACGAAGGCTGCCCGAGGTCAGGGAGATCAGACGCACATCGTGGCCTTGTTCGACGAGACGGTCGATCGTGCCGCCCATGCCCACCACCGCGTCCTGCGGCTCCGGGCTGAAAACGAGGCAGCGTTTCGGATACGGACGGGCACGTTCAGGCCGGTAGGTGTCGTCCTCGTCCGGTTTGCCCCCGGGCCAGCCGGTGATGGTGTGCTGGAGCTGGTTGAAAATGCGGATGTTGAGCTGGTAGGCCGGCCCTTGCTCTGAAAGCAGGTCCGAAAGGCCGTTTTCGTTGTAGTGCTCATCCACGAGCTTCAAAATCGGCCGACTGATCTTGAAAGCCTGCCACACCATCGCGCGCCGGGTCTCACGGGGCGTCCAGGACGCCGGACCGACGAGCCAGGGCAGCTTGATGCGGGTCAGTTCGCGGGAGGCACCGGAGTCGATGAAAAACCGCGCGTCGTCATGATCCTGGAGGAAGGAGGCTGAAACTGCCTCGGTCGTCGGTCCTTCCACCGCTTTGGCCACCATCACGGCCTTGTTCTCTCCCCAGGCCATCAGCACGAGCTTCTTGGCACGCAGAATGGTGCCCACACCCATGGTGATCGCGAAATGCGGCACGTTTTGCTCACCGCGGAAGTCGCTCGCGGCGTCCTGGCGGGTCACGCGGTCCAGTGTGATGCGGCGGGTCAGCGAGTCGCGGCTGGAACCCGGTTCATTGAAGCCGATGTGGCCGGTGCGGCCGATGCCGAGGATCTGCAGATCAATGCCGCCCACCGATTCGATCTTCTCCTCATACTGCCGGCAGTGGGTGAAGACCTGGTCACCCGGCACCGTGCCGCTGGGGATGTTGATGTTGGCCTTCGGGATGTCGATGTGATCGAAAAGCTGCTCCGCCATGAACCGGGCGTAGCTTTCCGGGTGATCGGCCCCCAGGCCGTAATACTCATCCAGATTGAAGGTGATGACGTTCTTGAAGCTCAGGCCCTCCTCCTTGTGCAGGCGGATCAGCTCACGATAAAACGGCACCGGCGTCGATCCCGTCGCCATGCCGAGCACGGCGGGCTTTCCAGCCTGGTTTTTCGTCTCAATGAGGATTTTCACCTCCTGCGCCAGCGTTTTGGCCGCTGCGGCGGAATCAGGGAAAATGGAGGTCGGAACTTTCTCGTAGGCTTCGGCGGGAGGTCGGATGGGCATGGCGGTTGGGTGGGGAGAGTACGGACAAGATCGCGGATTGTCTTCCACGCAACCGCGCTTTCCTGCCCGCCCCATGCGATCACGAATCCCATCTGCCAACGGCGGCCGCGACACGACCGTGGCCCTGCCGTTTTGCGGCTGCATGAGGGCACCGCGTGTTCAATGTCCCCGGCGTTGTACGCTCTGGCGACGATCAAAACTGATCGAGCAGATAGCGGATCAGGTCCGTGCTGGTGACCATGCCGACGAGTTTGCCTCCGTTGACGATGGGAAGGGAGTGGAATTCACTCTTCGCCAGGATTTCGGCGGCTTCGCGGACGGTGCCGGTTTCCGGGAGCGTCACGGGATCCTTCTTCATCACCTGTTCGAGGGTCAAGGTGTGGTCGAGCGTGGCATCGACCGTGCGCTCGTCCGTTTTGAAGACATCGCCGAAACTGAAGCGAAGAATGTCGCTCCACGTGATGATGCCGATGATCTGGTCACCGCTGACGACAGGGATGTGATGCACGCCATGTTCCTGGACGAGGGCGCGGACTTTGGAGACGGGGTCGCCGTGATGCACGGTGATCACGTTGCGTGTCATCAGATGGGAGATGGGGTCGTTTCGCTTCATAGGTTGGTGATTGAACCATGCCCAGCCGGTTCTTCCGTGCTCTTCGGCGGTTGCGGATACGTGGGCAGATGTTGCGTGAGGCAGCCGTTCACCACTCAAAGAAGCGCCCGGAATGTCCGTTTAGGGCGGTGATGAAACACATCCCATGCGCATCGCTCCTGCTGGTCACAGCTCTTTTTGCGGAAGCCCCGTCTGATAAAGCGGCCTCGTTCGAGGCCGTGAGCACCTCCGGCGGGAAGATCGCTTTTCCCTCCGATTATAAGGGAAAGATCGTCATGCTGGACTTCTGGGCGACGTGGTGCGGGCCGTGCATCGCCGAGGTGCCGAATCTCACGAAAGTCTATGCCGACCTGAAGCCGCATGGCTTCGAAGTGCTGGGCATCAGCCTGGACAGCGACCGCACCAAGGAGCGTCTCGCTTCCTTCACGCAGGAAAAGGCCATGACGTGGACGCAGATCTGCGACGGCAAGGGCTGGGAGGCCGATCTGGCCCGCCTGTACCATGTGCGGGCGATTCCCTCCTGCTTCCTGGTGGACGGCACCACAGGAAGGCTCATCGCTTCAGGCAATGAACTGCGTGGCAAGTCGCTGCGCCCCGCTGTGGAGAAGGCACTGGGCCTTCCATTGACCGGCATTCCACCCGTGGAGGCTGCTCGGCCCTCGATTTCGCCGAAAAGCCCCTCGCCCGTCACGCCACCGGACCCGCTTCTTGAGATCGCCGCACGACTGGTGAAGCCGGGCCAGTTCCTCGACCACACCCGCGTGAAGGAGCAACTCCGGCAGCCGAAGCCGGAACGCATCACCCTGCAAGGCGAGTCTGCCGGAGCGCGGTCCGGTCGCGACATCGCCCGGATCGCCCGTGCCGCGCATCTGCGTGCGGGCTGGTTTTATCGTTGCACCCGTTGTGACAAGATGCATCTCAATCTGGGTGGAGCGTATGCCATCGCGCCGGATGTGATCGCCACAGCGAATCACGTGGTGGACCCGCCGGAGACATTGAAGGACGGCTGGCTGATCGTTGCCGACGAGAACAACGAACTCTTTGCCACGACAGCCATCCTTGGGGCCGATGCCAGGGCCGATGCGGCGCTCGTGCGTGTCGTCGCCGGTGGATTGAAGCCGCTGCCACTGCGCGCGGATGTCGAGCTGGGCGAGCCTGCCTACTGCTTCAGCGATCCGTTGAAACATCGCGGCTACTTCAGCGCCGGCATCGTGAACCGCCTCTTCTCCGCCGGCTTGAAGGATGACCCGTCCAGCCAGCGGCTCAATGTCAGCACCGACTGGGCGCAGGGAAGCAGTGGCTCGGCGGTGCTGGATGAGAATGGCAACGTGATCGGCCACGTGGCGCGCATCCAGACCTTCACCAGCAATCCAGCGCCCTCCACCGGCACCACGCTGGTGATGCACGAGGCGATTTCCGCCCGTACCGTGCTCAATCTCGTGAAACGGGTGAACGAGGCGGCCCTCCGCTGATTATTTCGCCGCTGTTGCCGCGGCTTCATCACGCCGATGCAGCGGGCGCACCCAGATGTTGCGGTAGCGGGTGGGATTGTGATGATCTTGAAGCGCGAAGCCGAACTCCTGGGTTTTGGCGTCCATTTCCACCGCATGCTGCACGATGACGCCATTGTGAATGACGGTGAGCCGCGCTGGTTGCTGCACCTTTCCTTTCTCATCGAGCTTCGCGCACTCGCAGATGATGTCGTAGCTCTGCCACTCGCCCGGTTTGCGGCTGGCGTTCACCAGCGGCGGATACTTGTGGTAGATCGCGGCTGCCTGGCCGTCTGGATAGGTCTCATTGCCGAAGGAGTCGAGCACCTGCACCTCGCCCCAGCCGTGAATGAGCACGCCGCTGTTGCCACGGCCTTGCCCTTTGCCTTCCACCTTCGCCGGAGTCGCCCATTCGAGATGGATCTGGCAGGAGCCAAACTTTTCCTTTGTGTCGATGTCACCGCCCTTCGGCTTGATCTCCGCATAACCATTTTCGATCTTCCAGTTCGGCACGTCACTCTGGTCAGGATCGTCCTTGCGCGGCCGACGGATGAACCTGGACAGGTCTTTGCCATCAAAAAGCACGATCGCATCGCTCGGCGGCGTGTTTTCCGATGGCGGCGTGATCACCGTCGGCTGCGGACGCTGCATGTCCCCCTCACGATAGACGCCGCCAGGCGTGAAGGGCTTTTCTTTGGCAGGTTCGGCGGCCTGTGCCGCCAGTGCGAGGATGGGAAGGAGCAGACGAAGAGGGGACATGGGAAGTGGGAGGACGCAACGGGTGGCAATGGGTGGCTGTTTCACCTCACAAACAAAGAAAGCCGGCTCAATGCAGGCTTTGCGTGGATTCAATTCGACACGGTCACGGAAAGCATGGAACGCCTGCATGACTAGTAGGTCGTCGGCTCCGGTATGAGCTGCCGCATCCAAACCTGATGCCGGTGGCGGCTTGAGGTGCTTTCTGTCCGTGCAGTTGACGACGTCGTGTTCGGTTTCAGCGCTCCAAGCGACTTCATCCACCGCAACAGGCGGGATAACCGCAGAGATGAATTGTTTGAAGGCGTTCTCAGCGGTTATCCTCATTGCCTTCGGCTGCTTTCGCGTCGCTCCAGAGCTGCGGTGTGAGAAAAACCTGTTGAGCCTCCCTCTTGCCAAGGTCGGGCGGCTCCGCTTGGATGACGGGAATCTGCCCCGAGTCCCGCCATGCCTGACGATTTCCGCTTCGATGTCTTTCTCAGCCACGCGTCCAAGGACAAGCCGGTGGTCCGTGACATCGCCGAGCCATTGAAGAAGCCATGATCACCCTGACTGAAATCCTAGACTTCCGAGAGAGGGTAAGATCGGTGCTGAAACTGCCCTTCAGCCAATCAGACACCTTCTGGAAACTGCCATGAACCCTCAAACCGCCTGCAACTACGCCCTGCTGCAATTCCTTCCGTATCCTGAGACGGGAGAGTTTGTGAATGTCGGCGTGCTGGTGGCATGCACGCAGCCCTGCCTGCTCCAGTTTCACGCCGGGGAAACCATGCCGCCGCGTGCCAGCACCTTGTTCCCTCGTCAGAACAAGCAAACCTACGCTCAGGCCATGGTCGCTCTGCAAACCGATATGCAGCGTGCCCAAAGCAGCGTGCGTGATCCGAAGACCTGCCAGCTCGTCTTTGGCGAACTCGTGCGCCGCCGCGAATCCATCTTCCGCTTCGGCGAGGTGCGCACGATCCTCACGGACGATCCGCACCATCTGGCAGATGACCTTTTCCGCCGTTATGTGCTCCAAGAAGCCCCGAAACAGGCCAAAGCATCGCTGGTGGCTGCTTGAGGCAGCGACACGGTAAGTCATCCCTCTTGCCAAGGTCTGCGGGAAGTATCATGCTTGCATCTATGAGCACGATCACTGCTATTCTCGAACCCCAGAAGGACGGAACGCTGCACCTGCCGGTGCCGTGGAGCCATGGACGTTTCTGGGTGGTGGCCCGTGTGGTGCCGCAGGAGGAACATTTGCCGTATGCCGAGCATGCCATGGTGCGCTTGGCGCATGACCTGCCACTGGAAGGGATGAGCGCAGGCGCACGCGGAACGGTGGTACATGTGTATGACGGCGGCGTGGGCTATGAGGTGGAGTTTATCCGCACAGGAGAAAAACCCAGGCTTATCACGGTGGAGGCAACCGACATCGAACCCGCCTGAGCCGCGCATGAAGCTGCCGCAAGCCGACTCCCTGATCGTGGAGGAGAAAAAGCTCACCGAATACCTGCTCGATCTGGCGCATGAGCAGGGTGGGGCCAAGGCGAAATTCTTCCTCAATCGCGGCTTCAAACCCGGCGACTGGCAGATCATGGCGGAGGCGCTTCGCCATCATGGACGGACACAGCCTGTGACAGAAACCAGCGCCACTCGCTTTGGCCGCAAGTTCACTGTCGAATGCCAGATCGAAACCCCGGATGGCCGAGATCCCTGCATCCTGACCGCCTGGATCGTGGAAGGAGACAAGCCCCCGCGTCTTGTGACCGCGCATCCAAACTTTTGATGGTTACCGAGGAGTCGCAAGCATGTGCTCATCCCTCTTGCCAAGGTCGGGCGGCTCCGCTTGGATGGCGGGAATCTGCCCCGAGCCCCGCCATGCCTGACGATTTCCGCTTCGATGTCTTCCTCAGCCACTCGTCCAAGGACAAGCCTGAGGTCCGTGACATCTTTGTGAGGGCCGTAAGTGTGAGCAAAAGCACGTTGCATATGAAAGTTCACGCCATAGCTATTTCCGGCCTCCCGCACTGCATCTGAACAGCGCCGGAAGGCTAAGAAGATAATGCTGCCACATAACTGGGAACGGCAAGAGATTCAGTTACCTCATGCGCCTTGTTACCATCTCTCCTATATGAAGACGAAGTTCTTTCCCACCGCCGCAAGTGCGATCATGCTCACGGTGAGTTGCGCCTTTGCTCAAAGCCAGTCTGCGTTTCTCAAGAAGTGGCAGACTAGCCTGCCTGACTTCATTACGGAGGTGGCTGCGGCGGCGGAAGCTTCGGCAAAAAGTGACACACCTTCCAACATTGGTGCATTGCGCACTCGTCTTGGAAACGCGATGCGGCAGTTTGAAAGCCAGCCCGTGCAGTGGGAGATCACCTTTGAGCGCTTTAATCCCATAAATAGTTTGGTCACCTTCAAGGAGGCGGGAAAAGAAAACAGCCGATGGCATGGTGAAGGAAGCAAGTTAGCCAGTCCGGAGGACAGTGGCGACTCCCGCTATCAAAAGGGGCTGGTAGGATATTATGTGACAAAAGATAGCGATCTTCACCAAGCCTACCCCACCCGCGAGTTAATCTATGTTCGTGTATCTGCCGAACGGAGGGCCTTCGCTGATTTTGCCGTGCTACCGGCGAACTCGAAGCTGACGATCAAAGGCCGTGTGCAGAAGATCACCGGTCTGCCGGTGATGTATGACGACAAGAAGACACCCAAGGCTCTCAGCAAAGGCTATCTTCACCGCTGGATTCTCAGTGTGGAGGTCGTTTCTGCTGTTCCGTCTTCCTGACCCGCCGCCATCACAAGCCATGTCCTCCCCACCTGACATTTCGCCCAGCCAAGCCGGTTCATGGCAACCACCTTCAGTGGCCGAACTCCAGCGCATGATGCCCCAGTTTGCCGTGGAGTCGTTTCTCGGGCGAGGAGGCATGGGGGCGGTGTACAAAGGTGTGCAGGTGTCCCTTGATCGCCCCGTCGCCATTAAGCTGCTACCTGCGGAACTGGCGAGAGATGAGGAGTTCATGGCTCGCTTTCAGCGTGAGGCTCGCACACTCGCGGCTCTGCAACACCCGGGCATCATCAGTGTGTATGAGTTTGGACAGACAAAAGCGGGACACTTGTATTTCGCCATGGAGTATGTTGATGGCAGCGATCTGAGCCGGCACATTCATCAGCAAGGACTTACCGCCCCGCAGACGCTGGATCTCATTATTCAGGTGTGTGGAGCCCTCCAATATGCGCACGCCCAGGGTGTCATTCATCGTGACATCAAGCCCGCCAATGTGCTCGTCACGCTGGATGGACGCGCCAAGCTGGCTGACTTCGGACTTGCCCGCCCGCTGAAGCAAGACATGGGCCTCACCGCGTCGAATGTGGTGATGGGCACGCCTGACTACATCGCCCCGGAATGCTGGATGGGGCAGCTGGATCACCGTTCCGATCTCTACTCTCTCGGCGTGATGCTCTATGAGATGCTCACGCGGGAGACCCCACGCGGAGCCTGGTTGCCACCAAGCCTCATGGCACAGGTGGATGCACGCATTGACCAAATTGTTGTCAAAGCCCTGCAACGCCAGCCCGAGAACCGCTATCAAGCGGCGAGTGAAATGGGAGATGCGGTCGATGTAGTGCGACGCACCCCTCCACAGGCAGGTCAGACACGACCACAGCCTGCCTCAGTGATGGCATCATCTCATCGCGCGCCGCTCCCCCCGCGTTCCCAGCTTCTCTCGACGAGGCGCAAGAGTCCTACCAACTCTGTTCTCGCTATTACGGCCATGTTGCTGTTCGCGTTTTTGGCCTGGGTGCTGGTTCAAGGTCCGAAAAAAAACAGTTCAGCGGTCTCGACGCCTCAAACCATCCCCAAACCCGACGCCGCCATCATCATCTCGCCAAAGCCGGAACCAGTCACCCCAACGGTCCCCCCTGCTCCAGTCACCCCGCCAGTGACGCCCATGCCTGTTGCCCCTGTCGCGGGCACACCCAAAGTCCAGGCATCGGCGTCACCTCCAGCACCCTCCCCCATTCCAGCACCGCCGTCCGAACTCGATACACTGACCAAGCAGATGGCTGCTTTGATTCAGGATCGAGTCACCCAGCCCTTTGGCAATGAACTCTCCGTGTTGAACTCCGGCTACCTCCGTGCCCTTGACCGTGAACGGAGTCTTTTGGCTGCCAATAAAAAGCTCGAAGATGCCCTTCTCGTTGAGGAGGAGAAAAAGCGAATCTCTCAAGGGGACAAGCTGCCACTCCATGACGCGAATATCCCGTCCTCTATCATCCCCCTGCGCACAACCTACCGCAAAACGCACTCAGAAATCGAAAAGCGGCGAATAACGACTCTTCAGGGGCTTTATGCAGCGTATATCAATCGTCTCAAACTCTTGGAAGATGAACTAACCAAGAAGGGCCTGCTCGACGAAGCGAAAGAAACTCGTGATCACCGAGTGAGGCAGGAACAAGAGGCTGAAACGGTTCGCCTACCTACCACCGTCGAAGAAATGCAGCAGCGCCTCATGGCGTCCATCGTTCGCATCACTCAGGATGAGGATGGACGGGAGCATATCGGTCTCGTTACCTCTGATGGCGTAGTCACCGTCATGCCCGGAAGTTTCAACAGCGTTCGTCTTGCCGATCTCGACAAAAAACCGTTAGGAGTTGGCGATGTGGAGACGCGCAATCCTTTTCCCTTCTGTTGGGTCAAGGCTCCTGCCCTCAAGCTCCCCTCCGCCCCCTTTGTGCCCAAGAAAAAAGCATCACGCAAGCGCCAGCAGGTGATGGTTGCCATTGATGAAGAAGGCCGATTTTACTATGAAACCGGCGTCATCAATGAACAGGGTCGTTACGAAGGCGCTCGCAATTTCCGCCCGCGTGCAGGTGGAGTGGTCGGCATCGGTTTCGCCTTCAATGAGGAAGGTCAGTGTGTCGGTTATGTGATGCGCTCAGACAACGACGTAATGCCGCAAGTGTGGCCGTTTGAGAAGCGATAACGCGGGCTTACAAATTACGCGCTTTCTTGGCGTGATCCTGGTCGGAGGCAGAGAGCGAGGACAGACTGATCAAAAAAAGATTTCCATCCGCGCCTTTGAGCACAACTACCGTCCCGTCACAATCACGCAATGTTGCGACGAGCTTTCTGCCGGAAGCATCCTGCCAAGTGCGGCTTTCGCCAAACTGTTCTGCTGTCGTCGGCTGCAACGCCATGTCTGTGTTCACCTGCTTGATGCCTGCGGGATTGCCTCCTTTCGGGACGCGTAAGCAAACGTGTGTCGCTTTTCCAGGTGCGATTCGCAACGAATTGGTGGTGGGCATTCCAGGATCGAGGGGGACTGTCGTGCTCGATGATGACTCGTATTCAAACCCGCCAGCCCCACTTCGTTTTTTGACCCAGCAGCGGAAAAAAGGCCCAGTTCCTAGGGTGATCAAATCATTGGTTTTGGCTCCTGATGAAAAGACCTCTCCTGTGGTCAAGACCTCCACTGGAGCCGGTGATTTCTTGTCAGGGGCCAGCTCAGCATGAAGAAGCCGGTAATCAGGCGAAAACTGCTGGAAGTTTGCTGACTGTGTTGTCGTGAACCAGACACGCACGATAAACTCTGATTGCGTGACGGATTGTTGTTTCACCGGAAGCTTCGCAAGAAACCGCCCATTCACAACTCGCAGAGCGAGGGAGCCTCTTGGCTCCGATCCATCCTTCGAGCTTCCGTCATTGCTCCAAAAGGCGGTTGGCGTCCAAGTATGCATATACACAAATTTGAAATGCATCATGCCGCTCGTTTGATCGTGGGGAGACGGCAGCTTGCCATACAGCCAAAAGTCCGCAGCCTCCAAAGGTCCGGTGTTCAGCAGCCAGACTAGCAAGGCAAAGGATAGGGAAGAAGTCGGGCCGCTCCTCATATCAGGAAGAAAAATGTTCCATCCTTATACGCGGCTAGCCAAGACTTCATGCAATTCCAAGGCTCTCCCGACCGTCATCTTTCTGGCTCAGCAGCTACTTCTTGAAAACCTTGTCCCCCTTGTTCCCACCGGAGACGAGGTAGGCTAGCAAATCGAGCAATTCGTCCTGATTGAGTGAGTTGATCAAGCTCGGCGGCATCATGCTGACTTTGCGGGTGCCTTTTTTCGCGATGTCGGACTCGTTGATGGCCAGGTGGTCGTTGGGGGCGAAGGGGTTGGTCATGAGGAAGACTTTTTCGTTTTCCTCGACGACGATGCGGCCGACGAGCACGCTGCCGTCTTTCTTGGTGATCTCGTGGCTGTCGTATTGGTCGGAGATGACCTTGCTGGGGTCGATGATGTTCTCCAAAAGATCGCGGAGGGTGTAGCGGTTGCCGGAGCCGGTGAGGTCGGGGCCGATGCTGCCGCCTTCGCCGTTGAAGCGGTGGCAGGTGGCGCACATGACGCTGCGATACATGGCTTCGCCATTGGCGAAGTCGCGTCCGCCGGCTTTGAGGCCGGTGGTGGCCAGAGCAGTGGCTTCGTCGAGGGTGTAGTTTTTGCCAGGGCCTTTGGGGGCGACGTAGTTGGGCATCGCGGTCATGGCTTCGACTTTGTTGCTGAGGGCGTCGAGTTCGGCGAGTTCGTTCTGCGGGACGAAGGTTTCCATCGCGTCTTTGCGGATGTTTTCGATGAAGCCTTTGAAGCTGTTGCCGCCTTTCCACGTGCGGGCGCGGGGGAACCAGGAGAAGAAGGTTTTGCGAAGCTCGGGCGTCCAGCCGGCGGTGGCATTGCGCAGCGCATACATGTAGGCGATCTGCTGCGCGTTCGGGCGCGAGCCGGCGGCGGCGCGGGCGGCGTTCGCATAACCGTCGTTGCGGCTCAAAACGGCATCGGTGGTGATTTCCGCCCAATCGTCCTTCGCAGTGGCCATGGCAGCGAGGGTTTTGCCGACGACTTGCTTGCTGTCGATGGCGACGAGGATCTGGCAGAGTTCGCGATTGATGAACGGATCTTCGCTGGGGAAGACAGGATCAAGGGCCTCGGCGATCTTGGCGCAGACTTCGGCATCGGGTTTGCCGAGACGGATCAAGATGAGCTGCAGGGCACGCAGCGCGGCCAATTCGTGGCCCGGAGGCGCTTTGATGGCACTGAGGGCCAAAAGCATGCGGTTTTCGAGTTCGACGTTTTCCGGCGAGACATTCGGAATGGGGCTGCTGGAGGTGGATTTGGGCTTTTCAGCGGCTCTTCCGCCTTCGTGAGCACTGGCGGCTCCGGAGACGCGAGCGAGTGCGATGAGCGCTTCGATGGCCGCGACGGGTTGTTTCTCGGTGAGGGCCTTTTCGCGCCAGGAATCGACGGGAAGCTTCTCGATGGCAACGCGGGCGGCGTAGCGCACGTGGCGATCGCTGTGGCTGAGGTAACCCCAAAGCTTGCCGAGGTCGCCCCCGGCACTGTGCGAGGCCTCGATGGCGTGGCGCATGCGTGCTTCTTCATCGAGCGGCAGCGGTGCGGCCTTCGCGGTGGATTCATCGCCGACGTAAGTCACGCGATAGACTCCACTTTGCGATTTGCGGCCGCCGACGGCGAAGTACATCGCGCCGTCTTGCGGATGGATGACGACATCGGTGAGCGGCAGCGGTTTGCCGAAGACGAATTCTTCCTTGGTGGCCTTGTAGCTGGCGCCTTTGCTTTCGAGGTGGATGGCCCACATGGTGCCGTAGGTCCAGTCGTTGATGAAGATGGCGTGCTGATACTTCGCGGGGAATTTCGCGCCGGTGCCTGCGACGACGCCGGTGGGGCTGCCGGGGCCGATGTCGAGCGTGGTGGGCAGGTTGTCAGGGTAGTAGTTCGGCCATTTGCCGCTGCCGCTGCGCCAGCCGTAGTCGGCACCGCTGACGCAGTGATTCACGCGGGTGGGGCGATACCACGGGCTGCCGATGTCCCACTCCATGTCGGCATCGTAGGTGAAGAGCTCGCCCTGGTCGTTGAAGGCGATGTCGAACTCATTGCGGAAGCCGGAGCAGAAGAGGTCCACATTTTTGCCATCGGGATCCATGCTGCAAATGAAGCCGCCAGGAGCGAGGCGGCCGCGGGCATGGCCATTCGCATCCCACAGGCGCGGCAGGACGTGGTCTTCGCTCCAAATCTTGGCGGGCCGGCTGGCGCTGAGTTCCTCCGGCAGCTCCGTGTGATTTCCGCCGTTGAAGAAGATCTTTTTGCCGTCCGGGCTCACAACCATGCTGTGCAGGCCGTGCTCGCCGCCGCCCTTCATGGTGACGAGCTTGGTGGTCTTGTCGTATTGATCGTCGCTGTTGGTGTCCTGCAGGCGGTAGAGGCCGTTTTTCTGGCCGTCCTCGTTCACCATGACGTAGAGGCTGTCGAAGGCGGCGAGGAGGCCGTGGGCCTTGCCCAGCTCGACGACGAGTTTTTCGGGCTTCAGCGGTGCAGAGCCAACGCTCATGCGGTAGAGGCTGCCGTATTGGTCGCAGGCGATGAGGCGGCCTTTCGGATCGACAGTGAGGGCGACCCAGGAGCCTTCTTGATCCTTCGGCACGTTGTAGAGTTTCTCCACCTTGAATCCCTTCGGCACGGTGATGTCCGCTGCGGCGATGGATTCGGCCGGGCCGTCGTTCTTTTTGCCGCCACCTTTCACATCAAGGGCCAGCCCCCAGGGGCCTTTGCCATAGGTCTCGATCTCAGTCGCTGGTTTCCATGCCTCCTTGCCGGTGGCGGTGGCCTCCCAGGAACCGTTCGTTTCAACCAGCACTTTTTCGGTGCCGTTGGCCAGCTTGACCGTGAGGCGGGCGATCAGTGCCGCGATGCCGCCTTTGTTGTGGGCGGTGATGGTGATTTCATTCTTTTCACCACGTTTGACAGCCTTGCTGATATCCACCTTCGTGGGTTCCTGCCAGTCGGGATTGGTCAGCACCTTCTTGCCATTGAGAAAGGCCTCCGCGCCGTTGTCACAGGTCAGTTCGAGGGTGGCAAAGTGTGCGTTTCCTGGGATTTCGAACTGGTGACGGAAGGTCACATCTTTGTCCTTGGTGGCATCTTTGCTGAGCCAGATCCACAGCGGCGCGGCCGTGAGCTGTGTGGCGAAGAGAAGGGACAGGGTGAGGAAGATCGAAGAACGCATGGAGCACACAATACGCCCCGCGTGCTGGTTCTTAGCAACCAAAACGGCCGCGTCTCAGCAGCCCTCAGCGGATGGCGGAGCGGTGCCATTGAGCTTCTCCACGGGGACGGCGGCCACCAGTTCCCGGAGTTCCTTGCTCGGCTTGAAGCGGACCACACAGCGGTCGGGGATTTTCATCTCGGAGTTCGGCTGTTTCGGGTTGCGGCCCAGCTTTCCGCGGGCCACCCGCACGTCGAAGGTGCCGAACTTGCGGAGGGTGATGTGATAGCCCTCGCCCAGGCGCCGGGTCACCAGATCCGTGAGCGCCTCCACCATCAGCAGCGCGTCGGAATGTTTCATCCCGGTGAGGTTGCTGAGGTCGGCGATGAGCTCTTTTTTTGTGATCGTGGGCATGGTTCTCTGACTAGCGAGATGATTATTTGGGCGCAACTTATTTCTATGACGAAACATTACCGGATACCTAACGCTTCATGAGCCGAATCTAACTGCCTGCATCAGGAATCCAACCCGGACAAAATCTCGTCTGCGGTGCGAAAGTGGGTTTTGGCAACGGCCGACAGAACGGCACTCCCGTGCATCTTTACCAGTTCCGCGGCCGATTGTTTCACACTTTGTGAAACGCCCTTCGGAAACTCGGCGCCAAAGCGCTCCCCCTGCAGTTCCAGCCAGCCCACGAAGGCCTCGCGGGCGAGGATCGAAGCGGCCGCCACGGCGGGATCAGTCTCCGCTTTGGTTCGCTGCACCAGCTCGATGGCACGGCCCCGGCTCTGCAAGGCGCGTTCCAGCACGGCGGGGTTCGCGAACTGATCGGAGACCGCACGCGGGCAGCCGGGGATACGCACGAGCAGGTTTTCGATGACTTTCGCGTGTCCCCAGGCCAGCAGGCGGTTCAGATTGCCAAAGTTGGCGTAAAGTTCGTTGTAGCGCTCTGGATGGATCGAGATCACCTCCCACGCCAGTCCGGGAATCTGTCGGATCTCCGCCGCGATCTTGGCGATGCGGGCGTCGCTGCTGATGCGTTTGCTGTCCACCGCGCCGATCTCACGCAGGCGGTTGGAGTTGGAGCTGT
>NZ_JACSRD010000014.1 GCF_014879935.1 Prosthecobacter sp.
GCCGCATGAACATCCTCGTCACCGGCGGCGCCGGTTTCATTGGCTCCCACACCGTCGAACGGCTCCTGCGCGATGACGCGGGCCGCATCACCGTGATCGACAGCCTCAACGACTACTACAATCCAGCCATCAAGCGTGAAAACCTCCGCGCCCTGGGCTCACAGGTGACTTTCCGCGAGGGCGACATCACCGATCCGCGTTTTGTCGGCGAAACCTTCGACGCTGGGCGGTTCGACGCGGTCATCCACCTCGCAGCCCGGGCAGGTGTTCGTCCGTCCATCGAGCAGCCGGAACTCTACATCGACACGAACATCAAGGGCACCTTCCACCTTCTGGAGGCCTCCCGCCGCACCGGCGTGAAGCATTTCGTCTGCGCCAGCAGCTCCTCCGTCTATGGCGTGAACAAAAAGGTGCCGTTCGCCGAGGCGGACCCCATTCTCCAGACCATCAGCCCCTATGCGATGACGAAAATGGCCTGCGAGCAGATGTGCTCCAATTACGGCCACCTCTACGGCATCAAGACAGTCAACCTGCGCTTCTTCACCGTCTATGGCCCGCGCCAGCGCCCCGACCTGGCCATTTCCAAGTTCACCCGCCTCATTGAGGACGGCAAACCCATCGACAAGTTCGGCGACGGCACCACCCGCCGGGACTACACCTACATCACCGACATCGTCGATGGCATCATCGGAGCGCTCAACTACCGCACCGGGCCGATCAACGACATCTTCAACCTGGGCGGCTCGCAAAACGTCTCCCTGAACGACCTCATTGCCACCATCGAGCAGGCGGTCGGGAAAAAAGCCACCATCAACCAGCTCCCCGAGCAGCCTGGCGACGTGCCCCTGACATCCGCCGATGTCAGCAAGGCGAACGCCCTCATCGGCTTCAAGCCGACCACCGCCATCGCCCAAGGTGTGCCCAAATACGTCGAATGGTTCCGCGACATGCGGGCGCGCGGGATTGCGGTGTGCTAAATCAGAAATGCGGCGCTGACACAGTGCCTTCTTCGATCTCCTGGCGCTTCTTGCGCACGATGCCGTCGGCGATTTCGAGGATCATCTCCTCCAGCAGCAGGCGCAGGTGGCTGCCAGGGCGGTAATCGGCGGGGGCGATGTGTTTCACGCGGTCGGCGAGCCCGGTGAGCTGGTAGCACTTGCGGAAGCTGGCGCGGTTGGCCTCATCCGGGTTATACACGGCGACCGCGTGGCCGCCGTAGCGCTTCATCAGCGTGAAGCAGGGCACGTCTGTGGGGCCGTCGCCGACATAGATCATGTGCTGGAACGGGATGGGCCGCAGCTCGTGCGCCATGTGGTCGTTCACATCCTCGTGCGGCTCCAGCATGCCCTTGTTGATGCGGAAGATGTACTGCGTCTTCGTCGTGTGGCTGATCACGCGCTTCGGGAAGGTGATCCGGCCGTTTTTGTCCTCACCGAACTCACAGCCGAAGATGCGCTTCACATGGCCTGCCAGCGCCGAGCCGTCGAGGAGTGCCTTCAGGCCGCTGGAAATGATGTAATGCTCGATCTTCACGCCCAGCAGGCGGTGCTGGTCGTTGAGCACGGCGTTCAGCTCCTCGAAGAGCTCCGGCACGCCTTTGTAAAACTTCAGCTTCGCTCCCAGCTTTCGCAGGTCCTCATTGGTCGGCCGGTCCATGTCCAGGTAGTCGAGCATGCACTTCAGGTAGGCCAGCTCGCCATCGTAGCCTTCGTTGTCCACCAGCTCGCGGCTGCGCTTCCAGAACTGCGGCGGATTGATCCCGAAATGCGGGAACAGCGTCTCATCCTGCATGTAGGTGGGGCTGAGCGTCTGGTCGTAATCGTAGATGATGCCGATGGTGGTCTGCTGCGCGGCCATGAGGAGTGCGGGTTGTCAAACCAGCGCCTTCAGGGCGCTGTCGAGAGTGGGATGGGAAAAAGTGTAGCCCATCCCCGTCGCAACGCCAGGAATCACTCGCTGGCCGCCCAGCAGCATCTCCTCCGCCATGCCCCGCAGCAGGAGACGCAGAGCCAGGGCCGGCGCATGGAAAAAAGCCGGGCGCTTCAGCACTGCGGCCAGCTTCCGGGTGAATTCGGCGTTCGTCACCGCTTCGGGCGCGGCCAGGTTCACCGGGCCGCTCACGGTTTCCGTTTCGATCTCCTTCAGAATGATCTGGGTGGCGTCATCCACGTGAATCCACGACATGCATTGCTCGCCAGAGCCAAGCCTGCCGCCCAATCCGAGGCCGAACACACGTTTCAACAGCGGAAACGCCCCGCCGTCCCGGCCCAGGACCATCGCCGTGCGCAGCAGGATCACCCGGCTGCCGGCTTGTTCGGCCCGTTGCGCTGCCTTCTCCCAACCCGCGCACACATCGGCCAGGAACCCTCCGCCTCTGGGGGATTTCTCATCCACGGGCCCTGCGGTGGTCGTGCCGTAAAACCCCGCACCGGAGGCGCAGACGAAGACTTTGGGCCGGTTTTCGCCCTTCCAGGTGCCGAGGTGGGCCACCAGGGCCTCCGTGAAGTCCACCCGGCTCTTCCAGATGCGGTCCCGCTTCTCATGCGTCCACAGTCCCATCAAAGACTCGCCGGACAGATGGACCAGAGCGTCCAGCCGGGTTTCAGGCAGCGCATGCGGCGCGTTCGGCGGCTGATGCAGGGTTTCGCAGGCCACTGGCACGACAGAACCGGCTGACCGCGTGTAAGCGATCACCTCATGACCACAACTCTGCGCCAGCAGGCCCAGATGGCCGCCGATGAAACCCGTCGCGCCTGTGATGCCGATGCGCATGCGGAGGTTACGCTCCAGCTTCGCCGCTGGTTCGTCAATCCCATCGCACGGGCGCGAAGGTGTCCATTCACTTCTCATTCCGGCGAACCCGTCGCGAAGGGTCAGGGGTCGAGCAACGAGGAGTCAGGGGTCGAGCGACGAGGGGTCGGGGGGCGAGCGGCGAGGGG
>NZ_JACSRD010000244.1 GCF_014879935.1 Prosthecobacter sp.
GGCCCGTGGCTTCAAGATCACTTGCAGTCCGACCGCGATGTCTTGGTTGCGCGAGAGGTTGTCGATATCTGTTGATTTGCACCCAAATTTGACCCGGGATTTGCATTGAATTTTGACCCACCCCTTGTTGTCAGAATTATGTCTCGATTTTCAGTTTGCGGGTCTGTTTTTCCTCCTGCTTATTCTGAAATGGAATCCAGGCAGACTGATGTGGCCTCCGCTGCTGCTGCGATGGCCGGAGCCGTGCCCCGGATTCGGCACATAATACCGGTTGCCGCTGTGCCCGCCGTAGCTGCCGTGACTTGGGGTGTAGTGGCTGGAGCCGTGGCTCGGCGTGTAGTGTCCGCTGCCATGGCCGGAGCCGTGACTTGGCGTGTAATACCCGCTGCCGTGGCTGGAGCCATGACCGGAATGGTGTCCCCCGCCGTGGCTGGAACCATGACCGGAGGAATGATGATCTCCCGCCTGCACAGCGGCAGGAGTGAGGACGGCGAAGCTGGCAGTGACCGCCAGGAGGGTGATGAGCTTTTTCATGTTGCGTTGGGTTTGAGTGTTCGCCGCCAAAGTGCGGCATGTCAGTCGGACGCAGCGCCAGCGCGGCTATTCAGCCACACACCATTTTATTTTCTTGAATCATGAGCACTGAAAATCTCCCCGCTGAATCCAAGCCCTGCGGCTCTTGCGAGCACGGGCATGATGACACACCGCTGCCGCGCAATGCGCTCGTCATTGCCTCCGGCGTGACGCTCACGCTCGGGATGGCGTTGCGCTTCCTTGATGTCGGAGCCGCCGCGCTGCACACGGCGCTGTTTGCGCTCGCCACCTTGTCCGGCGGCCTGCTGGTCTTTCCCGCCGCATTCAAAGCACTGCAAAAAGCAAAGCTCGACATGAACGTGCTCATGACCGTGGCCGTCACCGGCGCATGGCTCGTCAGCGAAGGCGCGGAAGGTGCCGCCGTCGTCTTCTTGTTCGCCCTTTCAGAGTTGCTGGAGTCCTGGAGCGTCGGCAGGGCCAGGCGTGCCATTGCGTCATTGCTCAAGCTCGCCCCCGAGACGGCCTTGATGCGATCTAAGGATGGCAGTCTGATCGAAACGGACGTGAAGGAGGTGCCTGTGGGCGCGGAGATCAGCATCCGCAGCGGCGCACGCATTCCGCTCGATGGAAAAGTGCTCGATGGCAGCTCCAGCGTGAACCAGGCACCCATCACAGGTGAATCCGTGCCCGTGGACAAAAAGCCGGGCGACACCGTGTTTGCAGGCACCATCAATGGCGAAGGCTCGCTCACCGTGCAGGTGACGAAAGCCGCCGCAGACTCCACCCTCGCCCGCATCATCAAGCTGGTCGAGGAGGCCGAGGAGCAGAAAGCGCCCACCCAGCGCTTCGTGGACAAGTTCGCCACGATCTACACGCCTGCTGTGTTTATTGTCGCGCTCCTCGTTGCCCTGCTGCCGCCGCTGCTCATGGGCGGCGCATGGTCGGAGTGGACGTATCGCGCCCTCGTGCTGCTCGTCATCGCCTGTCCTTGTGCGCTCGTCATCGCCACACCCGTCTCCATCGTCTCCGGCCTCACCGCACTGGCACGGCGCGGCGTGCTCATCAAAGGCGGCGCTTATCTTGAGGCCGTGGGCAGGCTGCGTGCCCTCGCGGTCGATAAAACAGGCACCATCACGCAGGGGAAACCTCGGGTCACCGGGGTCATCGCCCTGGCAGGACTCAACGCAAACGAAGTGCTGCGCCGTGCCGCTGCCATCGACATCCATTCCACACACCCGCTCGCCCAGGCCGTGGTGGAGGCCGCGCTGGAGCGTGGCATCACACCCGAACCTGCTGCGGATTATCGCTCCATCACTGGACGCGGTGCCAGCGCCGCCATCGAAGGTCATCCGCACTTCATCGGCAATCACAAGCTCGCCCACGAACTCGGCGTCTGCTCGCCCGAAATCGAGGCACGTCTCGCGGAAATCGAAAACCGTGGGGAATCCCTCGCCATTCTCGGCCACACGCCGCATGAAGGCTGCGCAGGTGCAGCGCTCGGCATCCTCAGCATCGGCGACACCCTGCGCCCGGAAGCCGCTGACGCGCTCACCCTGTTGCATGAGGCAGGCATCGAAAACATCGTCATGCTCAGCGGGGACAACCAGCGCACCGTGGATGCCATCGCCCGTCTTGCCGGCATAGATGAAGCCCACGGCGACCTCATGCCCGAGCAAAAGATCGAGCACATCCGCCGCCTCATGGCCGCGCATCACCACGTCGGCATGATCGGCGACGGCGTGAATGACGCCCCCGCGCTTGCCCTCGCCAGTGTCGGCATCGCCATGGGAGCCATCGGCAGCGACACCGCCATCGAGACCGCCGACATGGCTTTGATGAAGGACGATCTCACAAGAGTGGCCGAAGCCATCGCGTTAGGCCGCCGCACCCTGCGCATCATCCAGTTCAACGTCACCTTCGCCCTCGTCGTGAAGGCCATCTTCCTCATCCTCGCCTTCACCGGCCACACCAGCCTATGGCTCGCCATCCTCGCGGACACCGGCGCGACGCTGCTGGTCATCATGAACGCGCTGCGGCTGCTGGGCGGCGCGACAAACCTCAACCCGCGTGATTTGTGAGCAAACGAACGCCCAAAAAGAAAGCCGACACCGCGCCGACCACCCTGGCCCCGCGTGACAAAGCCATGCTCATCGGAGTTCCGATCCTGCTCCTCGCAGTTCCGGCTCTAGTTCTGCACTTTTCCTCCATCAGCCAGCAGACCGCCTCCATTGCCAAAACCGTCGAAGGATGGAAGACCACCTACCACATCAACGACGAGCAGGCAGAGCGCATCAAGCAGATCGAGCTCGACTTCCACGGCAACGGCAGCCCTTTCAGTATCAAGCCCACACGCAGCAAAGACGAAAAACACCGTCATCATGAGGACATCAGCCGCCTGATGTCCCCTGAGGACGGTGCGCACTTCATGAAAGTGATGGAGAAAAGCGAAGGCAAGCATTGAGCCGAAGCTCAATGCCCAGGGCACCAGTAATCCTCACCATGACCGCACCAGCGGTGACCGTGATGATGGTGATGATTGCCGCAGAAGCGCTGACACAGATGCATGACCGCAGCGCGTGCGGTGGACGTGGCTTTATCGGCCACATAGGCAGCCTGTGCAGGCATGGTGAAGGCGGCGACAAGCGCCAGGGCGAGCACAGCACCCGTGACGGTGGCCGTGCGTGAGAGGTTCGTGAATGACTTCATGGAATGTTGTTTTGACGGGTTGAATGACTGCCCGGCAGATTTGAATGCGGACAGCGCGGACTCCGACGGTGCTCGCGCCGTCCTATTCAACCGCGTGAGATATTTTGCAGAAAACCAGAGGGGTTTGTTGGGGCGTGGAGTTGCACTGCATGAACGCACAACACCGCGTCCAACCAAAACAGAACCAAAACTAGCAAACCAAACCCAACCATGAAAACGAAACTCACCCTCCTCGCTGTCGCCCTTGTCGTCAGCTTCAGTTCCACCAGCGCCAGTGCCAATCCTTGGAAAGGACTGCCTCCGGCCTTCAACACCCCCAAGGCCAGCGCACCCGCCAAGCCTGCCCTCAAGTCCTGCTGCGAGACCAAGACGCGCTACTCCAGCAACGGCATCAAGAACGGCCTCGTGGTGAACAAAAGCATCGAATGCAACACCGGCTGCGCCGCGCCTCACGCCGGTAAGAACTGCAACAACGCGGAGCGCAAGCAGTGCGCCAACTAAGGGGCCAGCCCCCCTTCCAGCCCGCCAGGCATCGGATGACCTGACGGGTTGATCTTCCACCCATCATCCGACACCTTTTCGCGTCATGAACGAACACGAACTCGACTCCCTCATCCGCCAGTCCCACCCCAGAATGGAACTGCCAGCCTCTTTCAATCGCGAGGTCTGGGAACGTGTCTCCATAGCTTCCCCGGCGTCCGCCCTTGGCGGATGGCGCGACATCGCGGAGGCGTTGTTTCTCTGGATTTCCAGGCCCGCCCCCGCTGTCGCCGTCATTGCGGTGATGCTGGTCTTTGGCGCGGGTCTTGGTGGTCTTACTGTGAGAGAGAGCAGCGCCTCCGCCCAGCGCACGGCCTACTTCGCATCCATCAATCCGCTGCATCCAGCGCATCTCGCCGCCCAGCCATGAAACGCGGACTCATCATTCTCCTTCTTGCCGTGGCAGCCTCCACGGCGGCTTTTTTCATCACGCGCAACCAATGTCAGTGCGGAACCCGGCTGGACGCCACTTCGCATGACGGCGAGACGATGCTGCCCGAGCTGGAATGGCTGCACCAGGAACTCAAGCTCGATGACGCCCAGTTTGAGAAAGTCAAAGCCCTGCACCTCGCCTACAAACCCACCTGCGAGGCCATGTGCATGGAAGTGGTGGCGGCACGGAAAAAGCTCAGCCACCTCGCTTCTCAAGGAAACCTGTCCACGCCGGAGCTTGATGCCGCCTTGCAAGAGCAGGCCGCCGTTCACGTCGAATGTCAGAAGGCTCTATTGCGGCACCTTCAGCAAACAGCAGGACTCATGACCGAGGCCCAGGCACGCCAATATCTCGATGCCATGCTGCCGCAGGTCATCGGCGTGGCGGCGGAACCCGTCAGCCACGGGCATTAACCACGCGTGCCACTCATGAGCTATCAAGACGAGGAGGACATTCAGCTCATGCAGAAGCTCGCTGCGGGCGAGGATCTGGCGTTGAACGAGCTGATGCACCGCTGGCGTGATCGAGTGGCGTCCTTCCTCCTCCGCATGGTCGGAGATCATGCCACGGCCACCGATCTAGCGCAGGAAACCTTCGTCCGTCTCTACACCAGTCGGAAAAGCTACAAGCCAACCGCTGCCTTTTCGACCTACCTCTTTCACATCGCGGCAAATCTTGCCCGCAGTCATGCCCGGTGGAAAGGCAGGCATCCCACCGTCCCCATGGAGGATGAGGCTGGTGAGCTGACCCATGATCCGGTCGATCCACAACTCACGCCGGACGACGCCGCCGCGCTCAACGAAAAGGCCGCGCTGGTGAACAAGGCCATCGCCAGATTGCCCGCTGAGTTGCGGGAGGCTTTGTTGCTGTTCGCCGTCGAGCAGATGAGCCAAGCCGAGATCGCAGCGGTTTTGCGTTGTTCGGTCAAAGCGGTGGAAGTGCGTGTTTATCGAGCACGTCAGATGCTTCGTCAGATGCTTGATGCCAGCCTGTGACGCGCTGATCTTGCGCTCGATGAGGCGCGGATTGTGAAGCTGGAGGGGTTTTCCTGGTGGTGGAGTTGCAGACGATGAGGGCGGGTCAGTCACTCGCTCCGAAAACCAAACACAAACCAAACGCATCCATACCATGAAATCCAAACTCATCCGCACCTCGCTCCTCGGACTCGCCACCATCGGCACGCTGGTCCTCGCGTCCTGCCAGGCTCCATCCTCCGCGCCCACAGCCGCCGTGAGCTGTGACAAGTGCGGCACCATACACTTCAAAGCGCCGTCCACGGGTTACGGGCCGGGCAACAAAGGCATCGTCACCCTGCGTGACGCCAGCCGCATGTCCTGCCCGGAGTGTGAGAACCAGGTCATCGCCATGATGAAGACTGGCAGCCTCACCAAGCATGTGTGCAAATCCTGTGGTGGTGCTCTGCGCCACTGCACGCAGCATTAAGCACACTGGAAGCCTCCAAAGCCGCCTGTGACTCACCTCGCAGGCGGCTTTTCATTTGCGGCCACGGTTTCGAGGAAAAAAGAAACTTGAGGGGTCAGCACAGCATCGGCGTTGAACCCAACGTCCGCATCTTTGGACAACCACAAACCCAAACTCTGAATCCATCATGAAACTCGTCCTCACCCTCCTCTCCAGTCTGCTCCTCGGCGCAGGCATCGCATCCGCCGCTGATGCTGGCGTCCCAGCCACCTACCCACTCAAAAAGTGCGTCGTCTCCGATGAAGACCTCGGCACCATGGGCAAGGCCGTCAAAGTCACCCACGAAGGCACTGACGTGTATCTTTGCTGCAAAGCCTGCACGAAGGACTTTCAAAAAGAAGCCGCCAAGTATGTCGCCAAAGTAAAGGCGGCGGAGAAGAAATAAGAGCGTGTTTGAGGGGCACGCCTATACGGGGCATCACCCCCTCTTCACTCAGGAGTATCACCTCGTCGCCCTTCCTCTGGCTGGGGGGGGACAGAACGGATACCAGAGTTTTTGACGCTCCCACCTGCACGAAGCGTGTCTAGTGCCCGGCAGGTTTGGGCGTTCGGACTGACGCCACATTCACTCAGAAGGTCGCTCAGTGAGATTCGGATCGTTCGCAACGACTCCATTTGCTCGTCGATGCGGCGGATTTTCTGTTTCAGAACTTCGGATATTTTTTTACAATCGAAAGCGCTCTCATGCGACTGGCCGCGCAGCATTGGCTTGATCTCCCGCAGAGTGAAGCCCGCCGTGAGACATTCCCGGATGAACTGAATCTCCGCGACGACCGCGACGGGATAGACGCGGTAGCCGCCGGGCGAGCGCTTGGGCCGGGGCAGCAAGCCCTCCCTCTCATAGAAGCGGATGGTCTGCGTGCTGACGCCCGCCTGGGTGGCGAGAGCGCCGATCAAGATTAGTTGCTCGGACATAAAATCGTTGTTGACCTTATACCATACTTCAAGGCGCACCTTCAATCCCTATGAAAACGGCAATCACCACCAGTAACGCCTGCCCACTCTGCCAGCAGACCGGGAAAAAAATCAGTGACCTCACCCTCGCCGCTCAGGTGAAGGAGGACACGCTTGCCGCCCTGCCGTCGCAGGAGGGCTTCCGCTTCTGTGCCCAACGCGACTGCCCCGTCGTCTATTACCGGGAGGAAGGTGGCGTGACGATCTCGCTGGACCAGGTGCGCCACCCGGTCTTTCAAAAGAGCGACGATCCCCGGCGTCCTGTCTGCTACTGTTTTTCGCATACCGTGGAGGAGATCACAGCGGAGGTGAAGAAAGCCGGGCGCTCCTCCGTGCCGCAAGCGATCAAGGACAACTGCTCCAAAGGACTCGATGCCTGCGAGCGCAACAATCCGCAGGGCTCCTGCTGCCTCGGCAATGTCTCCAAGGTGGTGAAATCGGCGCAAAGCGTGCAGGACGCAACCACGAGTAGAGAAACCGATTGCGGTTCCTGCTGCACCACAGACGCATCGGCTGTCAAAACGAAAACGACCACCCCGCGCCCGCGAAGCGGCTGGCTTGGACTCGGCGCGGTCTTCAGCGCCATGCTAGCCTCCGCGTGCTGCTGGCTGCCTTTGCTGCTCATCGCCTTCGGTGCCTCGACGGCGGGAGTATCCGGCTTCTTCGAGACCTGGCGTCCAGTGCTGCTGGGCATCACCTTTGTGCTGCTCGGGGCCGGGTTCTACCTGGTCTATTTCCGCAACAACTGCTGCGATGTTGACGGCGCTTGCACCACCAATTCCGGCGCACGCAAGCGCTCCTGCTGGATGCTCTGGCTAGCCACGGCCCTCGTCCTTGTCTTCGCGGCCTTCCCGAAGTATGCAGGCTGGCTTGCCACCTCCGGTAACTCGACCTCCCATGAAACCGGCGGCGAGGTCACCACTCTGACCGTCGGCGGAATGACCTGTGAAGCCTGCGCCACCGGACTGAACGAATCTCTGCGCCACATTCCCGGGGTGCTAGCCACCGAAGTGAACTACGCCACGCGCACTGTTCATGTCTCCACCGTCACAGCGGATACTCGGCAGACAATCGTCGCAGTGCGACAGGCGTTAAGCGAAGCGGGCTATACCGTCGAACCAGCCAAGAATTCGCTACTGCCAGCAAAACCCTGACCTGCATTTGACATCTTTGAATACCTCACCCGCTAAACTTGCCACCAGACATTTTCGAGCGATTTTGAGGGGTTAGCTCACGCAAGGAGTTACACCCGCCACACCCAACTGACTTTGCCCCCATGAAACACGCCTGCACCAGACTCATCCTCGCCGCCATCTTCCTGATGGTGCAGGTGGCGGGTGCGTCTGTCTCCCGCCCTTCATGCATGCAAGGCAAGGAAGCCAAAGCTGCCCCTTGCACACTCGGTTGCTGTTCAGGCCCGGTGTGTGAATGCGGCATGGCCCCGATGCAAAAGCCGGCAAAGCCTGCGCCCGCAGCCCCCGCTTCGCAGGGCCAGCCGGTCAAGTTCATGCCGGTGCTGGTGAATGTTTTCACGCAGACGTTCGCTCCGCTCGTTTTGCAGAAAGCGGCACGGCCTCTGGCACCGGATGCCTTCCTGCCGCACTGCCCGCCTGCTCTGGCGCTGCACTGCGCCCTCCTCATCTGACGAAAGCTCGTTTTCACAGGCGCATTGTGCCCGCATCACGCGAGGCACGGACCCGAAACGAAGCATTTTTTCAATGAGGATACCATGAAGACCACATCATCACTTTCTGCCCTGGCGCTGTCCCTGGCAGCAGCACTCGCGGCCCAGGCCGCCGACAGCACTCCCGCCACTCCGGCGCTCATCCAGCGGCTCGCCAAAGAAGCCGCCGCCACGCATCCCTCCGTGCAGGCCGCCGCTGCCCGCACTCAGGCGGCCACGTCGGCCATCGGCTCCATTCGCCTTTGGGAAGACCCGCAGCTCGGCTTGGGCACTTTGTTTGCCAGCAACATGAACCGCCAGGGCCAGGGGGACATCGCCGTGGGCGTGGATCAAATGCTGCCTCGTCGCGGACTGTATCGTGCGGAGAAAAGCCGCGCCACTGCCGAACAGCTCGCCCAAGCCGCGATGCAGAAACAGATCGCGAATGAGCTGGGCCTCATGGTGGCTCAGGCAACTCTGGAACTCGCTCTCTCGGATGAGGTGATCCGGCTTCAAGCTGAGAACGTGGCCTGGCTGGAAACCATCGTGAAGACGGCGGAAGAACGCGCAAAGAACCCCGATGCCAGCGCCACGGAAACGCTGCGACTGGAAAGCGAACTCGCGGTGAAGCAGCAAGTGCTCGCCAGTGCGCGGCGTCAGCGCGGCCAGTTCGCCACCACACTGAATCTCTTGCTGGGCCGTGCTGCGGATGCCCCGTGGCCGTCTTTGTCACTTCCCGCGCAGGCTCAGGATCACGCCAGTGCCACGGCGCTGAAAGTGCGACTGGAGCGGGACAATCCCGCGCTCGCCTCGCTGCGCCATCAGATCGAAGCCGCGCAGGCGGAAACCATGGCAGCGCGTGAGAAGCGCAAGCCCGCCTTCTCCATGGGCCTCCAGGTCAACACCTACTCCCAGGGCACCCTTCAGGACACGATGGCGATGCTGAACTTCAAAATGACGCTGCCGTGGTTCAATCGCAAAGCCTACGAGGCCGACATCGCCCGCGCCGACCAACTGCACGAAGCCGCGCAGGGTGATCTGGCCGCGCAACAGCGCACGCTCTACACCCAGCTCTCCGTCTTCATCACCGAAGCCCGGAACAACCAGCAACTCGTGAACGCCTACGTCACGGAGGTAGTGCCAAAGTCAGAGAAGACCGTCGAGTCGCTGCAAAACGCCTGGGTGTCGTCCAAGGCCACGCTGCTCGATGTGCTCGATGCCCGCCGCGCCCTGCTGGAGGCGCACATGGAGCACCAGCGGGCGCTCGCCACCTGGCAGGTTGCCCTGCAAAACCTCACCGCACTCACCGGCGGCTTCGCACAACCCTCACGTCCCTGATCCCATGAAAACTTTCCTCACACTCATTCTTCTCGTCGCCGCAGCCGCCGCAGGCTGGTTCTTGCGCGGCAATCATTCATCCAGCATGAGCACCGCGCCCGCATCCACAGAGCGGAAGGTGCTTTTTTATCAGAGCGCCATGCACCCCTGGATCAAAAGCGACAAGCCGGGCCGCTGCACCATCTGCGGCATGGAGCTGACGCCCGTTTATGAAGGAGACAAAGGTTTCGACGCAGGTGGCGGCGATGTGGTGCCGCTCACGCAGAATCAAATCCAGGTCATGCAGGTGCAGACCGTGGAGGCCAAAGTGCAGCCGCTTATGAAGACGCTTCGCGTGGCAGGGATGATGGATGATGACGAGCGGCGGCATCGGATCATCAGTGCCTATGTGGATGGCCGCGTGGACCAGCTCTTTGCCAATCATCATGGCGTTGAAGTGGTCGCAGGGGAGCCGCTGGCTCTGATCTACAGCCCCGCACTGCTACAGGCCGAGCGGGAGTATCGCCAGCTCACGGGTGAACTGAAAAAGAACACCGCGCTGCGGCTGCGGCAGATGGGCCTCACTCCGGCACAGATCGAGGCGCTGGAGAAAAAGCCCGCCGATGCGCTGAACTCGGAGATTCTATCCCCGCTGACCGGCACGGTGGTCGAGCATGATGTTTATGAAGGCCAGTATGTCACCATGGGGCAGAAACTCTTCGCCATCGCCGACTTCAGCATCATGTGGTTTCAATTTCGCGCCTACGAGCAGGACATGCCCTGGATCAAGCTCGGGCAAAAGGTAGAGGTCACCACGCCTTCGGTTCCCGGCAAAACCTTCACAGGTGAGATCACTTTCATCGACCCGAACTTTGATGAAGCGACGCGTTCAACCCAAGTTCGTGTGGAACTGCCAAATCCACTCGTGAACGGCCGCCGCGAATTGCTGCATCGTCTCTATGCCGATGGCTCGGTGAAGGTGGAGCTGCGGGAAGTGCTCACCGTGCCAAAGTCCACCGTCATGCAGACCGGCCCCGAGGCCGTGGTCTATGTCGATCAAGGCGGTGGTGCCTATGCGCGTAGCGTGGTGAAGATCGGGCGGCGCGGCGACTCGCTGCTGGAAATACTTTCCGGCATCAAGCCCGGCGACAAGATCGTGACGAATGGCAACCTGCTCATCGACGGACAGGCGGAGATGAACCGCTCCTTCATGTCGCCAGTACAGCCGATGGCACCCGCCATGGCGATGCCCGATCTCACCGCACCGCAGCAGCAAGTCATCAGCAACTTCATCAAAGTGGCCGACGCGATGGCTGCCGCCCTCTCCGCCGACGATCTCGCCGCCTTCAATAAAGCCAGCGAACCCGCGATGATGCAGACCGGCGAGCTGATCGACACTCTGAAATCCAACGCCGCCCTGAAGCCCAAACTCGATGCGCTAGACAAAGCGCGGCATTTCCACGGCTTCACGGACATCATGAAGGCACGCATCGCCTTCCACACCTTTTCCACCGCAGTCACCGCTTTGATCGAGCCTCTGCGCACCGCCAAGGGCGCTCCCGAGTTCAAAGTCTGGGAATGCATGATGGTGAATCAAATCATCCCCGATGTCCCCGCCAAAGGCCGCTGGGTGCAGCTCGGCACACGCCCAGGACACAATCCCTACTTCGGCGCTGACATGCTGGAGTGCGTGAAGGAAATCCAACCATAAGAACCGCACCCCCCGACAATACCATGAACCAAATCAAGAATCTTATTGATGACACAAAAGCCCTGATCGCCCACACCTACAACGTCGAGCCAGGCTTGAAGTCAACGCATCCCCTCGAAGGCATGAGCTGCGGCTCTTGTGTGACAAAAATAACTGGCAGACTTCTCGAACACCCCGAAATCATCGCGGCTGAAGTCACCTTGCAGCCACCCCAAGCCACCATCACGAGTCGAAAAGCATTGGCTGACGACGAGTTGAACACCTGGCTGCAACCGCTTGGTCACTACCGCGTCAAATCCACGGTGATAGAGCCATCACTACCTGCCGCAGATGCCACCACTTACCGGCCTCTGATCTTGCTCTTGATCTACCTGCTTGCTGTCATCTCAGCAGCGATGTTGGCGACTGGAAGCTGGAGCACGGCACTCGCTATGCGGCTTTTCATGGGCGGCTTCTTCATCGCCTTTTCCTTCTTCAAGCTGCTCGATCCTCGCGGCTTCGCAGATGCGTATCGCGGCTATGATCTCGTCGCCAGAGCCGTGCCTGTTTATGGTTTCGTGTATCCCTTCATCGAGCTGGGTCTCGGACTGGCCTACCTCGCCAATGTGGCCCCCATGGCCGTGAACAGCATCACGTTGGTCGTCATGGCCGTGAGCCTCGCAGGTGTGCTGCGGGCCGTGCTCTCCAGGCGGGCCATCCGCTGCGCCTGCCTCGGCACCGTCTTTCGTCTGCCCATGTCCACCGTCACCATCATCGAAGATGGCCTGATGCTCGCAATGGCGGCGCTCGCGCTCGTCATGCCTCACTAATCTCAAGACTTACCCATCATGATCGAGGCCATCATTCACTGGAGCCTGAAAAACAGGTTCCTCGTCGCCTGTGCCGCGCTGCTGCTCATTGCGCTTGGCGTGCGTGCCATCTACCTCACGCCTGTCGATGCCATTCCCGATCTCACGGAGAACCAAGTGCTCGTTTATGGCGAGTGGATGGGCCGCAGCCCGCAGGAGGTGGAAGACCAAGTGACGTTCCCGCTTTCCACCGGCCTGCAAGGTCTGGCAGGAGTCAAAGAGGTGCGAGCGACCTCCATGTTCGGCTTCTCGCTCATCACTATCATCTTTGAGGACAAGGTGGACACCTACTTTGCACGGGCGCGAGTGCTGGAGCGGCTGAACTACCTGCAAGCCTCCATGCCCGAAGGCGTGAAGCCGCAGCTAGGCCCCGATGCCTCCGGCCTCGGCTGGGTGTATCAATACTACTTCCATGTCGATCCTGCCAAAGCGCAGGATGGCGGCTACGACCTCGCCGCGCTGCGCTCGCTACAAGACTGGTATGTGCGCTATCAACTCGCCAGTGTGCAAGGCGTGGCCGAGGTGGCGAGCATCGGCGGCTTTGTGAAGCAGTATCAGGTCGAGCTGAACTCCACCAAGATGCGTGCGGTCAATGTCACGCTCATGGACGTGATGACAGCGGTGCAGAGCGCGAATCTCAATGTCGGCGGCAAGGTGGTGGAGGAAAATGGAGCCGAGTTTGTGCTGCGCGGCATCGGCCTCGTCACCAGTGTCGAAGACCTCGAACTCGTCACGGTGAAGGCCATGGAAGGCACGCCGATTTACTTGAAGGACATCGCCACCGTGCAGATCGGCGGCGACTTTCGGCGTGGTGCGCTCGACTTGAACGGCCAGGAAGCCGTCGGCGGCACCGTGGTCATGCGCACGGGTGAGAATGCCAAGGCGGTGATCGAACGCATCAAGGAGAAGATCACGCAAATCGCTCCCAGCCTGCCGCCGGGCGTCACCATCAAGCCGTTCTATGATCGCAGCGAACTCATCGACAACACCATCGGCACGCTCAAGCACGCGCTGCTGGAGGAGTTCATCCTCGTCACGCTCGCCCACATCATTTTCCTCTGGCACTTCCGCAGCATCCTCATCGTCACGCTGCCGTTGCCGATCTCGATTTTGATCTCCTTCCTGCTGATGAAGGAGTTTGGCATCACCAGCAACATCATGTCCCTCACCGGCATCGCCATCGCCATCGGCGTGCTGGTGGACGCGGCCATCGTCGTCACGGAAAACGTCATCCGACACTGTGAAGAAGCCGAGCACAAAAAAGGCGGGCGACTCAGCGCCCAAGAAACCTGGGATGTCACGCTCACCGCCTGCACGCAGGTCGGGCGGCCCATCTTCTTTGCCATGGCGATCATCATCCTCGCCTTCGTGCCCGTGTTTGCGCTCAGCGGACAGGAAGGAAAACTGTTCCACCCGCTCGCCTTCACCAAGACCTTTGCCATGATCGGCTCCACGCTGCTCGCCGTCACGCTGGTGCCCGTGCTCTGCTCACTGCTCGTGCGTGGCCCGTTTCATTCCGAGGAAAGCAACGTCGTGATGAAGTTCCTTCTGCGTCTTTACGAGCCGACGCTGAACTGGGCGCTCAATCATCGCAAAACCGTCATCGGCATGGCGATGATGATCCTCGGCGTGGCACTGCTCACCGCTTTTGGTTTGCCACGCGCCACCGTGAAGCAGCTCCGCGATGCGGGCTACCCGCGCCTTGCTGATGTCGTCACCGGCTTTGGCAAAGAATTCATGCCGCCGCTCAATGAAGGCAGCCTGCTCTACATGCCCGTGATGATGCCGAAGACCGGCCTCAAGGAAATCCAGCGCGTCATGTCCTGGCAGGACACCGTCATCGCCGCCACGCCGGAGGTCGAGTCCGTCGCAGGCAAGCTGGGCCGCTTTGAAACGGCCACCGATCCCGCACCCACCGAGATGCTGGAGACGACCATCATGCTCAAACCCGAATACATCCCCGATGGCCGCTGGAGCGTGAAACGCAATCCCGCATGGCGTGACGGCATGACCGTCGAGAAACTGAAAGCCGAACTCACGGAGAAGATGAAGCAAGTGCCCGGCTATGTGCCCGCCTTTCTCCAACCCATCGAAAACCGTATCCTCATGCTCTACACCGGCATCCGCGCCCAAGTCGGCGTGAAGATTTATGGCGACAGCCTCGACAAGATTCAGCGCAAAGCCTTCGAGATCGAAAAGCTCATCAACAGCATCGAAGGAGCCGCCGGAGTCTCGCCATCACGAGTGCAGGGAAAGCCCTACCTCAACATCCAGGTGGATCGCCAGGCCATGGCCCGCTACGGCCTCAGCGCCAAAGACGTGCTCGACGCCGTGGAGATTGCCATCGGCGGCAAAAACGTCAGCACCACCATCGAAGGCCGACAGCGCTTCCCCATCCAGATCCGCGTGCAGCGCGGTGAGCGTGACGACATCGAAAAGCTCAGCAGCATCCTCGTCGCCGCACGTCAGGGCATGAGCGCATCCGGTGCCGCTCCGATGGGCGGTGGCGGTGGCATGACGGGCGGAGCCGCAGCCGCACCCGCCGCAGGCATGGCATCCAGCGCGGGCAACACACCCGTCACCTACATCCCGCTCGGCATGGTTGCCAAGATCACCCGCGAAGTCGGCGCGAACGAGATCGCCAGCGAGAACGGACGCCTCCGCTCCTATGTGCAGGCCAACGTGCAGGATCGCGACCTCGGCGGCTTCGTGCTGGAGGTCGAGCAGAAGCTCAAGACGATTGATTGGGAGGGCATGACCTACAAAATGACCGGCGAGTATGAAAACCAGCGCCGCTTTGTGCAGACCATGCAGATCGTCTTCCCCATCGTGCTGCTCATCATCTTCGTGCTGCTCTACATCGTCTATCACAGCGCCTTGGAAGCCGCGCACGTCATGCTCGCCGTGCCCTTTGCCCTCAGCGGTGGTGTGCTGCTGCAAAAGCTCCTCGGTTACAACTTCAACGGTGCCGTTTGGGTCGGCTACATCGCCCTCTTTGGCACCGCCGTTCAGACCGGCGTCGTCATGGTCGTCTATCTCGAAGAAACCGTGAAAGCCCGAATGGCAGCACTTGGCAAAGCCTTCGCCTATGCTGACCTCGTGCAAGCCGTCAAAGATGGCGCACGCCTGCGCCTGCGGCCCAAGGTCATGACCGTCGCCACCATCGTCGCCAGCCTATTGCCCATCATGTGGAGCCACCGCCAAGGAGCCGAAGTCATGCAACCCCTCGCCACCCCCGTCATCGGCGGCATGATCTCCAGTTTGATCCACATCCTCATCGTCACGCCCGTTATCTTCCTTTGGCTGCGCGGACGTGAGTTCAGGGAAGGCACGCTGTAAAACGCTCCCCCTGGACACCGAGAACCTCATGATGATGGTGATGTGCTGTCTCGACTCACTGGATGCGCTCAAGGTCCAG
>NZ_JACSRD010000215.1 GCF_014879935.1 Prosthecobacter sp.
CGCCTTTTTCAATCAAACGTGCCGCGCTTCCGACCTGCTCACGCAAGTCGGGCCGCAGCCATAAAGTCTTGACACGTGGCGATGCCATCGTGGAGCAGTCGGGCATGGTCTGGCGGAAAGAATGATCTGCCAGGGCGGACACAGCCATCCGGTGCTTGCCGCGGGCGGCTTCATCGCCTATTCCTCGCGCCCTATGTCCGCCATCCCAGCCGAATTCACGAATGTCACCGCCGTCACGAAAGCGAACGTCTATTTCGACGGCAAAGTCGTCAGCCACAGCATTCTGTTTCCTGATGGCAGCAAGAAGACACTCGGCCTGATCTATCCCGGCGACTTCCACTTCGGCACGGCCAAGGCGGAGCGCATGGAAATCGTCGCCGGCGACTGCGTGGTGAAACTCGACGGCAGCGAAACGAAGACCACTCACACCGGCGGCCAGTTCTTTGACGTTCCCGCCAACAGCGGCTTCGACATCAGCGTCAGCTCCGGCATCTGCGAGTACATCTGCTCCTTCCTCGACTAAACCGGGGCCTTCACACTTTCTTAACGCCCTGCGTCCGCCCGTTCACTGGCGGGCACTCAGGCGGCGCGACATGTGCCGGTGTCATGAACGACACCGAAAAAACCGGCCTCCACAAGCTCTCCACCACCACGCTCGTCATCGCGGCGCTCGGCGTGGTGTTTGGAGACATCGGCACCTCGCCGATCTACACGCTGAAGGAGTGCTTCAGTCCGCACAGCCCGCATCACGTCGCCACCACACACGCGAATTTGCTCGGCGTCGTCTCGCTCGTGCTCTGGTCGCTGATTTTGCTCATCTGCGTCAAATACCTCGTCTTCATCCTGCGGGCGGACAACAAAGGCGAAGGCGGCGTGCTCTCGCTGATGGCCCTGGCCTCACATGGCATGGGTGAAACGACGAAACGCCGCATCGTCATCGTGCTGCTCGGGCTGTTCGGAGCCGCGCTGCTGTTCGGCGATGGCATCATCACGCCCGCGATCTCCGTTTTGAGCGCCGTGGAAGGCCCCAAAGATGGCGGGTTGCTCGGTGCGGCTCCCGCAGATGCTTTGGAGGCCGAAACGTGGAATCATCGCATGCAGTGGCTCATCATGGGCATCACCGCGATCATCCTCATCGTGCTCTTTTCGGTGCAGTTTCTCGGCACAGCCAAAGTAGGTCGCTTTTTTGGCCCGATCACCGGTTTGTGGTTCGTGAGCCTCGGCGTGCTCGGCGTGTCGCAACTCATTCACGGCCCCGAAATCCTCGCAGCCTTAAATCCGTGGCATGGATGGCACTTTTTGACCACTGGCGGTCACGCGGGCTTTGTCATCCTCGGCAGCGTTTTCCTCGCGGTGACCGGTGGTGAGGCCTTGTATGCCGACATGGGCCACTTCGGTGCCTCGCCGATCCGTCGCGGCTGGTTCTCGCTCGTGTTTCCGGCCCTCGCGCTCAATTACCTCGGCCAAGGCGCTCTTTTAATGAAGCAGCCGGAGCTCGCGCACGCGCCGTTTTTCCAAATGGCACCCGGATGGGCCACGTTGCCGCTCGTGCTGCTCGCCACCGCCGCCACCGTCATCGCCTCGCAAGCGCTCATCACCGGCACCTACTCGCTCACGCTCAGTGCCGTGCAGCTCGGCTACCTGCCGCGTTTGAGCATCCGCCACACCTCCGAGCACGCTCGCGGCCAGATCTACATCCCGCTCGTGAATTGGGTGCTCATGCTCGCCTGCCTCGCGCTCGTTGTCGCATTTCGCACCTCGTCGAATCTCGCCGCCGCATATGGCGTGGCCGTGACGATGACCATGCTCATCACCACCATCCTCTTCTACTTTGCCGCGCGGCATCTGTGGAAGTGGAGCATGCTCAAAACGTTGCCGCTGTGCCTCGTGTTCGGTTTGATCGAACTCGCTTTCCTCAGCGCAAACTTGGTAAAATTCTTCGATGGCGGCTGGTTCCCGCTCGCCGTCGGCGCAGGCATTTTCGTCGTCATGACCACCTGGGCCACCGGTCGCAAGCTCGTCCGAGCCTCCATGGAACGCAGCGCCATCTCGCAAGAGATGCTCATCCAAAGCCTCGCCAGCGGCAAAGTCATCCAAGTGCCCGGCACCGCGATTTTCATGACCAGCACCAGCGGACGCACGCCCGTGGCGTTGCTGCACAGCCTGAAACACTACCAAGCCATTCATCAGCGCGTCATCTTCATGACGCTGACCACCGAAGACGAGCCCTGGGTGCCACCGAGCCGTCGCGTCGAGGTCGAAAAGCTCGGCGACCATTTCTGGCGTGTCACCGGTCGCTTCGGCTTCATGCAAAAGCCCAACGTCCCGCGTTTGCTGCGTCAGTGCGCCGCGCACGACCTCGACGTCGATCCCGACAAGGCCACCTTCTTCCTCGGTCGCGAAATCATCATCCCCAGCAAAGCCCCCGGCATGGCCAAATGGCGCGAACACCTCTTCTCCTTCGCCAGCAAGCTCGCCCAGCAACCCGCAACGTATTTCCAGATTCCCGTTGGGCGGGTGATCGAACTGGGGCAACAAGTGGAGATATGACCCACCAACAAGTTCACTTTAAGAAACTTAACTCTTGCTGAATACTACTCGCGAAAGAGTGCGTTTCCGTGGTAGAGTTTAATAATGACGGGAAAAGTTCACCATCTAAGAGCTGCCAGCTTCAACACGCGCCGGAATTTGCCGGTGAACGTGGCTCGGAAACGTGGAGAGGCGAACTTTCTCCGCGCCTTTGAAAAAACATATTTCGCCCGCCATTTGAATGGCGTGGCTGCTGGTGAATTTGCAATTGGGGGGTTTGGCGTCGCCGATTTGGTCTGGATCGCGTGGAAACCTCTGGCGGACGGTGAAGACTTCTCCGCAATCTCGCTGGAGAAGCAGCTTTCCAGGCGACAACTGTTCGCGTTTGAAGCCAAGCTTAAGGACTGGCAGCGAGCGCTTCAGCAGGCATTCCGCTATCGTTATTTTGCGGACAAGTCCATCGTTGTGATGCCTGCTGCGAATGCCAAGGCCGCCTTGGCTCACCTCGAAACATTCAAAGAGATGCAAGTCGGTCTTTGGACATTCGACTCAGAGAAACAATTGATCAGGGAGCACTACACCCCCACTCGCATCAAGGCATTGAGTGCGTCCGCAAGGTCGAGGGCCATCAAGATGCTTTCGTCAAAGTTTGATCTCCGCAAGCTCTGCGAATTTGCGGATACCTGTGTCTAATGCCTCGAGATGGGCATTGTTCGACCTGCCCGAGAGGCGCAGGCCTGGCGCGAGATTGATCTGTGCATAGAGTTCTTCAGCGTCGAAAATGCGCTTCAGACACTCGGCAAGCCCGCCTTTGCCAATTGGCACTCCGAGACTTGAAATAGCCTCCCAGGTTTGAAGGACCTCTTCGATCTGGCCATCAGGCTCAGAAGCTCGCTCCTCGGAGTAAAAATCATCAGTCGGAAGGCCGCTGAGGACTTCTGGGAAGCGCATTCGGAGGCGCTCCAACTCATCAAATCGAATTGAGTTAAGAAGCTTGGTCGAGAGATACCGTAGCACCGGACGCCTTCCACCTCCGGATGATGGAGCAAAACGATCCATCGAAAATACCTTCTGGCTATTAAACCAGCCGGTTGCCCCGGCTTCCCCTCCTGCGGCGCAAAGAAAGGGGGTCAAAATATCTGAATAGCCATTGATGACACGAAAGCCGTTCACATGAAGTGCCTGATTGATGAACATCCAGCCGCTCAACGTCCGGTGATCAATGAGTTCTGGAGCAATTTCCGAAGTAGGGTTGTTCACCAGCAAATAGAAGCCGTCTGGCCGGGACTCCATCACAGTGAGTTCCTGGACAAACTCCTCGAGTTCCTCCTTCTCTTGGATGGCCTCGGCATCCATCGCCAGCGTGACAAACAATGGCCGACGTCCTCCCTCTTTATCCCAGGCTTCTTTCGCGTGTCGGATGAAATTTCGGGAAATGAGTCCCTCAATCGAGTTAAATCGCCTGCGGATAACGATGTTCGGCGAGATGATAGCCGTTACATCGAGTTGAGATTGGAACTGGAGGCAGTTCTGAATTTCAGTCTTCAGCTTTGGCTCACTTTCCAGGTAGCTGCGGCGTCTTGGCGTAAAATAAGCCTGATAATCTTCCCCCAGCAGCTTTCCCAACCTCCCATCGGGTTCATGGGCAACCATGCAGGCATAGTATTGGGGATCAAACAGACGTTCGGCGGTAGGAGATTGCTCTTTGATCTCGCTTAGCGTTTCACCAATCCGCCTGGCATCGTAATCCTTTGGGCTGAGAATGGCCCCCTGGATCAGCCCGCGAGCCAAGCCCTGCAGCACCTTGTTTCGCTCACCGCTGCCAGCTTGGCTTCCGTGTTGTGCGTAAAGTTTCATGGTCAGGATTGGGTGACTTGAATGAGATGATCGAGATTCGCAGGCCGAAGAGCCGGCTTTTTCTTCAAAAGCTGGTCGATCAGATTGCAGAACTCCACAGAGTAAGTGGGACGCTCATCTCGCAAGTGTTTAGGCGCTGCGGTCAGTGCCCGCGAAATGGTGTGAATCTGGTCATCGCTGTCACGGGCGATTGGATGGCGTCCAGCCGCATATTCAAAGACAGTCAGTGCGATGGTATAGAGATCACTGCGGTAATCGAGACTAGCTCGGAAATTCGGATTGGCCATCTCTGGAGCCAGGTAGCGAAGCGTGCAGGGTGCTCCACCCACTGTGATTCCAGTTTCTTGCAAGCCAAAGGCAATGCCCAAATCTATCAGGACAAAGGGGCGGCTTTCATCATTCAGCTTGATGACATTCGCAGGCTTGATGTCGCGATGAACGTATTGCCTCGACCAAAGCTCTTTAACCGCCCTCAAGAGACAATTCATCAGTTTCTTGGCTTCCTCCTCATCCGGCAGCACGCCTTGCCCTCGGATCAATTCACGCAGATCGGGGCCAGGCAGAAACTCTTCCGAATAGATCGCATAGTGTGACTGGCCGACCTGATAACCTTTGAGCGGCAGCGTGCCTAGTTTAACCATGTAAGGCGTGGCGCATTGATTCAGAATATTGACCTCGCGGCGAACCCGCTGGAGACATTCATCGCGATACCTTTCCTGGTCATTTGAGCCATCGGTCAGAGGAATGGCAATCACCTTGATGACCTCGCTTTTTCCGAGGAATTCAGCTCGATAGACTGTCTTGAAACCTCCTGACCCGATTTCGACTATATTAGAAAAATCAGGAAACAGCGCGGCGAGGTTGGCAGGACTTAGTTTTGGCGGTGTAATCATGACTAAGACTGAACGCATTTTGGGACTTGAGAAGTGGAAAGTGTACTATCAAAAAGAGGAGTCGTTTACACCTTCTTAACGCGAAGCCGTGCCCTGTTTACTGGCGTGCCAGCATTTCACGCGCACGATAAACACATGAACGATCCATCCAAACCCCGGCAAGCCGTGCCAGTGCACGTCGTGGGCCAGTTTAGCTGGGGGCTGACGATTCTTTTTGTGCTCGCCTCGGTGTGCTGGGTGCTGCTGCCCTACACGGGTTCCACGTTTTCCGCGCTGGTGTTTTTGCTGGCCATCGTGCTCGCGGGCACGCGGTGGAATCGCGGGCCGGTGCTGGCGATGGGCGTGGTGAGTGCGCTGGTGTGGAATTTCATCTTCATCCCGCCGCGGTTCACGTTTCATATCGAGAAGCCGGAGGACGTGGTCATGTTTGCGATGTTCTTCGTTGTGGCGCTGAGCATGGGGCATCTCATCACGCAGCTTCGTGAGCGAGAATCGGCGCTGGAGCGCACGCATCGCGAGCAGGAGCAGCTTCAGGAGGCCAAACATCGCGCTGAGCTCGCGGCGGAGGCCGAGAGGTTGCATCGCACGCTGCTCGACAGTGTGTCGCACGAGCTCAAAACGCCCATCACGATCATCCGCACGGCCTTGGATGGCCTTGGCACCTCGAATCCCTTCGCGGCGGAGATCGACACGGCCACGCGGAGGCTTCAGCGCATTGTGGAGAACTTCTTGGAGATCACCCGTGTCGAATCCGATGCCGTGAAGCCTGCGCCGGACTGGTGCGAGTTCCTCGATGTGATCCACTCGGCCACCTCGCCCCTACAGCGTGAGCTTCTCCCGCATCCGCTGCGCATCCTCGGCGCGGAAAACCTGCCGCTGCTGAAGCTCGACAGCCGATTGCTCTCCCAAGCGCTCGCGAACGTGCTGCACAATGCCACGCAGCATGTGCCAGCGGGCAGCGAGATCGAAATCCATGCGACATTGACGCCGGAGAGCGCTTTGGAGATCCGCGTGCGCGATCACGGGCCCGGTTTGCCGCCGGAGATGGAGGAGCGAGTGTTTGAGAAGTTCGCGCGGGCACCGGGAGCGCCTGCGGGCGGCACCGGACTCGGCCTGGCCATCTCGCGCGGCTTGATGCGGGCGATGAAGGGTGACATCACTGTGCACAACCATCCGGAAGGCGGCGCGGAGTTTCGTTTTAGCCTGCCGGTCAAAACACGCCAGCCATGAGCAAAGCCCTCATCATCGACGACGAGCAGCAGATGCGCCGACTGCTGCGCATGCTGCTGGAGTCCCGCGGCTACGAGGTCTGCGAGGCCGATGAAGGCCAGCGCGGGCTTCAAGAGGCCGCGTTTCATCGCCCGGATGTCGTGTTGCTCGATCTCGGCCTGCCGGGTCTCGGCGGCCTGGAGGTGCTGAAACGGCTGCGCGAGTGGAGTGACGTGCCGGTGCTCATTTTGAGTGTCCGCGATCAAGAGGCCACAAAGGTCCAGGCGCTCGAAATCGGTGCCGATGACTATGTGACGAAGCCTTTTGGCAGCGCGGAGCTGCTGGCGCGGCTCGATGTCATCCAGCGGCGACGCGGACCTCGTCACACGCCCGAAATCATCGCCGGACCGCTCAAAGTCGATCTGTTGCATCATGAGGCCCAAATCGCAGAAGAAGCCCTCAAACTCACTCCGACCGAGTTTGCGCTGCTCAAAGTGCTCACCGAGCACGCGGGCCGGATTGTGACTCAAAACCAGATCGTGAAGCAAGTCTGGCCCGGCCAGTCCAGCGATCCGAGTGAGGGCCTGCGGGTCCACATCAATCACCTCCGCAAAAAACTCGGCGAGCGCGGCGTGCGTATCGTGAACGAGCCCGGCATTGGCTATCGGCTGGAGGTGGAGTGAAATCGGCTTTCATCATGCCAGCATCAAATCCGGGCATGAATTCAGGCTTTTCATGCCACGCGGAGTGTGATTCATGGCGGGATGTCCGCGTCTCCAACCACTGACGACTCATCCTCGCTCTCACGCCGTGCCTGGCTCGTCGTGGGTCTGCTTTTCCCCGTGGCGCTGCTGAACTACCTCGACCGGCAGATGATCGCCTCGATGAAGGTGTCCGTGATGGGCGAGATCAAGGACATCGGCAGCGAGGAAAACTGGGGGCACATGCTGGCCTCCTTCAAGTGGGTGTATGCCATCTTCAGTCCCATCGGCGGTTACATCGCCGACCGCTTCAGTCGCAAGCTGACCATCTGCAGCAGCTTGTTTGTGTGGTCGCTCATCACCTGGCTCACCGGGCATGTGGGCAGCTTTGACCAGCTTTACTGGGCACGCACGGCCATGGGCATCAGCGAGGCCTTTTACATTCCGGCGGCGCTGGCGCTGATCGCCGACTACCACACCGGCGGAACGCGTTCGCGCGCGGTGGGCGTGCATCAGATGGGCATCTACTGCGGAGTGATGACCGGTGGCTTCGCCGGATTTGTGGCCGATTCGCCGGATCTCGGCTGGCGCTCGATGTTCGATTTCACCGGACTGGCGGGAATCCTCTACGCCATTCCGCTGCTGTTCCTGCTGCGCGATGTGCCGCGTCAGTCTTCAGCTTCGGAGCCGATGGCGAAACCGTCTGCAGCGAATGCGTTCACAGAACTGCTCACGAACCGCAATTTCATCCTGCTGGTGCTCTATTTCACGCTGCCGGCGCTCGCCGCCTGGGTGGTGCGTGACTGGATGCCCGCCATTCTTCAAAAAGCGTTCAACATCAGCCAGGGCAAGGCGGGGGTGTCGGCCGCTCTCTACTGGCAGGCGGCCGCATTGCTCTCCGCCATCCTCGGCGGGTGGCTGGCGGATCGCTGGATGCAGCGAAGCGAGCGCGGCCGTATCTATGTCAGCGCGATCGGCATGATGCTGATCATTCCAGCCATGTATGGCGTCGGCAACGCGCCGGCGCTGAATTCCTTCGCGCTCGCAATCGGGTCGCTCGTCCTCTTTGGCATCGGCTGGGGCTTCTTTGACTGCAACAACATGCCGATCCTGAGCCAGATCACGCGTCCTGAGCTGCGGGCCACCGGCTATGGCGTCATGAACTTTGTCAGCATGACCTCAGGCGGTGTGGCGGACTGGGGCTTTGGCGTGATGTCAGATCGACACGTGCCGCTCAACCTGATCTTCGGCGTCTTCGCCCTCGTGTGCGTCGTGTCGCTCATCATCGTGCTCATGATCCGGCCGAAGCCGGGCGCGTGATCAGCCGCCGCATTTCTGACAGGGCTTGCCATCGGTGGCCTGGCAGGGCTTGTCGGCCTTGTAGAAGCGGCACTTGGCATTGTGGCGTGTGCCGGAGCTGCTGAGGCTCCAGCCGGTCGGCGCATTCGCACCGCCTGCGGGTGGGGTGCCATTCGCCGCGGCTTTCGGTGGCGGTGGCGCTTTGGATTCCTCACGCGTTGCAAGCACGATGACCGAAGACTTCCTGAGCGCATCCACTGCGGCCTCCATCTCGTCGCCATTGGTGCCGGACTTCAGCGTGGGGACGCCGGGCACGCGCTTCTCCTTGCCGTCCTTGTCCTTTTCGAGGGCCAGTTTCTCCAAAGCTTCGCTGCGCAGGCAGTCGGCCAGGCCTTTCGTGGCTGGTGGGGCGGTGCTGGCCGATGTCGCCGAGCGTTTGCCTTGAACCCGCGATTGCGCGGAGAAAAACAGGCCCAGCACGTCGCCCTTCTCGCCGATGACATAACCGCCGACGCTTTTCTCATCCACGGCCGCGTCGTGTTCAAAGCTGTCGGTGCCAGACACGTGACTGACGATGCCTTTCGTCAGCCGTGGTGGAGAGAAAGTCTTCCCTGTCGCGCTCGTCAAGGCGACGGCGTAGATCGTCTGGCCGAGTTCCAGCGGCTTGCGCGGCAGAAACCTTCCTTGCCCCATCTCGACCTCGCTCTGCAGCAACGCCAGCCCGAGTTTGTCATCGACCTTCAAGACCTTCGCCGGGACATCTTTGCCATCATGATGAAGCGCGACGGTCTTCGCGTCTTTAAGCAGCGCTGTCTCGGTGATGAAGAAACCTTTGCCCAGCGGCAGCCCCAGGCCGCGGGTGATGATCGTTTCGATCACGGGCTCCATGACAGACGGCGATGGCTTCGCAGAATCGCCGCCACTGGCCATCTGGATCTGCAACACCGTGTTCACCGCCTCATCGAGCGAGGTGCTGTAGGCATTGATCAATGAGCTCGTGCCGTCGAGCGCGTGAAAGGTGCGTGTGCCCGCGTGATAGAGCACCTTCTGCATCACCTTCTCGCCACGCTCTGCGGCGAAGTCATCGCTGCGCAGCACCAGAAACGGCGATCCGCCGGCAACCCACGTGCCTTTCTGATCCGGCAGCTCTTTGATCACGCGGCAAAGCGAACCTTCCGCCAGCCTCTGATCGACCTGCAAGTTCAGAGGCCCCGTCTTCACCGCCGCTTCCATCGTGACCTGCGCCTGCTGGGCGAATTGCTGGTCTTCTTTCGAAAACGCAGCCGCCGGATAGACGGTGCTGCGTCCATCTTTGGCTTTCAGCAGCAGCTTGCCGTCCTTCATCCCGGCAAACTGGGCCTCCACGGTGCGGGAACCGTCCGAACTACGCCATTCGCGCGCAGACAGATATCCGCATGCCATGAACGAGAAGATCAAAAGGCCCCGCCAGCTCATGTGCGCGAGCCTAGGCACGATCCTCCGCCGGGCAACTGCCTACTGCGGTCTGCCGCCCCGGTTCAGTTCACCCCAAACTTCTCCGAAAGCCACGGCGAGCGCCTGCCAGTCTTCCGCGCTGGTGTCCCAGCCGCCGCTGATGCGCACGACGCGTCGCAATTCGTCCGCGCTGGCTCCAAGCGCGGTCACGACGACGGATGAGCCTTCCTTGCCCGAGCTGCACGCCGAGCCGGTGGAGATGCTGAACCCGCGTCGCGACAAAGCCGTGAGCCACTTCAGGTTATGATGCGCTGGCATCACCATCAGCACGGTGTTCCAAAGGCGTGGCGCAGACTCGCTGATCACGCGCAGATCATCGAAGCGCGAGCGCAGGGCGTCGATGAAGGCATCGCGTCGCTGGCTTTGATCGATCTGGATCTGACTCAAACGCGGTGTGATCGTTTCCAAGGCCGTCACCATTGCCTCGATCGCCGGATAATTCTCGGTTCCGGCCCGGCGGCCACTTTCCTGCGGACCGCCCTGGAGAAAGCGGGGACCCAGCCGCTGATAAGCCGTCGGGTCTGCGACCACCAGAAAGCCAGCACCTTTCGGTCCTCCGAATTTGTGAGCGCTGCCCGTGACAAAGTCGCACATGCCCAGGTCTTCTGCGTCAAGCTTTCCCAGCCACTGGGAGGCATCGGTGTGAAACAAGACTCCTGCTTCATGGCAGAGAGCTGCCAACTCCTTCCAAGGCTGCTGGGCACCGCTTTCATTATTGGCAGCCATCAGCGAGACGAGCGAAGGCCTGTCTTTGATGGCCGCCTGGATCTGCTCCTTGGCAGCAGCGAGGTCCACGACACCGTCCGGACCGACTGGCAGACTGGGTTCTTGCCCCATCCAATACCAGGCAGGCTGCCTCATGCTGGGGTGCTCGATTCCAGAAAAGAGGATCCGGGCATCTTTGGGAAAGGTGGCCAGGACTGCGTTGTTCGACTCCGTGGCTCCGCTGGTGAAGACAATCCGCTCTGCTTCGACGCCGATCAGCGTCCCAAGCCGTTCACGAGCCGATTCGAGCTGCTGGCTGGCGAGTCCGGCGTCGCGATAGAGGCTGGAAGGATTGTGCCAGTGCTTGTCGCTCGCACGCAGCCACGCCTCGCGTGCTTCTGGAAGCAGCGGCGTGGTCGCGTTGTGGTCGAAATACCCGTTCATGCGGCGGATTTGAAACGCGATGGCAGCGGGATGTGCAGCAGCATCAGGATGAAGGCGAGGCCGATGTAGGGCAGCCAGGCCTCACCGCGCCCTTGATTGCTGATGCCGTTGACGAATCCCAGCGCGCCGACGCCTTCGCTCAAAGCAAATACGACGACGTTGCCGGCCACGAAGCGGCCACGATTCGCGGGATCATCGGTGCTGAGCTTTCCAGATGTGAAACCGCCCAGCAGCAGCTTCCGGAGCACGAAGCTCAACGCCGCGGCACTGCCGGCGGCCAGGGAGATCACGTTGCTGAGCGTGGAGGCCTCATTCTTGCCGGGAACGAAGGTCATGCTGCTGAGCATGGCGGCATATACGAGCAGTGAGGAGCAAAGCGCGCCCCAGATCACGAAGACAATCAAATGCGCCGGTTTCATGGCTGGAGGATGCGTTGGGGATGCGTGTAAACATTCATCGTTTCGCCACGCAGGAAGCCAACGAGCGTCTGTCCGGCTTCTTGGGCGAAATCGACGGCGAGACTGCTCGGTGCCGAAATGGCGGCCACCAGCGCGATTCCGCCTGCCAGGGCCTTCTGAATGATCTCAAACGACACCCGGCCGCTGACCAGCAGGATGTGCCGGTTGAGCGGCAGCATGCCGTTCATGAACGCATGGCCGAGGATCTTGTCGAGCGCGTTGTGGCGGCCCACGTCCTCGCGCAGCACGACCAGATGGCCGTCGAGGTCAAACAAACCGCTCGCATGCAGGCCACCGGTTTTGGAAAACGTCTCCTGCGCGGCACGCAGCTTGTCCGGCAGGCTTGCGATCAAGGCCGGTGTCACCTGCCAGCGGGTCTCCGCGGCAGGAAAGCGCTGAAAAACACTCTCGATGCTCGTCTTGCCGCACAGTCCGCAACTGGAGGCACTGAAGACGTGTCGCGTGAGCGAATCCCAGTTCACCACAGCACCGCCGAGCAGGACATCGACCACGTTGCCATGCTTGTTGCCGATGCTCGGACACTGCGAGACTTCAAGAATGTCACGCGGATGCTGCACGACGCCTTCACTGACGAGGAATCCAGCCGCGAGTTCCTCATCGTGGCCCGGGGTGCGCATCACGACAGCCACGGAGCGGCCCTCGACACGGATTTCGAGCGGTTCCTCCGTCGCGGTGACATCGGCGACCTCCACGGCAGCGTCTGAGACGTTGACCTTGCGCACATTCACCTGGGAGATCGCTGGACGAACCGCGCTCATCACGACGCCTCCATGAAATCGGCAGGCAGCACGCCAGCCGGCACACGACGCGGCTCGGCGATGAGGCGCACCATCTTGTCAAAGATCTCACGGCCACGGATGATCTCGATCTCCACGCGCATGAAATAGAAAGGGATGTCCGACTTTGGCAGCTTCGGGAAGCGCACGTAGTCTTTCTCGGTCGTGACCATGCAGTGAACGTCACGACGCTCGCAACGCTCCACAAATTGCCGCAGTTCCGGCCCGTGGAAGCGATGATGGTCGGCAAACCGTGCGATCACCTCGATCTTCGCGCCCAGTTTGCGCAGGCCGTTCTCAAAACTCTCCGGCACGGCGATGCCTGACAAGGCGCCGACGAATTTGTCCTTCAGGCCGTCGATGGGCATGCGCTCGCCGGTGTGGATGTCCTCGAAGTGCATGGCGCGGTGACGGCACTCGATGATCTCGGCCGCCCGGTTGTAGCGGCGGATCTGCTTGATGATGTCCTCGGTGTCGCCATCGGACTTCGTGATGAAGATGTAGCTGGCGCGGCGCAGGCTGCGTGGCGGCTCGCGCAGCGTGCCACGCGGCAGCATGTAGCCGTTGTTGCCGAAAGGCGCGGTCTTGTCGATCAGCACGATGTCGTGGCGATGTTTGAGGCGGAGGTATTGCAGGCCGTCGTCGAGCACGAGCACGTCCGCGCCGAAACGTTGGATCGCATGCGCGCCGGCCTTCACGCGGTTTTTGTCCACCACGACCGGGATGCCTTGGCAGTTCTTCGCCAGCATGAAGGGCTCATCGCCCGCGTTGTGCGAGTCGAGCAGCACCTTTTCACCATCGGAGACGATGCGCGGCAGCGGTTCGGCCGGCTTCGGGATGAAACCGAGCTTTGCCGCCATCTTCTTCGAAAATGGCAGCTTCTTCTGCCGCTTGCTCTTGTAGCCGCGGCTCAGGATGCACACGCGGCGGCCGTGCTCATGCAGCGCCTTCGCCAGCATCTCCACGACCGGCGTTTTGCCCGTGCCTCCGACTGTCAGATTGCCCACGCTGATGACCGGCACGCCAAGATGATGATCGTGAATGTAGCGATGGCGATAAAGATACAGGCGGGTGCGCACCGCCGCCGAATAAATGCCCGACAGACCACGGAAAACGAGCCGCAGCAACGACGCACGAATGCCGCGGCGGTTGTGGATCACCACGTCGATGACGAAGTTTTCGAGGTCTTCCAGAGTGTCTCTCACTGCGTGCCATAGGAGGCGGGGAACGGTGCCGCGTCAAACGAGACGCCTTGATGTTTCCAACGGCATTTCGTAGCATCGGCGCATGAAATCCGCCATCCTCGCATGTGCAGCCATGTTGTCCGCCTTCGACACCGTCTATTCACGCCCGCTCGCCGATGCGGCCAAAGACCTCGCCAAGTCTCTGGAAGCCGGCTGCATCGTCACCGGCGAACACATTGGCGATGAGTTGCATTTTGCCCTCGCTGGCAAGGTTCAGGAGGCCAAAGGAGCCGCGCCGGAGAAAATCCTCTTCGAAATCGGGTCGATCAGCAAAGTCTTCACCGGTCTGCTGCTGGCTCAGGCCGTGGTGGAAAAGAAAGTGACCCTAGAAACGACGATCGGCAGCCTGCTGGAGCCGAAGGTGAAGTTTGCGGATGCGCGTGTCGCCGCGATCACCTTGAAGCAGCTTTCCACCCACACCAGCGGCCTGCCGCGCCTGCCGGACAATCTCGCGGCGAGTATGAAGAACGAGGACGATCCGTATGCCGACTACGATGAGAAGCTTCTGTTTGACTACCTCTCCAAGGCCAAACTCGACAAAGATGGTCCGCATGAATGCAGCTACTCGAATCTCGGCGTCGGACTGCTCGGCCATCTGCTCGGCCGGGTGTATCAGACGCCGTGGAATGACCTCGTGGTGACGAAAGTCTGCCTGCCCCTGGGAATGAAGGACACGGCCGTGGAACCTGGAGCGCACGTGGTGCGTGCCGCGCCGCATGCTGGCGGGGAGGTCGTGAAGCCGTGGCACATCGATGCCCTGGCAGGTGCCGGGGCCTTGCGCAGCCACGCGGCGGACATGATGAAGTTCGGTGAGGCGATGCTGAATCCCGAAAAGACGCCGCTGAAGGAGGCTTTCGCGATGATGATGACGCCACAGGCCGACGCAGCAGCCATGGGTGGGAAGATCGGCCTCGGGGTCTTCATCGGACGATTCAACGGTGACCAGGTCTTCAACCACGATGGCGGCACTGGCGGCTTCTGCTCCGGTCTTCAAGTAATCCCAGCGAAGGGCATCGTGCGTGTCGCCTTGATCAACAACAACAGCATCGGTGGCTCAGCGGTGATTTCCGCCGTGTCAGAGCAGAACAAACCGGCTCCTGGCCCACAAAAGGAGATTCAAGTTCCCGCCGATGCCTTGAAGGAATACGTGGGCGTTTACAAGCTGGACAGTGACGCACGCTTCACCGTGATGCTGCATGACGGGCAGCTCTGGGACCGGCTCACGGGCCAGCCTTTCCTGAAGCTGTTCGCAAAGGAGAAGGACCGTTTCTTTTACAAGGCCGTCGCGGCGGAAATCGCGTTCAACCGCGAAGACGGTGCGATCAAATCACTGACCTTGTTTCAAAACGGTCGCGAAATGACGGCCCGCCGCACTGAGGACGCCGTTCCGGCCATCACGCTGCGCAAAGGCAAGGAATGGCAGCCTTACGCTGGTGAGTATCGGCTGATGGGAACGAAGAAACTCACGCTCACGGTGCGTGGAGACACTCTTTTCGCCAAACTGGAAGGCCAGCCGGCTGCCCCCGTGTTCGAAACCTCACCGGATCGCTTTGAATACGATGTGGTGGAGGCCGCGCTGGTCTTCACTCGCGACGACAAGAAGGAGATCAACGGTCTCGTGCTGCATCAGAACGGCCTCACGATTCCCGCGGCGAGGGTCAAGAGCCCGACCAATGCCCCGAAGGAGTGAGCCGGTTCTCCTTCTCCGCCAGCGCCAGGATGGTCTGAAAGTGCGGGCTCTTGCTCTCGCGATGCACGACGCTGGTCTCGATTTTCTTGAAGCCGGCCCTGCCCAGCATGTCATGCAGGTCGCTTTCGGAGAAGCCGAGCCACACGTCCGCGTAGAGGTCGCGTGCCTTTTCGAACTGATGTTTCAGCAGATCGAGCACCACGATGCGTCCGCCGGGCTTCAGGATGGTGAAGGCAGCTTTCAGCGCCTTCTCCGGATTCTGCGCGTGATGCAGCGCCTGGCTGAGGAAGACGAGATCCACATTCAGCGGCGGGATCGGCGGCGATTCGATGTCGCCCAGACGATACTCGAGGTTGGCGAAGCCGTGCTTCTGCGCCAGTTCCGCCCCGTAGGAGACCATCTTCTCGCTGTTATCGACCGCGATGACCTTCTTCGCCCGTTGGGCGAGCAATTGTGACAAGGTTCCCTCTCCTGCGCCCAGATCAGCGATGACCAGCGGCGGCATGAGCTTGAGCAAAGTCTCGCCCAGACCTTTCCACGAACGCCCTGGGATGTAGTGGCGGCCAAACTTACCCGCCAAGGCGTCGAAATAGGCCTGCGCTGTCTGCGCCCGTTTGCGCAGCACGACCTGCAAGGCATCGGAGTCCTTTTTGACCTCGCGGAGCTCCATACCCGCCGCCTCCAGCAGTGCGATGAAGTGCTCATGCGCCGGCTGGTCCTTGGCGCTGGGTTCATCGAGCTGGTAGAGCCGGTTTTTGCCGCTGCGGCGGTCACTCACCAGCCCGGCGGCCTTCAGCTTCGCGAGCTGGGCGGAAATGTTCGACTGCGGCAACGAAAGCACCTCCTGCAGCTCCGCCACGCTGAGTTCCTCCTGCTTCAGCAACAGCAGCAGCCGCACCCGCGTGGGATCGGCGATGAGGCTGAGGGATTTGAGGACGGAAGCCAAGGTCCGGCCATCGTATCAACGCATCATCATTCATCAATGCCGGAGTTTCCGACGGTCGCCGGCCTCGGATCACAGGTTCGATGCCGCCCAGACGCCCGCTTTGTCTCGCTGCGCTTGTTGCCGCAGTTGCTGGAGCTCCAGCGCGTAGTCGTTCAGCGAACGCGAGTCCGCAGGCAGGCTCGTCGTGACACCCGCGACACGGGCGTACCCCTTTTGCACCAGCAGGTCGGCCAGATACACCGGCGGCCGGCCAGGATGGATCTCCACCAGGATCAGCGCGTAGTAGCGGCTGAGGCCCGGCACTTCCTCCCAGCGGGTCATCACGGTGAAGGCATGCTGTTTGAGCAACTGCGTGACATACGCCACCGCCCGCTGGCCTTCCTCGACCACGCGCTGGCTGCTCACGCCAAAGTAGCGGCCCTGCTCCTGCACACGCTGCGGATGCGTGGTGGACGCGTCCAGCGCATCCACGAAGTAGAGCACGAACACATGCTCGTCCTCGGTGTCGCTGACCTTGATGCGCAGCGTGTCGGCTTCGTTCGTGCGGCTCTCGATCAGCCGCGCTTTTGGGAACACCTTGAACTCCGGCAACGCCACCCGCGCACCATCCGCCGTCTGGCCGGCCGGCACCTGCGCCACACCCACCGGCAGCGCCGCCACCGGCACCGGGCGGCTTTCCTTCAACAGGATCGCCACCAGCACGACGATCAGCACCAGCACGCAGGTGATGGCGAGATTGAGCAAGGTGTCGCGCAGGGGCATGATTCGAGGACGGCAGTGGGAGGGCGCACTGTCCCGTGATCGCGGAAAGGCTCAAGTTGCAAAGTGAACGTGAACCGGGCACCGCCACCAAACTTCCCCGGGCATGAAAGAAACAACGTCGGCAGTCACGATAAAACGGGCCGTCCGATGGCACCTGAAAACGCGATGAAACAACCCCTGGAATCTGCTGCGCGTGCTTTTGCCGCCTGACTGAAGCGATGAAAACCGCCGCATTCATCCTCCTCGCCGCGTTCTCCGCACACGCCGTCGATTTCGAACGCGACATCCGCCCGCTGCTTCAAGAGCACTGCGTCGAATGCCACGGTGCGAAGAAACAAAAGGGCGAGTTGCGTCTCGATGCGAAGTCTTTTGCCTTCAAAGGCGGTCATGAGGGTCCCACCATCATCGCAGGTCATGCGGATCGCAGTCCTCTCTTCCAGCGCATCACTCATGCCGATGCCGACGAACGCATGCCGCCAAAGCGCGAGCCGCTCACGGCACCACAGATGGCGGCCGTGAAGCAGTGGATTGATTCCGGAGCCGTGTGGCCGGAAAACGACGCGGATCGAGCCGCGATGGCGGACAAACGGCTCGATCATTGGGCGTGGCAGCCGATTCAAACGTTACAAGTTTCAGGTTCCAAGTTTCAAGTGCCGAACCCGGCACAAGGCGGCTCGAAAGCCCATCTTGAGACCTTGAACTTGAAACCTGAAACTCAGTCGCCCTCCATCGACACCTTCATTCATGCCAAGCTGGCCGACAAGGACCTCCAACCATCTCCCGCTGCCGATGCACGCACGCTCATTCGACGCCTGACCTTCGATCTGACCGGCCTGCCGCCCACGCCGGAGGAAGTGGAGGCGTTTGTGCAGGACGCCGATCCGAAGGCTTACGAGAAGCTGGTGGATCGGCTCCTCGCCAGCCCGCATCACGGCGAACGCTACGCCCGCCATTGGCTGGACATCGCGCATTACGCCGACACGCACGGCTTTGAGCGCGATCAGCGCCGGGACAACGCCTGGCGCTATCGCGATTACGTCATCCACGCGTTCAACACCGACAAGCCCTACGACCAGTTCCTTCGCGAGCAGATCGCGGGCGATGTCATCGCTCCACATGACGTGCAAGCCGTCGCAGCCACGGGATTTCTCGCGGCCGGGCCATGGGACTTCGTCGGACAGGTGGAAACGAAGAGCGATGTGCTGCGCCGCTCCGCACGGGCGCTCGATCTCGATGACATGGTCACCCAGGTCATGACGGCCTGCTGTGGTGTCACGGTGAACTGCGCCCGCTGCCACGATCACAAGCTCGATCCCATCTCCCAGCGCGAGTACTACTCGTTGTGGGCCGTCTTTGCCGGACTCAAACGCGGAGATCGCGATCTCGATGCCGCTGCATCCGTAAGGCTCGCCACCGAGCGCTCCAAAACGCAAAACCGGCTGCGGGAAGTCACAACCGAACTCGCCAAACTGACCGGGGAGGGTCTCGATCTCGCTGACATGATCGGTGGTGGCAACGGTCGCGGCACGGGAACCAAGGGCGCCGGCCTGCACATCGGCAACGGCACCGTCGTGAAAGACAAGCTGGGCTACCATCGCGACATCAAGGCCAACCGCTTGCAGAAGCCGGAGTGGGGCCATGTGAATGCGCCCAAGTTTGTGCAGTGGCTTTTCGTCCCCGATGGTCGCGAGGAGGTGAACGTCGCCTTCAAACAGCCGGTGACGGGCGTGCCGGCCACATCCGCGCACACTTGGGACGCCATCCGCAACGGTCCGCTGGCCGCACAAGTCTCCACCACGATCGACGGCATCGATTTCGCGCAGGAAGGCCGCAGCATCCTGGGCCTGCACGCGAACAGCGGCGTCACCTTCGATCTCAAAGCCATCCGCCAGTCCAGCGGCTACGCAAAGATGCGGCTCACCGCCCTGGTCGGCTTTGGAGCGGGTCCACAGGGGGCCGCCAGTCTCGCCGACTTCACCGTCTTCGTCGGCAGCGAACGGAAGTTCCAGCGCCTCAAGATGCGCAAAGATCAATTCGCCCGCATCGACCTCAGCATTCCGGCCAATGCGCCGACACTCACCCTCATCGCCACCGATGGCGGCGATGGCGGCATCGGCCACGATCTGCTGTTTCTGGGCGATGCACGGCTCTCTCTCGACATCGAATCGCAGCCGCTCTCCGCTGCCGACAAGGCCCGCGTGCAAAGCTTGCGTGCCGAGGAGAAGCAACTCAGCGCCCAACTGAACGCCAAAGTCACCACGGACAAAGTCTATGCGGTCATCGCCGACAAACCGCCCGCGATCCAGGTCCTCAAACGCGGTGATCCCGAGTCTCCCGGCCCGGAAGCCATCCCTCCCGGCACACTCAGCCTCTTGAATCAGCTCACGCCTCACTTCGGCAGCGCCGACATGCCGGAAGGCGAGCGGCGCAAGGCGCTGGCAGCCTGGATCACCGATCCACGCAATCCGCTGACGCGCCGTGTGATCGTGAACCGGCTGTGGCACTGGCATTTCGGGCAGGGCATCGTCAACACGCCGAGTGATTTCGGCCTCGGCGGCAGCAAGCCCTCCCATCCCGAGCTTCTCGACTGGCTGGCGGACGAACTACTGCGCAGCGGCTGGTCTTTGAAGCATCTGCACAAGCTCATCGTGATGAGCGACACCTACCGCCAGCGGAGTGAAGTGACGGCAGGAAATGCGGCGCACATCGACTCTGCGAACCGCCTGCTCTGGCGCCAGAATCCACGCCGTCTGGAAGCTGAGGCGCTGCGCGATGCCGTGCTCAGCGTCACCGGAAAGCTCAATCCACAGCAAGGCGGCCCCGCCTTCACCGACTTCACCTACACCGAGGGCTACGCACCGGTTTACCAGCACCTCACCGCCGACTCGCCCGAGTTGTGGCGGCGCAGCATCTACCGCTTTGTGGTCCGCAGCACGCCGCAGCGTTTCCTCACCACGCTCGATTGCCCTGATCCCGCCAATCTCACCCCTGCCCGGCTGACCACGACCACCGCGCTGCAATCCCTGGCCCTGTTCAACAACGACTTCATCCTGCGGCAGTCCCGTCATCTGGCGGATCGCGTCCGGCAGGCTGCGGTGGATGCCGACTCTGCCATCACACGGGCCTTCCAGCTCTGCTTTCAACGTCCGCCGACCCGCCAGGAGCTGACGGACGCCCGGTCACTCGATCTGTTCTCGCTTTGCCGTGCGCTTCTCAACTCCAGCGAGTTTGTGTATGTGGACTGATGTCTGATGGGGCCACGTCTTACAGCCGCGCCAGCGTCGTCGTGAGCAGTTTCCAAAACTTCTGCGCCGAGGAGATGCTCGCGCGTTCGTTTTCGGAGTGCGCTTCTTCGATGTCGGGGCCGAAGGAGATCATGTCGAGGCCCGGATAGGTCTGCGCGATCACGCCGCACTCCAAACCGGCGTGGCAGGCGCTCACGCCGACGTCGTGGCCGAAGATTTCGCGGTAGATGCCTTTCATCTGATCGAGGATGACGGAGCTCGCACTCGGGCTCCAGCCGGGATAGCCGTCGTCGTTGCGCACTTCGGCACCGAGCAGTCGAAACGGAGCCGCAAAGGCCGCGGCGACATCGCGCTTGCTCGATTCGACGCTGCTGCGTTGAAGCCCGCTCCATTCGGCATGGCCTTTCCCGAGCTCGATGAGCGAGAGATTCGACGACGCCTCGACCAATCCAGGCACTTCGGGGCTCATGCGATACACGCCGTTCACCACCGCTTGCAGCGCCAAAACGAGCGCTCGCTGCTTTTCGGCCGTCAGGGTCGAAACAGAGCCGTTTTCGAGCTTTGTCGTCGTGATCTGCAAATCGGGCTCGAGGCGTTTGAACTCATTTCGGATCGCTTCGGCCTCTTCGGCGATGTTTTGAGCAAAAACGGCCTCATCGAGCACCACGACGCGGGCGATGCATCGCGCTGGAATCGCGTTTCGAGCACTGCCGCCGCGCATCTCGATCAACGCAGCCGCTTTTCCGCCGCAGGCGGCCAAAAGTCGCGCCATGAGCTTGATGGCGTTGCCGCGGCCTTCGTGGATTTGCAGGCCGGAATGGCCTCCGCGCAGGCCTTCGACGCGAATTTCGGTGATGCTGGCCTTCTCGTGCTTCGTTTCGGGATAACTCCAGCTCACCAGCGTGTCGATCCCGCCCGCGCAGCCGATGGTGAACTCGTCATCTTCTTCCGAATCGAGGTTTAGCATCCTTTTGCCGGTGAGCAGGCCGCTTTGCAGCATGCGGGCACCGCTCATGCCCTGCTCCTCATCAATCGTGAGCAGCGCCTCGATCGGCGGATGCGGCAGATCCTTCGACGCGAGCACCGCGAGGATCGCCGCCGCGCCGAGACCGTTGTCCGCACCGAGCGTGGTGCCACGCGCTCGCACCCAATCGCCATCCACCCACATTTCGATGCCTTGATTCGCGAAGTCGAAGCTCACGCCGTCCGCCGCCTTGTGCACCATGTCGAGATGCGCCTGCAAAATGACCGGCGCACGTCCCGCACGGTCCGCCGTGGCCGGTTTCTTCACGATCAAATTGCCACCACTGTCCTCGAGGCACTCCAGCGCATGCCTGGCCGCAAACTCACGCACAAACGCCTTCACCTTCCCCTCCTTCTTTGACGGCCGCGGCACGGCATTGAGATCAGCAAAGCAATTCCAGAGAGCGCGGGGTTCGAGAGAGCGGATGGCGTCGGACATGAGAGTTGCCCGCGATGATGCCGAGTCCTGCCGCTAGCTCAAGCCGGGCGTCGGCAAACCGCAAACGCGTCCGTGAGGCGCTGGCGGAGCTGCGCATCGTCAAACGTGGCAATCAGCCGCTCGATCTCCACCGGTCGGATGAAATGATGCTTCAGCATCGCGCGGATGAAGGCGATGTCCTTCGGGCGTGCTGCGTAAAGCTTCGCGATGGTGAGATCGCACGGGTCAATGCACCAGCCGGTCGCGCCGCCGGTGTTTTCATTGCACACCGGTGTGAGACGCGTCTCCCATCCCTTCGGCAGCAGCGCTGTGTCCGGCCCCACGCCGTCGGCAAAGTAGCCGTAGGTTTCGCTGAAGCGTGACAGCTCACCGAGATTCCGTTCGATCTCGATGCGCAGATCGGGCTTGTCGCGTGCATAAATGTCGAGCTCCATCGACTGGCGCAGCTCGCGTGGCGCGTCGGGATGCTTGCCGAGCACCGACTGACTGCCGATGATGATGAAATCCTTCTCGCCGGTGGTGCCGCTAGACGCCCGCAAGAGATGCTCGAGTTCGGCGCGCTTCATATTTGTCGAGAATTTCCAGCCGCTTGTCTTGCGGCATCAAAACGGCAAACGGCGTGCTCTGACGCATGCGGACGGCCTCCTCGCCTCGATCATCCAGCACCGCCAGCACACCGCGCACGCCTTCGAGGTCGATCACACGCTGCCATTCTCTCAAAGCATCCTTGTTCTGCTCCGAGTAGTCCGGATTGCCCAGCATGCGGTCGATCCACGTCTTCACGAGTACGAGCTGCCCTGGTGAACGCCGCAGCACATCGGCGATCACCTGGTGCATCTCGTAGCTGCGCTCGTCGATGACTTGGTGCCAGTTCATGCACAGAGAATAACGCATCCGTTCCCTCGCGGCAAGACATGCCTTTTTCCCCGCAGGAAGCCGTTGGTCGTGTCGTTTCAGAATTCCGACCATGAAGTTGTTTCCGTTCATCCTCTTCGCTCTCTGCCCTCTACTCTCCGCTTCGGCTGCGGACAAGCCCGCGCATCTCTTCATCCTCACCGGGCAGTCGAACATGGCCGGGATGGACCCGAAGCTCGGATTTGAGCCGGAGGCGAAGATCGCGTTTCCGGATGCGGACGTGGCTTACATCAAGGTCGCGGTCGGTGGCATGCCCATCCGTTACTGGGTGGACGAATGGAACGACATCGCCACGAAGCACGGCGTCGATGTCGCGAAGGCGCGTGAGAAGGACAAGAGCAAGGGCACCCTTTTCTACCCGCGCATCCTGGAACAGTTCGCCGCGATGCTGAAGGAGCACCCGAACGCAAAATCCGTCACCTTCTGCTGGATGCAGGGCGAGAACGACTCGAAAACCGGCCTCCACGCGCCTTATGCGGATGCTTTGAAGCAACTCATCGCCAACCTGCGCCGCGATTTGAAGCACCCGGACCTCAACGTCGTCATCGGCCGCATCAGCGATCACGAACGCATCAACCCGCCCGCCTGGAAAATCGTCCGCGAAAGCCAAGTCGCCGTCGCCCAAGCCGATCCGCACGGCGCATGGGTCGATTGCGACGATCTCAACAACAAGGAGATCAAGGGCGTCATGACCAACGACCTCCACTACACCAAACCCGGCTACGAACTCCTCGGCCGCCGCTTCGTGCGTCAGGCGAAGGCTTTGATCGAAGGAAAGAAGGCTGCGGAGAATGGGCGGCCGGAGTGATTGCTGCCCACGCATCACTCGATCCTTGGGCGTTTTGGATCATAGATTTCGAATTTGGGATGCTTCCAAAACGCTTCGAGACCGATCCGCCCATAAAGGTCCACTTCGCTGCGATAAAATGGATAATACTGGCTTAGATGCACCCGGTAGTTCGAAAGTTGAACGGATGCGGCTTCTGGCTCCAAAATCGATTGGGCGAAGATCAAGACCGCATCCATCTCGGTGTCTTCCACCAGCGGTCCATCGACGGTGAAAACGTCTCCATAACAAAAGCGCTTTTTGCTGGCAAAGTAGGCCGTGAGATCCATCGCAACTGCAGGCCAGGCGTGACTGGTGGACTCCATTGAAATGATCATTTCGGGTCTGCTTTGGGTCCAATCGGGATAATTCCGCTGACTGAGCCCATAAGTAACACCCGTGATCATGCCGGGTTCTGGCGTGCTCTCGTAAATGAAAATGGAAATGGCTGGCCCACCATCATCTGCGTCCTGCTTTAGAATCTTTTGTTCCCCACCAAAGATCGTAGTTAGGTGATCCAGATAGACTTCGGCGTCGCTTTTGGGCATTTGGTTTTGAGTTTGTTGTCGCACACTGCTCTCGCAGGCCATTTTTCGTCAACTCCTCTTCCGACAATTTTCCCGCGAGTTCGCCCCGAGGGCCACGTTACCACGCGCCACCATGAAATCGCTCCTCGCCGCCTTCTTTGCCCTCGCTGCCACGGCTTTGGCCCAACCGAAGTTCAATGTGCTGCACATCGTCTCGGATGACTTGAACACCTCCCTCGGCTGCTACGGGCATGCGCAGGTGAAATCGCCGCATATCGACAAGCTCGCGGCGACCGGTGTGCGCTTTGAGAAGGCCTACTGCCAGTATCCGCTGTGCAATCCGAGCCGCGCATCCTTCATGACTGGCATGCGGCCAGGCAGCACGAAGGTGTATGAAAACAGCACGCATTTCCGCAAGGCATTGCCGGACGTGCTCAGCATCCCGCAGACGTTTTCGAAGGCGGGCGCATTCGCGGCACGCGTCGGCAAACTGTATCACTACGGCGTGCCGACGCAGATCGGCACCAGCGGCCTCGATGACGAGCCGTCGTGGCAGCAGGTCGTGAATCCCATCGGCCACGACAAGAAAGTCGAGGATCAGATTCACACGCTCGTGCCCGGGCAGTTCGGCGGCACGCTGAGCTGGTTCAGCGATCCCTCCGACGAGCCGCAAACCGACGCCGTGGGCGCGGCGGAGGCCATCAAGCTGCTCGAAGCGAAGAAGGACGGCCCGTTTTACCTCGCGGTGGGCTTTTATCGACCGCACACGCCGTATGTCGCGCCCGCGAAGTATTTCGAAGGCTATCCCATCGACCAAATCCAGCTCGCCACCGGCCCGATGAAGGACGCACCGGGCATCCCGGTCGCCGCTTACGCCAGCTACAAAAAAGATCAGGACCAACTCACCGACCCGATGCGCAAAGAGATCCTGCAGGCCTACTTTGCCTCCACCACCTTCATGGATGACCAGGTCGGGCAAGTCGTCGCCGCCATCGAGCGCCTCGGGCTGCGTGAGAAAACCGTGATCGTGTTTCACAGCGACCATGGCTACCATCTCGGCGATCACGGCTTGTGGCAAAAGCAAAGCATCTGGGAAAACTCCGCCCGCGTGCCGCTCATCATCAGCGTGCCCGGCAACGCGAACAACGGCAAGAGCTGCCCGCGCCCCGTCGAGCTGATCGACCTCCACGCCACGCTCGCCGATGTGTGCGGCCTGCCGCTTCCGCAAAGCGATGGCACTAGTCTGAAGCCGCTGCTCGACAATCCCCAGGCTGCGTGGGACAAGCCCGCCTTCTCGCAAGTGCTCCGTGGTGCCCCCGTCGCCACCACCGCGCCGAACTTTGACCCGAAGAACCTCGAAAAAGGCAAGAAGGGCCCGGGGAAAGGAAAGGGCAAAGGCAAGGCTGGTGCCTTCCTCGGCGTCAGCGTGCGTACCGAGCAGTTCCGCTACACCGAATGGGACGAAGGCCGCCAGGGCGCGACCCTCTTCGACCTGCAAAACGATCCGCAAGAATCCAAAGACCTCGCCAAGGATCCCGCACACGCTGAGACCGTCGTGAAGATGAAAGCCATGCTCGCGGGGCTGAAGAAGTGATCGACGCGGAAGTTGGAGTGCAGGCTTTAGCCGATCCGAACGATCCCCAGATCGGCTAAAGCCTGGACTCCAACTTTCCAACTCGATGCCGCTGGCAAGAAAGGGGCTCGTGAGGTTGATTTCAGGCTTTCCCGCCATGAAACGCCTTCTCGCTGCTTTTGCCCTGTTTCCTGTGATGAGCCACGCGGCTTTGGAAGAGGTCGCGCCGGGGCTGTTTGTGTCGAAAGGCACCTGCAACACCTACATTCTCCGCGATGGCGATGCGGCGCTAGTCATTGATCCGGGCGATGCGAACGTGCTGGAGCAGATCGGTGTGAAGGATGTCGAGCAGGTGCTGCTCACCGGGCATCATCGTGAACTGCTGCAAGGCATCCAACGCCTCGACCGCAGCATCACGAAGGTGGCTGCGCCGAAGGAGGAGCAGGAGCTGTTCGAGACACCCACGGCTTTTCGAAAGTGGCATCCGAGGCTGGGGGACAAATTCAGCGTGCATGGTTCCAGCTATGTGAGACCTCCGGCGCAGCCGGTGAAGGTGGATCGCTGGGTCGCCGATGGCGATGTGATCGAATGGCATGGCCGCACAATTCGCTGCGTGAGCACGCCGGGGCACTCGCCGGGCGGCACGAGCTATGTGTGGGAGGACAAGGTCTTCCTCGGCGGCGTGATGCACGATGGCGCGAAGATGACGAACTGGTTCGACACCGAATGGGACTACGGTTTCGCGAAGGGACTCGTTGCGTTGATGGGTTCGGTGGACCGATTGATCGCATTGAAGCCTGCGACGGCGTTTTCATCGCAGGGACCGGTGATCGCGAAGGCCACCGAGCAGCTCAGCGAGTTCAAAACGAAGCTCGCCGACTTCCGGCCGGACTACGTCCGCGGCTATCCGGTGAATGATTTGTCGAAACGCGGCCCGCATCCGGCCACGAAACCGACGAAGGCGCACTACATCGTGCAGGTCTCGCCGCATCTGTACATGTTCGGCCCGGAGATGGCGGGGAAGAATTTTGCCATTCTCATCGCCGACACCGGCCACGCGTTGCTGCTGGACTGCGGTTTGTTCCCGAAGCTCGTTCTGGAGCGGATCATCAGCGACATGAAGGAGCATCTCGGGCTCAAACAGATCGACGCGTGCTGGATCTCCCACTCGCATGGCGATCACTTCACGCTCTTCCCGGCGCTGCAGGACCATGGCGTGAAGTTTTGGACGATGGGCAGCATCGCCGACAAGTGTGAGAACCCGCGCTTCTACGACTACCCCGCGATGATCGGCGCCTACAACGCAGGCTTTGAGAAGGCGAAGATCGACCGCGTGCTGAAGGCGGGTGATGTGATCGAGTGGGAGGGTTACCAGCTTCACATCGACTGGATGCCCGGCCAGACGGAGTTCGGCAATGCGCTGTGGCTAATGCTGGATGGGAAGAAGGTCGTCTTCACCGGTGACAACCTTTTCGGCGATCCGAGCGATCCGGCGCAAAACGGCCACGAGTGCGTGAATGCCCGCAACAGCGCGATCATCGAGGAAGGCTATCTCGTGGCCGCGAAGTACCTGCAAAAGCTGCAGCCGGACATCATCATGGGTGCCCACGGCGTGCTCATGACGGAGCCCAAGGCCTTCATTGATCGCTACCACGACTGGGCGCTGCGGGCGATCAGCAAGTACAAGGCTCTCCTGCCCGATGCGGACTATGAATACGGCTTCGATCCTTACTGGGTGAGTGCGTATCCATATCGTGTCGATCTCACGAAAGAGGACACGCAGGTCGTGCAGGTCACGGTGCGGAACTTTCGAGACAGGCCGCAAAAACATCGCGTGGTATTGAAAACGCCTCCGGGCATCGTGGCGGTGCCAAATGTGCTCGAAGGCAGCGTCGCCGCGAAAAGCCGTGAGAGCTTTCCGGTGACGCTGAAGGTGCAAAATCGCAATCAACAGCCTGCGGGGGTGCAGATCGTGCCGTTTGACATCACGCTCGATGGCCGCCAACACGGAGAGCTGTTTGATTTCATCCTGATGACCCAGGAGCCGGTCAAAATCGAAGCCACCAAGCCATGAATGCCTTTTCAAGACGCCAATTCCTCGAAACGGCCGCAGGCGGCATCGGCGGCCTCGCCTTGACGACGCTGCTGGCTCGTGGAGCGCAGCCGCATCATGCCGCAAGGGCCAGCCGGGTGATCCAGATCTTCTGTCCCGGCGGCATGAGCCAGGTGGACACGTTTGATCACAAGCCGGAGCTGATCCGGCGCGCCGGGAAACCCTTCGATCCTGATGGCAAGCTGCAGTTCTTCGCGTCGAAGCCCGGCAACTGCCAGCCGGGCTGGTGGCCGTTCCGCCAGCATGGCGAATGCGGGCGCTGGATGAGCGATTTGTTTCCGAAACTGGCGACGCATGTCGATGACATCGCGTTTATCCACTCGATGCAGAGCAAGACGGCGCTGCATGGCCCGGGCTGTTTCATGATGAACACCGGCCAGACGCTGCCCGGTTTTCCCAGCATGGGTGCCTGGGTGACGTATGGCCTGGGCAGCGAGAGCGAGAACCTGCCTGCGTTCGTCGTGCTGCCAGATCCGCGTGGTTTGCCGCCTGGAGGGCCGATCAACTGGGGGGCGGGATTCCTGCCCGCCGTGCATCAAGCCACCACGTTGGATGGGTCGAATGCCGAGCAGCCCATCGCCGATCTGTTTCCACCAAAGGACTTCAGCGGCACCGGCCGTGCGGAGGACCGGCGCACGCTCGCTTTTCTGCAGAAACTCAACGCCAGTCACCGCGATGCGCGGAAGGCCAACACCGAGCTCGACGCACGCATCGCCGCCTATGAGATGGCCGCACGTTTGCAGCTCAGCGCTCCCGAGGTCACCGATCTCCACGGCGAGACGGAGCTGACGCGGCGGCTTTACGCGCTCGACGATCCCGAAATCGGCCCGTTTGGCCGCCAGTGCCTGCTCGCGCGTCGTCTCGCCGAACGCGGCGTGCGCTTCATCCAGATCTACTGCGGCGCTGAAAACACCACCGCGAAGAAAATCCGGCCAAACTGGGACAGTCACGAGGACCTCGTGCGCGACCACGGCTACTGGGGCGCGGTGCTCGACACCGGTGCCAGCGCCTTGCTGGCCGATCTGAAGTCACGCGGCATGCTGGACAGCACGCTGGTCATCTGCACGACGGAGTTTGGCCGCCAGCCGGCCGCGCAAGGCACCGGCGGCAAAGGTCGCGACCACAATGCCGGTGCCTTCACCGCGTGGATGGCCGGTGGCGGCATCCGCGGCGGCACGGCCTACGGTTCCACGGACGATCTCGGCTTCCAGGCGGTCGAAAACGCCGTGCACAGCTATGAACTGCACGCCACGGCGCTGCATCTGCTCGGGATTGACCACGAGAAGCTCACCTTCTATCACAACGGCCTCCAGCAGCGCCTGACCGGCCTCGAAGGCCACGGCGTCATTCACGACATCCTCGCCTGACATGCCTTCAGACACACCACACATCGCGATCATCGACTGGCGCACGGCTCCGCAAGGAGATGCGGAGTCGGCCATCGAGAAGAACATCATCGGCAGCGCCGCGAAAGTGACGCGGCATCTTTGCGACACGGATGCGGATCTGGATGACGAGATCGCAGGCGCGAATGCCATCATCATCTGGCACAACATGCCGCTGACCGCGCAAGGCATCGCGAAGCTGAAGCATTGCCGGGCGATCATTCGGAACGGCGTCGGTTTTGACAGCGTGGACATCGCGGCGGCGCGGGAGCGTGGCATCGCGGTGTGCAATGTGCCGGATTACGGCACGGAGGAGGTGGCGGATCATGCGATCACGCTCGCGATGGCGCTTTGCCGGCAGCTTTTCCCGCTGGATGCGGAGGCGAAGACGCTCGGATGGAACATCAAGGTCGGCGCGAGGCTGCGGCGGCTGCGCGAGCTGACGTTTGGCATCGTCGGCCTCGGCCGCATCGGCACGGCGACGGCGCTGCGCGCGAAAGCGCTCGGTTTCCGCGTGGTGTTTCACGATCCGTATCTGCCGAACGGCGCGGACAAGGCGGTGGGCATCGCGCGCGTGCGCTCGCTCGATGAATTGCTCGCGCAGAGCGATGTGTTGTCGCTGCACTGCCCGCTGAATGACGAAACGCGCCATTTCATCGCCGAACGTGAGCTGGCGCTGCTCAAACCGGGAGCGTTTGTGGTGAACACAGCGCGCGGCGGCGTCATCAAAAAGACGGCGATCCTCGCGGCCTTGCGTGACGGTCGTCTCGCCGGTGCAGGGCTCGATGTGATCGAGGACGAGCCGCTGCGCAGCGCGGAAGAGGCGGCGACGCCGAATCTGATCGCGACGTGCCATGCGGCCTTTTGCAGCGTGGAATCGAAGATCGAGATGCGCAGCACCTCCGCACGGATTGCTCTGGCCGCGGTGACAGGCAAAAGCCTGGAAAATGTCGTCAACGGAGTCGTTTGACCGCCATGCGCCTTCTTGCTGCCATCCTTTTCGCCGTCGTCCAGATCAGCGCCGCTGAACCGGCGGTGCTGCTTCAGGAGTCATTCAAAGAAGACCTGTCCAAGGACTGGTTCTGGGGTCTGGGCACCTGGAGGGCTGAAAACGGCGTCCTGCGCGGTTTTGAGTCCGGCGCACGTCGTCATGGGCCGGTGAAGATGCGCAAACTGCCGCTGAAGGATGCGACAGTGGAGTGCGAGTTCCGCCTCGAAGGCAAGGCGACCTTTGCCGGCGTCATTTTCAACGGCTCGCAGGAACGAGGACACCTCGTGCATCTCGTGATGAGCAGGGATCAGCTCCGCATCCTGGCTCATCCGAAGAAAGGCGAGACGAAGGAACTGCTGAAAACGCCTGCGAAACTCGCCGTGGGCGAGTGGCATCAGGTGAAACTCGTTTTCAAAGGCCCGACGATGTCCGCCACGATCGACGGGCAGACAATTTCCGCCGAGAACGACTGCATTGCCGAGGAGAAGCTGACGTTTGGCCTGGGAGGTGACTCGGGCGGGCCGGAAGGCGAGAAAGCGGGCGCGTTGGAGTTCCGCGGCTTGAAGATCACGCAGTGATCCTGGTTCGGAAGCGGATGATCAGCGCGGCGATGATCGTGCCGACGAGGTTGGCCACGAGATCCCAGCCGGTGTTCTCATAGCCGCCGACGTTTGTGTTCGGAATGGTGAGCACGGCGATGAATTCGATCACCTCGTTCAGAGCACCGAAGCCCATGCCTGCGGCAGCACAGAGCGCCAGCATGCCGAAGGTCGGCCGCACGGAACCGCCGTCCGGCTGTCGCAACGCCTGACGGAGGATGTGCCAGCAAAGCCACGTGGTGATGCCGAAACCGTAGGCGTGGACGATTTGATCGTATTTCAGCAGGTCGGGGATGAGCCAGAGGCTGTAGAGCACCTCGTGGTCGCCATTGTAGGGCCAGCCGGACGGCAGCGGACAGAGACCGCCGGCCATGTGCGCCAGTCCCCAGACGGAAAAGGCCCACAGCAGGCCGGCAGTCAGCTTCACGCGGCGGTGAACGAGGCTCATCACGGCGATGAGCACGAGCATGACCACGATGTAGAAAACGAACTCACGATTGCCACGCGAGACCGACACCGAGGCGGCCAGGGCGATGTAGGCGGCATTGAACAGGAAGACCGGCAGCAGCTTCGCGGGAGGAGAGGTGCTCATGCCCTCATCATGGCCGGGCTGCCCGCCCTGTGGCAAGAGCTTCCTGCCACTCAGGTTGACTGGCATCCCTCGTGCTGCATCCTAGCGCCGCTCCCCCCGCATGAAATTGCCCCTCCCGCTTTCCGTCCTGTCGCTGCTCGCCTCGCCTGCCCTGTCACAGGTGGCGCTGGATTCGGTGAAAAGCTTCAGTGATCTGGAAAAAGTGGCCGCGCAGCTTGCCACACAGCCTTACCAGGCACCGTCGCAGCAGCTCGATCCGTTCTTTGAGGGTCTGAAATACGACGGGCACCGCCAGATCCGCTTCCTGCGCGACAAGGCGCTTTTCGCCGACCTCGGCGACACGTATCGCATCGAGTTCTTCCATCCGGGCTGGATGTTCAAGAAGCCGGTCGTCTTTTACAACATGCAGGCGACGAAGACGGTGGATGTGCCGTTCGATCGCAGCCACTTTGAGTATGGCGAGCTGAAGGTGCCTGCGGATGCGAAGAATCCGGTGGGCTACGCGGGATTTCGTGTGCTGGCACCGGACTCGCTGGTGAAGCGACCGTTCGAGTTCATGGTCTTCATGGGCGCCAGCTACTATCGCGCGGTGACGACCGAGCTGGGCTACGGCATCTCGGCACGCGGCGTGGCGGTGAACACGATCGGCGGCGAGCCGGAGGAGTTCCCCGACTTCACACATTTCTGGTTCCAGCAGCCGAAGCCGGGCGACAAGTCGTTCAAGCTGCTCGCACTGCTGAACGGGCCGAGCATCACCGGCGCGTATGAGTTTGAATCGATGCCAGGGGTGACCACGGAGATGAAAATCAAGGCCACGCTGCACCTGCGCAAGCCGGTGAAGATGCTCGGCATCGCCCCGTTCTCGAGCATGTTCTGGTTCGGCGAGAATTCGAGCCCGAAGCCTTATGATTTCCGGCCTGAGGTTCACGACTCGGACGGTTTGCAGATCGAAATCGAGGGCGGGCCGTCGATCTGGCGTCCGCTGGATGTCAGCCGCGACCTGCGTCTGAGCATTTTCGAGACGGACAGGCTGAAGGGCTTCGGTCTGGCCGAACGCGACCGTGACTTCAACAACTTCCAGGACCTGGAGGCGGCCTATCATCGCCGTCCGGCGGTGTGGGTGGAGCCGGTGAGCGGATTCGGCAAAGGTGCGGTCACATTGGTGGAGCTTTCCACCGGCGAGGAGACCTGGGACAACATCGTGGCGATGTGGAAGCCGGATCAACTGCCCGCGACGCCAGCCGAGCCGCTGAAGGTCGAGTACAAGCTCAACTGGCTCGACCAGCACGAGCCGGGCAAGCTGTGCAAGGTGATCAGCTCACGTCGTGGCTTTGTGATGGACTCGGACGACCATCTTTACGTCATCGACTTTCAACAACGGGAAGTGCGGTTCAATCCATTCGACCAGAAACGGACGCAGCCACCGGACATCGACGTGGTGCTCAGCGGCGGCGAGGGCAAGGTGGTGGACAAGCGCGTGATGTTGAACACCGAAACCGGCGGCTGGCGTGCCTTCTTCAAGCTCGACATTCCCGAGAAGACCAACCTGCTGGAGATCATGATGGAGCTGAAAACAGGCAAGGAAGTGATCTCCGAACGCTGGATGTACCAGTGGCGTCGATGAAGCTGAACCTCCTCGATCTCGGCTGGAATGAGTTCTTTGAGCGGCAGTTCGAGCCGTTCCGGGCCGAAGGCTGGAAACCAGCGCGACTGATCCGCGACAACAAGATCAGCTACGGCGCTTTGCTGGAGGACGGCGCGAACGGCTTCGACGAGTTCGAGGTCGTCTTGAGCGGCAAGGTGTATCACGACGCCGAAACGGACGCCGAACTGCCTGCGGTCGGCGACTGGGTGGCATTGGAGGTCGGAGGTGAGAACGGCGACAACGTCATCCGTGCCCGATTGCAGCGGCAGACCTGTTTTTCTCGCAAAGCGGCCGGGGAAAGCGCCGAGGAGCAGGTCATTGCGGCGAATGTGAACGCGGTGATCGTCGTCACCGACGCAGGGCCCGATTTCAGCCCGCGACGCATGGAGCGCTACTTTGCGCTGATCGCCCGCAGCGGGGCGAAGGCGGTCGTGCTGGTCAACAAAGCCGATCTTTATCCTGGCGAGCAGAATCAGGGCGCTGCGGATGAAATCCGGGCACTGAACGCGGATGCCGAGGTGCATGTGACCAGCGTGAAGAAGCGCAAGGGCCTCAAGGTGCTCAAAGATCACCTCAAACGCGGCCAGACGGTGGCCATCATCGGCTCCAGCGGCGTGGGGAAGTCGGCGCTGGTCAATCTGCTGCTCGGAGAAGACTGGCAGTGGGTGGACGAGGTGAACGAGGTCACCGGCAAAGGACGCCACACCACGACCGCGCGTGAGCTGCTGGTGCTCGAAAAGGGCGGCATCCTCATCGACAACCCCGGCATCAAGGAAGTGCAGATGTGGACCGACGAGACCACGCTGCGTGAACGCTTTGCCGACATCGACGACATCGCGCTGCAATGCCGCTTTCACGACTGCAAGCACGGCAAGGACGCCGGATGCGCGATCCGCGGCGCGGTGGAGGCCGGAACGCTCGATCCGGCGCGTTACGAAGGCTATTTGAAGCTGGAGGACGAGATCGCCGCGCTGCGCAAGAAGCGCAAGAAGCGCCAGATGACCGTCGAACGCCGCAACAAGCGCGACCACAAGATCAAGGCGCGCAACAAGGTCGATCGTGAGGAGATTGAGCGTGATTTGAAGCCGAGGGCGTGAGGTCAGTCCTTCGTCACGGTCACCGTGGTGCCGTCCAGCACCCACTCATAGAAGAACTTTGCCGGATTCCCCTCAGTCAACGGCACCCGGATACAGCCGTGGGAGGCCGGATAGTTGGGGACGCTGCTGAAACCATGGATGAAGACATTGCCATGGATCTGGACGCTCCAGGGCATGGGCGCGTTTTGATACAGGGTGGAGTGGTGCATCACGCTGCGGAACGGACCCGCGCGAAACTCCCCTGCGGGTGTGCGTCCATTGCGGCCGGAACTGATGCGCGTCTGCATCACCAGCCGTTCTCCCTGCCAGGCGTGGAGCTGCTGCTTCTGCAAGCTTACCACCACGCGCTGGCCGGGCACCACGAGCGTGAACCCGCGGAAGAAGCCGCCCACGCGCACACGTCCTTGCTCATCCGGCGCGGTGACTTCGGCGCCTGCCAGGGCCAGTTGCTCGGTGCTCACCAGCTCCGTGCCGTCGGGCAGGCAGCGGAGCGATCCTGGCAGGATGGTGGCATCGTCCAGTTGGAAGACTTTGCCCATGTCGTCGCGTCGCAGCGGCCATTTCAGCTCGTCCGCCGCCTCATCCACTGGCAGGAACCACTTTCCGGACTCCGCGTGAAAAGTGATGGCCTCCAGAGTCCCGCCCACCGAGGCACCCGGACTGGCGAGCGACAGAAGCGCCACCAGGCATTGAAGAAGGATTGGCAGGCAGAAGCGCCGTTGCATGGGATGTGAGGAGCAGGTTGTGGCGTCCCAGGCATGTCTTGCATGAGATTCCCACGGCAAAACGGTTTCTGCTGCGCTAATCCTGCGTCATGCCTCCACCTTCCACCAGCCGCACCGGACTCGCCCGCGCCCTTTCAAAACTCGGCTTCTGCTCACGCAGCCGTGCCATGGAGCTGATTCGCATGGGCAAGGTGAGCGTGAACCACGTGGTGCGGAAGAATCCGGAGTTTCCGGTCATTTTAGGCCAGGACATCGTCACGATGGACGACGTGAGCATCAATCAGGCGAAGTCGGTTTACGTCATGCTGAACAAACCGCGCGGCCTGGTGACGAGTGCGTCCGACGAACTCGGCCGCGACACGGTGTTTTCGTGCTTTGAGGGCGCCAGGCTGCCGCATCTCTCGCCCGTCGGCCGGCTCGACAAGGCGAGCGAGGGTTTGCTGCTCTTCACCAATGACAATGCCTGGGCCGACGCGGTCACGAATCCCGCCACCCATCTGGACAAGGTCTATCACGTGCAGATTGACGGCCAGGCGGACGCTGCGCTGCTCCAGAGGCTCAAGACGGGGGTGGACGTGGAAGACGAGCGGCTCGCCGCGAAGAACGTGACCGTTTTGCGCACAGGCGAGAAGAACACCTGGCTGGAGTTCACGCTGGATGAAGGACGCAACAGGCACATCCGCCGCCTGCTGGAGGTGTTTGAGCTCGGGGTCCTGCGTCTGGTGCGGGTGAAGATCGGCAGGCTTGAGCTTGGGAACCTGACGAAAGGCCGATGGCGTGAGCTGACGCGCGCTGAGATCGCCGCGCTGAAACCTGCGCGGTGAGGGGTTGTGTGTTTCGCGGATGAAGTTCCGGCAGAACGCTTGACGCCTCCCTGGCGTCCGGGATAAGGGGCGGCATGTTTCGCGCATTGATTCTCCTTTCCATGCTGGCCAGCTCTGTTTTCGGCCAGGCACGACATCCGGCGCTGGCCAGCCACGAGGCCTTTCTGACCGAGATCGTGAACAAGAAGTGGGAATGCACCTTCACCAACTATCCGGAGCTGCGTTTTCACGCCGACAAGATCGAGATCCTGGACAGCACCGAGCGTGTCACGACCACGCTGGTGAAGCTGACGCATGTCGAACCCGGCGTCATCCGGGTGGACTTCAACTCGGGCGTCATCCAGGTGTTCGTGTTCTCCGACGATCTGCAAAGCTTCGCGCTCGCGAGCATGGATGAGATGAGCGAGTTCACGGTGAAGGATGCGCAGGGACCGTCCAAGCTTCCTGAAAGCCCAGCCGCGGCACCGCTGGAGGTGCAGTTCACCACGCATCCGTTCTGGAAGGCAGCTCGGGTGCATGCGGGGAAGTTTGAGGTGCTGGACGGCAACGGCACGGTGTTCGCCACGAACGAGGCCTTCCCCTACTACCCTCATGCGCAGGGCATCCTTCTGCCGGAGAAGCGGGTGGGCATGACGCTGCTTTCCCGACAGAAACCGGGCGGCTGGTACCTCGCGGGCAAAAACCTGGGCACCGGTGTGCGGACGGACAAGTCGGGTTTCTTCCGCACCTTCCTCTCCAGCAAGCTGGTGTCGTACAACCTGCGGTCCGCGCACTTCAACTACGCCCTGCTCAACGCCGGCCTGCCGGATCTGGCCGCCGCCCAGGAGCGCTATGCGGTGCAACTGACCACCAACTTCTACGGCGAGACCTCGGAGCAGCTCGGCGCGTGCTGGAACGAGATGGGCACGCTCCGTGGTTACGCACGCAGCTATGCGAAGGCGCCGGAATACCACCTGAAGGCCCTGCAGCATGCCCGCCAGCACTTCAGCGCGGACAAGCAGAAGCTCCTGGCCTACAGCATCGACCTGGCGGGCAGCCAGAATGACGCGGGCGACTTCGCCAGCGCGAAAAAGACGCTCTCGGAGGCCTACGCGCTGCTCCCGGCGGACGGCAGCGACTTCCGCAGCACTTATCTCTTTCATCAGGAGCTCGGCACGGCGGAGTTCGGCCTGCGCAACTACCCGCAGGCGGCCAAACTGTTCCAGGAAAACTCCAAACGTGCCGAGGCATCCCGCATGACCGGCAATGTCACCGAATCGCTGCTGTCTCTGATTCCCTGCCAGATGATGCAGAACCAGACCGCCCAGGCTGAAGCCAGCCTGAAGCAGTGCATGCAGGTCCAGGACGAGCGCAGCAAGGCCAACCCGACCTACGACTACGACACGTGGAAGATCGCCTTCGCCTGCGTGGCGCTGGGGAAGAACGAGGATGCGGTGAAATACGCCCCGGTCCGGCAGCGGCGGAACTGGGTGGCGTATGAGGAGTACGGCCGCATGGTCAGCCTGTTCAACGGCAATGACAGAGCCGGTGCGCAGGCTCTGGCGCGGGAATTCGTGGGCCGCTTCTCGAACATCGGCGAGATCAACGTGCGCAATGACATCGACCCGATCACCGTGAAGCTCACGCAGGCCATCGCAGAGCAGACGCCGGCCGCGATCAGCGCCCTGGAGCAGCTCTGGGCGCAGCAGGTTGACAGTCTCAAGAACCGCCCGCTGAAGAACTATCTCTTCGCCAAGGTCATGGTCTCCACGCTCGCGAAACTGCGTTCCGGCAGGTGATTGGTGGCAACAGCCAAGATTGACGCGAAGAATCCTGTCGCTTTCGCATCCTGCGGCCGTTTGTTGCCGCATGCTTCACGCCCTTCTCGATGCCACCCAAGTTTTAGGCACGGTCGAAATCGACGGTGTCACCCACGAAGTCTGCGCCGAGGCCGTTGCGAATCACGACCGGCGTGAAAACAAGCTCACGGTGAACTTGCGGGCCTTCCTGCGCAGCGAGCAGCAGACGCACATCGGCGAAACGGCCTCCGCCGCCTGGCTGCCAGCCCCGCAAACCGTCACGGAGCATGTCGAGGCCGGCGAAGCGCACGAGGTGGCCAGCGACGTCTTCGCAAGCTGGCGGCACAAGGTGGACGCGGCGATTCCGCGTTGAGCAGTGCTACTTGAGCGAGGCCAGGGCTTCCAGGGCGAGCTTCCTGGCGCCGGGCTGTTTGAACTTGTCGCTGGAGGCGGCAGTGAAGTCCGCCCGGGCGGCGTCGGTGCTGCCGAGCGCCTGATGAGCACGACCACGATTGTATAAAATGTAGGCGTCGTCTGGCGTGAGCGTCAGAGCCGCGTTGTAGGCGTCGAGGGCGTCATCCGTGCGGCCAAAGATCAGCAGGCAGTCGCCACGACGGTTCTGGGCTTTGGCGGTGAGCGCTGCTTTTTTCACATGATCCGGCAGCAGGCAGTCGCGCAGGGCCGTGAGCGCCAGTTCACAGATCTGCATGGCCGATTCGACCTTCAGCGAAGGTTCGGTGGCTTCTTTGAGCGCGTCCTTGGCCTGATCGAGGAGCGTTTCGAGCGGAGCGACGGCAAAATCGCCAGGGCCCCGGCTTGCGGCCACTTGCTGCAAGGCAGCGATGCATTCGGCCGCCTGGCCCGAATCGGCGAGTTGGGCAATTTCCTTGGCCGTCGGGAGAACGGGTGGCTTGCCGGGGGCCAGGGCACGGGATGGATCGGTTGCGGGCGTTGCAGCCGCCATCACCGGTGGAACAGGCGGGCTGGAAGGCGCTGACGGGCCGGCCAGATAAATGTCGTCGCCAACGAGACGTGAGTACTCGGCAGGGATCTGCCCGCCGTTCGAGCGCTCCAGCACGCCCGCGCGGGTGCGCTTGAAGACCTGCTCGATGGTGAGTCCAGGTGTGCGCAGGTGCTTGAGCAGTTCCTCGGTGTAGAGGCCGTTGGAGCCTTCGCCATCATGCGCGGTGCGTCCGGCGTCGGTGGAAAAGGCGATGAGCGATCCGGCGGGCGGTTTCATCTCCGTCAGGCCGCCTGCGCCCGTGGCATCGCGTGTGCGCGGATTGCGGGCGATGGGTGTGTTGCGGCACGCATCGAGGATGACGAGGTTGCAGCGGGCACCGGCGGCGTTCATCTCGGCCACAGCCTGCTCGGCGTTGAACAGCCGGGTCTCGGCGAGGAGCCGCAGGGCTGTGTCGTCCGCGTCCGCCGGATCGTAGCCGCTTTTCACGGGAATGAGGTAGTTGGAGCCGGCGACGTTGATGCCGTGGCCGGCAAAGTAGAACAGCGCGACTTCGGCACCTTTGAGCTGCTTGCGGAAGTCCATCACGGCGGACAGCAACCCGTCGCGGGTGAGGTTGTGCTCCTCGATCACGGTGAAACCGAGGCCGCGCAGCGTTTTGGCGACAGCTTTTGCATCGTTCACCGCGTTGCGCAGCGGTCCGATGCTGGCTTCATACCTGGCGTTGCCGATCACGAGGGCAGTGCGCGAAACCTGGGCGGCCAGGGCCATGGGCAGCAGGCAGATAAGCAATGCGAGGCGGGGAAGGGAACGCATGGGCCGGATTTTGGGAGCAGTTGGAGAAAACGAAAAGAGAAATGATGGTCGGCGGCGGCAGAGAAGCTGTCGGGGCCAGGTTTTTCGTTGGCGGCCTGTCTCTGCTGCCCAGAATTCGCCCTCATGCGATTCGTTCCTGTTGTGACACTGATCTTGCTGGCGGCCGGTTGTGCATCGGATGCCGGAAAAGGCCCTGCGGTGGCCGAACTGGTGCCGGGAGATCCTTCCGCCCCGTCGCAAGTGACCCCGGATGAGGCGATGCAGATCGCGCAGTCGTTCACACGGCATGCCTGGCGGCCGTTTGCGTCGAACATCCTGCATGGGAAGGACGCGAAAGGGATTCTCGTCAACACGCCGGACGTCACACACGAACCGCAGCATGAACGGCGTGGCTGGTGGGTGCCGGGGCAGGTGAACGAAGGCATTCCCTACAAGTGGGGCGGCTTTGATGATCCGGCGTCGTTCGATGCCGCCATCGCGAATGGCAGCGCTGGCGGGGATGTGTCGTCCCCTGAGAAGCGCCGGGCTGACAACGCTGGCGTCAGCGACCGGGCGGCAGGAGTGGACTGCTCCGGCTTTGTGTCGCGGTGCCTGAAACTGCCGCGTGTGCATGACACCTCGCAGCTTCCTGCCGTGTGCAACGAGCTGCCCAGCGCCCAGGACCTGCGTGCCGGGGACCTGCTGAACATCCCCAGACGGCATGTGATCCTGTGCGCAGGCTGGTTCGATCCGCAGCACACGTGGATCTACTACTATGAGACGGGCGGCGCTCCTGATTACTGGAAGCCGGGGCTGAAACAGGCCCCGCTCGCGGCGCTGCTGGAACTTGGCTACAAGCCGCTGCGCTACAAAGGCATGGCCTATGAACCGGTGCCCAGCGGCAAACAGCCACGTGAGGTGCTGACACGCGCGGTCAAAACGACCGCGGCCGTGGTCGAGCATCCGACCGTCGGGGAGCCGTGATCCATCACTCCGCCCACGCCTCGCGCAGCAGCCGGAGGTAGTTGCCGTGCATGATGTTGGCGATGTCCTCGGGCTTGTAGCCGCGTTTTTCGAGCATGGCGGGGATGCGGGCGAGGTCGGCGATGGTGTCGAGATCCTCAGGCGTCTGCTCAATGCCGTAGCCGCCGTCGAGATCGGTGCCGATGCCGCTGTGGAGCGCGTTTCCAGCAAGCTGGCAGACATGGTCGATGTGATCGCAGATGACTTCGAGCTTCAGTCCGGCCTCCTGCGGGGTGGTTTTGCCACGAACCCAGCCAGGGATCATCATCCAGGCATCGAGCGCGGCACCCATGACGCCTCCGCGTTCGATGAGGGCTTTGATTTGCTCATCGCTGAACTGTCGCGGATCGGGAACGAGGGAGCGGCAGTTGCTGTGACTGGCCCAGACGGTGCCGTGATGGATGTCGAGCGCCTGCCAGAAGCATTCGTCGCTGAGGTGGGTGACGTCGAGGATGATGCCGAGGCGGTCCATCTCCTGGATCAATTCTTTGCCGCCGGGGCGCAGCGGGCCGACCTGATCGTGGCCGAGCGCATAACGACAGACGCCGTAGTGCGCGGGTCCAAGGGCGCGAAGGCCCTGCGCATAGGCATCTTCGAGATGGCCGACGCTGCGGATGCTGTCGGCTCCTTCGAGGCTGAGGATGTAGCAGATCGGCTTCGTGTCGTCCGGAATGCTGTCATCCGTCCAGAGGGCGACGGCTTCATCGAGTTCGCGGAGATTGGTGATCTGGCGCATGTGGCCGTCTTCCTCCATGGCGCGATACCAGGCGAGCTGACCCTGGGTTTCGGCATAGGCTTGCTCGGGGGACATCCAGTTGGCAATCGGTGACACGCCAGGCATGCAACCGGCGAGCTGGGTGGCGACGCACACGCCGACTTTGCCTTTGCGCATCTCCGGAAACGCCGTGGTGCCGCCAGCGCGGCCTTTGCCGGTCATTCCGGCCTCACGACGCCGGATTTCATGAACAGGAAGGCGGAGGTCGCGATTGAAGCCGCCGAGGGCGTTCAGACTGAGGTCGAGGTGGGCGTCGAAGGTGAGCATGAGGCTGAAATGACGAATGACGGAATGCAGAATGACGAATGGAGGGCCACTCTACGGAATTTGTGTCATGCGTCATTCAAAGCGATAACCGGCACCGTGAACCGTGCGGATGATGCGCGGCTGGGAGGGGTCTTTCTCGATGCGTTTGCGGAGCTGCGAGATGTGCTGGTCGAGCGCACGGCTTTCCGGGAAGTAATCGACGCCCCAGACCTCGTCGGCGAGGGTGTTGCGGTCGATGACCTTGCCACGGCGGTCAAAGAGCAGGCGCAGGACTTTGACGTCACGCGGGCTGAGCTGGATCTCCTGCTTGTCGCGATAGGCCCGGAGCTCGGTGGGAACGATGCGGAGATCGTCCATGGTGAAATCGTCGTCCGTCTTGCCAGCGCCGCGGGAGGCGGTGCGGCGCAGGATGGCCCGGATGCGGGCGATGATCTCCTTCACGCCGAAGGGCTTCGTCATGTAGTCGTCAGCACCGAGTTCGAGGCCGAGCACGGTGTCGATTTCCTCAGCTTTGGCGGTGAGGAAGAGGATGGGCACCTTTTCGTCCTGTTTGCGGATCTGTTTGCAGACCTCGTAGCCATTGAGGCCGGGCATCATGACGTCAAGACAGACGAAGTCAGGATTCTCCACGCGGAAAAAATCCACGGCCTGCAGTCCGTCGCCGGCGGGGATGACTTCGTAGCCTTCCATGGTGAGCACCTCACGCAGGGCGTCGCGCGTGTGGTCGTCGTCTTCGGCAATGAGGATCTTGGTCATGACTGGTTCGGGAGGGTGAGGATGAATCGGGCGCCGTCGCGATAGTTCGGGCAGACAGTGAGCGAGCCGCGGTGCAACTGTGCCAGTTCGCGGGAGATGGTCAAACCAATGCCGGTGCCGCTGACGCCCTCGGCGAGGTCGGAGCGGAGGCGCTCGAAGGGCTCAAAGACCGTACGGCGCTTGTTCGCGGGAATGCCGGGGCCGTGATCCTCCACGATGACGCGCGTGTGGCGTTCGTCGTGCTCGGTGCGGATGGCGATCCATTTGCCGCTGTTGCCGTATTTATCGACGTTGGAGATGAGGTTGCCGAGGATCTGCTCCAACGCGTCGGGATCGGCTTTGACGGTGCCCGGCCCGTTGAAGGAGGTGACGATCTCGAAGCCCTTGTTTTCCAGCAGCGGCTTCCAGAACTCGACCACGCGGGAGACATTGGCATCGAGGTCCAGCGGGAGGGGCTGGATGGTGAGCTTGTCACGCTGCTGGCGGGCGTAATTGAGCACGTTCTGGATCAGGCGGTCGAGGCGGGAGGTCTCGGCCTCCACGACTCCGAGCTGGCGCTTGGCGATGCTGTCGCCGTTGGATTCGGCACGATGCGCGGCCATCTCGGCATAGAGCCGGATGTTCGTCAGCGGCGTCTTCAGTTCATGCGAGATCTGGTTCACAAAGGTGACCCGCTGCTGGGCGACACGGATCTCCCGGGCGCTTTCGTGGAAGTACAGCCAGCCGACGACGAACACCAGGACGATGCCCGAGCCGACGCCCAGGAGGATGGGAAAGAGGTAGGGCTTCGGGAATTCCTCGTTTGCAGGTGTGTAGGCCATCTCCCACTGGGACAAGGGCTCGGAACAAGCCCGATGTGCCGCAGGCGGGCCTTCCGAGCCGGGAAGTTTCTTTCCCCATTCATGCAAAGGGATGCCAGTGACCGTGGTCAGCATCATGCGGCCGGGCGGGGTCGCCAGGCCCGGCTGGGGAAGGCGCTGAAACAGCGAGTTCATGAGCATCTGAGGATTCATCAGGGCGCAAGCGAGGCTTCCATCGGCAAAACGATGCCAGTAGATGAAGGTGGAGTCGCCCACGTGCCAGCCGCTCCAGGTCAGCGGGGCCTCGGCGGCCACCGGTTTGTCGTCGATGTGGTAGCCATGCATTTTCAGGTACGTCATCCACATGGACGAGCGGGGACCGATGGAGAAGCCGCCGGCCACACGCACGCGCTGGAACGGCGGTCCGCCATCATCAAGGGCGAGCGAAAACTGCGGCATGCTGTCCGGGCTCTGGGTGGCGTTGAACAGGGCCGTGAGGCGCTCAAGTCCGTTGAATTCCTCCCCTGCATCGTAGGGTGCCTTCCCCTCGAAGTTCTCGGAAGCGGCGTCTTTTCCAGCGGCGGACCATGTTTGGGCGACCCATGGATGGCTGGCCAGCCGCTGGGCCATCAGCCGGGCGGAACCGATGCTTTGAGCACCCCAGACATCCAGGCGGTCCGTGAGCTGGCGCATGTCGTGCAGCAGGTGATGGTCGGAGGAGCTCAGACGCTCCGCCAACACCGCCTGCATGGACGCATCCGTGCGTTTTTCGGCATCCCGGATCAGATAAGTGCCCAGCCACGCCAGCAGGGCGAGGGGGAGAATCACCAGGATGATAAACAGGATCGTGGAGCGGCGCTGGACCATGAAGCAGGGCGATAATTTAGCCCTGTCGTCTATTTGGTCATCTCAATTTTATAAAATCCATAAAAAGAACCGGGGCGGACTTTGAGGTCCGCCCCGGTTGACTCACGGTGTTTCCAACAGCCAGAAGGAGAACAACACTTCAAGAAAGGGGTGATCGGAGGTCAGCGCCGAAATCGCGTTCCGTTGATCTGTGGAGATTTTTACGCATTTCCAGAAAAGCGGGTCAGCATGATGTGAGAGGGTTGTAAGGACTTTGTAAGCCTTCGCCGACGCCACATTTTCCCTTCTTGCCTTCCCAGCGGACGGCCAAGGAGCTCACTTTTTGCGGAGGGCACCCCAAGCGGCCCGGAAAGGCCACGAAATCGCCAGAAACACCGCTCCGACGATGCCCGCAAACAATTCTGCCGGAAGCAACAGCAGACGCAGGGGCGGCCGCATCACTGTTTTCAGCGTGGGCACCTTCTCATAACCCAGGTGCAGCAGGATGATGGCGATGATGCCGGTGAATTTCACCGCCTTGGCCAGGTGGTAGTGCCCGTCCGCCTCGCTGATGAATTTGAAGCCGCCCAGTTCGACCACCTGCTTGATGCTGTGGTCCCAATAGAGCTCCAGCCCCAGAAGCATGCCGACAAAACCGACCAGCAGGAAAGCCGTGTGCTCCAGCCAGGGCTGTTTTTCGAGCAGTTTGATGCAGTAGCCGGCCACCAGACGCAGCGTGATGATTCCCAGCGTCACGCCGACATAGACGAGCACCTTGCTGTCGCGGGCGAAGGCCACGGCGGCCACCACGTTGTCAAAACTCAGGCTCAGATCGAGGAAGGCGATCATCGCGATCGTGGTGCCGAAGCTGTGATGGCTCACATTCACCACCTCCCCTTCCTCCGGAGCCGCATCCTCCTGCTCCGCGAAGTGGGCACACATCAGCCACACGAGGTAAAGCGATCCGGCCAGCATGAGCCAGTGGTTCCCCATGATGAATCCGGCCGTCAGCAGCGCCACGATGCGGAATCCGTAGGCACCCGCGTAACCGATGGTCATCGCCGTCTTGCGCTGCTTCGGGTCGAGGTGGGATGCCATGGCGGCAATCGCCAGGGCGTTGTCCACGGAAAGCAGGCCCTCAATCAAAATGAGGGCCATGACGACGGGTATGCCGTCTTTGACGGTCTGCCAGAGGTCGGCGGCGGCGAGGAGGTCGGGAATCATCGGGCGCGAATCATGGCGGACAGGCCCGATCTTTCCAGCGCCAAATCAGGCGAATGAAACAACCGGCTGGCCGCCACCCGAACGATGCGGAAATCAGGAATAGGAGGACTCCACGCGCTTCGCGACGTCCTTGTAGCCGTAGTCCGCGTTGTAGATTTCCTTCAGCGCCTCGAGGCTGGCAGGCTTGTCGCCCATCTTCTCCAGCACGTGCGCCAGTTCGTAGAGCACTTCCTTCTTGATGGCGTCCATCACCACCAGCTCCTTCGCGGCCTCCATGAGGGATGTCTTGGCCAGGTCGTTCATGTTTTTGCGCTCGAAGCAGCGGCCGAGCATGAGAATCGCCTTGATGCGCATGTTCGGGTTCGACTTCGCCTGCTGCAGCTCGGGAATGGCCTCGGTGTACATCCCGGCGTTGAAGAAGGCCTGGCCCAGCTCGTAGCGCAGCGTCTTGTCCGTCGGGTTGCGGTCCACACGGCCTTTCGCCTCGTTGATGACGACAGCGGAGCGCTGGCGGCGGATTTCAGCCACCTGGGCGCGTTTGTCCTCGATGTCAGGCGCGTCGGGATCGCCCTCGATCTCGCGCTCGTAGTCCTCGATCTGCTTGTCCTGCACCTTGTCGCGGATGATCTCGACCTTGCGCTGCAGCGCCACATCGCCCGGATTCAGCGTGTTCAGGGCGTAATCGTAGAACATCAGGGCGTTGTCGATCTGGCCCAGGCGCTCGTAGAGGTCGGCCATTCGCTTCACGACGACGATGTTCGTCTGGTCGGCGTTGTACTGGTCGATCGTCTCGGCCAGGAACTGCTCCATCTGCTCCTTCGTCATGCCCTGGCGGTTGAGCATTTCGAGCTTGGCGGCCTCGCCGGAGTCCTTCATCGCCTTGCGGAAGTCACCCTCGGCGCCCCAGCCCTGGTTTTTGATCGAGCTCTTGGCGGCGGCGTCCTTCTCACCTTTGTTCGCGTCCATGTCACGCGGGTCGATCTTCACGATGGAGCGATACACCTCGCCGGCCTTTTCAGGCTCGTTGTGCGCCATGTAGTGCAGCGCCAGCTTGTGCATGTTCTTCGTGTTCTCCGGGTGCCCGCGGCGCAGGGTCTCCAGCGCGAAGGCGGCCAGCTCGGGGAAGTGGATCTTCATCGCCAGGTCGTAGAGCTGCTCGTTCGCGCTCTGGCTGAAGGGGTCCTTGCGGAAGGTGTTCTCCTCAAGATCAGCAATCTGCTCTGCCGGCTCCTTCTTCGAGCCCCCTTTGAACAGGCCGCCGCCCAGGCCGAAACCCTTCTTGGCGCCGCCCACGAACTCGCCCTCCGCGCTGCGCAGCAGTTTGCGGCCGTCGAGGAAACCGAGGTTGGCCGTCACGATGGGCAGCACCTGGTCGATGACGTATTCCCAGTTCTTCCGCTCCGCGGAGATCAGCGCTTTTTTCCAAAGGGCTTGGTATTTGGGGTCGAGTTCGGCTTCCTGGACGATCATAATTCCTTGGTGTCTGGGTTGAGTGAAAAGAGACGGGCGGCGGTCATTTTTTTGCTCCGCCAAACCATGCGCCGAGCGCGCGCAATTCCTCGCCAGTGCCCTCCGTCAGCCCCTTCATCGTGAATCCGTGCTCAAAGAGCACCATCCAGAAGAAGGTGGCGACGAGGAACGCGAGGGTCCAGAGGACTTTGTTGAGGATGCGCATGCCGGGAATTTCCGTCACTCTATGAAGAAAAGCGCGGAATCGTCCAGCACGGAGTTTTTCCCTGCGGAAAAACGCAATTCAGCCTCACTCCCGCTCAAACAGCAGCCGCAGGCTGTTCAGACACACCACCACCGTGCTGCCCTCGTGCGTCAAGACACCGAGCGTGAGCGGAACGATGCCGAACAACGACGCCACGGCCATCACGATGACGCTGCCGAGGGAGATGACGATGTTCTGCTGGATGATGCGCCGGGCGTGCTGGCTGATGCGGCGGGCGGAGAGCAGTTTTTCGATCTTGTCCTGCATCAACACGACATCGCTCTGCTCCAGCGCCGCATCACTGCCGCGGGCACCCATGGCGACGCTCACATAGGCGGCGGCGAGGCTCGGGGCGTCGTTCACGCCATCGCCGACCATGGCGACCTTGCGGCCTTGCTGCGTGAGTTCACGGATGGCGGCCACTTTGTCCTCGGGATGCAGCCCGGCACGCACTTCGCTGAGGCCGAGCTGCTTCGCGACCTCGGTGGCGGCGGCGCGGCGGTCGCCGGTGAGCATCACGGTGCGCACGCCGTCCGCGGAGAGCTGTTCCAGCACGGCGCGGCTGCCGGGGCGCACCTCGTCCTTCAGCAAAATGCGGCCGACAATCTGCTCATGCAGCACCCAGACCTCGCTGAAGCCCAGCGGCGCGTCCGGAACGCCCGCCAGAGCATCTCCGAGCGCGCTGTCTTTGACGAGTTCACGCCGGCCCACGTAGCTCAGACCGGCCTCCGTGCGCCCGCGTAGGCCCTGTCCGGCGATGGAGTGAAATTCGGCCAGTTTTTCAGCCAGGATGCCCTGCCCCTCTCCATGACGCGTGATGGCGCGGGCGATGGGATGATTCGAGTTCGATTCGAGGCTCACCGCGATGCGCAAAACGTCGTTTTCGCGGCCAGCGGGGAAGGATTCGATCTTCGTGACCTTCAGTTCGCCCTCGGTGAGCGTGCCCGTCTTGTCCATCGCCACCACATCGACCTCCGCGAGCTTTTCGATGGCCGCGCCGCCGCGGAAGAGCACGCCGCGTCGCGCTCCCCAGGCGATCGCGGCCAGAATCGCCGATGGGATCGACAAAACGAGCGCGCAGGGGCTCATGACGACCAGCAGCGTCATCGCACGATAAAACGACGATTTCGACGCGGCGGCGTTTTCAAAGGGAGGAATGCCAAAACCGAGCCACCACACGAAAAACATCACCGCCACGATGCCGAGCGTCAGAATCGTGTAGCGCGTGCCAAAGCGGTCCGTGAAGCGCTGGCTCGGCGCCCGCATGTGCTGGGCCGTCTGGATGAGCGTGATGATCTTCGAGAGCGCGCTTTGCGTGGCGGGACGGTCCACGCGCACCTGCACGAGGCCCCAAAGGTTCAGCGTGCCGCCGAAAATGGCCGCGCCGGTCTCCTTCGTGATCGGCAGCGCCTCGCCCGTGAGCGTCGATTCATCCGCCGCGGTGAGTCCGGAGGTCACCGTGCCATCGACGGGGAACAGCTCGTCCGGTTTCACCACGATGACATCGCCGACGCGCAGCGCATGCACATCCCGGTCCTCGGTTTGACCGTCGGGAAGGAGCACATGCGCGAATTTGGGCGCGGCCTTGGTGAGCGAATTGATCTCGCGATGCGTGCGGTAGAGCACGAAATGCTCCAAAGCACCGCTGGTGGAGAAAAGGAACAGCAGCAGCGCTCCTTCCTCCCAAGCGCCAATCGCCACCGCGCCGAATGCGACGGCGAGCATGAGAAAATGCACGTCGAGCCGGCCTTCCCGGATGTTTTCCCACGCATCCTTCGCCGCGTCCCAGCCGCCCGCGACGAGCGACACGATGAAAAAGGCCGGATGGCCGAAAATCCAGCCCAGCACCAGCCCCACGCCGCAAACCGCCGCCTGCAGCGCGAGCATGCGCCACTCATTCTCACGCGCCTGCTCGATCTCATCCGGTTCCGGCCATTCAAACTCGCGCCATTTCCAGAATTTCGGCGCCGTGGGGCAGGAGGGCTTCCCAATCTGCATCACGCCGCCCGTCTGCCTCACATCAAACATGGCCGTGTGCGCCGGCACCTCCTTGAGCCATTTTGCGTCGATGCTGCGCAACACCTCCGCGAGCTTCGCCTGGAGCAACTCGCCATCCACCCGCCCCAGCGTCGCCATCTCGACCTTCTTCGACCCCGGATTCAACCGGATCGCCTCCACCGACGGCTCGTCGAGGAGGAAGGACTCGATGGCGGCGATCCAGGTGTTGTCGGGGGTGTTGGGCATTGGCAACTTGCGATGGCTAATTGAGAATTCGGCACATCTCGCGCAAATCTCGCCATGGTGGGACCGAATCAGGATACCCTTTGTGGCTGATCACACCTGTCTTGGCATCCACAAAGATGTCTGGTTGTGCTGTTCCGCTGTAGCCAACCACGGTCAAAGCGCGCCATCGACCCTTGTCGCGAATCACTGGAAAGTTTGCCCCACACATGCCCTCGTAACGGGCAAAATATAATGTGGCAAGAAGGTCGGCTTCCGCCGCATCAATTCCATCATCGAGCTTGATGCTTTCAAATTGAGGCCGCCATGAACGCGTTTTGTCGAAGGCATAACTGTTTGGAACGACTGGATTGGAGTTCGAACAACCAACCAGGGAAACGCCAGCCAGCACGGACACGAACACACTGAAAAGGCAGCGCTTCATTCGTTCGTCACCTCCGGATACTGCTGCCGCAGGAAGATCAAATCGGCGAGATCCTTCTCACGATAGGTTCTGCGTTTCATACGCCAGAGCAATCGAGGAGAGGCGAAGGGGATGGGAACACCTTGGATTTCACGAATGACCACATCCTTGGACGCTTCATCGTAAACAATGCCGGAGGCCGATTTCATGAGGTCGATCACGATCTCATCCGCCACACGGACGACCGTGTATTTTTCCACCTCACCGGGCTGGAGATGGAGCACGGCCTTGTCCGGCAGCGATTCCAGGCAGCGATAAACCTTGGCCTCGTTTTCGGAGCTGGTATCGAAGAGAAGGTCCACATCACCCGTGGTGCGGCCATAGCCGGCATACATGATGGCGAAGCCGCCGACGATCATGTAGCGTGCCCCGCTGGCATTCAGCAGACGGCACATGGCGACCAGATCGTCCTCCGTGGGAGCACGCGATACTAGCTCGCCCGCTTGCGGTTCATCATTCTCGTCATCCATGCATCCGCCTCCTCGTGGGTTTTGAAACGATACACGCCGCGAGGGCAGATGCCGCGTTTCTGGCCTGCCATGACCTGATTGAGCGTCTTTTGGAGGCCGGCGCCGGAAGGCGGCACGCGGCGGCCCACGGTCTTGCCGATGAACTCCTCCACATTGACGACGGGTCTGGGCTGCATGGCGCGAAAGTAGGCGTGGCAGGTGAAGTTGCAAGGTGCGTGACAAGCGCGGGCGGACCGCACACAATGCATGCCATGACCACCCACCTCGTCGCCGGAGCCTTGCGCCTGTTTTCGGGCTCGGTGGCGCGTTGGCAGGGATGTGGGCCGGATTTGAAGCAGCGTGTGTATTTCGCCAATCACACGAGCAATCTCGATGGGCCGGTGCTGTGGGCGTCATTGCCTCCGCCGGTGCGGGTGCTCACGCGACTCATTGGCGCGAAGGATTACTGGTCGGTGGGTCGCGTGCGGCCGTTTCTGGCGTATCGCGTGTTCAATGCGGTGCTCATTGAGCGCAAAAAGCCGACGCCCGAGTGCAATCCGCTCGATGACATGGTCAATGCGCTCGGTGAGCGGCATTCGCTGATCATTTTTCCCGAAGGAGGCCGCCAGACCTCGCCGGAGCCGCAACAGTTCAAGCCCGGGCTGTTTCATCTGGCGAGAAAGCGGCCGGATGTGGAGCTGGTGCCGGTGTGGATGGAGAATTTGAACCGCATCCTGCCAAAGGGCGAGATCCTGCCCGTGCCCGTGCTCGGCAGCGTGACCTTCGGTGCGCCGATCCGGCTGGAGGAAGGCGAGACGAAGCCGGATTTCCTCACGCGAGCACGTGAAGCGGTGATGGCGCTGCGACACTGATCACCGCTGAATCGGTGGCAACTTCGCGGCCAGCTTCGCACGCAGGTCTTTTAGCACTTCCGCATGCTTCGGATCGTTCGCGAGGTTGGTGTACTCGTGCGGGTCGGTGTCGTGGTCGTAGAGTTCGATGCCGTCGCGGCCTTCGTTCCATTCGGTGCAGCGCCAGCGGGCGGTGCGGATCGTGCGGCCCCAGAATTCGGCGTTTTTGCCGCGGCGGGCCTGGGTGAAGGCGGCATCGTGGAGCTCGGTGGACGCGTTTTCAAGGAAGGGACGCAGGCTTTTGCCTTCGAGTTGCTTGGGCGCGGAGACGCCGCAGAGATCGCAAAGCGTCGGGAAGACATCGGTGAGCTCGATGAGGCTGTCGCTGCGCTGGCCGGCGGTTTTCATGCCGGGCGTGGCGAGGATGAAGGGCACGCGGGCGCTTTCCTCGAAGAGGCTGCGTTTGTGCCACAAACCGTGCTCGCCGAGGTGCCAGCCGTGGTCGGAGGTGAAGAGGATGACCGTGTTGTCATCGAGGCCGGCCTGTTTGAGCGATTCAAGCAAGCGACCGACCTGCGCATCGACGTAACTCACGCACGCGAGGTAGGCGCGGATGGCGGCGCGTCGCTGCTCGGGCGTGGCGGTGAGCGCGTAGCCGGGCACCGCGCCGTTGCGTGCGGGCTCGGGGATGTCGGCTTCGTCGTCGGCGGGCGCTTCGGGCAGCGTGATGCTTTCGAAGGGATACAGATCAAAATACTTCGCCGGAGCCACGAGCGGCAAATGAGGCCGATGGAAGCCGACGGCGAGGAAGAAGGGTTTGTTGTTCTCCCGCTTGCCGAGCCATTCGATGGCCGTTTTGGCGAAGACGCCATCGACGAGTTGATCGTCATCGCCAGGGATCTCCTGCCAGCCGAGGCCTTCTTTCTTGCCGCGCTTCACCTGCACGCTGCTTTTGCGATCCGGCGGGAAGGGCAGCTCGCTTTTGAAGGGCGTGCCAAAGTCCCAGCCTTGCGGATCGTCCATGCTTTCGAGGCCGCTCGGCACGCCCAGATGGAAAATTTTGCCGCAGCGGGCCGTGGCGTAACCGTTTTCACGGAAGTGATGCGGCATCGTGAGCACGCCGGGATGGTTCTTGTAGAGGTTGTCCTCGTTGTTCGTGACCCGCGTGGTGTTTGGTCGCATGCCCGTCATCATGGATGAACGCGACGGATTGCAGTGCGGGAACTGGCAGAAGGCCTTGTTGAAGACCACACCGCGTTTGGCGAGCGCGTCGAGGTTCGGCGTTTTCGCCTGCGGATGTCCGTAGCAGCCCAACGTGGCCGCGAGGTCGTCGGACATGAGCAGGAGGACGTTCGGCTGTGCCGAAAAGGATGAATGCAGAATGGCGAATGACGAAAGGAGGACGAGGACGAGCGATTTCACGATGGGGCGTGAACGAAGCGCCGGGCAGCTTCCTTCCGGTGAGTTGGAGTGCAGGCTTTAGCCGATCTGGGGGCTTACGAACGCCCCAAACGGTCGGCTAAAGCCCAATGCCATCAAGGTTGATGGATTGGGACAACGCTCAGAACCCAATCTCTATCAGGGTCGCGGCGCGA
>NZ_JACSRD010000095.1 GCF_014879935.1 Prosthecobacter sp.
GCAGCGGCTGCTGGACTGGCAGCGTGCACGCGCCGAGGCAGAGCACGCCCGCGTGCAGGTCCAGGAGACGCGCGCAAGGCTGGCGGACACCTGGGAGCGCTTCCTCAAGACCCGCGAATCCCTCCGTGGCGACCGCAACCTCCACCGCGCCACCCTGAACCTCCTGGAGGACACCGAGCACGCGCAGGCCGCCGCCCAGCACGAGGCGGCGGAACGTCACGCCAGCGAGGAGAAATACCGCCTTCTCTTCAATCTCATGGACCAGGCCTACGGCGTCGGCCAGGTCCTCTTCGATGCCGAAAACCAGCCTGTGGACTTCCGCTGGCTCGATGTGAATCCGCAATTCGAGCCCGTCACCGGCCTGCCGCGGGAACAAGTGCTCGGCGGCCTCACCATGTCCCAGGTCGCCCCCGACATGGAGCCGGACTGGGTGCAGATTTACGGCCAGGTCGCCATCTCCGGCACCCCTGTCCGCTTTGAAAAGTGGTGTGGTGCCGTGGGCCGCTGGTTCGATGTCTATGCCTTCCGCATCGGGGAACCGGAGCTGCGCCGCGTCGCCGTCCTCTGCAGCAACATCACCCGCCGCAAACAGGCGGAGGAGGCGCTCGAACGCAACCTGCGTGAGGCTGAGGAAGCGCGGCGTCAGATCCAGGCCGCCAGCGAGGCCAAGGACCGCTTCCTCGCCGCCCTCAGCCATGAGTTGCGAACCCCGCTCACCCCCGTGCTCATGATCGCCGGGGCGCTCGCCGAGGATGAAACCCTGTCTGATGAGGTGCGTGACGACATCGCCATGATCCGCCGCAATGTCGAGATCGAGACCCGCCTTATCGACGACCTCCTCGACATGAACCGCCTCGCCGTCGGGAAGCTCAATCTCCGCCTCAGCACCGTCGCGCTCGACAGCCTCGTGCACGAGACCTGCGGCATCTGCCAGCCCGCCGCCATCGAGCGTGCTGTGGAGGTCGAATTCACCCCCGGCTGCGGTTCCACCTGCCTCTCCGCCGATCCCGTGCGCCTGCAGCAGGCCGTGTGGAACGTCCTGCGCAACGCCATCAAATTCACCCCCAAGCACGGCCGTGTGGAAGTCTCCACCGCCAGCGCCGGAGGCTGCTGCACGGTGCGCGTGCGTGACAGCGGCATCGGCATCCGCCCGGAGATCCTGCCCACCATCTTCAGCGCCTTCGAGCAGGGGGATGACGGCATCACCCGCCGTTACGGCGGCCTCGGCCTCGGCCTCGCCATCACCAAAGGCCTCGTCGAGCTCCACGGCGGCACCATCCGCGCCGAAAGCGCCGGCCCCGGCCACGGCTCCACCTTCACCCTCGAATTCCCCGTCCTCTGAGCCGCCGTCGGCCGACTCTGCGGAGGCGGGAGCAGGAGGTCAGTGGTGGAATCCGGGTTGAGCATGAATTCGAACGCTCGCGGGTTGCATCGCTGCGTGTTCACGCCATTAGCAAACACATGTCTGCTGAATACACGCCCGCCACCATCGCCGAAGCACGGCGTCTGCGGGATGCTTTGGACCGTGAGGGAAAGAAACTCGTGTTCACCAATGGCTGCTTTGACCTGCTGCATGCCGGCCATGTGCGCTATCTGGAACAGGCACGCGCTTTGGGAGATGCGATGGTCATTGGTTTGAACTCGGATCAGTCCGTGCGGCTCTTGAAAGGTCCCGACCGGCCGCTCAACAATGAAAATGATCGCGCTGAGGTTCTCGCCGCGTTGCGTGCCGTGGATGCGGTCGTTGTGTTTGAAGATCAGCGTGCGACGAGCTTGATCGACGCGATTCACCCGCACGTGTATGCCAAAGGCGGTGATTACACGGTGGATTCGCTGAATGCGGAGGAGCGGGCGGCTTTGCAACGGGCGGGCAGCGAGATTCGCATTCTTCCGCTGGTGCCAGGACGTTCGACCACCAGCACGATCAACAAGATGACCGCCGAGAAAACCGGCTCGCGTCTGCGATTGGCGGTTCTCGGCTCTGGTGAAGGCTCCAATCTTCGCGCCATCGTCTCCTCAGTTCAGAATGGGCAGCTCGACGCCGACATCGTGGCAGTGATCAGCGATCACGCCGGCTCGAACTTCCTCAAGCTCGCTCGTGAGGCCGGTTTGCCCGCGCATTTCGTCGATCCAGGCCCAAACCCGCGAAAGCTGGGCGAAGCCGCCCAGAAGGAGATCTTCGATCATCTTGAACGTGCGCGTGTGGACGTCGTTGTGCTCGCTGGATTCATGCGAATCCTCAAGGAGCCGGTGATCAGCGCCTATTCGGGCCGGTTGGTGAATGTTCATCCATCCTTGCTTCCGAAGCACAAAGGCGCCAACGCGCCACAGCTTGCGATTGAGGCTGGTGATGCCGAGACGGGCTGCTCGGTGCATCTGGTGACGGCGGAGATCGATGCCGGACGCGTTCTTGAGCAGGCTCGTGTGCCTGTTCTTCCTGGGGACACGCCGGAAACGCTGCATGCGCGTATCAAAGTGGAGGAACACAAGCTGCTGCCGCGCGTTCTCAGTGAATGGCGTCAGCGTGGTCTGCCCGTTCGAGGTGCGGGAGAGTCATGAGCAGCTTCACGGGAACACTCAATCCGCAGCAGCGTGAGGCTGCGACTCACATTCACGGCCCGTTGCTCATTCTGGCAGGTGCGGGCACAGGCAAGACGCGCGTGGTCACAGCCCGCATCGCCCACATGGTGAATGAGGGCATCGATCCAAAGAACATCCTTGCGGTCACCTTCACCAACAAAGCGGCCACGGAAATGCGCCACCGTGTGAAGGACATGGTGCGCGGCGGCAAGGGCGGAAAGGTGGTGCTGGGCACCTTCCATGCCTTCTGCGCACGACTGCTGCGCGAGTTCGCCTCGCACGTCGGCTACAAGAACAACTTCGTCATCTACAGCCAGGGCGAGCAGGAAAGCCTGCTGAAGCGGGTGTTGAAGAGCCTGATGGTGAAGGACGAGACCTGCGACACCACCGCCCTGCTCTCACGCATCAGCAAGGCGAAGAACGATGGCACGAGCCTGGGCGATCCGCAGAAGAGCCTGGATGCCGCCGTGATGGAGAAGTATGGAGACGAGATGCGGGCGCTGAACGTCATGGACTTTGATGATCTGCTCGTTCTCGGCGTGAAATTGCTCGAAACCGTCGCTCCGGTGCGTGCAACGGTGCAAAGCCGTCACCATTACGTGATGGTCGATGAGTTCCAGGATACGAACTCACTCCAGATGCGGCTGCTGCGTGCGCTTGTGCCCGCTCCCTACAACGTCTGTGTCGTTGGTGACGATGACCAGTCGATTTACGGCTGGCGTGGGGCCGAGATCACGAACATCACGCAGTTTGAGGACTTCTTTCCGAATCCACGAGTGGTGAAGCTGGAGGAAAACTACCGCAGCACGACGCCGATCCTGCACACCTCGAACAGCCTCATCAAAAACAACGCGGGCCGCCGCCCGAAATCGCTGTGGAGCCGGAACAACGGCAACGAGCCCGTGAGACTCGTCGCTACCCAGGACGAGAAGGAGGAGGCGGACATGATTGCGAAGGAGGTGGAAAGCGCCCGCTTCTCCAGCAACCAGCCGTGGGAGGACTTTGCCGTGCTTTTCCGCACGAATGACCAGTCACGTGTGCTGGAGCAGGCCTTCCGCCAGCGCAAGATTCCGTATCGCGTCGTGGGTGCCCGCAGTTTCTTCGATCGTCGCGAGGTGAAGGACATCCTGTCCTATCTCAACATCCTGCACAATCCGCACGATGACATCGCCCTGCTGCGCGTGTTGAACACTCCGACGCGGGGAATCGGCACGGCCACCGCCGAACTGGCCCGTGACCGCAGCATGGAGAAACACTACAGCGTCTGGGTGGCGCTCTGCGACGAGGACTTCCTCCGCCAGATCCCGGAGAAGGCACGTCTGGCGATCCGCAACTTCACCGCGCTCATCAGCAAGTATTCAGGGCCTGCAAACACGCAGGGCACCCAGCTCAAGCAGATGACCGAGGCGCTGATCCTGGAGATCGCCTACATGGACCATCTCAAAAAGGCGGCCAAGGACCCTGAAGACTTCGCTGGCTGGGAAAATGGCATCAAGGAGCTGCTCAACAGCATCTCCAACTTCGAGGAAAGCAATCGCAGCGAAGGACTGGGCGGGTTCCTCGATCAAGTCATGCTGAACGACGAGCGTGAGGACAAGGATGACATCGAAAAGAAGAAGGGCGTGTGCTTGATCACCCTCCACGCGTCCAAAGGGCTCGAATTCCCGATTGTCTATCTTCCTGGAATCGAGCAGGGCATCCTGCCGCACAAACGCAGTTATGATGAAGGCCGTGTGGATGAGGAGCGCCGCCTGTTTTACGTCGGCATCACCCGTGCGAAGCAGAAGCTGACCATCAGCCACACGCGCACGCGCATGAAGTGGGGCCAGAAGCAGACCAGCCTGCCATCACCCTTCCTGAAGGAGCTGGATCGCAAGTACATCACTGAACTCGACTACACTCGTCACATGAACGAGACCGTCACCGTGGAGGAGAACACCAACTTCTTCTCCGGCCTGCGGGCGATGCTGACGCAGGAGTGAGCGGCGGGAAGCGGGCAGATGCCTGGTTGTCTGGATGCGATTCGGTTGGAGTAGAGATAGTATTGACGTTTCATGCCAGATTCCGCCATTCTGCCGTAGTTGTCTCCGGGTGTTCCGCCTTCTTCGATTCATCCGGCATCAATTAGGTGATTGGTCTTGCTAAATGGAGCCTGTTCCGCCGTTCTCCGCCGAAATGATCATGAAATCTCTCATCACAAAAAGCTGTGCCTTGCTGGCTCTTGCCGTCGCCGCCTTTTCCCATGCGCAGGTGCCGGGTCTTCTCAATTACCAGGGCCGCGTCGCTGTCGGCACGGTGAACTTTGATGGCTCGGGCCAGTTCAAGTTCGCCCTGGTCGATGCCGCGGGCACCACCACTTACTGGAGCAATGATGGAAGCAGCGCCGCTGGCAGCGAACCTGCTGCCGCTGTCGCGGTCACGGTTTCCAAAGGGCTGTATGCCGTGCTGCTCGGGGACGCCACGCTGGCAAACATGACGCCGATTCCGGCGGCCGTCTTCAACAACGCCGACGTGCGGCTGCGTGTGTGGTTCAATGACGGCGTGAACGGCTTCCAGTGGCTCGCGCCAGACCAACGCATCGCGGCGGTCGGCTATGCGATGGTGGCCTCCGGGGTGAATCTGCCCGCGACCACCAGCGCCACATCGGGAGTGGTTCAGCAAGGGGGCGCTCCGCTGCTTCACACCTTCGGCACCAGCAACTTCTTTGCCGGTGCGGGCGCGGGAAACTTCACACTGACCGGGAGTGACAACGTGGGGGTCGGAATGGGGACCTTTGCGGCGAACACGACCGGCCACAACAACGTCGCCATCGGCAACAATGCCCTCGCCTTGAACACGACGGGTCTCGCGAACACCGCCATCGGGTTCAACGCGCTCGACTTCGTCAAGAACGGCAATCAAAACATGGCCGCTGGCGCTTACGCGCTGAGCAACAATGACAGCGGCAGCAACAATACGGCCGCCGGTTATCAGGCGCTGCTGAACGCCACCACCGGCAGCCACAACACTGCCTACGGCCATCAGGCGCTGCGTGACAACACCACTGGAAGCAGCAACATCGCCATCGGCAAGAGCGCGGGCATCAATCTCACGACGGGAGACAGCAACATCGTCATCGGTCATGCTGGCGTCGCCGGAGAGACGAAGATCATCCGCATTGGTTCCAACCAGACGGACACCTATCTGACCGGCGTCATTCACGGCGATGGCTCGGGATTGACCGGCATCGTCGCAACCAGTCTGGCACCGAACCCGACAGTGTCCGGCGTCGTCACTGCGGGTGGCTTCAGCCTGCCATCGACGACCAACGCCTCCACGGGTGTCATCACCCAGAATGGGAGCCCGCTGCTGCAGACCTATGGCACAGGCAATTTCTTCGCTGGAGCCTCTGCAGGGAACTTTACCACCTCTGGCAGCAACAACACTGCCGCCGGCAGTCAGGCGCTTGCCGCCAGCACCTCCGGCAGCGGCAACACAGCTGTTGGTGTCCGTGCGCTTGAGAACACCACCACAGGCTTCAACAACACCGCCGCCGGCGTGCTGGCACTCAACGCCAACACCACCGGGGCCTACAACGCGTCGGTCGGCTGGCATTCGCTGCAGGCCAACGTCTCGGGCTGGAACAATACTGCCTTCGGACGTCAGGCTCTGGGGAACATGATCTCCGGCGACAGCAACATCGGCATTGGTGTCTCCGCCGGTTCGGCTCTGACCACCGGCAGCAACAACATCGCCATCGGCAACGTGGGCGTCGCTGGTGAGTCGGGCATCGTCCGCATCGGCACCAGCGGGACTCACACGGACACTCACCTGGCTGGCGTCGTCCATGGCAACGGGGCGGGATTGACCGGCATCACCGGCGCCGGCCTGGCCAGCGGAGCCGCAGCGGAGAATCTTGCCGCCAGCCAGCAGAGCGGCGTCAGCAGCGGCGGCATTGTTTTGAGCACCGAAGCCAGCTCCGCCGAGCTGCTGGCCGCCGGTTATGCGAAGTTCGGCAGTTCCACCCTGGCCCTGGGTGAATCCTGGACCGCCACGCAGGCCACCGGGACACCAGCGCAACGCGCCTACCATTGCGCGGTGTGGACTGGCACGGAGATGATCGTCTGGGGCGGTCACGACGGCACCAGCTATCTCAACACCGGCGGACGCTACAATCCGGTCTCCCACACCTGGACCGCCATCAGCCAGACCAATGCGCCGTCGGCGCGGTTCAAGCACAAGGCGGTGTGGACCGGCAGCGAGATGATCGTGTGGGGTGGCAATGCCGGCACCAGCAGCTTTGACACCGGCGCACGCTACAATCCGACCACCGACACCTGGACCCCCATGACCACCACCAACGCCCCCAGCAACGGGCGGACTCAGAACTCGGCCGTCTGGACTGGCACGGAGATGATCGTCTGGGGCGGCAGCAGCACCAGCCCCACCGTCTATCATAACACCGGTGCCCGCTACAATCCGGCCACCAACACCTGGACTGCCATGCCCACCACCAGCGCTCCTGCCGCACGCCACCAGCATTATGCCGTGTGGACGGGAACCGAGATGATCGTGTGGGGCGGGCGAAACGGGGGCTCCTTTTTCAATGATGGCGCTCGTTACAACCCGACGACGAACACGTGGAGCGCCGCCATCTCCACCACCAACGCCCCGAGCGCTCGCGGAGACACCATCGCGGCGGCCACCGTCTGGACTGGCAGCGAGATGATCGTCTGGGGAGGCTACGATGGCACCTACCTCGGCACCGGAGCCCGTTACAGGCCCGCCACCGACACCTGGACGCCTGTTTCATCCACTGCCGCTCCTTCCGCGCGTGCGAATCACACGGCTGTCTGGACGGGAGACAAGATGATCGTCTGGGGCGGCTTTGACGGGGCCCGCCTTTCGACGGGAGCCTACTACACGCCTGCCGCCGACACCTGGACGGCCACCGCCGCGTCAAACATCACCGCCAGGGCCGATCACAGCGGCGTCTGGACCGGCAGTGAAATGATCATCTGGGGAGGCGCTTCGACGGGCGTTTACTTCGCCGATGGCTCGCGCCTCACTCCCGCCGGCATTTTCTATCTCTACCAGCGCAAATGAGCTGGTGACTCCCCCGCCGCGACACCTCATCGCATGAAAACTCCACTCATCTTTCTCGCGCTGCTCTACCCGGCCTCTTTGTCAGCCGGCCCGCGTGGCAGTACCAGCTACACCGTGGTCACAGACTCGCTGGATGCTGTCGGTGCCCGCAGTGCCAGCGTCAGTTACGCCAGCGACAGCAGCGGAGGCGGCGTGTCGGGCATCGCCACGGCCGGCAGCCCGGCGACGAGCCTGAAAGGCGGCTACATCGGCCAGCTCAGCGAAGTCGTTGCCGTGCAACTCGCTGCCACACCCACCACGCTGAATGAGGGCACGTCCCGGCAGATCTTCGCCACCGCCCTTCTGGATGATGCCACGACCGCTGCTCTCCTCGGCAGCGATCTGGTGTGGAGCGTGCTCAGCGGCCCGGTCAGCGGCGTCGGCAGCAGCGGTCTGGCCACTGCGGCCAATGTGTATCAAGATACCGCCGCCACTGTGCAGGGCAGCTATCGCAGTGTGAGTGGCACGCTCGGCCTCACCATCGTCAATGTGGGCACCGACGACCTCGGCATCTATGCTGGCGACGGCATTCCCGACACCTGGCAGGCCCAATACTTCGGCACCAACAATCCTCTCGGCACGGCCACCGCCGATGCCAGTGGCACCGGCCAGACCAACCTCCTCAAATACACCGCAGGCCTCGATCCTCTCGATCCGGCCTCCCGCCTGCTCACCCAGGTCGGTGGCAGCGGTGCTTCACACACGATCATCATCAATCCCCGCCTGCCCGACCGCACTTACACCGTGCAGTTCAGCACCAATCTCGGAGTCGGCGGCTGGCTGGAGCTCACCGGCGCCACCATTGAGGACAATGGCTCGATTCGCACCGTGACCGACCTGGACGCGGCCTCCACGCGGAAGTTCTACCGCGTGCAGATCAGCTATCCGTGAGCAGGCGAAAGAGAAAGCCTCCGATGGCAGGGCAAACAACCGGCAGTCGGACGCCCGGCATCGCGATCAACGCGACACCAAGAGAAACAGCTACTTCTTCGCCGGGGCCCAGCCGTCCTTCAGCGTGACGGTGCGGTTGAAGACCGGTGCGCCGGGCTGCGAATCGATCGGATCGGCGTAGAAGTAGGCGACACGCTCAAACTGCCAGTGGGAGCCGGGAGCAGCCTCTTTGAGTGAAGGCTCCAATTTGGCGTTGGTGAGCACTTCGAGGGAGTTTTGATTCAGGAACTGCGTGAAATCGCCGTCCTCGCCTGCATCGGCATCAGGCGTCGCGACGGTGAAAAGACGGTCGTAGAGGCGCACGGTGGCGTCGATGGCATGACGGGCGCTGACCCAGTGGATGATGCCTTTGGGCTTCGGACGGCCTTCGGGCTTCACGCCGTGGCGAGTGGCCTCGTCGTAGGTGCAGCGGAGCTCGGTGATGTTGCCCGCGGCATCTTTGACGACCTCTTTGCAGATGATGCAGAAGGCGAATTTCAGGCGCACTTCACCACCGGGCTTCAGACGATGGAACCCATCGACCGGCACCTCCATGAAGTCATCGGCGTCGATATACACTTCACGGCACAGCGGCACCTGACGCGTGCCCGCGGCGGGATCTTCGGGGTGATTGGCGGCCTCGAAATACTCCACTTTGTCCTCGGGGTAGTTTTCGATGACGACCTTGATCGGGCGCAGCACGCCGTAGGCACGATGGGCGACCTTGTTGAGGTCCTCGCGGATGGCGTGTTCGAGCAAGGCGATCTCGGTGAGCGAGTTGAACTTCGTGAGGCCGATCGTTTTGCAAAAGCTGCGAATGGCCGCCGGCGTGATGCCGCGGCGGCGCATGCCGCTGATGGTGGGCATGCGTGGATCGTCCCAACCGCCCACAAGGCCTTCTTTGACGAGGCGGAGCAGCTTGCGCTTGCTCATGACCGTGTAGCTGAGGTTTAGGCGGGCAAATTCACGCTGATACGGATTGCCGGGCAGGCCATCGACGTTGTTGATGAGCCATTCGTAAAGCGGGCGATGCACCTCGAACTCGAGCGTGCACAGGCTGTGCGTGATGCCTTCCAGCGCATCGCTGAGCGGATGCGCGTAGTCATACATCGGATAGATGCACCAGGCGTCGCCGGTGCGGTGATGATGGGCGTGAAGGATGCGATACAGGGCCGGATCACGCAGGTGCATGTTCTGCGAGGCCATGTCGATCTTCGCACGGAGGACTTTTTCGCCTTCCTTGAACTCACCCTTCCGCATGCGGCGGAAGAGATCGAGATTTTCCTCCACGCTGCGCTCGGCGAACTTGCTGCGCGTGCCGGGCGTGGTCAGCGTGCCGCGATTCTGCCGCATCTCCTCCTGCGTCTGGTCATCCACATAGGCGAGCCCTTTGCTGATGAGCTGCTCGGCGAAGAGGTAGAGCTTCTCAAAGTAGTCGCTGGCGAAGAACATGTGCTCGCCCCAGTCAAAGCCGAGCCATTTCACGTCCGCCTTGATGCTCTCGACGTATTCGACCTCTTCCTTCGTCGGATTCGTGTCGTCAAAGCGCAGGTGGCAGCGGGCATTCGGCGCATGCTCCTGGGCGAGGCCGAAATTCAGGCAGATGCTCTTCGCGTGGCCGATGTGCAGGTAGCCATTTGGCTCCGGCGGGAAACGAGTGATCACCTGGCCGCCATTGCGTCCTTCCGCCAGATCGGTGGCGATCATTTCACGGATGAAATCGAGAGAAGCGGTGGCGTTGGAGGCAGGTTCGGACATGGAGGGGCGGAGTTTGGGCCGAAAGTCTAAAGTTTAAAGTTCCAAGTTCAATGTTCGCGCTTCTCCGTCAGCGGTTCGCGGTTGCACGGGCCGGGAATCCGTTGTTTTTCCCGCGAACCATGTCCCATCCTGCCCCAGCGCCCACGCATCTCGATCTCTCAAAACTTGGCGAGCCGGTTTATCGCGGCTCCGTGCAGAACCTGTTCGCCGTGCCGGATCATCCCGGCTTCGTGGTGTGCGAGACGACGCCTGCGGGCTCTGTGTTCGACGTGGGCTCCATCTTCAACATCGAAGGCAATGATTTGAACCGCGCCATCTTCCGCCACGCGATGTATTCCCGCCTTGGCAAGCCAGAAACCTGGCAACGGGTGAAGAAGGCCATCGAATCCACCCCGATGGACGAGTCCTGGCGCAAAGAACTGCTTTCCGGGCCGCTGGAGGCCATGCTGGAACATGGCGCGGCCACCCATCACATCGGCATGGTGGATGCGAAGACCGGCGAGATCGTGCGCGACGGAATGCCGGCGAATCCGAGCTGCTACAATGTCGTGCGCCGCTTTCCGGTGATGCATCCGCCACAGCGCACACTGCTGAGCACGCACGTGTTCGACTACGCGCAGTTCCATCAGAGCGCGACGTATGTGGTGCCTTTGGAATACATCGTGCGCTTCGGCGTGACGAGCGGCTCGTCGATCTTGAAGAAGTATCAGAGCCTCGCCGACAGCGCCAAACGTGCCTACGAGCAGGAGCTCGGCCTTTCGAAGCCCATGGGCGTGTGGGAGATGCTGGAGCGGCCGATTTACGACCTCACCAGCAAATACGAGCCCGAAGACCGTGCCGTGAGCAAGCAGGAGGCGCTGCTCATGTCTGGCCTCAGCAGCGAGGACTTCCTCAGCACCATCAAGATGGCCATCCTCGGCGGCTGGGCAGTGCGTGAACTGCTGGAGACGGCCGGATTACTGCTGTGGGATCTGAAGTGGGAATTCGCCGTGGATCGCGAGGAGCTGCTCTTCGTGGACACGATCGACGCGGACTCGTTCCGCGGCACCAGTTTCATCGAGGTGGAAGGCAAGAAACTCGTCATTCACTTCAACAAGCAGGCCATGCGCGACTACTACCGCCTCGTGCATCCGGAATGGTTCGCCGGCATCAACGACGCCAAGCAGCACGCGCAGAAAATCGGCGTGCCATTCAAGCAGGTGCTGCGTGAAGGCCAGGCGGCAGGGAAGTGGCCTGCCACGCCCGCCGTCGATGCGGAATTCCTCGCGCTGCAAGCCCGCAAAACAGCGTTGATCCGCGAGCATGTGCTCTCCCAACGCGACGCGGCGGCCATCCGTGCAGATTTGCAGGCCACAGGGCAGGCGGAGGTCGATTTCTATCGCGGCAAAGGGCTGCTGGCCGAGCTTTTGAAGATGAACGCCGTGGGCTGAAAAGAGCGTGTGGTTTCCGTCTGACAAAATGCTTGCGCGTTAAGCGGAAACGTTTATCAATCCCGCCCCTCCATCCGGAGGGCAACGTGATTCCTGAGTAGCTCAGCGGTAGAGCGGGTGGCTGTTAACCACTAGGTCGTAGGTTCGAACCCTACCTCAGGAGCCATCACGACAAACGTAACGGCAGAGTAGCTCAGGGGTAGAGCAGAGGACTCATAAGCCTTTGGTCGGGAGTTCAAATCTCCCCTCTGCCACCACGATGAGGGATTCGTGGTGATCGGATCAAGGTCGGCCAAGCCGACGGTGAATCGCGATTCGATGCGGTGGCGAAGCAAGCTCATGCATTCGGGCTTCGACATTTCTTCGTCACGCGTTCATGCTGCAATCGTCATTCCTGCCATGTATCTCCCGGCGGACGCCATCATCGCGCCTGAAAAGCTGCACAAGTATCTGCTCGTGCCTTTGCCACGTGGAGACAAATCACGTTATCTGGCAATCGCAGGATACAGTTTGAATGCCCCGGCACGTCTCGAGGCGGACATCAGGTCCCAAATACTGCCGTTGGAGGCCACGCCAGATGGGGCCACTGCCTTTGGCGACATGTTTGTCATTTGCGGCAGTCTCGTGGGACCGAACGGCCGTACCTTGCAAGTCCGCACCGTCTGGATCAAAGAAGCCTTGTCTGGACAGGTGAAGTTTGTAACCTTGTATCCGCACTCATGATCGAACTCTACCAGGAAGCTGTTCTTGCCAGGGATCTGCCCGCGCAGAGTCTCTGTAGAGGCGATATCGTGATGGTCGTCGAGAAACTGACTGCACCGTCCGGTCTCAAAGGCTGCTGTGTCGAGGTGCTTAATGCAATGGGGCAGGCCATCCGCGTGGAAGTGGTCGCCGAGAGCGATCTGGAAGCCCTGCGTGCCGATGAACTGCTCTGTGTGCGCCAGTCCACCACTCGTGCCAAGGCCGCTTGATCGTGCAGTCACCTGCGATGGCCGCACGTTCCTTCATCATTCATCATTCCAGCCATGAATCTCCTCATTCGCCCCCGTCGCAATCGTCAGTCGCCCGCCGTTCGTGATCTCGTCCGTGAGACGGAGCTGACTCCGGGGCATCTGATCTACCCGCTGTTCATCCAGGAGGGCACGGAGAACACGCCCATCATCTCCATGCCCGGCTGCACGCGCTGGAGCACCGATGGACTGGTGCAGGAGGCGGGTGAAGCGCACGCGCTCGGCGTGCCGGCCGTCGTGCTGTTCCCGCGCATTCCGGATGAGCTGAAAACACGCGGCGCGGAGGCCTGCCATGCGGATGACGGACTGGTGCCTCGTGCCATTCGCGCCCTGAAGATCGCGCATCCCACGCTGGCGGTGATCACGGATGTGGCGCTCGATCCCTACAACAGCGACGGCCACGACGGCCTCGTGTCGGATGACGGACGCATCTTGAATGACGAAACCGTGGCTGTGCTGCAGCAGCAGGCGCTCTGCCACGCACGGGCTGGCGCGGACATCGTCGCGCCGAGCGACATGATGGACGGCCGTGTCGCCGCGATCCGTGCGGCGCTTGATGCCGGCGGTTTTGACGGCGTTTCGATCATGAGCTACACAGCGAAGTATGCCAGCGCCTACTACGGCCCCTTCCGGGGTGCGCTGGATTCCGCGCCACGTGCCGGCGACAAGAAAACCTATCAGATGGACCCGGCGAACGCCCGCGAGGCCTTGCGTGAGGCCGCGCTCGATGAGGCGGAAGGCGCGGACATCCTCATGGTGAAGCCCGCCGGGCCGTATCTCGACATCATCGCAAAGATTCGCGCCGCCAGTCCGCTGCCCGTCGCCGCCTACCAGGTCAGTGGCGAGTATCTCATGATCAAAGCCGGCTCCGAAGGTGGCTGGATCGATGAGGCGAAGATCGTGCACGAGTCCCTCATCGGCATCCGCAGGGCCGGCGCGGACATGATCCTCACCTACTTCGCGAAGCAGTGGGCCATGGAGTGGCAGAAGTAAACTCGATGCCCGTCCTCACGGTTCGCTGTTCTCTGTTTGCTGTTGAATGGGGGGGATGGCGAAGGACGTAGTCCGCGAGTCCTCTCGCGGTGGCGACTGCACCTTGGGCGGCCCATCGAGTGCGGATTTGGTAGAAAAATTAGGGGTGGAAAGATGGTCCCTGAAGTTTTTCCACCCCGAATCTTTCTACCAAACCCAACAACATACTCAACTCACCGCCTCGTAGTTAGTCGATCAGTGGATAATGGGACTGTAAGCGGAGGGGCGCATTTCACACTTCGCAGGTGGCTACGGAGGATGGATGTCTCGTGTCGGATCCTGAAGAATGGCCGCCAATTCAGGAAAGCCACCGAAAGGGTACAACGTCCGCAACGCTGACCGACCTGCCGGAGGATAAGGATAAGGACAAGGAAAAGGGACACGCTGCGAATTCCTTTTCGCTCTGCACGCTGCGAACCGCGAAGTGCGAACGGTGAACCGAGAACCGAGAACAAGCACTCTGCTGCTGCTGAGAAGGCGGAGGTTAATTCAATCCGGCTTCGGCGAGGCGCTCTTTCAGGTCGCTGGCGAGGAGGGCCTGGAGCATGTCGGTGATGCGGCCTTCGACGAACTGGTCGAGGTTGTAGAGGGTCATCTCGATGCGGTGGTCGGTGACGCGGTTCTGCGGGTAGTTGTAGGTGCGGATTTTTTCCTCGCGTCCGCCGCCGCCGATGAGGTTGCGGCGGTGGGCGGAGTATTTGGCGGCTTCTTCCTGCTGTTTCTTTTCCAGCAGGCGGGAGCGGAGGATGTTGAGGGCTTTTTCCTTGTTCTTGATCTGGCTGCGGCCGTCCTGGCAGCGAACGATGGTGCCGGTGGGGATGTGGAGGACCTGCACGGCGGAGTCGGTGGTGTTGACGCCCTGGCCGCCGGCGCCGGAGGAGCGGCAGACTTCGATGCGGACTTCCTCGGGCTTGATTTCGAGATCGACCTCCTCGGCTTCGGGGAGGATGGCGACGGTGGCGGCGGAGGTGTGGATGCGGCCCTGGGCCTCGGTGGCGGGGACGCGCTGGACGCGGTGGACGCCGCTTTCGTATTTCATGACGCGATAGACGTCCTCCCCGCTGATTTTGGCGATGACTTCCTTGAAGCCGCCGACTTCGGAGGGGCTGGCGTCGAGTTGCTCGATCTTCCAGCCCCGGGTCTCGGCGAAGCGGGTGTACATGCGCAGGAGGTCGGCGGCGAAGAGGGAAGCTTCGTCACCTCCGGTGCCGGCGCGGATTTCGAGGATGACATCGCGGCCTTCGAGGGGATCGGGCGGTAGAATGGACTCCTGGATGGCTTTTTCGAGATCGATAAGGCGCTGCTCTAGGACGGGAATCTCGGCGGCGGCCACCTCGGCGAGGTCTTTGTCGTCCTGGGACTTGGCCATCTCGCGGTTTTCGGCGAGCTCCTTCTGCGCTTTCTCATAGGCGGCCCAGTCGGCGAGGAGCTTTTGGAGGGCGCGGTGCTCGCGCAGCATGTCGCCGGCGCGTTTGGCGTCGTCGTAGAAGTTGGGGCGGCCGATGATGTCTTCGATGTCGGCGAAGCGGGTGCGTTTGCCGGCGATGACGGCGGAGTAGTCCATGGAGAAGGGGGCGGGGGGAGCGGAGATCAGGGATCAGAGAATGGCGAATGACGAATGGCGAATGACGAATGACGAATGACGAATGACGAATGACGAATGACGAATG
>NZ_JACSRD010000208.1 GCF_014879935.1 Prosthecobacter sp.
GCGCGCCACGCGCCTCCAGCTAAACGAGTCTTGCCTCCGCCTCCTGCTCGGATACACTCCTTCACGTTACTGCTAGGCAGGGATGGCCCATAACAAATAGCGAATCAAGCTGAGTGAGAAGAACTCAAGACCTCAGGGAGTCGTGCAAAGTAAGCAACAACAAGCATTAGGCAGCGGGCGCAGCCCCTGCTGTGCGCTGATAAGAGCCACGCCGGGTCGCAGCCTGAAGGGCCGCAAGATCGCTCTTGAGGCGGGGTGTCAGCGCCTGCGTCGAGAGCACACGCTGTGTGTAGCTTGGGGACCATTCTCAGCGGGTCGAACCGATGCAAGAAGGTCTCAGAATAAAACCCTGTCGCAACCGCTATAAAGTAAGTGGAGAACTACTTTTGCCGCCTGAGTCTCTTGGCCTCAGCAAGCCCCCCCCCCCCGCAACACACTTGTCCGTGCTACCTCAACGACTGGATTCGCTATGCCGATTGAGAGTTTTCAAACACGCCCTAACGAAGCGGATCTTGCTTAGGCGGCGATGGCGCCTTTGGAACCAACTGACTGTCCATAAGCACTCTCACCTTGGGAATCTCGTCAACGCGAGGCTTAAATGCATTCGGCGGCAAGGCATGCTCGTTATCCTCCGGAGCCTGATCATCTTGAGTCACAACCATTTTTCCGGCCTCCTTGTAGCCCAGGCGCACCATTCCAACAGGAACTACAATCCAAAGTAAAACTACACTCACGGTCATAACAACAAGAGATTCCAGTATGGTCAATCCATGGTCTTTATTAGTCATAATACAAGTCAAACCTAACAATAGTGGTGAAAAGAACATTCTTCATGCTCTGTCATTTGAGCCTCTCCAGACACTGACTTCATCACGTAACTGAGGCAACTTAATAACGCGTTTCTAGCTAGATTTTTTGACAGAGTTTACAGATGCTGCGATGCCTCTTCGTCTGAATTGCCGCCCATAAACTATTGTCAAAACAAAATGAAGTTCCTTTTCGTCAGCGCAAACCAAGGGGGAGGGGGAAGCGAGGAACTTTGGATCCAAACCGCTGGATGGCTCAGAAATCTTGGCCACAAGGTACACGCCGTGACGGAATGGAAGACGGCAGCAGTTCGACGATTGGACCAGCTCGATAGTTTTAATGTCTCGCATTCCACAGCCGATCCGACAGGAGGGGGGGCGATAATCAACAAGGTTACCGAGCGCATTTTCCGTCGGCAGCCTTGGAACCAACGGAATCTCCGGTCGATATTGAAATCGTTGCGGCCAGACCTCGTCATTTTTAATTCCGGCACCCTGGTGGACGGCATTTCATTGCTCCAGGTCATTCAAGATGAACAGGTTCCTTACGTCGTAGTGACCCATCTCGTATCCACCGACAACTGGCCGAATGATGATTTGGCCACGAGAATTCACACACTTTTTAGCCGTGCCATCGAGACTTGCTTCGTCTCTCAGCACAATCTTGAGTTGTACACGCTTCAAACAGGCAGAAAGCTTATTAATAGCTCCATCGTTCGGAATCCATTTTTGGTTAAGGGAGCCCAGATCCCAATGCCTGAGCAAAACGAGGGCACACCTGTTCGACTGGCATTACCTGCGAGGCTTCACCCAAAGACGAAGGGGCAAGACATGCTCTTTAGTGTGCTTTCCCGTCCTGAGTGGCAAGTGCGGAATATCCAAGTATCGCTTTTTGGAACGGGAAGCTGCGAAGATTCACTGCGCAGATTGCGCTCGGAGTTGGGACTCGGTAACAAAGTGGTCTTTGCCGGGCATGTGGAGGATATGGATCATGTGTGGCTCCATCATCACGCACTGGTCCTTCCCTCGCGCCATGAGGGATTGCCCATCGCACAAATTGAGGCCATGATTGCAGGCCGCACCGTCATAGCCACTCCGGCTGGTGGCATACCAGAGATGATGAAACCTGGTCAGACGGGATACCTTGCTTCGGCGTGCGAGGTCGAAGCTCTTCATCGGGCTATGGATGAAGCTTGGAGCCAACGCGATCGCTGGGGCAGCTTGGGAGAAGCCGGAAGAGAACTTGTGCGATCCCGTATTCCAGCGGATCCGGTTAAAAGCTGGGGGAAGCACCTTGCAGACCTTGCTGACTCACAGCGCGGCAGGATTTGAACCAGCACCTTGCTGCCAAGTCATTCTTTGAAATTAGCTTTTCAACTGCGTCAAGAAATGACGGCAGGCACATACGTTTAATTGCAGGCACTCTATCCAGGCGACGAAAATGCTGCGCTATCCGCCAAATCGAGGGTAACGCGAAATTGCCGGTCCGGTCATGCAGGAGCATAGCTGAACGAGAGGACAAGCCAGTGAAAGCAGCCCCGTGTCGTTCCCATACACAGCGCCGTGCAAACGCCGCTCGCCTCTCTCTCATTGCTTTCTGAGTGACACCGTCTGGATTGACTCGATATCTCAGCAAGCGGTCAGGCATTGTGGCGGCAAGGAATCGAGTCTGGAGACGCATCCATAAATCGTAATCCTCAGACCAGTATGGTTCTTCGGGGGTACTGTGATCTTGGTAATTTCCGGATTCAAGAACCGCGCTGCGCTTGAAAAGGACCGTAGGATGCCAAATCCTCGGCCCGACAAGGGTGGCATGCAGCACATCCGTGGCTGCGTAAGGAAGCTTAGAAGCTCCATTAACAGGGTTGCCAGCCATGTCGATGCAGTCGCGGTCAGTACCCACGAGGGCAATTTCTGGATGCCGCTGGAGAAAATCGATCTGTAGGCGAAAACGCTCCGGGTGGCAGATGTCGTCCACATCCATACGGGCGCACAACTCTGTGGGGGCCTCCTCCACGAGACGACTCAGGGAAAGTCCCAGGGACAACGGCATCCCGCGAAAGACCCGGCCCGGCAGACGCGATGGCAACCACCGATCCAGGATCTCAAGAGTGCCGTCGGTGGAGCCATTGTCCCACACCATGACCTCAAAGTCCCGCAGGGTCTGCTGCTCAAGGGAAAGCAGCATTTCCTCGACGAAGGGTGCTCCGTTCAACACCGGGATGATGACACTAATACGAGGATTTCCCATGTGTCGTCAAGTTTTTGACACCGGCGAGGCGGCGATAGAGGGACGCATAAGCGCCCAAGGTCTTGTCCAAGGCATGGTTACGCACGATGATGTCACGCGCATCCCTACCCATGTTATTTCTCATGGAAGCGTTACTGAGCACTTCAGTCATGGCGGCGGACCAAGCGGGCGCGGGATCATCCACCACACGGATAACCCCTTCTTTTTCGCCTAACTGCCCGTCCGGGAAGCCCATGAAACGACGAGTTAGACAGGGCAGACCGGTCCCCATCGCCTCTAGCAGGGCGTTCGGGAATCCCTCCTGCGTGGAGGGAAAGACAAAGATGTCCGCCATCTGGTACCAGCGCTGAATGTCGGGCTGCTGCGTGATGTGCAGAACGCGCGGCAGGGATGCAAGGTCTCTGAACAGGCCAGCTTGGTAAGTTTCTATCTCGGAACGCTCCTTTTCGGACGAGACGGTCGGCCTATACACGGATCCCACCAAAATCAGCCAGGCGTCAGGATGTTTAGCCGCCACTTCAGGCCATGCCTGCAACAAGGTCGAGACTCCCTTGCGCGGGATCAGGTGCCCGACGTAGAGACAGATCTTGGCATTCGACGGAAGGACTGCGGAGGCCAGTTCCGGCCATGCTGCTGGCCAAGGCGCGGGTTGGAAACGCTCGATGTTTACCCCATGGGAGATGACATGCAACCGACGAGGGCTAACCCCCATGCGCCGCTGCGCTGCGGCCATGGCCGGAGACCCTACCACCACGGCATCAAAAATCCGCTGAAACCACATCTGTAGTTGAAGATTCACCCAGCGGTGCAGGGCGGTGCGGCCCCACGTCTCTGGTTCCACCATGGTGGAAACAAAGATAAGAGCACGGCCCTGGCGTTTGATCCGCCACAGGCTGTGAAAAATGCGGCGGTCCATCTTGATTGTCTGCACCACCTGCGCTCTGTCCTTGCCCTGCGCCGCGAGATACCGCTCCGTTTCTTGAAAGAGAAGCAGGTCGCGCTCACGCGGGACAGAGCCCGTTTCCATGCGAGTGACATCCACGCAGTCGTCCATGCGCTCCTGCACCGGCAGGGCTGGATCACTCCGAGACGTGATGACGGAAGTCTGCACGCCCAGTTTCCGCAGACCAGGCGAATAACGGCGGAAACGTTCCGCAGCACCGGCAAGCACGGGCGCGTAGTGCGGGAATATCTGGCAGACGTTTATTTTAGGGTCTGACATCGCGGAAAACGGGACGACTGGGAGTCTTTCCCTGTGTGTTCTGGCCAGGTTGGCGTTGATCAAGAGAAACCTGACCGCATGGGCCAGCCACGCCAGCGCCGCTTCGGCAGCCACAACAGAGACTAAACGCCGCCCCAAACCTCTGACCGAGTACCTGAAGCGCCTCCTTCGCGAAATTTGCCCAGAAAGTCAGGAGATTATCGGGCGCATCAATACGCACCGACCTAGCCCGCGTCCTGATGCCCGAGGGGCATTGTAAACTCGAGCAATCGTTGCTTGTGGTTCCTAACCGGCCCTTGACGCGTGATTTCTGGTCAGCCGCCTTCCTAATTCGATGGCGGGCTTTTCCAAAATGTGATGCAGTAGCAGTGCCAAGCCAACGGTGACAGTCACCGCCATTAGAAATGGCAACGCGGGATTGGAGACCATCTGGGTGCCTGCGAGCGTTTTCAAGGCCACCAGTACAGGATAGTGCAGGATATAGATGCCGTAGGATAGGTCCACCCGCAGCCACTGCTGTAGCCGTGTAAGTGTCGAGTGCATCCGATGCCAGTGAAGGGTTCCAGCGATGAGTATCAGGGAGCCGAGACCACAAAGGTAGTATCCCAACCAGATGCTCGGCATCACATATCGCCACGAAATAGCCGCGTACAACCCCAGTCCCAGCAACATCAGGCCCCACCAGGCGGCAGCATTAATACGGATCCAGAACGATGCGGGCACGCGGCAGAGTGCCGTGCCCAAGGAAAACATGCCAAGGAAGGCGGCAGTGCCCACCACATGCGTATCCAGCCAGTGGCTGCTCAGCACCAGCGCCACGGTAATGCCCCAGGCTAAAGCAGCCCGGCTGCGCAGGATGACCCAGGCGAGAAGCGGGAACACCAATGAAACCTTGGCTTCCGTCATCAACGTCCAGACCGTAGGCAGGGCAAAGTCAGACTTCATGCCTGGGGCTACCAGGGTCGTCTGGAGAAACCATTGCTTCAGTTGCAGGCCGGTGCCGTCGAGGAACCAGGCAGGAAGTCCCCTCACCTGCCCCGCCCCTTTTTGTTGCACCGCCCACAACACCAAAAAGGCCAGCAGCAATGCCGCCCAATACACGGGATAAAGACGGCAAATGCGCCTCACACCAAACTTCACGTAAGCAGTGAAGGAAGGTGCCTTGTTCCCGATGGAAAGAGCCAGCACATAGCCACTTAGCACAAAAAAAAGCATCACGGCGGCCTTGGAGTCCAGCAAGCCCTTCGTGAGCCACTCCGGCCAGCGCAACTCAAACACCAGCCGAAAATGCTGTACCAGCACAATGAACGCGGCAATCACTCTCAGCGCGTCCAGCGCGATGATGCGCTCGTGCCCGGCTTTGTGCGGCACCGCAGCAGTTGATGAAGAGTTCACTTGCGACGTAATGGATGTGTCATTCACTGGCTCCACCGGTTTTGCCGAAACTGCGCAGCCGCAGGTTGTAAATCTCACGATGGTGGCGCAGATTCGAGTCGAGGATCAGTCCTACCAGAAGCACCACGGTGGAGATGACCATGATACTCGCGGCCAGCATGGCGCTGGGTACGCGGCTGACCCAGGCTGTGGTGATAAACTCATACACAGGCAGGGCACCAATGAGCAGGCCCAGAAAATACCCCAGCAGCGCGAGAACACCGAAGAAGCGCATGGGGCGGTAGTCGCGGAACAGCATGAGCAACACACGCAGAATCCGGAGGCCGTCGTGGACCGTGCGCAGCTTGGAGGCCGTGCCCTCCGCCCGGTCTCCGAAGGGGATCGGCACATCCACGGTGGAAAACCCCTTGTCGATGGCCTGGATGGTCAGTTCGATCTCCAGCTCAAAACCACGGGACAAGACCGGCACGTTCATGTAGAACCGGCGGGAAAACAGACGCAGGCCTGAAAAGACATCCCCGGGTTCCTGGCCAAATACAGCCTTCACAAACTTCGCAAACATCGAGGTTCCGAACTGGTGGCCCGGCCGAAACACATCTTCCTTAGTTTTGCGCACACCGGTGATCATGTCCGCCGGTGCCTGAATGTAACGCTCGAAAAGAAGCACTCCTCCTGCGGCCGGGTAGCTGCCGTCCCCATCAACCATCAGCACCAAGTCGGTGTCGATCTGGCCCAAAGCGGTGGCCACAGCCTTCGCCTTGCCCCGGCGTGACTCCAGGAGAACATCCGCACCTGCCGCACGTGCGCAGGCGCTGGTGGCATCGGTGGAGCCATTGTCCACCACCAGGATGCGAGCCAAGGGAAAGGCCTCCTTGTATTCGGCCACTACCCCAGCTATGGCCACCTCCTCATTGAGGCACGGAATGAGGACTGTCAGGGTTGGTCGGGTCATGGCTGGCGATCTGGATTGTCGATAATCGGAGCTGTATTAAGTAGATAAACACCAGGCTGCACCTCTTTGCCCAATTTTCGGGCATAACTGAGCAGCCAAGGTTCTGGAGTTTGTTTAAGCAGCTCCCGCAGATGGTCAACAAAAGGGACAAAATAGACATCGGACGGCATGCCTTGGCGGTAGTATTTCTCCTCCACCACCAGCCATGAGATGTCGTTGTCAGCACAAAAGGCCCGCACATCGTCCTGACGGGACGAATAAAAGGCACGGACAAGTGCCGCATGACGTTCCATCACCAGCTTCCGGTAGCGAGTAAACAAGACGCCATGGGAGCACTCGTTGCTGATGTAAACGCTACGATGGCAGAGCACAGGAACAAAGTCGGCCGTGCGCGGAAAGCAGGCTATCAGTTCCTCTCCGCCGGTGCGCGCCAGCTCAAAATACAACGCAGAGTATTCGGAGACGTCCTCCGCTCCTTTCCCCCGGATGCTCGTTGAACGGGTGGCGATGGCCAGGACCACAAATACGATGCCCGCCTGCCGAACTCTGCCTGGCGTCACCAGTCCAAACGCCGCATCCAGCACCACTGCCACAGACAGGACCGCCAGCACTGGCAAGCTCCAGGTCAGGTAGCGGGAAGGCTCATACAATCTTGGCAGCAGAACCACCGCTATCTCAAAGGTGATGACCGCGCTTAACATCAGCGCCAGGAGGACAAATCCATGCCGTCGGCAACGGCGGAAAACGATGCCCAGAGCCACCAGCAGCAGGATACCCGCCACGACATGGAACATGACAAGCAAAGTACTGCCCAGACTGGCAGCGTGACGAAGCACAGGCTCCAGCAGAATCTTGTCCCAGGGCATCAGGAACCAAGTCATGGAATCGCCCAGCGAAGCAGGCGGCCAAACCGGCACACGCCCCCCCTGGTGATAGAGAGGATCCCTCTGGATTTCCGCAAGCGTCACTTGAGGCCCTACCCACGGGTGCAATGCAAGTTCGTGGCTTTTCAGCAGCACCAAGATGGCACCTGCCGCCACAGCCACCATCACAGGCCACTGCTGGCGCAGTTGGGCTGACACATGGAGAGCCTCACGCCAGCCGCCGACTTTTCCAGCCATCTGCTCATACAGCCACAGCAGCCCATATGCCGGGCACAGAAGCACAAAGACGATCGGATAAAGAGCTGCGGCCAGAAACATGCAGATAGCGGTCCAACCACGACGCTCCGCCAGGACCGAAAGCAGAAAGCCACTCACCAAGGGCCAGGCGAAGCTGCGGGCAAAACCGCCACTGATGCCGATCCATGCGTCTGAAACAAAAAAGAACGCCATGACCAGCCAGCCCAGGCGAATACCGCCTAGCCATCTGCCGATTTGGAAAATAAGAAAACCCGTCAGCGCATGCATCGCCAGAGCCAGTACCTTTCCCACCAACAGGGTGGGCAGCACCAGGTGCAGCGCCTGGAACACCATGGCTGTCATATACGGCTGGATGGCCTTGGCAGAGTCCAGCCAGGGATCATCACCACGGAATCCACCAGCGGGGCCGGCATCCAGCCAGACGTGGTGCTGAGCAATATCATCCGTGAGGAGCATCGGACGCAGCAAAGTGTGTCCCTGTAGTGCCAAAGACAGCACGCAGGATGCGGCAAAGGCAAGCCGAGTCACGGCTTTAGGGGAGAATTTCGGCATAAATAGAACTCAGGAAGCCTGCTGCGGCGATTCACAGCGAACCTGAAGTGTCTGCGCCATTGGCTTGCACCAACGGCTCAGCGGCTGCTCCCACCACTTCCAAACCGCCATGCCAAAAAGAACGGCCAAAGCGGCAGCCAGGAACAAAAACAAGTCCATCAAGAGAGGTTGGTTCCTCAGCATGTCAGGATCCACAAAGGCAAACACGGCCATCAAAACGAACCCGTGGGCCAGAAAGATGGAATAGCTGGCACGGCCCAGGTTCCCGATGTCCTTCAGCCGCCAGTTTTCGGGAACTACTGAACGCTCGAACAATGCCAACCCGGCAAGCCCCAGCGAGAAAACAGCCGCCCAAAAACCCTTTTGCCAGAGTACTGAATGGTCGGAGAGCCAAGCATGCTGGAAGTTCCCAGCGATCAGACCACCCAGCGCGGCGGCGCACAGAGCGATGCCCCACGTGCGGCTCCCGCGCTGCCGGACCCACTCCGCCGCAACCACCCCGGCCAAAAACTCGAGAATGAAAGGATGCACAAAAAACCCAGGGCCTGAAATAGCAGGTGAGATGCCCTGCCGCACCCCGGTGCCCACCAGCAGGCCACCCGTGGTCAGCAATGCCGGCAATACTACTTTCCGGGGAAGCATCAAGCAGGCTGCCATCAACGCACCAAAAAACACCTCGAAGGACATGGTCCATGCAGCCACAATGATGGGAAAAGACTTCTGCGGAAGTGCCAGCAGGGATGGAATGATCTGATAACTGCCGAGGCTTCTGCCAGGAACCAGAGCCAGAAGCAGCAATTTGAACAACGTGAGGGTGATAAGCAGAGGATATATCCTCCACGCACGCCGCCAGAGAAACCGCTGCGCCATGCCGCACTGACCGGCATCCGACCGATGGGAGCCCCAGAGGACAAAACCGCTCAAAACAAAGAAGAAATCCACCCGGAAAATGCTGTGGTAAAACAGACCTCCCAGCCAGTTATAGTCCCAGTAGCGAGCTGCATGCACGCTAACGTGATGACACACCACCAGGAGTGCGAAGATTCCCCGCATCGCTTGAAAGCCATGCAGCACAGCCAGAGCACCACTTTGTTTCGCCATTCAGTTTAACCCATTCAAAAGCAGCTTTCAGAGCTAACACCCTAATCCGCCAAAAGACGGCTATCGGATACTCTTTGAACGCGAAATCAATCATTAAAGGGAAACGTTTTCCTGTGTCTTGTTTACCGTTCACGCCAACCGTTTTCACCACTACAAGCAAGACAGAATCTATTCTCAGCAACATGCAGCATACAGCACCATCCATTCCGCGCCACCAAGCCACTTATTTCACTATTGAAGGCTCCAAAAAAACTCGCAAAACAGGAGTCAGCACTTTCGTCGCGCCCTCACGAACCAGATGGTGCTTGTCGCCATACAGCGCATGTCCATTAAGCGAGAAACGATAGTGTCCGGTCGCTTTGTCGAGGAATGCTGGCCTGGGATCGATGATGCGTGCCCCGGCCTCTCTTACCGCCCTCAAAAAGCCTTCCCCTTCTCCGGCGACGCCGTTCCATGCGTCAGGCCGGGCCGAAAATAGCCTTTCGTCCGCACCAAAAAGCGTACAATACGCATGCGCCTTGGGGACAAGGTAAGGGTGCTCCGGCACCTGCAACATGATCCAGGGCTGGCAGCCCGAACCTACCAGTTGTTTAACAGTGAGAATGATACGCTGCTGGTAATAGCTCAGATACTCGGTGGCAGAAACACCAGCAACCTTTCCCTTGAGTTCATAGACATGCCAGTAAGCAGCCAGCACCACATCCCGCACTTTGTGCTTAACCAACCACTCGAACACGGCTTGGTTTAGCGCCACGGTGTCCGTCTTCGGTCCGTTTGGCACGGTGGCGTGGAAATCCAACAGCGGAGCGGTGCTCGCATGCATAATGCCCGCCCCAGAAACACCGGCCTCACTCAACATCTGATCAAAAGCGGGCATGGCGGCCATGGCATGACTGTCTCCCCAAAGTACAACCTGAACCTCAGCTGCCGGCGCTGGCTTTCCCAGGAGCACCAGTTTGTCTTCTTTCAGGTCATCCAGCATTGTCTGATGGGTGAACATGAAGGACGCCTCAGAATTTCTGCCGTAACCGTGGCTGAGGCCAGGCGGCACGCGCCAGGGGAGCCCATTAAAATGGAAGATGCCCAACCCAGTCAGTAACAGCACCAGCGCCGCCGCACCGGCAGCCAGGAGCAGTGAACGTTGGCCGGACAGCAAGTGCCGCCGAAACGGCGTTTCCACAAAACGCCACGACAGCACCGCCAGCAGGAAGGAACTGAGAATGACGAAAAACTTTGTCACCTTGCCCAACGAGACAAAACTCCAGTAGTTGATGAACGCCAGCACCGGCCAGTGCCAAAGATAGAGAGAATAGGAGATTAGCCCCACAAAGACCAGCGGCCTCAGGGAGAAGACCCGGCCGCACCAAGTGGGCGGGGGGGCACCAGCAGTGCGCTGGTTGCTCCAGATGAACAAACTGGCACCCAGGACGGGTGGCAGAGCCGCGAAGCCAGGAAAGTGTGTCTCGTCACTGTAGGTGACATAGGTAAATAGAATGCCCGCAACACCGAGCCAGGAAACAGGCTCCCGAAACACTCCCAGCCGCTGTCCCCAGCTACTGGGAATGGCAGCCAAGCACGCGCCGACTAGCAACTCCCACGCACGCGAGGGCAGCAAAAAAAATGCCGAGGCCTGATCGGACCCCATGCGGTACGCGCTCCAGCCCAAGCTGGCGGCAAGGATAGAAACCAACAAAAGAGACACGAGTCTGCGACCGCCGCAGCTGGCCAGGAACAGCAGCAGCGGCATGGCCAGGTAAAACTGCTCCTCAACCGCTAGAGACCAAGTGTGGAGCAACGGTTTCTCCCAGGCGTCTGAGGTGAAATAGCCCGTATCCTGCCAGAAGTAAATGTTGCTGGCAAACAGTGACTGGAACAGTGCTGACCTGCCCAGCTTCGCATAGTCTTGCGGCAGCAGCAGCAGCCCGCCAGCGATCAGTGTCGCCAGCACCATGACCACCAATGCAGGCATGATGCGTCGGCATCGACGCTCCCAGAAGCGCACCAAGCTGAAGTGGCCGGAGTCCAGATCCCGCAGCAGCAGAGAGGTGATTAGGTAGCCTGAGATGACAAAGAAGACATCTACCCCTGCATAGCCGCCCGGACACTTCAGACCAGCGTGGTAAAAGACCACACCAAGCACCGCGATGGCGCGCAGGCCATCGATCTCGGAACGGTAGTCCCCATGTTGGACGTTGGATGGCATTACCGGTTCCTGTATTTGCATCGCCTCAGCGCGGCACAGCCACAAAGTCGTAAGAACCGAGTTCCGGAACCACACGCCGCGCAGATGCCTCATCTGCAATGCGAGTGGTCTTGTCGCTGAGGCAGATGTCGTAGTTCATCTCTTTGAAGAAGGAGGAGAACTTCTCAAAGGTGTGGCCACGCTTCTCATTCTCATAGAAGCAGAACTCGAACACGATGACGGGCCGCCAGCGCTGGATGGACTTTCGCCCCCCCTCCAAGATCTCATACTCGTGGCCGTCCGTGTCGATCTTGATGAAGTCCAGGTTCGTCAGCCTTTCCTGCTGCGCCAGGCCGTCAATGGACAAGGTCGGACAGCTGACGTGGTGCGCCTGACCGAGGTGTACTTCATGCATTTCCCCGCCGGCATCGTCCAGCCGCCAGCTCGGATAGGCGATCATGCCCGCAGTTGCCGGAGAGCCGTCTCCCATGAAGGCCTGCACCGCCTTGATGCGTGGTTTAAGGTCAGGATTCAGGTCGATGTTCCGCATGAGTCGCTTGTAAGCGTGATCTGTGGGCTCCACGGCGATGATCCGAGTGCTGGCATTCCGCGACGCCAGTGGCAGGCAGATGGCACCGATGTTGGCACCAATATCGATGGCGCAGAAGTTCTCTTTGCGCGGGAGAAGGGAGTCATCAATGACCCATTTCTGAAAGCTGCCGAAGAGAAACAGTGAGAGGTCGATGCCCTCCGCCAGATCCGCGTCAAAGCGGACGCCATTGCGGGAGATGACGCGCTGCTGTCTGAAGCCGATGAGCCGCAGGGCACGATAGATGAGCTTGGCGACGCCGATCTTGGTTTTGGTGTTCACAAATAGGAGGAATCTGGAGCGTTCAGAAGGACACGGAATGCTTGTGGAAGAAGCGGGCGCAACCGGTGTTGCGCCAGTCGGTGGGGTCGGGAGTGAGGTCGTTGAAAAACAGGGTGGACGGGCGCGCGATCAGCGGCGGCACCCGGACCTCCGCCTCAGTGCTGGAGCGAATGTATTCATGGCGCCAGGAGCTTTGCAGGTCGTAGCGTAACGCCTCGCCACTGACCAGATCACGCCATGCATTCCTCACGTTGTTGGCGGGAAACACAACCGCCATGCCGAGGAGAAGGAAGACACCCACGGAGAACAACACGCGTGGCCGCGGCAGCCGCAGGTCCAGGGAACGCAGCAGCCCGGCCAACCCCGCCAGCAGCACCCACCAGTCGATGATGAAGAAGAACAGGATGAGATTCACCGCACGCAGTGGAAGGGCAGCCCCCATGCTCCAGGCACCGAGGAAGAACGCCCCAAACACACCGCCAGCCATCAGCAGCAGCGCCAGGACTATTAGCTCCAGGGACTGCTTCCGCGACACAATCCAGGACACCGGCCATGCGCTGAGGGCGATGAGTGAGAAGGGAACAAACGGCACGTGAACAAGCCAGGAGCCGATGTGCTGCACGCCCAGTTTCAGAGTCAGCGCCAGCGACGCGGGCAAGACATGGTTGACACCATTGGAATAAAGAGAGCTACGGTTGGCATTTCCAGGGGAAAGCATTACAAGAGCGACCCCCAGAACAATGGCGAGAAGCATCACGGCCAGCGGCTTGCTCAGGCTGCGGTTTCTCCACAGGAACAAGGCATTCCATGCCAAGGCGTGGAGCAGCAGCAAGGCCATGGCCACCTCCGTGCATCCGGTGGCGAGCACCGCCAGCAGACCTATGATCACGAGCCTCATGACGGACGGCCGCCATGCGGGTTCCAGACTGCGCCTACCTACCAGCGCCGCCATCACCAGGGAAATGACCGCCGGCAGCATATAGCCGGAAGATCCGGTGCCCCAGTAGAAGCCCTGTGCTGTGCTGGCCATGCCCCAGAGAAACAACGTCACTCCCAAAAGCGCAGCAGCCCATTTCCAGGAGCGAGATTGGTCTGAAAACCAGGCGCCCACCGCCCAGCGGGCAGAGGCCACCAAGCCCAGAACGAGGCAGACGCTGTAGCATTTAAAGGCTCCAAACGACAGCAGGATGGGATTCATGAACAGGAACGCCGACGAAGTGAAGCGTCCGGTGGTCGTGTTGTAATAGTCCACATTGGCCTTTACAAAGCCCTTCTCCAGAGTGTCAGCGGCCATGTACCAGTCGTCTGCGGAGGGATGGGCATGCATTCCCAGTAACACGAAGGGAAGCACACCCACCACGGCAAACAGCACAGCCAGAACGCCCGGCAGGCGGCTGGAGGCGGCATCACGCAAGCTTGTCATCAACATGAGTGGTTTTGCGTTCCAAAACAACAAGCAGGCGGCCGGCAAAAAGGGCTGGAAGGAGTCGCAGCCCACGCTCCACCAGACGCACGAGAGGCAACAGCTTGTCAGGGTACAGTTGGGGACCACGCAAGCCGCCACACAACAACCAAGCCCAGCCAGGTTCGCGGCCCACATGGATCACCCTCCAGTCCCGCTCGATATTTTCCACCAGCCCCTCGTGCTGCACAAAAATGCGCCAACTGTTTCCCTGCGCAGCATAATAAGAATGAGTGGCCGGATCAAAATCCTGAGGCGCATTCCACTCAATGGGCACTCCAAAGCCAAGAGGTTCATGGTGGAAGAAGCGCATTATGAGCCGGGGAAGCCAGCCCATGCCAGGCTCGAAGATGATCACTCTGCCTGCAGGCCGAACGACACGCGCCATCTCTGCCAGCGCCCGTCCTGGGTACTGCAGGTGATGGAACACATCGAAAAGAATCAGATTCCCCACGGCGGCATCCGGCCAGTTCAATGCATAGACATTTTCCACACGGTCCAGCCATGGATTGGGGAAAAGATCTGACGTGAGGCAATCAGGGAGCACGTCCTTGATGTTCCCCATGCCAGAACCCAATTCCAGCATGCCCCCCCCGTTTCCCGGCAGAGTCCATCGTGCAATCTTCTGATAAAAATCACGGTAAACACGCTGTAGCACCGGCTTGCGCTCCCAGTGCGCGCGGTTCTCCTGGATCTCAATGTCGTGCTGGGAGATTTCGATCATGGCAGAGAAGCTGGCCGCTCACATCTGGGGAAGCTTGAGCTTCAGAAACGCGGCCCAGCAGAAGCGGAGCATCACGAGGCCGTTTTTGAAGCGGCGGTTCATCTTTGTGTCGCCGTAGGTGCGCTCCTGGTAGTGCACGGGCATGTCCACAATGCGCAGGTTCAACCGCGCCGCTCCGAAAAGGAGTTCGTAGTCTCCCCAGCGGTCCTCGGCGCCCCAGGTGTCGATCATGCCGTTGATCTTATCCCAGTCGCGCTGCCACAGCACCTTGGTGCCGCACAGTGTGTCGCGAACTGGCGATCCGAGCAGGTAGGAGAATAGCGTCGCAAAGCCCTTGTTCCCCAGCATGTTGGCAAACTTCATAGCCTGTCCCTGCATGGGATAGACCATGCGGGAACCATTGATGAAGTCCCCCTTGCCAGATGCGATGGCCTCAACAAATCGAGGCAGTTCCTCCGGCATCACGGTGAGGTCAGCATCCAGGATTAGCAATATGTCCCCTGTGGCGGCACGGAATCCGGTCCACACATTGCGCGATTTGGAAATGGCGGGACCTTCGACGAGGCGGATGTTTTTCTGCGGAAACTCCGCCTGCATGCGACGCACTTCATCAGCAGTGCCGTCTGTGGACTTGTCATCGCAAAAGATGATCTCCGTCTCCCTGCCAAGCTGCGGCATGCGCTCCACAGCGGATCGCACATTGCCCTTCTCATCCTTGCACGGAATGACCACGGAGACTTTGAAGTTGGTGACAGGCTGAGGACGTGGCGCAGGACGCGCCACGATGAAGTGGCAGAGATTCAGTCGCTCGATGCCCGGCATCCAGGCGATGAACTTGTTCATCAGCCGTCCCAGCACAGGAATGCCGAAGGGCATGAGCACACGTCGGGTGACGTGCAGCATCTCCAGCCCGGACAGATTCAGCAGGTTCTCATAGTCCCGCACGGAGAGCCAGCTCGGCTCCACTTTGGGGCTCTTGAGGTTAGACCGTTCGGCAAAGGAGACAAACGGTTCCCAAAGGTGGTTGTAGGTGAAGATGATGATGCGCGTGTGTGGAAGACAGACCCCGTTCACCAGCGTGAGCATGGCCTGGATGTCCACGGTATCGGTCGTGTCCTGGATGAGGATGGTGTCAAACGGGCCCTCCGGCAAGCTGGTCTCCGGATCCATGACGCGAACGTCCGCCTGCGGATGCTTCTGGCGGGCAATTTCCACCATCTTCGGGCTGACGTCGACGGCGGTCACGGAGGAGGCCGTCACATACTCCAGCAGTTTGCCCGTCTGGCAGCGAATGAAGAGGAGACGGCCCGCGCTCCCGACCAGTGTCTTCAACTCCTGCCCCACAAGATCGTAGAAGTATTGGTTGCGGCTGATGTGGTAGTCCCGCTGCGCGGCGTTGGCCTCAGCAGACTGGACAATGCTCTGCCGCTTGCCTTCAATGGCGGCCATGCCCCAAAGTATGGAGCCGTCGGGGGACGGGGTGTTGCTTGTGTCGCTCATGGCTGTGTGGGGGGAAAACGGCCTCAGGCTGTCTGGGTGCGAGCGACCCAGGACTGGTGGATTTCCTCAAATGTGGTTTTGAGGTCTTTGGTGATGCCCCAGCCTGGATAGTGAGCCTTCATTTTGTCGAGATTGGAGATGTAGCAGATGTGGTCCCCCTGGCGGTTCTGCTCCACGTATTCATGGTGCATGGGCTTGCCGGAGATGGAGGAAATGAGGTCAAACGCCTCCAGGATGGAGATCGAATTGTCACGACCGCCGCCGATATTGTACACCTCACCCTGCCGTGGCGTGGCGATGAAGTGCTCCATGAAGCTGACCACGTCGTGGCTATGGATGTTGTCGCGTACCTGCTTTCCCTTGTAGCCGAACACACGGTAGGTGCGCCCTTCCAGGTTGCAGCGGATTAGATAGCTGAGAAAGCCGTGCAGTTCCACGCCGCTGTGGTTTGGGCCGGTCAGGCAGCCGCCACGCAACGCGCAGGTCGGCATGCCAAAGTAGCGGCCGTATTCCTGCACCATTACATCCGCGGCCACCTTGGATGCACCGAAGAGCGAATGCTTGCTCTGGTCGATGCGGAAGGTCTCGCGGATGCCATCACTGTAGGTCTCGTCGGCGTAGTCCCAACGCTTTTCCAGCTCGTTCAGAGCGATCTCATTCGGCGCGTCCCCATAAACCTTGTTGGTGCTCATGTGGACGAAGGGAGACTCTGGACAGGCCAGACGCGAGGCCTCCAGGAAGTTCAGAGTGCCCACGGCATTGACATCGAAATCATCAAAGGGACGGCTCGCGGCAAGATCGTGGCTGGGCTGCGCGGCGGTGTGGACGATGGCGGAAGGTTTCAACTCCTGTAGCAGGGCAAGCACGCCAGCGCGGTCACGGATGTCCAGCTCATGATGTTGGAAGGACGGAAACTCGTTCTTCAGTCGCTGCGTGTTCCATCGAGTGTCACCACCAGGGCCGAAAAAATCTGCGCGCATGTTGTTGTCAACCCCGTGCACTGTCCATCCGGCCTGGGAGAAATGGGTGACGACTTCAGAGCCGATGAGGCCCGAGGATCCGGTGACAAGGAGTGTTTTCATGGTTGAACTGGGCAGCTAAGGGGTGGTGTGGAAGTTAGGGGCAAGCGCTCTTGGAGGGCGGGAAACAGCAGGTGGTCAGGATGCACCCTGGTTTACATGGGCCCAGAGCGTGCCATACACGGTGATGGCAGAGCCAAAGGACTCATCGACAGCACGCTTTACGCCCGGCCAGAAGGCCGAGTAGTCGTGACCGGCGATGATCGGCACGCCTTTCTGCCTGGCCCAGGTGATGTCGGTCAGCACATGCTCATACTCATGGCTCGCATCAATGAAAATCATGGCAGGCGTGGGGCCATCATAGCTGGCGCAAAACTGGGTGCTAGGTCCCTCAAACAGCGTGACGTCGCAATTCTGCCGGATGTAGTGCAGGCTCCGGACGGCAAAGTCCCGGTGCGCCAGGGGCGCGAGGCCGAGGGGGTTCCAACTGTAATCGTCAATAGAGATCAACTCTTTGCCGTTCATCTTCCAGCCGGCCATGGCCTGGGTGGTGAATCCAAACAGCGTGCCAACCTCGATGATGGGACCGTCGAAGGCGTTCGAGCGGCGCACCAGTTCACTTAGAAACTCAAGCTCCTCCGGCTGCACGGAGCCTTCAAAACCCGGCTGGGTACGGTTGCGGAAATTCAAAAAGGTGGCCAGTTCCTTGCGATGCCGCAGCACATCCCGTCCCTTCATCAGCGTTCGCAGGAAGTTTCGGACCAGCCGTCTGATCATCAAAGACAGGGGAGTGGCGATGTTCATTCAAAAACCGGGGCCAGCAAGGGCCTCAGCAGTCGAGCGCCGTGGGCGCTGATGTGACTGTTGTCGGTATACAGAGCGTTGCCATCGGAGGCGACGCGGCAGAGACCCTCGGAGTTCAAGAAGACTACGGCAGGATCCAGCAACGTGTAGTTTTGCGGCGCCACAGCCTGCAACACCTCATGCTGTACGGCAGAGGCGGAGCGATGAGCCTCCAACGGGAGGCCCAAACTGGCCACATTCCCGCCGAAAAGTACGGCGGAGGCAAGCCCACGGGGCACGTCGAACGTGTGGTTGGGAACGTCTTCCATGACCCAGACCCGGGCACCCGCCGCTTTCAGTTGAACCATGGTTTCCTGCAACGCCTGCTGGATGCGCGGCCCCCCGCCCTCCTCAAAATGGTAGTTCCATGCGGCCGTGAGAATGACGCGTGGCACCTTCTTGTCCCGGATGAAATCAACAACGGCTGAACTGAATGCGGGGGTGTTTTCCTTGAGGCTGTAGCTTCCCCGGCACTCGTAGTTGACCAGTGGTGGAGTTTGGTAATGCACGGCGGCCACGCCACGCATGCCCTTCTCCCTGCACAGGTCGTCAATGACCGGCAACAAGGCCATGGCGTGGCTGTCTCCCCAGACTAAGACGCTCACTGAGGTGCCAGCTTGCTGCCCCCCCAGATTGATGAACTCGCCACGCCGCGCCTGATCCAAGCTGACCTCCTTGCGATAGAGGCTGTCAAACCTGCCGTCGGCGTAGCCCTGCGCCGCGGCCGGGATGCGGGAGGGAATGCCCTGTGCGCGGTGCACTCCCAGTCCGAGCAGCATGAGCGACGCGGAGCAGGTGACGGCAAACCCGTAAATGGAGCGGCGGGTACCGCAGACCACTCTCTTGCGGAAGGGCTGCTCCACAAACCGCCAGGACAGGAAGCCCAGCAGGCCACTGAAGGCCAGCAGTAGCATGCGCTGCAAGACCGTGAGCGGCATGGAGGCCCAGTACTTGGGAAAGACAAGCAGAGGCCAATGCCAGAGGTACAGCGAATAAGAAACCAGGCCCAAACCTACCAACAAGGGCCAGGTCAGGATCCTGCCAGCAAGCGAGCGGGTCCCACACCCGATGACCAGCACGGCCCCCATACAGGGCACCAGCGCCGCCACCCCAGGGAAGCGAGTTTGTGTGTCATAAGTGATGACTGCCCACAGGATCATCGCCAGGCCGGAAATGCCCACCAGTTCCGCCAGCCACCGGCGGCAGAAAGACAGCGCATCCGGCGCCATGGCCAGCAGCGCCCCCAGTAGCAGTTCCCAGGCACGTGTGGGCAGCAGGTAGAAGGCAGCCTCGGGGCGGCTATGGCTCCAGCGAACACCAAGCCCAAAGGATGCCAGAAGAACGGCTGCCAGCACCGGCCACACCACACGGCGTGGGGCCCTCATCAGGACCAGCAGCACCATTGGAAAAAAGACATAAAACTGCTCCTCCACCGCGAGAGACCAGGTATGCAGCAGGGGCTTCAAGTCCGAGTTCTGCTCAAAGTAGCCTGACTCACGCCAGAAGAACACATTGGAAAGCAGCAGCACCTGTGCCACAACGGACTGCCCCAGTTCCTTGTAATCCTCGGCCAGCAGCAGCCACCAGCCCGTAGCCAGAGTGACCAGCACCACCACAACCAAGGGTGGCATGATGCGCCGGATGCGACGCTCCCAAAAGTGCAGCAGGCTAAACTTTCCCGCCTCAAGATCCTTCAGGATCAGCCCTGTGATCAAATACCCCGATATGACAAAAAAAACATCCACCCCGACATAACCACCCTGCACACCCAGTCCGGCGTGAAACAACAGCACAGACAGCACCGCGAGAGCACGCAGGCCATCGATATCGGGGCGGTAGCTCATGGATGGAATCAGTCCCATGGGTCAGGAAAGCCGCGCAGGGTACGGTGTCTGGCTCGTAGTCCGCGGAACAGGCGCATCAGCACTCTCCGGCCCAGCACGCCCGGAAGACGCGGCATGAGGTGCCCGCAGAAACTGGGCAGCAGGAGGGAGGGAGTGGTCCACGCCAGGCGACGTGCCTCACGAAACAGCACCTGGGACTCCGTCTCAAGCGGCCCCAGCATGATGCCGAGCCAGATGGTGTAATAACCGAGCGTGAACCTCCGCCGCCCGGCGGACGTGCCTCGATAGCGCTCATGCTTTTTCAGGCAGTGAATGAATCGACGCATCATCATCTGTTTCTTGGCCTCGGGCACTTGCGCCGGGGTGGTGTAGTAAACCGTAGCCTGCCGCACATGTGTGAAGTTCAACCCCGCTGCCGCCGCACGCAGGGACATGTCCCAATCCTCCGCATGCTGTATTTCTGGATCTTCATCAAAAAATCCAGTCTTTTCAAAAAAGCCCGCGCGCACCAACATGGCAGACGGCAGCACAAAATTGTAATAGTACAGACACTCGCCGATGTGCCGCTCCTCATGCTCAGTTGGACCGAAACTGCTTCGCCCCGAAGGCGGCGCCTCCGGGCTCTCCCGGATGTCTCCCCTCGAATAGGCAATGTCCGCGCCGGTGTTTTGCAGTGCCTCCTGAAGCCTTTCCAAGTGGTCGGAACACCAGACATCATCAGAGTCCAACAGCGCCAGCCACTCCCCACGCGCGGCCGCCAAGGCGGCATTGCGTGCAGCAGAAACACCACGGTTCGTCTGCTGGCGCAGGTAAACCACCTCCACTCCGTCATTAGCTGGGAGCTGCCTAACAGCCTCCGCAGTGTCATCCGTGGAGCAATCATCCGCCACGATAAACTGTAGCGGCCGTTTCTGCTGGGCCACCACCGAATCAAAGCACCGGCGGATCAAGGCCGCGCGGTTGAAGGTTGGAACAATGACACTGACAAGGCCCATGCTTGCGATTGTGAAGCTTTTGCCGCAGTGTTCAGTCGCAAACGACTTCAGCACCTCTGATACAGGCCGGTGCACCAAGCCAGCCGATTGTCCTGGTATATCTTCTCATACATGTCGATTAAAGCGTAGCCGTGCTCGCGCAGGAAGGCATCCACCTCGCCAAAAGACGGCTGGCCGGCATACATGGGCACAAAGTTGATCTCCAGCATCACCAGGGATATGCGACCCGCTTTAAGCTGCTCGCACGCCCCTTGGAGCACATGCAAGTCATACCCTTGGGTGTCGATTTTCAACAGGTCGAGCTGTGGCAGTCCCCGCTCTTTCACATACTGGTCCAGGGTCCACACCGGAACGGTTGTGCTGGCCTTCACCATTTTGTCCTTGAAGGGATTTTGCTCGCTCGCCTCCAAGGTGAGGAAGGAGCTCAGCTCGTTGTTTTCACACTCGTGAAAAGTCAGGCTGCCGGACTCCGCGCCCAGCGCGGCAGCATTGATCACCACATCGGGATTGCCACGGTGGACCGGGCACAGCGTCTGCTCCACCAGCGCCTTGTTGGGCTCAAACGCATGTATCACGGGCTTGTTGAACACCCGCTGAAACATCGCCAGGGTCTGTCCCTTGTTGGCACCCACATCGAACATGAGCGGCTGCGGCTGCGGCACCAGCACCCGCAGGTCCTGCTCCAGATTTACACGGGAGATGCGGTCGCTGCGGTACGATTGGAGCACCTGGTTGGAGCGCCCAAGCAACTGGCTGATGACACAGCGTAGCACAAACCAGGGGCTGGTATTTTGCACGGAGTGAGTACTAAGTTTCATGGCAGTGAGCAGGGCGGGCGGATTCCTGGGATGTCATATCTTCTGGTAGAGCCCATTGCACCACGCAATGCGGTTCTCGACCCATATTTTTTCATACAGATCCACCAGGGCGTAGCCACGTTTGCGCAGGAAGGCGTCTAGCTCGCCAAAGGCAGGCTGCCCCACATACAACGGGATGAAATTGATCTCCAACATGATGAGCCCGATGTTGCCTGATGCGAGTTGCTCCTCCGCCCCTAGCAACACCTGGAGATCATAACCCTGCGTGTCGGTTTTCAGCAGATCTATTTTCCCCAGCCCATGCTTCTTCGCATAGTGGTCCAACGTCCACACCGGCACTTCGCAACTGGCCACCACCGCCTCGTCTGCATAGGGATTGCGTTTCCCCCGCTCCATGGGAAGAAACGAGCTCATCTGGTCCTTCTCGAACTGATGGAGTGTCAGCGTTCCTTCCTGGGCACCCAGGCCCGCGGCATTGAGCATCACATTTTTATCCTGACCAAAAGCCGCGGCGAGCTGCCCCCCCACCAAGGAGCGATTCGGTTCGAACGCATGAATCACCGGCCGCTCAAACAGTCGCTTGAACATGTGCACCGTCTGCCCCGCGTTGGCACCCACGTCGATAAGCAACGGATCCTTTTTCGGCACCAGCAGGCGGATGTCCTGCTCCAAGTCCACATGCGAGATGCGGTCCTTGCGGTAAGACTGGATGATCTGGTTGGAGCGTCCCAGCGCCTGGCTGACGAGGCTGCGGAGAACAAACCAGGGGGTGGGTGTCCGGACGGCGTTGGGACTGAGCTTCATGATGAGGAAACAATGGGAAAGATCGTTCTGCGCCAAGTGTCACTGGTCATCCAGCTGGACCCATGATTTAGGATAGACGTCGGAGGTGTCGCAGTGGCGGAAATTCAGCCAGCGGTGGTGCGGCGGGGCCAATACCAGCTTGTCAGGATTGGGGTTCAACCACGCCGCCCACCAGCTGAAGGAACTGGGGGCGATGATGTGATTCTGGCACTGGCTCATGAGGCGCAGATCCTCATATTCCTGGTCGTCTCCGTTGTGGCTGACATGCACCATGTCAGGCGCTTCCGGCAGATTTCGCCGCACCCAGTCCCAGTCGTCTGTGAAAACAAAGAACACCGGACTGGAAAGCCGCTCTCGAAACCACGCCACCGCACGCGCGCAGTATTCGGAGGAAGAGCCGTTGAAATCTTTCGTCGTGGCCTTGTCTCCGCGCCTAACATGCAGGGACACCGACTGTGATCGCCTGATGCGCGCCGCCATTTGCTCGTCCTGCCCCTGCTGGGGTGTTTTCACCTGAAGCTCGGTGCGAAGCTGCGATGCGATGTCAGCAAAATACTTCTCCGATTGCCAGTACCCAACGAGCAGACAGTCTCCCGAGAGAGAAAGCACCTCGGGATCAAAATGAAAATGTCTTTCGGCAGCGACCTTCCTCTTTTTTAGAGCAGGCTTGGGCAAGTCCGGCTGGTAGCTGTCAAAACGGAAGCAGCAGGCGGACTTCACCCCCCGTCTGGCAGCTCCCGCAAGGAGGCGTTTGAAGATGGCAGCAGGAAGCTGGCGACGCATGACGCGCGTCATAAACTCCAGCGGGCTGTATCGCCACACATGGTGCCACGGCACAACCCTGCACTGCACCTGAAACTTGTCCAGCCGGTAGCGGCGCTGCGGCTGCAGGTACAACCCCAGGAAATACACGTCTGCCAGCAGCACTCCATCCCCCTGGGCGGCCAGTCTGCGCGCGGTGGCATACTCGAACATCTGGTTCCCAAGTCCGCCGGCTACTTCAAAAAGGATCATCAGAGGAAGGGGGCTGTGTCAGCGGTCGTCGATCTGGATCCAGTTTTCAGGAATCACATCGGAGGTATCACAGTTGGGAAAGTTCAGCCAGCGCTGATAAGGCGGGCTGAGCACGATCTTGTCCGGATCAGGATTCAACCACGCCGCCCACCAACTGAAGGAACTTGGACCGATGATGTGATGCCTGCACCGGCTCATGAGATTCATATTCTCCTCCCACATCCAGTCCTCCACATCCGGCCCGATGCTGTTGTGGCTGACATACACGATGTCCTCAGCCTCCGGCAAATGCTGCCGCGTCCACTCCCAATCATCAGAGAAAACGAAGAACCTGGGGTTTCCCAGCCTCGATCGGAACCATTCCACCGCACGCTGGCAGTATTCTGCGGAGGTGCCATTGAAGTCCTTGGCCACCGCCTTGTCTCCGCGCCGGATGTGGAGCGACACTGAAATCGACTCCCTCATCTGCAACGCGACCCGGGCGTCCTCCCCTTGCAGCGATGCACGCAGCTGAAAGTCAGCACGCAATTGTGGCGCGATGTCGGCGAAATACTTTTCCGTCTGCCAGTAGCCCATCAGCAGCATGTCACCAGAAAGCTCCAGCAGCTCAGGGTCGAAGTGGAAATGGCGCTCGGAGACGGTCTTGCCGATCTTCAGCGGAGGCTTTGGCTTGCCGGGCTGGTACTTATAAAAGCGATACTCGCAGGTGGATTTCAAGCCATGGCGGTCCATGCGGTAAAGCAACCGTTTAGCCAGGCCCTTGGGCAGCTTGCGCGCCACGCGCGTCACAAACTCCACCGGATTGTAAGCCAGCACGTGCTGCCAGGACACGCGTTCGGCCTGCACACAGAACTTATCCAAACGGTACTTCCGCGCAGGCTGAAGTTGCACCCCAAGGTGGTACATATCCGCCAGCACCACGCCGTCGCCTTTGCCGGCCAGCCTTCTGGCCACGGCATACTGGAACATCTGGTTCCCAAGACCACCGGCGATCTGAAGCAGAATCATCTTTCAGAAATGAAACATCCAGGAATCACAACGTTCATGCCGTGATGAGCGCCTGGTATCGTCCCGGCGACTTGGTGGCAAAGATGTTCGCGTATTCAAACTCCTCCGGAGCGTTCAGCTGCCGCAGGGTGCCATTGTCACGATGAATGACATAGGTGGAGTAGCCATACTCCCGCACCACTTGGTAAAGCGCCGGACAAGAGCTTCCGCTGGTCTGCAATGCCTTCTCGCAAAACTCAATCATGAGATCAGGCGCGTCAGAATGCGCAAAGGAGGTACCGCCACCTGCAAGAACGTGACACTCCCAGCCTTCGGTGTCGATCTTCACCAGACGAACCGGACTTCCCTGCAGATGGTCCTGAACCAGTCCGTCGTAAGTTTTCACTGGCACCTTGGTCGGCTTGAACTCACCTTCCCATATCGGCGTGCCGAAGCTGTTGAACGTATCGTTGACATCCGTGCCCTGGTAAAGCTCCAATTCACCTTCCTCCTTGGAGATGCCCACCTGGCATATCTCCACATTCTGCAGGCTGTTCAACTCGATCTGGCACTTCAAAATGTTGCAGGTTGGCAGCGAAGGCTCCACCGCCAGGACCTTGCCTGTGGGCCCCACGCACTTCCCGGCGATGACGGTGAAGAGCCCGATGTTGGCCCCCACATCCACAAACACATCTCCCTTGCCCAGCAGCCTTTCCAGCAGCCGACGCTCGCCAATCTCGAACTTCCCGCGGACAATCGGGCGGCAGAGAAAGGAGTTTTTGTGCAGCCGCAGCTTGGCCCCAGCCCCCACGGGCCAAGTGATCTCCGCGCACTCCCCTCTCTCCAGGCGATACCACTCGCGATACTTGATCTTCTCAATGATCGGAAACAAAAAGTCAGGGAGCTGGCCGGACAGCACTTTCTGCATCCCACGGACAATCTTGGATTTGGAGTAAGGCATGACGCGCGGGAGGAATGCGTTCAGTTTAGATTTTAGCCGCAGAAAAGTTCACGTTCAGGATTCCCAAGTGTTCCACCGGGTAGGAGGAGATCTCCATGCCAGCATCTGAGATGACCTGGATGTCTCCGAGACACTCGTGGTTCACCCACGCGGAATGAGTCCTGAGATAGAGGCCTGCGACATAGTCGCCGGGCATGAGCGGCAGGGTGACGATGTCAAACCGTAGACGGTGGCGGCCTGCGGAGAAAGTTTTAGGCAGGGCCAGTTTGCCACGGCCATCCATCACCCCGGTTCGGACGCCGGCCTGATTGTAAATGATCGGCGCGAAATCTGTGACCACTGTCTCGGAGCTGAACTCCATGTCGAAGATCATGGAGAGAGATTGCCCGGATGCCAGGATAGGCGGGTTCAACTCCAGCCCCAGGATGCGCGTGCCATCCTCCAACGCCACCGGGAAGGAGGGCTGCGCTGCGCGGCAGTCATGCAGATAGCTGTTGATCTCCTGCTCCACATTGCGGCTCTTCACCCTCGCCCTGCCATCCGCAATGCGCAGGATGGACGTGCAGAGGGACTGCATGGCGCTCATATTGTGGCTCACGAAAATCACGGTCTTTCCGAGCTTGGAAACTTTGTCCATGCGGGAGAGGCAGCGCTTTTGAAACTCCGCGTCGCCCACCGCCAGCACCTCGTCCACAATGAGAATCTCCGGCTCAAGGTATGCCGCCACCGCAAAGGCCAGGCGCACATACATGCCACTGGAGTATCGCTTCACCGGCGTGTCCAGATAGGCTGCGCAGCCGGAAAAGTCCACGATTTCGTCCAGCTTAGACGTGATCTCCTGCCGTCGCATTCCAAGGATGGCCCCGTTGAGGTAAATGTTCTCCCGCCCGGAAAGCTCCGGGTGGAAACCGGTGCCCACCTCCAGCAGGGACGCGATGCGCCCCTTCACCTTGATGGAGCCCGAGGTGGGGGCAGTCACGCGTGAGAGCAGTTTAAGCACCGTGCTCTTGCCCGCGCCATTGCGGCCGATGAGACCCAGAACCTCCCCTTGCTCGACCGTGAAATCCACCTCTTTCAGCGCCCATACATAGTCCGTGCTGTCCGCCGCTCCCGCCTTGCGGGTCCGGTCATTGGAGACCCCCACCTTGGCGTAGGGGTCGTCCTTGCCGCGGACCCGGTGCCACCAGCGATTGATGTCATGCTGGATGGTGCCGGTGCCCACCTGGCCCAGGCGGTAAAGCTTGGACACGTTTTCAACCTTGATCACAGAGGAGCGCATGCTGGACAGATCAGACAGTGTCCATGAAGTTTTTTTCGACCCGGTTGAAGACGAGTACGCCGAGCAAAAGAGCAAGGGCCGTGACGCACCCCGAATACACCAGAAGGGGCCAGGAGAAGAATCCCTGGCCTAAATAGATGGCCCGGAAGGACTCGATGATGCCAGTCATGGGATTGCAGGAAAGCCAGAAGCGATACTTCTCCGGCACTGACGAAAGCGGGTAGACCACAGGGGTGGCATACATGGCCAGCTGCACTCCAAAGGCGACTAGAAAAGCCAGGTCACGATACTTCGTGGTCAGCGATGATATGATGATCCCAAAGCCAAGCCCGAGCCCCCCAAGCATGAGTATCAAGGCTGGCGTTCCAACGATGATGCCCGTCACATCAGGATGAAGCACTATGCCTTTCGAAAGGAACCAAAGCAGCGCCACTCCCAAGGTGGCAAACTGGATCACAAACTGAATCAAGGTCGAAATAACAACCGAAAGCGGCATTATCAGACGGGGAAAGTACACCTTGCCAAACAGGCTCGCGTTGTCTTTGAAAGTCGTCGAGGTTTTCGTCAGGCAGGTTGCGAAGTAGTTCCACGGAGTGGTTCCCGCCAGGTAAAACAACAAGGGCGGGAGTCCGTCGGTAGAAATCTTCGCCACACCACTGAAAATGATCGTAAAAGTTGCCGTGGTGAGCAAGGGCTGGATGAAAAACCAAATCGGACCGAGGATGGTCTGTTTATATACGGCAACAAAATCCCTCCAGACAAACATGCGTAAAAGGTCGCGATAATGCCACAAGTCACGGAGGTGTAACTGAAACCAGCCTGAAGTGGGCCGGATCACTAGATCCCATTCTTTTTCATCTTTCGAAGTCATTGATACAGCTTGGAACATGCCGAGAGACGATAAACAATCAGCGCGAATTCACGCTGCCGCCCTCGGTTCCGTGAACCGTTAACGAGGTGGAAAAACATGAATGGATGCGCACGCGAGAGATGGTGCGATGTGATTGACGCGCGAACTATACGAGATTCTCCAAACCAGTGCTGGAGAACAAGGCATTGACCTTTTGGTGCACGCCGCGCGCTAGGCGCAGCCGGCGGCTAATTTCCTTGTGCCGGGCGCTGATGGCGACGGATTCCAGTTCCATCTGCTGCGCCGTGGGGGCGGCCCCCAGCGCCCGCTCAATCTGGGTACCGGCGACACGCAGCTTTTTACGCAGCCTAGGAAGCAAGCCGTTTTTCAAAATCACACCAAAGCGAAGCTCTGCTTCATAAAAGTCCCGCCTGCCCTCGGTGTCCTCCACCTTGTGCACGGCCTGCCAGGCGGCGAGCTGACGCACGGTGATGCTGGCACTAGCCTTGCTGATGCGGAGCTTATGGGCGATTTGGTCTAGACAGAGCGGCTCTGGGCTAAGGTACAACAAAGCAAACAAACGACCAATCAATCGTCCAAACCCGAAAGCACGAGTCGTGTTCCCGCCTGCCTCAATGAACCGGGTCAATTCGCGATCCCACACGACCGAAGATTCAGCGGTCGCTGAGAATACTGTGTTGGAAGCCGGAGCGGAGGGCATTGTTTAGAGAAACCTAAACGCCGTTAGCGTGGTTCACCTACGCTGTAAAGCAGCGATTATGCCTGATTTACATCTATTTGATGAGACACGGAATCGCCACACGACGTCCGTCATGCAACACCCAGTCTTTGTTTGGCGTTCGAAAGCGCCATTGGCGCATCTCCCCGCATTTCATCCAAGGCGTTGCCCAGGCGTTTAACCACAGATGGCCACGTAAACCGCTCCAATCCGCGCTCTCGAGCAGCGGCACCAAAAGCTGCGTTTTTGGCTGGATCCGACAGAAGTTCATGCAGAGCCTCCGCCAATGCGTCCTCATCACCGGCTTTGACGTGCAGTCCCGACACCCCCGGAACGACTTTCTCTGCCACCCCCCAATCTCCGGTTATCACCGGCGCCAGGCCATAGAGCATGGCTTCCGATACGGAGATGCCAAAAGGCTCGTAAAACGAGGGAAGCACAAACACTGAACAACGACGATAAAGCTCGGTGATGATCGCAGCCTCCTCAGGCACTTCTTTTCGCATGAAGCCATGCCAACGCACGCCATCCAGAGGCAGACCTGGCGGAGGTTCACCGCGTGCCCCCAACACGTGCAATACTGAATTCGGCAGGAGACGACGGACGCGTTGGAACGCAGGAAGGAGCACATGCCCGCCCTTGCGCTCAAACTCCACAGCCACGAAAAGCACCTCCTGTGAACCATAGTCTTTGCCAGAATCGACTTCCGGCAAGTCGTCAAGGTTGGCTCCATGGCTGATATTCACGATCCTCCTTCGGTCAACACCGATATCTTTTTCAAAGGATTCGGCGAGATAATCGCCCATGACGAAAACCCGGTCCATCCGGCTGGCCACCCTGCGTTCATAATTCAACGCCTCCTGCGCACGACGCTCGTCAAATCCGCGGGCACCGTAAGGACTCCGAAGGCGCATGGCAATGTTTCCATCGTGATAAGAGGCTAGATACCCGCCTTCCTGCAAGAGTTGGGAGCCATCAAACATAGCACCGATCTGCAGCAAGGTGCCAATCCGGCGATCACGCGGCAGCTTGTTACGCAGGATCCGGGTGAGCTGGCTTCGATAACGGGGGCTCAGATAGTAGCGCATCCTCCACAGCGACTTCTCTCGGTGATAACTCATCGCCAGATAAAGCCATTTTCTCCATCCATCGAGTTCGCATCCTTCGGCACCCAGCAACAATCCCTGCCGCTCACACTCCTTGAAAAAGTAGTAGCTGATACCGGAAAAACTGCGCCGATCGAAAGGGTCGCGGCCCACCAGTCCACTGCCAATGAGACCATAGAAGGCGGATGGATGAGTGGAGGCCGGAATTGCGGATTCATGCAGCATTGCTGGAGTTAGCGTCTCGGGAAAACTCCGCAATGCCCAAAAACAGAGATTGCGAGCCCGCTGGATGTGCCGGCAGGTTGCGAAAGTTGCTTTACAGAAAGCTCCAGTGGATGTTGAAGCCTTTACCCTTCAATCATGCCATCCCCTCTCGCGCCACCCTCGTCACTTGCCAGAACACGACCAGTCTGGATCATGTTCGTGATCGCCGTAGGGCTCTTGGGCGGGTTTTCTTTCCACGCGGGAGGTTTTCAGTCTGATCTCGGTGGCGATCCAGATGAAGCCGCGCATGCTGTCACGTCGCTGATGGTGCGTGACTACCTATCGGACAGCGTTGGTCAGTCGCCGATGAAGTTCGCCAGGGCGTACTATGAAGACTTCCCTCGAGTGGCCCTTGGCCATTATCCTCCACTCTATTATTGCATAGCGGGCCCGCTGCTGCTCCTCAGGCCCTCAACTGACATGCTAATCGCCCTGCAAGTGGTCACCATGGCTGCTTTGGCGACGATAACCTTCATTCTTGGCAGGCACTTCTTGCCTTCTGCGCTTGCAGCGACGGCCAGCATTGGTGTGTGTTTGTTGCCAGTGGCGCTCAAACTGACCCTCCACGTGATGGCGGATGTGCTTCTCGCCCTGACCTGCCTGTGGGCAGTCACGCTGTGGGCCGACTATCTTCGTGCTCCCTCGCTTCGAAAAGCGCTGACCTGGGGGTGTGTTGCGGCAGCCGCCATATTGACCAAGGGGTCTGGAATTGGCTTGTGCCTGGTCCCTCCCCTGGGCACCCTCCTGGCGGGTCGGTGGTGTCTGATGATGACGAGATCATGGTGGTGCTCCGCAGTTCCGGTGGCTGTCCTGGCTGGCCCTTGGATGTTGTACTCGACCAAGATCTCCAAAGAGGGCATGACAAAGCTGACACCGTGGCAGTATTTGCTGGAGGCCTTGCCGTTTCATGCGAAGGCCATGCCAGCGGTGTTCGGCTGGCCACTCACACTGCTGGCGGTGGTTGCCGTTTGCCTTGGCGTGCGAACCTGGAGGAAGAACGGGAAAATGCAGCCAGATTGTGCGTCGCTGATCTCCATGACCGTTGGAATGTCCGCTGTTCTGTTGCTTGTACCTGTTGGTCTCACCTTCCGCTACATGCTCACGTTGGCGCCTGCGATTTTACTCGGAGGTGCGGCAGTGCTGGCGGCGGCTCCATGGTCCCAGAAAGGAAGACTTGGCATGCTGGCTTCTGCTGCTTTGCTGCTGATACTCAGCCTAGCTCCCCTCCAATCTTCAGACGTTCCTCCAAGAAAAGCTGTACATGGATTTGAAGCCGCTGCGCTGAAGACGGGAATTCCGGGCATTGGCGGACACCAGCAAAAATGGCTGGTGGCGTCGGATCCTCGGGGCGAAGGCGCAATCATCGCGGCTGCGGCATTTGCATGTCCCCAACGCTCCCCTTCCCTGTTGCGGGTCTATCGGGGGAGCAAAGAACTGGCCAGAAGCGACTGGATGGGCAGGGATTACCAGCTCTTGCATGCCTCGGAGGCGAGTTTGCTCAAGCATCTGGACGAACTTCAGGTGACCCGCATTTTCCTGGACCTTTCCCTGCCAGAATCCAGCCGCGCCGATCATGAAAACCGACTTCAAGCCGCGCTGGAATCCGCTCCAGCACTTTGGCAGGTCGAACTAGAGCAATCAATCACCCGCGAACCTTGGCACAAAGGACGCCTGCTGGTCTATCGGCGCATGTGATTCGTTGTTTGCCACCGTTGGTTGCGTCAAAATCCTCTCTGCCTCACGCCACCGGCCATCTGAATCTACTGCCGATGAACACGCCTCTACTCTTTCTGATTCATCGGCGGCCTGAGCTGACCCGGCAGGTCTTTGCAGCGGTCCGGCAGGCCCGTCCTGCGACCTTGTTGATAGCCGCAGACGGCCCGATGGATGATCCGAAATGTCGCGAAACTCGAGAAGTGGTCTTGAGCCAGATCGACTGGCCGTGTCGGGTGGAGAAGCGGCTGCTCGTAGTCAATACTGGGTGCAAGACGGCAGTTTCCTCCGCCCTCGACTGGGCCTTTGAATTGTGCGAGAGGCTGATCATTCTGGAGGACGACTGCCTCCCGCACGCTTCGTTCTTTCCCTTTTGCGATGAACTCCTTGACCGGTATCAGGAGGTGTCTGACGTCATGCAAATCTGCGGAAGCAATCTCACCCGCACGGCTCCAGATCAATCCAGCTATCTTTTTTCGCGATTCGGTCCGATCTGGGGCTGGGCCACGTGGCGACGGGCATGGCGGGCCTACGATGTGAAAATGGAAGCCTGGCCATCGGTCCGGAAGACAAGACAGATGGATATTTGGTGTCCTGAACCCTTCGAAGCCGCCTGGAGACGCGAAGTTTTTGACTCTGTTTACCACGGAGCAGTGGACACTTGGGACTACCAATGGGCCTTCGCGAAGCTCCGCTGTGGAGGCCTGAACATTGTCCCTGCCGTCAATTTGGTCTCGAACATCGGCTTTGGACCTTACGCCACTCACACTCACGATCCTGCCGACGCTCGTGCTGCCATGCAAACCCAGGATATAGGCGCACCGCTGGTTCATCCACCGGCCGTGGAGCCGTGGTTGGAAGGCGATCGTGCGTATCTGACGGAAGTTGTCGGACTGCCACGAAGCGCTTGGTCCTTAAAAAGCCTCCGGCGCAGGCTGCGATCTCTTTTTCGCCGATGAAGCGGGTCTGTTTCATTTCCACAGTGCATCACAATGTCGGCGACGACTTTGTTCGTGAAGGCATTCTTTGCCTGCTCAAGTCGCTTCTCGGCGAAGTCGAATCCCGCGTCGTGCACAAACACTTCCCCGCCACCACTCGTGGGGAGTTTTGGAGAATCCTCGATCAAAGGACCCGACATGTCCCTGATTGGCTGCGTTGGCGCTCCCGCCTGTCCGATGTGGCGGATTTCATGCCAGTTGAAGCCGCCACCGATGCTGTGTTGAGCAGCGACCTCGTCATCCAGGCAGGCACACCGGTTTATTGGAAGAACGACTGGTCCTCATGCGCCCGGACCGAGTGGTTCGAACCGCTGATCAGGCGCCGCTGGAAGAAGCATCCTAGACACGTTCCACTCCTGAATCTGGGAGCTGGCTCCTGCCAATCTTGGGGAAGTGATGGTTCCGAGATCATCGCGGATGCCAGGTGCCGCAAGTTCATTCAAGAGTTCACATCCTGGAGCGCGCTGACGACGGTGCGGGATGAACTGGCCAGGCGCATCCTGCACGAGTGCGGCCACGACGTGCCCATGCTGCCTTGTCCATCGATATTAGCCCCTGAATCCGTTGGAGTTGAGCCAGGTGGCGGAGATTTCGTGGCATTGAACTACATGCCATACGGAGGACATTACGATCTGAACCGCGGAGGGCCCCATGCAAAGACGAAATGGGAGCAACAGTTTTGTTCCTCAGTAAAAGAACTGGCTCGCAATCATCCCTGCCTGGTTGTCTGCCACGACAAGGAGGAGGTCGCCGAAGCCGCTCGGCTTTTTCCAGAGATCCCACGCTTTTACAGCGAAGATTGGCGGGAGTACCTGCACACCTACTCACGCTGCCGGGCTGCGGTGGTGAATCGCGTGCATGCCGCCGTAGTGTCGGGTGCCATGGGCCGTCAGGCGCTTCTCATCGGCAATGATTCGCGGTTGCTCACTGCCTCGGAGGTTCCAGGAGTCACCATTCTGCCCGTCAGTGATGCCATGGAAGCACTCCCTCATCGCATGCGAGAACTGCTTCAGGCGCCCGCCACCGCCGCTCCACTCCAATGGATCGCCGAGATGAAAGGGCGCTACCTCGATCTTTTACGCGCAGTTCTTTTTCCATGAGCGCCTGGCTCCGAACTTGTCTCTACCGCATCACGGTGGGACTCCTCCGTCTCATTCCACGTTTTCGGAAGACGCATTACCGGCTTGTGATCATCAAGCTCGACCGGCTTGGCGACGCCGTTCTGTCACTCGGTGCCGTGCGGCTGCTGATCCGGGAATGTGGAAGCTCTTCGAGCCTGCTTGTGGTGTCCCCCATCGCAGAACCTTTGTTCCGCCAGGAATTTCCAGGGGTGGCGTTGCTGGTGATGCCTCCCTTTTGCAGCCGCTTCTGGCCGGATTTTGTGATGGCCATGACGCGTCATGCCGCACGGCTCAGAGCCATCCAGACGGAGCAGCTTGTCATCCTGCGTCATCAAGCCTCGGATTATCTCCATGGCATATCCTCCCTCATGGAGGCCGGCGAGGTGCATGCATCACTCTGGGAGAAAACGTGGGAGCGAACAGCCCTGAACTATCCTGGACTTCATCCAGTCCCATACCCGGAGCAATCCTGTGACGGCTGCCTTGAGTTGGAAGCTCACCGGCGGATCGTTCAAAGCGTCCTGTCCCGCCACGTGGAACACCACGAGATTCTCCCGGCGCTCAATGACCGGCCCGATCATCCAATGCGCACATTGCTGGTCTGTCCCATGACAGGCAGCGAGATCCGGCAGTATCCTGCCGCAAGCCTCGCCAGGGCGCTACGCTCCTTCATCAAGGCTGAACCGGAGATGCCCATCACGTTTTGTCTTCCCGCTGGCGCGCCTCTCACTCCGTGGCTGCAGGCGCTGAAGAATGAAGGGATTGAATCGCAGGTGGATTGGCAGCAGCCGGGGGATTTCCAAGGATTACGTCAGTTGATCAGCCAGGCGAGTCTGGTTCTGGCCCCTGATTCCGCACCTGCGCATCTGGCTGTGGCCATGGACAAACCTGGAGTCTTTTTGCTCGGTGGTGGACATCACGGCATGTTCGCACCCTGGTGGCGCAGCCGTGCCCAGACTTGGCTGACACATCCCATGGACTGTTTTCAATGCCGGTGGAACTGCATTCACCCCGAGCCTCGCTGCATCAGCCACATTCCACCCGACGAGGTAGCTTCGGCATTGCTGCAGATCTGCTACGACCTTCAGATCAGGAGACCGTCTTCGCGGTGAAATAGCAATCCGCGTGCCCGGCATGCGAGGTCAGCACCAATTCAGGCTGGTAATGATTCTCCAGCAGTTTCCGCACCGCCGGCCGGTTCTCATGGCGCACCTCCACGCAGATCGCCCCCGGCAGATAGCGGACCAGGTCCAGCCCCCTCAGCACCTCCACCTCAAATCCTTCCACATCGAGGCTGAGAAGATCGAACTTCGATGGCGCACCGGCTTCATCGAGCACCTCTGTCAATGTGCGGACCGGTGCCTTGATCACCCAGTCGTGCCAGATCATCCCCTGCGTCATTTGACCTTGTCTGGCACGATTGAGCTCCATTTCATCCGAGCCCAAGGCCCCTTCGACATGACTCATGAGTCCGGCATGACGAAGGCGGACGGTGGTTCCAGCGGCTGCTGGACCGCCCAAGGCACAGGCGACTGTGATGCTGCGGCGGCGGAGTTGGCGGCAACGGTCGGCAAGATGTGGAAAAGGCTCGATGAGCACGCCCTTCCAGCCACGAAAACGCTCCAGGTAATAGGTGTTGCTCTGCCTGAATCCATCATTGGCACCCGCTTCGACAAAAAAGCCGTTCCTTTGCGGAAGCAATGCAGCCAGTCTCACATCAAGGCCATGCAGTCCCGGCCGCGACAACCAGTCGATTCCGACCGACTCCAGCCAAGGCCTGACGATGCCGGCCAGTCTTTCGCGTTTCGTTGCACGCGGCAGGCAGAGGGTTGCATCATCTGCCTTGGTCATGTGTTTTGCACCAGGTTGCCGTTCACAGCCGGATTCCACTGCTGGCCGAGGTGCGGGACCACGCATCCGGCACGGACAAAGATCGAGGTGGTCCACGCGTAGTCGTTGACGGGCCCGAAGCCATGGAAATCGATTTCAAACAAGCCGCGCTTCCGCAAATCAGCGCAGATCTGGGGATACCAGTCCGAATTGTCCAGGATCAGCAGGCCACCTTCCGCCAGATGGGGCAAGGCTGCCGCGGCGCATGCTTCACGCTGTTTGCCATCCACCACAATGACCTGAAACATTTGGCCTTCCTCCAAAGCGCGGGACACGTATTCGCTTCCCGTGACGGGGCCGATGACCTTCAAATTGGCCGGAGCACGATGTTTCAACCACTCCGTCCACTCACTTTCACTCTCCACGGTCGTCACCTGCAGGGCACGCCGGGCCCACCACAAGGAACTGCTGCCGGAGCCATATTCGAGAACCGAAGCCTTTGAAAAATCCAACTGGGAGAGGTAGTCCAAGGCGGGATAGGTGATCCATGGGGTCGGCTCGCCGTCTGCCCGCACCGATTGACCTGAGGACTGGCTCCGCCACAGGCCCTTTTTGACAAACAACGTGTGCGCAACCACCGCGGCCTTTGCCAGGGTGGGAGAAATGCGGCGGAGAATGCCAAGAAAGGACATGACGGCTGAATGCGATCGCTGGCTGAGGACCGGATGTATAGGTTGTTCTCCAGCTGAGTCGAGCATAACCCCGGAGGCACCGTCCCCAAAGGCGCAGATTCCGTCCTGTCTGGCCACCGTCGGCGCATGCCCGCCCCAACGACTGCCTAGGCGTCGTTTCCATCACATCCACACTGCCCCTTTACAAATGGCTTGGATGGTGTTTTTCCAAAGCGTGGCTTCCAGGGTGAAGCCCAGGCCAGCAGCACATGCCCACCCCCACCCAGTCTCCAACTCACGCAGAAGGCGCGTCCAAACGTGACTTCATCGTTTTCGGCCCTGACTGGGATCGTCATCCGTCCACCATCCAGCACCTGGCCCGCTGCTTGCTGGACGCCACCCAGGTCATCTGGGTCGAGACGGTCGGCTTGCGTTCTCCGGCGTTCACTTGGCGTGATCTCAAACGCTCAGGCCAGAAACTTGCCGACTTTGCTACGACCCGTCGGGAACTCAGCCGGCCAGATCACCCGAATCTTCACATTCTCTCCCCCGTCACCCTGCCCTTCACTCAGTTCAGGCTGGTCCGCGAATTCAACCTGCGAAGCGTGCAAAGGAGGCTGCGCTGGCTCAATCTGGCTGCAAAGCTCAACAACCCTGTATTGGTGCTCTCGTGTCCCCATCAGGTGGATTACATCGGGCACCTCCGGGAGAGCCGCAGTGTCTATTTCGGCATGGATGACTACTCACTGTGGCTGGGCATGAACTCGGCGCAGGTGCTCAAAATGGAGGAGGAGATGCTGCGGCGGGTCGATGGTGTGGTCACCGTTTCCGATCATCTCGCCCGACACCTCGACCGGCATGGCAAAAAGATCCGCGTCATCACTCAGGGCGTTGATCTCTCCCACTTCACGCTGCCCCCCGTCCGCCAGGCACGCACAGGCATTGAAATCGTCTATTTCGGAATGATCGACGACCGGCTCGATCAGCAGTTGCTGCTCCAGGTCTCCCGCGAATTTCCAGACGCAACTCTTCGGCTCATCGGTCCCCAGTCGCTGGAGCCACGGCTTCTAAAACAGTGCCGCAACATTCGGATCGAACCAGGCGTGCCATACTCCCGCCTGCCGGAAGCCATTGCGACGGCGGACCTCTTCATTCTGCCCTTCGCCGTCAATCCTCTCACGGAAAGCTGCACCCCGCTCAAGTTGAAGGAATACCTTGCCACAGGCCGGCCCGTCGTCTCGACCATGAATCCGACAGTCATGCATTGGAGCGAGCACGTGAAAGTCGCCTCGAATCACGATGAATTCATCGGACACTTGCGCACTGCCCTGGCTGCGCCCCAGCCCGGGGCGGAGCTTGAACGGCTGCGCCAGCGGCTCGCTGGAGAGACTTGGGAGAGCAAGGCAGCCGAGTTCCTGTCATTCGTGAATGAACTCTGATCTTCCCAATCATCACGGTTGATAACCACTCCCGTCTCGCTCGCGGAAATCCTGGCTGATCAGCGCTCACCGCTTCCTCATCTCCCGCACATGCCTGAAGGCCGCCTCTTGCATGAACTTTGAGGCGCCGGGCGTGTTGGTGTGACCGGCGAGGACATCCACATGGATCGATTTGGGTACGGTCAGAGCGTTGTAGGCCGCATAGACGCTCGTCGGCGGGCAGGTCGTGTCGATGAAACCCACGGTGACCGCCGCGCCTTCGCACGTCGCACGCGTGGCGAAGTTGACGTTGTCAAAGTAGCGGGAGACTTGCAACGCGGCGGCATCCGGCTTTCCGTCCGCGTCGTTCGGCACGATCTTCGGCCATCCAGCGATGCGATTGGCCTGGCTGCCGGTGTGATCGCAGCCCGCCGGCACGCCCGCACAGATGAAACTGACGCGCTCATCGAGCCCCGCCGCCGCGAAGGCCTGAAAACCGCCCTGGCTGCTGCCATACACGATCAGCGTCTTCCCATCCCACTCCGGCTGCGCGGTCAGGAAGTCGATGCCGCGGATCAACCGCAGGAACATGCCTTTGAAATAGCACTTCTCGCGATCCTTGTTCCCTTCGTTCCGATAGTCTTTCAATTCACCCGCAGCCAGCGCATCGTAAAACTCCTTCGGCTTCCCGTTCGGAATGCCGTGCGCATTGATGTCGAGCGAGAGCATGCCGCCTTCATTCGCCGCCCAGGCCACGCTGCCCGGATTCGAACTGCGCACACCAGCGCCATGCACGTGCAGGATGGCCGGCAGTGACTTCGGTTTCGCGTTCTTTGGGCGGCCAAAGTAGCCACTGACCGGCTTGCCGAGGCATTCCACCTGCAAATCGAAGGCCTCGACGTTCTTCACCGTCGTCGGCACGGGTGTGAGCGTGGGTTTCAGCGGCACTTGGGCCAGTTCAGCCTTTTGCGCGGCCCAGAAAGCCTCAAAATCGTCCGGCACGGGCATGCTCGGCTTCAGCAGCAGCGGATCGTAACCAGCAGAGGCCATCGCGGTCGCTTTACCACTGCTCACACGCATCAGCAGAAAGCCCGCCTCATCAAGCTTGCCGATGACGGTGGCCTTCCCGTCCTTGACCGTGATCGTCTGCGGCGGCTGCGATTGCACGCCGTCCTTGGACAAAACGCACGTCACCTTGCCCTCCGGCAGTGGTTTGCCATCCTGCGCGGCCTCGATGGTGAAAGTCGCTGTCTCCCCCACTTTGTAGAGCGCGTCAGCATGGTCGGCGGTCGCCTTGAGCGTGAGCACCGGCGGGGCGGTCTGTGCCTGCAAACTGAACGTGATGCCGAGAAGTCCGAGAAAAAGAGATCGGTGAATCATGCGACGATGCTGCGCCAGAGCGTCCGGTGAATCAATCTTCAACTGCGCGAATGACATCCCGCTTGATCGTCCGGCGCAGTGCTTCCATTCTGCCACGCCCTCATGTCTGAAAAGAAACGCGGATGCCTTCGGAAGCTCCTGCTGCCCGCCTTCATCGGTGTGCTGCTCGTCTGGCTCGTCGTGGAGCATTTCTTCAACGTGAACAGCAACCTCGTGGCCGTGGCCGTCCGCGAATCCCGGCAACCGCTCCAGATTCTCTCCAAACGGGGGGAATGGAAGCCCGCCACCGGCCTGACACCGGGTGATTTCGCCGCGGCGCTCATCGAACGGCATGAGGAGCCCGGCATGCGCTGGTCCACGCTGAAAGTGCGCCGTCCCGGCGGCTTCCTGGCGAACGCAGCGCAGCGTGTGTTCGGTGCGGAGTTGCATGTCGTCACGCTCTCACCGGAGCGTTTCGACTTCATGACCACCTTCCAGCCGAAGTTCACGCTCACAACGGCTCGCGAACGCATGGACGACGGCAATCTGTGGTTCTCCATCACCGCCAATTTCCGCGATCCAAAGGGACGCCCGATGGGTTGGGTCTATCACGAAGGCAAGCAGGTGAATCCGCCTTTCGGCGACTGGAGCGGCTGCTTTTTCGTGAAGGATGGCCGTCCGTGGTTCGGCCCGAAATCTCTCCTGAACGACGTGCCCGGCCTGATTCAGGAGGGATCGCAGGTCTATCCCTCAGTGATGAAGAACCACACCATCTTTTCCTATGTGGAGATGAAGCCCGACGAATACTTCGACGGCACGAGAGTCAGCTATCGTGCCCTCGGCGGCATGCGGCAGGATGGGACCATCGTTTTCGTGCTCTCCGGCGACGGCGGCGTGATGAACGTGGGCGAAGTCACTGAAATCGCCCGCAAGCTCGACGTCCAGCACGCCACATTGCTCGACGGCGGCCGCGCCTTGCAATACTCCATCCGCACAGACGACGGTCCCTGGCACTTCCATGCCGCCAATACGGAACTGCCCATTCAATACAAGCTGCTCGAGCGACAGCGCTCGCCGATCTACATCGGTGTCCGCCGCAAAGCCCCGCTGATCGTCAGCGGCACCGGCAAGTAGCGGGGCCATTCCAGGCCCCTCGATCAGCTCAAGACGCTCGTGGCTTCCGCCACCCAATCCGCCCCCGGCAGCGCAAACGGCCGGAAGGTTTCCATGCGTGACTCGTGCTCGGAGTAGAACAAAGCGCGATTGAGGCCCAGCGAGCCGGCTTTGGGTGAGTCGATCAGGCTGGCGCTGTCGTTCGCGCTCATCTGGAAGAGCACGCGCATGCCGAGTTCACTGAGCGCTTTGCGGCTGAGGCAGCGCTGGATGTTGTTCAGCGTGTCGAGGCTGGTGATGAGATGGATGCCGAGCGGCGGGCCTTCGTTGATGATTTCGTTGAGCTGGTTGCCGGGTTTGGGCGAGTCGTCACCGCCGAAGGAGAAATCCTCCTCGTAGCGCAGCTTGCGGAACTTTTGCAGGCCATGCACGAGCAGGAAGATGGGCGGATCGCCCGCGCTGCCTTCGTCGCTGCGGCGTTTCATCTCGGCGTGGATCTCGGCGATGAAATCGGGCGCCTCGTGGCCCTGCGTGACCTTCGCACGCCCTTTGGCGGCAGCGGCTTCGAGGAATGCGACCTCTGGCGTCTCGGCCAGCGCACCGTGGACGAGGTAAAACGTCGGCGCTTTGTCGCGAGGATGTTGTGCGGCGAGTCCGATGATGGCCAGGCCCATGATGGCGGCGATGGCTTCGTCGTTCTGGCCGACGAGCAGCAGATGACGGCCGCTTTGGCGCGGGAACATGGCATCCGTGGGGCCTTTGATCGCGTTGGGCAGGCCCAGCCACACACGCGGATCGGTGGGAGCCTTCGCAGGCGGATTTTCGAGCGCGGCGACCAAAAGCGGGTTGTCACGCACATCGGCCGGCATGTTGCCTTCGAACACGATGGGCCGTTTTTTGGCAAATCCACGTTCCTGGCCGAGTTTCGACACCTTGGCGAGGTTTTCATCGCGTTCCTCGTCGGTGAGCCAGACGACCTGGAAGGGCGAATTGCCCTCCAATGCGCCCGCGGCGTCATTGTAGATGCCTTCACCGGGCCGCGAGAGCAATCGCGCGGCGACATTGCCTTCGTCCATGATCAGCGCGGCGTCGGCTTCATTGCACTGCAAGGCAATGCGGATGACCATCTGGCCCAACGTCGTGCGGGCGAGCGTGTAGGCCCCGCCGAGCGTTTGCGAGCCGAGGAAGACGTGAATGCCGAACGCACGGCCCTGACGCACGATGCGGTCGAGCAGCAACGCGGCACCTTGAGCCACCGAATCGTCCTCGACGAAGAATTCCTGGAACTCGTCGATGATCAGCATGCTGCGCGGCATCGGCTCCGTGCCACCGGCGCGTTTGTAACCTGCCAGATCTTGTGCGCCGAGCTTGCGATACAACTCGCCGCGACGCTTCAGTTCCTCGTCGATGCGTTGCAGCACGCTCAATGCGAACTCGCGATCACTTTCAATAGCGATGACCTTGGCGTGCGGCAGTTTCGCATCGGCGTAGCACTTGAACTCGACGCCTTTTTTGAAGTCGATGAGGTAAAACTCCACCTCGTCCGGGCTGCATGTGAGCGCGAGATTCGTGATGATGATGTGCAGCAAGGTCGATTTGCCCGAACCGGTCTTCCCGGCGAGCAACGCGTGCTGCTTCGTTCCTTTGCCGATGGCGAGGTATTGCAGCTTCGTCGCGCCCGTGCGGCCGATGGCGATGCGCAGCTCGTTCGTGGTGGATTCCGACCACATTTCCTTCGGAGCCACGACGCTGAACGGCACCTGCACGCGATTCGAATCAATGCTGGCCTGTCCGATCTGATGCGCCAGCTCAGCCGCGACGGCATCCGTCGGCGCAGACTCAAGCGTGAGCGTGTTCAGCCCGCCAAACGTGATGACGCCCTTCTCCCTGACGACCCGGAGGCTGTTTTTGCGCAGATCCTCAGCAGCAAGGCCTTCCGGGAGATTGTGGCGGCGATCCCAGTGGATCAGCGTGAACACACCGCAACGCGCACCACTGGTGACGATGCTCTTCAGCCGTGCCATGCCCGTCTCGCTGAAGCCGGCAGGCAGACCGGCGATGACCAGGAAGTGATACTTTTCCGCCACGCTGCCGGCATGCTCGTTGTACTCGGTGATCGTCGCATATTCATTGCGCAGATACATCTGGATCACCTTCTCGACGTGCTCGTTCAGCTCGGCGAGGCGCTCCTCGATGTGATCACGCTGCGTCCAGATGCGCCGGTTGATGAGCAGCGGCTCGTAATCGGCCAGATGCATCAAACCGGCGAAGTTCTGGCCCAGACCGACGGCATCAATGATGGTGAAGTGGGCTTTCCCTGGCGGTGCGAGGCTGAGCAGGTGAAAAACGATGCCATTCATCACATCGGCCACCCATTTGCCACCGTCATCATCGGTTTCGATCAGCAGCGAGCCCTCGCCCGGAAACGCCAACGCAAGCGGCAGGGTGACGTGCTCATGCCCGGCGAGATTGAGCGGCGTGTCCTTTTCCAGCAAGGCGGCAGGGGCGCTCAAATCGAGGCTCAACTGCCCAAACCGGCAGGCGTTTGGAAATGCCTCTCTCGCCTCATAATGCGGCGACCATGGCTTTGACTTCGAGGCTTCGTCGCTGTTGATCTCATCCACGGCGGCGAGCAGTGGCGGCACCTTGGCCTCCCATTCGGCCGTGAGATCGCTCCAGCGTTTCTCCGCGGCCGCGTGCATCCCATTCAACGCTGTGGCGTGCTGATCGATGATCTGCTGGCGTTGCTGGGCCACGGGTCCGCCGTATTCGGCCAGGCTGGCGGCCTTCTGCGCTTCAAACCGCCGCAAGTTGCGGGCGAGCAGACGCTCGTTGCGCGCAAGGCACGCGGGAATTTGCGTGGCCAGGCGCTTGAGCATCGCCGCGCGGTATTTCTCCGCCACCTCGTCCGCCTTGCCCCAGTTGGCGGTGACCTGGGCGTCGGTGGCCTCAAACTCCGCATGGAGGCGTTTCACCTCGTTCTCTCGGGCCATGTTCAACTCCTCGACACAGGCCTCGTAATCCGCGACGGCCTGGCTGAGCAGCGCAAGATCGATGCTGGGCTTGGAGAACATCTTGAGCAGCCCGGAGGTCTTGCCGGACGCCAGTTGTTCCTCAAGAGTCTGGGCATGCGCCTCGATGGCTTCCACACAGGCCGGGATCTCCGAGAGCGTGAGCAGCCCCTCGACACGCGGTGTGCTCCGGCGGCTGAGACGCTCGCCGGAGGCCTTCACCACCGCCAGCAGCCTGTCTCTTGCGGCGGTTAGCCGCTCCAGCAACGAGGCCGCGATGGCGTCGGCCTGCTGCACGCCACGTTTGCGGGCGGAGTCCGCCTGCACGCGACGGATCTGCAGTTTGCCGAGCCAGCGCTCGCGCTCCTTCTGCGTCATCGCGGGCAGATCACGTTTGATGCGGTCCTCATAGCGTTTGAAGGCGGTGGTGCGGGCGGCATGGCGGGCGCGGATCGTCTCGCCATATTGATCCCACTGCCTCGCCGTGTCACCGAGGGTGGCGTTGTGCTGCGCGTCGAAGGCTTCAAGCTGTTGCAGGTGATTCTGCTCCGCGGTGTAGCGCCGGGCACGGGTTTCGCGCGCGATCTGCTCGCTGCGCCGGGCGAAGTCGGCCACGGTGTCACGCAGCGAATGATGGAGGGAGAGAATGCGCGAGGCGCGGAGGTCAGTAGGACTGCTCACAATCTTTGCGGATCTTTTTGAGGAGGACTTCGAGTTCGTTCATCACGGCACCAGTCTTGGTGACCATGCCGGGCAGCGGTTCCAGATAGCGCTTTTCAAACTCCAGCGTCTTGGCGTCACGCCAGTGGACCTTGGTGTTGTGCCAATGCTCGGAAAGCTCGCGGGCGTTTTGGATGAGATTCATGAGTCTGAAGAATAACGAATGCGAACGGGACGGCTAACGAAGGTTGTCCGATCAGTGAGGCTGTGGCAAAAGAAAAACCTCCCGTTCATGAAATACACTGTCTCCAGATTCCATCTGTGTCTCCTGGCGTGCCTGCTCCTGGCAGTGGTTGGCAATGCGAAAGCGCAGATGCTGCCGCAGGTGCAGAACCGCGCGGTGGATGCTATGCGGAACCAGATCAGGCAGGCCGACCAGTCCGCTTCTGGTGTGAGCCCAGATGACAACCACGGTGGAAGAAACGCGCCAGCACCGAAAATGCAGGGGGATGACGAATTCGGCGAGCAGATCATCCTGGCACGAAAAGCGCATGTGGAACCTTGGACGCTGGGAGCGGACGTGCAGTTCTTTCACACCAACAACGTGGCACTGACACCGGACAACACGCTATCCGACACCTACTGGCGCACGGGCTTTTACGCGCAGTATGCGAATCGCATCGTGGGTGACTGGTTCATGGATGCCTCCGTCTCCAGCCATTGGTTTCTACATGGGAAGTATGACTTCTTCGACTTTCATCTGCTGCGCACGGAGTTGGGAGTGACTCGACGGCTGCCATGGCTGAATGACACTTATGCAGGCCTTCACTATTACTGGTTTCACATCGCTGACACCGAGTTTCAGCGGTCGGTCTTCCAGAATCACATGGTCAATCTGAACCTGCAGAAGACTTGGAAAGTGTCGCGTGGACAGCAGTTCATCCTCGGGATGAGCGCTGATCTGAGCCTGGCTGCCCAGCCAACAGGTCCAGGGCGGCATGAATTCACGGCCTATGCCGGACATACACTGAGACTGACAGAAAATTGGACTGTACAGACAGGGTTGCGAGGAGGTTACTTTTACTATCCTGAGGTGAAGCGTGCGGACTGGAATCTGGGCCTCACCGCCGGCGTCTCCTACGCACTGACGGACTGGGCACGGCTCACCTTGTCCATCGCAGGGACGATGAATCGCTCCAACCAGCCAGCCTTTGACTACAACAACTTCGCCACAGGTGCCGGAATGAGCTTCCATGTGTCGTTTTGACCTCCCCCTCTTGCCAACATGAAAAACCATCTTCTGACCTTCCTGACGATGCTTTGTGCCGTGACCGGAGCACCCGGTGCGGATGTGCAGTTTGTGAAGGGAAAAGCGAGCGCACCACAAGGGGCGCAGTTGCAGCCCGGAGACACCTTTGCCACGCGAAACAAGAGCCAGTCCCAGGTGGGCATGAAGAAATCGTTTTTCCGTGTGGGGTCAGATTCGCAGGTCCGGCTGGACAAGGGACAGAAGATTGTGATGGAGAAAGGCGTGATGCTGGTGGGCAGCGATCCCGGGCGCGGGCGGGAGACCGTGGAGGTGAATGTGCCGGGCTACCGGATGAAGGTGCGCGGCTCGGTACAGATCGCCTACTATCCAGGGCAATACCTGAAAGTGACGGTGCTGGAAGGAAAGGTAACCGTAGCGCTGCAATCGCTGGCGGGTGAGTTTGAGGAACTGGAACCGGGCCAGATGCTGATCATCAACCCGAGCGACAAACGCCTGCCGGAACCCGTGGAAGTGGATCTAAGCCGGATCATCGCGACGTCCCAACTGATCACCTCCCCCCTGGGTTCGCCCAGCACCAAGGGGCTGATGGACGCCGCCTCAGGCGCGCAGGGCGGAGATGGCAATCTTTCTCGCACTCCTCTGGTGTTCACGGGGGCCTCGCCAGACATGTATCTGGTGGATAACGCTGCCCGCGGGCGGGTGATGGATGAGGAACGCTCGGTGTTCCAACTGGTGAACGATCTGGCAGATTCCAGCGCGAACGTGGCACAGAAGACTTATGCGGATGGACTGTCCTACACGTCTTTTCCCTTTCCAGCGACAGAGCCTAGCATCCTCATGACGCGCACAGGAGCCAAGACGAAGGAGCTGACGGTCCTTTTGACGAGTGCCGTGGATGATTTTGGCGGGTATCTCGCCCCCGCTGAGTTGCATGGCACCATCCGGGCGGATGCCGACCTTTTCAGCGCCGTGGCAGGGAAAAAGCTAGTCTTTGAGACGCAGGAATTCGGAGTGGATCCTTTCAATGATTATTCATTGCAACTAGCGGCAGGCACGGACCTGCAGACGCCTTCGGAGGTTGGGATCGGCCTCCGCGGTGCCCTGGGGGTGACTGGCACAAACGCGACGGTGCAGGCCGGGAACGCCACACACCCGGACGAGGTTCTCGAAATTCGTGCCACCGAGCGGGACATCTCGTTCACTCAGAGCACCCTGACTGCTTACACTGTGACACTGGCAGGCAGCACTGTGAATACCGGGCCGGAACAGCAGATCACCCTGGACCAGACAACGGTGACAGGCCGGAACACGGTGACGGTGGGTGCCCTGGAGTCACGGACACGTGTCACGCTGCAGAATTCGACTCAACTGGCTGCATTGCTCAGTCACCTCACGGTGCAATCCAAGGGAGCGCCAGTCACCCTCGACGGCTCGACGCTGACTGCGGAGGCCAATCTGACCGTGGATGCCATGGATGCCACCGACCCAGGAGCCAACGGGCTGGTAACACTGAAAAACGCCAGCTTGTCCGCAGATGTCATCCGGGTGCGCAGCTCAGTAGCCGGAGGCACCGGGCTTTTGATCGATGGAGGAACCTTCAATGCGGATTCCCTGCTGAAATTTTACTCCGCAGGGGCCTCCTCGGTGCTCTTCCGCGGAGATGTGACGGTAAACAGCCCGCATGCGATTTTTGCGGGTCAGACAGTGCAGGTGGAGGCGGGGGGCAGTGTGAACGTGAGCGGACAGGCAGACATTTACTCGAACAACCACCTGTACAACTCGGCTGGTTTCGGAACTATTTCGGCAGGCGGCGGATTGCAGTCCCTTCCTTTGTCCTCGGCACCAGGATTTTAGCTTGGCGGACGGTCCGGAAACTTTTTGCGTAATGAACCGGGGCGGAGTGGCTAACAGGAGGCTGGCAGCCTTATAGGCCGCCCCTCCGCGCGGCACAACCTCACGATGGGAGCAAATAGGGCTTGCCGCCCATAAGTTTTTCTGGCGTACAATTGCCTCAATTCTCTAGTTTAAGCATCATCTTTTCAAAATTGATCCGTCATGTTCAGTGTTACCCGACAGTTAGGAGTTATTGCGCTGCTGTGGACGGCTTTCGGTGATGAATCCGCCTCTTTGCTGGCCCAAACCGCCCAAACGATCACGTTTGAGCAACCACCGCCGAAATTGCCCACAGCGGCACCATTTGCGCTCTCTGCGACGGCATCCAGTGGCCTGCCGGTGAGTTTTGAGGTCGTGGCAGGGCCAGCGACGGTCTCCGGGGCTACGGTGACACTGACGGGAGCACCGGGCGGAGTAACGCTGAAGGCGAGCCAGGCTGGAAATGGGAGCTTTTTGCCTGCGGCGGATGAATACCGGAGTTTTGTGGTAGCGACAGGGTTTCAGAGTTTCACCAAGGTGGTGAGCAGCCAGGCAGCAGTCCATACGCTCGCGATCCGAGCGGACGGAACTCTGTGGACGTGGGGAGATAACGGAAGCAACCGATTGGGAGACACAGGAACATCACGCTACACACCAACACAGATCGGTGTGGCGACGAATTGGACGGATTTGGCTGCTGGTGGTGCCCATTCTTTGGGCTTGCGGGCTGATGGCAGTCTCTGGGCCTGGGGAAATAATTCCAACGGCAGATTGGGGGATGGAACGACGACTACGCGCAGCGTGCCGACCCAGATCGGAAGTGGCTCGACCTGGACTGTAATATCGGCTGGAAACGACCATTCGGCAGCGGTGCGGTCTGATGGGACACTCTGGGTGTGGGGCTGGAATGGAAATGGTCAACTCGGGGATGGGACGACGACGCAAAGCATTACGATGAAGCAGGTGGGGACAGCGACAAATTGGCGGTTTGTGGCATGCGGTGAAGCTTACACGCTGGCTATCAATACCAGTAACGAACTGTGGGCTTGGGGGAACAATGGAAACGGTCGGCTGGGCATAGGCAACACGACCCAGCAGCTCTCTCCCGTGCGAGTGGGTACTGCGGCGGACTGGAGCGTGGTAAGTGCTGGCAATGCGAGTGCAGCCGGTCTGCGTACGGACGGCAAATTGTATGCCTGGGGTTGGAATGGATTTGGGCAAATCGGGGACGGCACACTCACACAGCGGACCTCACCCGTGCAGATTGCCACTGGAGTAACATGGTCGTCAGTAGCCTGCGGAAACGGATTCACGACGGCCCGGAGGCCAGATGGGAGCATCTGGGCATGGGGGAACAATTCTCAAGGCCATCTGGCCGATGGGACACGCACCCCACGCAGCAGTCCTACAAGAATTGGCACGGCAAATGACTGGACCGCCGTCATGGCGGGAAGCAATCACCTGCTGGCCAGCAGAAGCGACGGCTCGGTCTGGGTGTCGGGTCATTCGAGTGGTATGCCAGGGGTGTTGCCAAAAAATTTGGCACTCGCGGCCGTAGGCACTGGAGAAGTGAGCCTGCTTACAGGGGGAAATGACACCGTGCATTATTTGAGTTCCGACAACAAAATATGGGGTTGGGGGAGCAACGGTAGCGGTGGGGTCGGTGATGGAACCACCGTGGACAAATACTCCCCAGTGCAGATCGGTTCAGCGAGCGACTGGGTACGAGTGAGTGACGGCACGAGCGGATTCAGTCTAGCGATCAAGAACGTTGGTGAACTCTGGGCTTGGGGCATCAACGGAAATGGACAGTTGGGACTCAATGACACGAGCAACCGCAGCACCCCTGTGCGGGTGGGAACGGCGTCCGATTGGGTTCGGGTCAGCGCGGGTTCCAGCCACGGCCTGGCAATCAAGGGTGGCGAACTATGGGCCTGGGGACTGAATTCGAATTCCCAACTCGGCGATGGCACGACGACTCAGCGCAATGCGCCCGTGCGGATCGGCTCGGACACGGACTGGTCAGAGGTGTTTGCAGGTTACACTTCCTCCTACGCGATCAAGAATGATGGCTCACTCTGGGCCTGGGGGTCCAATTCCGACGGGCGACTCGGGGATGGTAGCGGAGTAACACAAAGCGCTCCGGTGCGTGTGGGCACGGATAATGATTGGCTCAAAATCTCGGCGAGCAATCATGTGATAGCACAGAAAACGGATGGCTCCATTTGGAGTTGGGGTTGGAACGGTGGTGGTCAGCTGGGCAGTGGAAACACGACAAGCCGGAGCCTGCCTGTGCAGGTGGGCACCGCCACGGACTGGACTCAAATCCATGCTGGCAATGTGCACTCGGCGCTGATCAAGTCAGACGGTTCTTTCTGGGTCTGCGGGCAAGGTCTCTACGGGCAGCTCGGCATGAGTGCACCAGCAAACGTGACGAGCCTAACTCAGGTGGGTAGTGACAAAAGGTGGAGATTGGCCGCAGGTGCCAATGCGTGGACGCTTGCGACACGCTCCGACCAGACGCTTTGGGGGGCTGGGCCGAATTCTTTTGCCAGACTGCTGGGGGCGGGACGAAACCCCACGGTTTTGGCCCCGGTCCTGCCACAGCTCCAAGCGCAGACGGTCTCAGTGCCGATGGCGGTGTCGATTCATGGCCCGGCAGTGCGGGCAACAGCCAGCAGTGGCCTTCCAGCACGTGTGGATCTGATTTCCGGCCCGGCGACAGTCAGTGGTGACTCAATCACGGCCACTGGAGCGGGAACAATTGAGGTTTCCGTTTCTCAGGCGGGGGATGACTCAGCATGGAATGCCGTGGTGCCCACGGTTTTCACATTAACGGTCAATAATGCGCTCACACTGAGCTTTTCGGCCGCTGGTGGAATCGGACACACCGAGGAGGGATTCAACGCAGGTACTTCAAGCCTTACTTCGACGCTGAGTTATGCGCCGACTGTCGGCGACGTGCTCACGGTGGTGAACAATACAGGCTCCAGCGCGATCACGGGCACGTTTCCGGGGCTGCCGCAGGGGGCATTCTACTCCATGACATTCGGAGGCAGCAGTTACGCCTTCCAGATCAGCTACACGGGCGGTGACGGAAATGACATCACGCTGACCTGCCTCGAACCGGCTGAGATTGCGCTGGAGCAGCCAGCCGGGACCACGCGGCCGGACGGAGCGCCTATTGGGTTTGGGACGATAGCCCTGGGGTCAACGGTGACACGCAGTTTCACGGTGAAAAACACCGGAACGGGCACGCTGACCATCACGGGTATCACGCTCGACGGGGTGGCGGCGGGGGATTACACCGCTGGCACGCCAGCGACCTCCACCGTGGCGACTGGGGGCAGCACCACCTTTGATGTGACCTTCAATCCTGTGACCGCAGGTGCGCGGAATGCGGTGTTGCATGTGCTCAGCAGTGATGCGGACGAGGCTTCCTATGAAATCGTCCTGGTGGGTGTGTGCTCCGGTCCGGCGAGTCCCTTGAGCCTCGTGCAGGATATCAATCAGGTGGGGAATACTGGCTATTCGAGCGGAGGAGCGCTATTCAACGGTACCTACTACCTGCCGCGGACCACGCTTGAGCAAGGCACCGAACTCTGGAAGACGGATGGCACACTCGACAGCACTCTTTTGGTCAGAGACATTGCGAGCGGCACTACTGGCAGCAATCCGGCCAATTTTGTCGCGGCAGGGCAGTGGTTGTACTTTGCCGCTTTTGACAGTAGCAATGGCACCGAGTTGTGGAAAACCGATGGGACCTCAGCGGGCACCAGTTTGGTACTCAACATCAATGTCGGCTCCAGCAACTCCAACCCGGCGAACCTGACAGCGGCCGGAAACGTGATTTTCTTCACCGCCACTGACACCACCAGCAACGGAGCCGAACTTTGGAAAAGCGACGGCACAGCCGCAGGGACGGTGATGGTCCAAAACATCCATCCGACGGTGAATAGCAGCTCTTCACCATCCAACCTGACTTACTTCAATGGCAGCCTGATTTTCACCGCCAACAACGGCACCAACGGCACCGAAATCTGGAAAAGTGACGGCACCAACGCGGGCACGGCCATCCTGAAGGACATCAATTCCGGCGCATCGAGCTCCTCGCCGGCCAACTTCACGGTGGTGGGCAGCACGCTGTTTTTCACGGCTACGGACCCCACGAACGGCACGGAGCTTTGGATGACGGACGGCACCACCGCTGGCACGATCCTGGTCAAGGACATCAATGCGGGCACCGCAGCCAGTTCACCCGGGTTTTTGCGAAATCTCAACGGAACGCTGGTGTTCCGGGCAACTACAGCCACCCAGGGGAACGAGCTTTGGAAGAGTGACGGAACTCTCGCTGGAACGGTGCAGGTGAAGGACATTCTCTCAGGCACTTCCAGTTCCAACCCGTCCAGTTTGACGGTGATTGGCAGCCAGGTGTTTTTTGCTGCCACGGGTCCATCAACTGGCACGGAACTATGGGCCAGTGACGGCACGGATGCGGGCACGGCCCAGGTGAAGGACATCCTCGCAGGCGGCACCGGCTCTTTCCCGACCGCCCTGCTGGCTTTTGGCAGCCAGCTTCTGTTTTATGCCAACGACGGCACGAATGGGCTCGAGCTGTGGAGAAGCGATGGCACCGAAGCGGGCACGACGCTGGTCAAAGACATCCAGGTCGGCAGCAGCAATTCAAACGTGTCGAACATGGCCGCCATTCCTGGGGGTCTGGCCGTGTTTGCAGCCACGGACGGCGTCCATGGTCAGGAGCTTTGGCGGACGGACGGCACCACGGGCGGCACCTACATGCTGGGGGACACGTTCATTGGCACGGGAGGCTCCAGCATCGGGAACCTGCGTGCCTTCAACGGCGGGCTGATGTTCAGCGCTTCAAACGGCCTGCTGGGACTCGAACTCTGGCAGAGCGATGGCACCCATACAGGCACACAGATCATCAAAGACATCAATCCCGGCAGCAATTCGTCCGCTCCGTCGAGTTGGGTCCTGATGGACGGAAAGTACTATTTCGCGGCTGGAGATTCAGCCTCGGGCACGGAGCTCTGGAGCACGGATGGCACAGCGGTGGGCACCACGCAGGTGAAAGACATCTTTACCGGCTCCACCAGTTCCTCACCGTCGAATCTCACTGTCCTAGGCAACACTTTGTACTTCACCGCCAACACCAGTGCGGCCGACCGCG
>NZ_JACSRD010000183.1 GCF_014879935.1 Prosthecobacter sp.
TAACGGTCCTAAGGTAGCGAAATTCCTTGTCGGGTAAGTTCCGACCTGCACGAATCGTGTAACGAGTTGTCCGCTGTCTCAACGAGGGGCTCAGTGAAATTGTAATAGCAGTGAAGATGCTGCTTACCCGCAGAAGGACGGAAAGACCCTATGCACCTTAACTGTAAGCTGTCACTGGTCGTTTGGTTTTCATGCTTAGCGTAAGTGGGAGGCTTTGAAGCGATACTTTCGGGTATCGCAGAGCCAACGATGAAACACCACCCTTGGGTATTGAACGATCTAACCGCAGTCCATGAATCTGGATGTGGGACCATGTCAGCCGGTCAGTTTTACTGGGGCGGTATCCTCCCAAAGAGTAACGGAGGAGCGCGAAGGTTGGCTCAGCGTGGTTGGCAATCACGTGTTGAGTGCATTGGCATAAGCCAGCCTAACTGTGAGACTTACAGGTCGAACAGATGCGAAAGCAGGCCAAAGTGATCCGGCGGTTTAATGTGGAATTGCCGTCGCTTAACGGACAAAAGGTACGCTAGGGATAACAGGCTGATTTCATCCAAGAGTTCATATCGACGATGAAGTTTGGCACCTCGATGTCGGCTCGTCGCATCCTGGGGCTGGAGAAGGTCCCAAGGGTCCGGCTGTTCGCCGGTTAAAGCGGCACGCGAGCTGGGTTCAGAACGTCGCGAGACAGTTCGGTCCTCTATCCTCTGTGGGCGCAGGAAAGTTGAGGGGTTTAATTCCTAGTACGAGAGGACCGGAATTAACGCACCTCTGGTGTTCCAGTTGTTCTGTCAAGAGCATCGCTGGGCAGCTATGTGCGGAAGGGATAAGCGCTGAAAGCATCTAAGTGCCAAGCCCATCCCAAGATAAGCTTTCCCTGAAGGATCGTGGAAGACTACCACGTTGATAGGCCGCGGGTGCAAGCGCAGTAATGTGTTCAGCTCAGTGGTACTAATCATCCGTTTGTCTTGCATTGCTCCATCTCAAATTAAAGCCTGGTTCCAAAGGCTCGATTCGAATTTTGTTTCTCCCTGTATGCAGTTGTCAGAGAACGTATCTCTGAAAAGTGTCGTCAGACCACGTTTCACCCATCATCGGATGACAGTGAGCCGCAGTCTGGTGACCATGGCACAGTGGTACCACCCGTTCCCATTCCGAACACGGAAGTGAAACGCTGTTGCGCCGATGATAGTATGGCGATAGGCCATGTGAAAGTAGGGCGTTGCCAGATTAAACAAAACCCCGCTTCTCAATGTGAGAAGCGGGGTTTTTTCTTGCTCCGAGATCACACATGTCGGTGTTTAGCCCATGTCGGAATCTCCTCTTCGGACAGAGCTGGTGAATACACACGCAGGAGAGTTCTCACCGAAACGAAACGTCACCGTGCGGGAAGGAACAGAGCCTGCTTCAGCAGGGCTCGCGAAGACTTCCCCACCAACCAACAAGTTCCATCAAAAGAAAAACCCGCCCCGACGATGAGCGCAGGGGCGGGCTTGAACGGACAGGTTGCTGGAAACAAGATCAGTTGCTGGCGACAGCATCGGAGCCACGCTCGCCAGTGCGGATGCGGATGGCGTCGAGCACGGCGCTCACGAAGACTTTGCCGTCGCCGATCTTGCCGGTGTTCGCGGCCTTGACGATGGCGTCCACCACAGTGTCAGCGCGGGCATCGTCCACGACGACTTCAATTTTGACCTTGGGGAGGAAATCGACGGTGTATTCACTGCCGCGGTAGATCTCAGTGTGGCCCTTCTGACGGCCGAAACCTTTGACTTCCACGACGGTCATCCCTTCGACTCCGACTTCGGAGAGGGCTTCCTTCACATCTTCAAGCTTGAACGGTTTGATGATCGCTTCGACTTTTTTCATGGTTAACGCAATTAGTAGTGTGGTTCACGAATTGCAACGATCAGAACCGTGGGATCTGAAATTCCCGGCCCAACCTTTTGCAAATCACTGCTTAAGCCGGAAGCGTGCCAACTCTCCAGGCCATTTTTTCACCCTGAGGCTGTCAAACCCTTGCGCCTTGGAGTGCAGCGTTGCAAAGGCCGGTGCCCGGCGTAGAACCTCCATCCATGTCCCGTTCCAACGTCCTCCTGGCATGCGTCTTCTCCTTCCTCGCCAGCGCCAACGCGCAAGACGGCACCGCCGTGGAACTGAAGCTGTACTGGCAACCCGGCCAGATCTACACCCAGGAATCGGACACTGACACGACCAATTTCCTCACCGCCCTGGGCAAGACCACCGACCAGAAACTCCGCCTGCACCAGACCACGCGCATCGCGGTGCAACAGTCAGCCCCAGGACAAACGGAGGCGAAGGTGACCATCGAGCACCTGCTGGGGGAGATGCATTACGAGGGGCAGAGCCATCTTTTCGATTCGAACAACCCGGAGGCCTCCCACCCGCTGCTGCGGCAGAGCTTTGGCAACAGCGCCGGGAAGAGCTTCACCCTGGTCTATGATGAGAAGGGGAACTTCATCGACGCCAAGGACACTGGCTCGATGGTCACCGGCGGTGTGGAGCCGGATCTGTCATCCATTGCCACCGCACGTCAGCTTGCGACACTCTACCGTCGTTCATTGGAGATGGGACTGCCCAAGATCCCGGTCCATCCCGGCGACAAGTGGATCTCCGATGAGGTGATCCCCTTTGCGCAGGCCGGCACGGTGCAGGTGAAGCTGAACGCGAAGTTTGACGGCGTCGTGGATCGCGAGGGCCACCAGCAGGCGCAGATCGCCTTTGAAGGCACAATGAAGTCGATGCGCGACAAGGACAGCACCGGCCGGGAGCTGCGGACGGAGCGCCCGGTCACCTTTGGCGACGATTCGAAGGTCAACGGCCACGTTTTCTTTGATCTGGACCGCCGGACCATCTCGCTCGCGGTCTTTTCCGCCACCATCCAGCTCAAGGTGGAAGGCAAGCCGATGCCCGTGCGCCAGCAGGTCACGACGAAGCTCGTTTCCATCAAGCCGGCCGTGCCGGTGAACTGATTCAGGCGGCCAGCAGGAAGTCGCGCCCTTCCTCCCAGCCCCGCACCTGGAGATGCGCGGCGATCGCCTCGCGCGCGCCGCGTGTGCCGACGCCGGCCACGATGAAGCTCCGCTCCCGCTCCGGCAGGTCATCCGCCAGGCGCACCACGCGTCCGTCGCGATGCTGGCCGCGCTTTGCCTCGTCCACATCGATGAAGCCGGTGATCAGCCCGGAAAGGCTGTCAAACCGCCGCCGGGTCACTCTTCCCGCGCCCCACAGCCAGATTTCGCGGCCGGCGGCATGCTGCTGCAGCCAGCGGCGCAGATGGAGGCCCTTCATCGCATAGAACGCATCCACCGAGTAGCGCCCGTCCGTGCGTGACAGCCGCTGCGGCGGATCATTCCACGTGAGCAATTCCGCGTCCACCTTCCCAAACCGAACACCCGCCTCCAGCCAGCGCAGCCACAGCTCGTAATCCTCTGGAAAGTCACCGTGGTGATAGCCGCCGTGCTGCGCGATCAACTCGCGACGAAACGTCACGCTCGGATGCGCGACGGGGGCTTCCACAAACCGGCGCAGGCTCATCGCCCCGTGATCCATGAGCGTGTTCACCCAGTCCACATGCGCCGCATAACCCGCCTCCGTGCCGCCAAACCGCACGCGGCAGGAAACGAGGCCGTGATCCCGCTTCTCCATCAGAAAGGCCCGCTGCAACTCCAGCCGGCGCGCGTCCATCACATCATCCGCGTCCATGCGGGCGACGAACTCACCGCGACACGCCTCACAACCGCGGTCGAGCGCCGTCGCGATGCCCAGCGCCGGCTGCCTCAGCAAGACGATTCGCGCATCCTGCGCCGCCAGCCGCTGCAACAGCGCCTCCGTGGCTGGTTGCGAGCCGTCATCGACGATCACCAGTTCCCAGCCCGCAAAGCTTTGCCCGCGCACGCTTTCCACCGCCGCAGCAACCGTCGCCGGCGCGTCGCGCACGGGCATGAGGACGGAAACGGAAGGCTGCATGCCGCACCTCTAAAAGGAAGCGCTTCCGGCGAAACCTCTTTTCGGACCGCTTTCGTCATCCAGACGCCACACCCAGCGCACGCGCCACCTCCGCGTTCGCAGGCCGCGTGAAGACCTCCTCCGCGCTTCCTGCTTGCTGCACTTTGCCGCCGTGCATCACCACGAGTTGATCGCCGAGCAGGCGGGCCTCGGCACGATCATGTGTGACGAGCATCACGGGAATGTCGAGCTCGCGAAGCTGCTGGCAGAGACCGGTGCGCAAGTCCTCGCGCAGGGCGGTGTCGAGCGCCGACAGCGGTTCGTCGAGCAACAGCAGACGTGGACGGCACACAACCGCACGTGCCAGCGCCACGCGCTGCTGCTGGCCGCCGGAAAGCTGTCGCGGGAACTGCTGCGCGACACCGCTGAGATCGTAACGCGTGATCACCGCCTCCACCCGCGCCTGGCGCTCGGCCTTGTCCAGCTTCGTGAGGCCGTACGCGATGTTCGCGGTCACATCGAGGTGCGGAAACAACGCGTAGTCTTGAAACACAAAGCCGATGCCGCGTTGCTGCGGTGTGAGACACACGCCGGCTTCCGCATCGAACCATGTTTCGCCGCCAAAATGGATCACGCCCCGCTCTGGGCGCTCCAATCCTGCCAGACACCGCAGCACCGTGGTCTTTCCGCAGCCCGAGGGGCCGAAGAGCACCGTCACGCTGTGCGCGCCGCCCGGCAGCCGCACGCCGCCATGAATGACCGCGCCGCCTTCGTAGTGCTTGATGAAATCGGCGGTCAGCGTCCTGGCCATGGGTGGAGAATTCGACGTTGAAGGGCGTAGGTGAGCGAAAGCACGGCAAAGGAGAAAAGCAGCATCGCCAGCGCGGTTTGATTCGCGGCGGAGTAGTTCAGCGCCTGCACCTCATCGTAGATGGAGACCGAGATCGTGCGTGTCACACCGGGCAGATTGCCGCCGACCATCAGCACCACGCCGAATTCGCCCATCGTGTGCGCAAAGCTCAGCACCACGCCCGCCAGGACGCCCGGCCAGGCCAGCGGCAGCACCACGCGACGGAACGTTCCAAAGCGTCCGACACCCAGGCACCACGACGCCTCCACCATTCGGCGATCCACCGTCGCAAACGCGCTCAGGAACGGCTGCACGGCAAATGGCAGGCTGTAGAGCACCGAGGCGACGAGCAACCCTTGGAACGAAAACGGCAGCCGCGCTCCGAACACGCTCTCATAAAAACGTCCCACCGGACTGTGCGGGCCGATCGCCATCAGCACGTAGAAGCCGAGCACTGTCGGCGGCAGCACCAGCGGCAGCGCCACGACGGCCTCCAGCAAAAAACGCCAGCGCCAGCGCGTGTTCACCAGCCACCACGCCAGCGGCAGGCCGAGCGCGATGAGAATGCAGGTCGTGCAGGCCGAAAGCCGCAGACTCAGGGTGATGGCCTGCCAGTCCATGTCACTTGGCGGGAAGCTTGAATCCGTGACGCTGCAAAACCTTGCCGCCGGCCTCGCCGAGAACGAAATCTCGGAACACTTGTGCCGCCGCGGCACTCGGCGTGCGCCTCACGATGACCATGCCCTGCTCAATGGCGGGAAACGCATCCGCAGGCACCTCCCACCAGCGGCCTTTGCCCTTCATCCTGTCTGAAACCGCATGCGAAAGCGCCAGAAAGCCGATGTCTGCGGCTCCGCTCTCCACGAACTGGGCAGTCTGCGAGATGTTTTCCCCCAGCACCAGCTTTGGCTCCGCCGGCTCGTAAACTTTGAGCGATTTCATCGCCGCCACTGCCGCCGTGCCATACGGAGCCAGCTTCGGATTCGCGATGGCGATCTTCTTCACCGCAGGATCGCTGAGCGCGGCGATGCCGAGCTTCTCCACGTCCAGCGGCGACGACTTCGGCACCCACAAAACGAGCCCGCCGACCGCATACGGCGACACCCGGTCATCCAGGGCGAGTCCCTCCTTCGCCAGTTTGTCCGGGTAATCCATGTCCGCGGCGAGGAACACATCGAAGGGCGCCTCATTCTGGATTTGCGCGAAGAAATGGCCCGACGAGCCATACGTCGCCTTCACCGTCACCTCCGGATGCGCGGCACTGAATTCCTTCAGCACGTCCTCCATCGCAAACTGCACGCTGGAGGCCACCGAGATCGTCAGCGTGGAGGATCCGGCCTCTCCCGTGGGATTAGACCCCGGTTTGCAGGCGGCGAGCACGCAGGCACACGTGAAGATGGAAAGGATGAGTCGTCGTTTCATCAGGATGGAGGCGGAATGATCAAATGGAGAGCATCTCGCCGGTGTGGCTCGCGTCGTAACCCGGCAGTTCATCGATCAGCCGCCGATGCGCACGGCTGCGCAGCAGGCGGATCAGCGCCTGGACGCGTGGATCACGCTCCATCGCCGCGGGAAAGCACAGATCGAGCGACTCATCGCGCACTGGCAGGAATCGCAGTCCGGCATCCTCGGCGCACAGCCGCACGCACACGCCCGCCTCCGCCCAGCCACCACGCACGGCCTCCACCACGGCCTGATGGCTCAGCATCACGCGCTTTGAATCACGCGGCTTGTCGAGAAGATCGTCCAGACATTCCCGCGCCGCCGATCCCTGCTCCCGCATCGCCCATTGGCGCACGTTCTTCGCGCAGGCCGACACGCTGCGTGTCGGAGCATCGCTCGGCAGCACAATGCCCTCCTGCCAGTCGGCGCTGCGCAGCAGGCGATAACCACCGCCAAGCTTCTCGCGTGCCGTCTCCGCATTGCGGTCCGGCTTCTCAACCGTCGACCGATGCAGCGCCGCCACATGCACCACGCCGCGTTTCAAAAGCTCCAGGGCCGTTCCACCCCCTCGCGAAAACGTCAGCAGCCGGAAACCTGACGCGGCGGCGTATTCAGCCGCCAGCAGTCCCGCCGCCGGGTCACAACCCGCCAGCACCAGCGTCTGCGCGGCATCCCAGTCGCCACGTTCATGCAGGACCTTGTCCCGGCAGATGCCGTCGTGTGCCCAGGCGCTTCCCGGCAGCGTCTCCACCGGATACAGCCACTTTTTCCCGCCCACTTCCGCCTCCCAGTAGCGATTGGCATCAAAACGCGGCTCCCAGGCCCAGGCGGAATCCTCTCCACGCTTCGATACGCCCGAGCTGAACAACTCCTCCACGCTGCACTCCAGCGCCTTCGCCACTGCCAGCGCCGCCGTGACCGACGGCGTGAGTCTTCCTGCCTCGATCGCGCTCACCGAGCTGCGCGGAATGCCCGACTGTGTCGCCAGCTCGTCCTGTGACCATTCTCTTGCTTTACGCCGCAGGGCAACCGGGTGGGGGCTGGATTTCAGGTCCGACATGATGCTGTCAGTAATGGTCCCGATGTTGCCGGTGTCAATTCACGTGATGGGCAGCCGCCAATCAACTGCGTGAGGAGTCCCGATGCCGGGTGCGCTATTTTACTTGATTGCTATGATCCTGTCCGTCTAAACCAGCATCCTGTCACTCCCGCGACTCGCCATGACTCACGCTCCCCGCCCTCTCCTTCCGTTGTTGTTCCTGCCCTTCTTCTCCCTCGCCGCCGCCGATCCGCAGCCTTTTGAGCTGGGTGAGGTCGTCATCACGGCCGACACCATCAGCGGCGCGGAGGCGATGACCACCCGCGTCACCGCCTCGGACATCCGCAAGTTTGAGCGGACCGACCTTTCCGAGGCGCTGCGGCTGAGCCCCGGCGTGTTTGGCAACAACAACGGCCCGCGCAACGAGTCCGGCGTGTATGTGCGCGGCTTTGACCTGCGCCAGACGCCTGTCTTCATCGACGGCATCCCGGTTTATGTGCCCTACGATGGTTATGTGGACCTGCGCCGCTTCTCGTCGGCGGACGTGGCGGAGATCAGCATCTCCAAAGGCTTCAGCTCCGCCACCTACGGCCCGAACACTCTCGGCGGGGCGATCAACATCGTCTCCCGCAAGCCGGAGAAGCCCTTCGAAGGCGATCTGCTCGGCGGCTGGATGCAGGAGGGCGGTTACATCGGCACGGCGAATCTCGGCTTCCGCAGCGAGCACTGGTATCTCCAGCTCGGCGGCTCCTTCACGGATGTGGACAGCTACCGCATGTCGAAGGACTTCGTGCCGACCGCGACGGAAAACGGTGGCACGCGGGACAATGCCTACCGCGAGGACTGGCGGGTGAGCGCCAAGCTCGGCTACATGCCGAACAAGACGGACGAATATGCGCTCGGCTACATCTGGCAGCGCGGTGAAAAGGGCAATCCCGTCTATGCCGGCAATCTGCCCGCCGCGCAGCAGCCCCGGCGCTTCTGGCGGTGGCCGCAGTGGGACAAGCAGACGATCTACTTCATCGGTCACACGCAGCTCGGTAAAGACACCTGGATCAAGGAGCGGCTCTATTATGATCGCTTCATCAACTCTCTCTTTGCCTACAACAATGCGGCCTACAACACGCAGAACCCTCCTGCAGGCTTCCAAAGCTACTACGATGACTACACGCTCGGTGGCAGTCTCGAGTTCGGCACGAAGCTGAGCGACAAAAACACGCTCAAAGCCGCGCTGCATGGCAAGTTTGACCGCCACACCGAGCACAACCAAGGTGCTCCCTACTACACCTTCGAGGATCGCGCCTACTCGCTCGGCATCGAGGACACGCACCAGTTCACCGAGCGCTTCAGCGTCACCCTCGGAGCCAGTTATGACCGTCGCGACGTGCTGGAGGCCGTGGACACGAACAACGGCAACGGCCTCGGCGGCGACAGCTTCTCCGCCTTCAATCCGCAGCTCGGCCTCTTCTACAAACTGCCGGAGCGTGGCACCTTTCACGCCACCGTCGCGCAGAAGAGCCGCTTCCCCACCATCAAAGATCGCTACTCCTATCGTCTCGGAGCCGCCATCCCGAATCCCAACCTCGAACCCGAACGCGCCGTTCATTACGACATCGGCTACGACGGCAAAGTGGCGAAACATTTGAGCATCCATGCCAGCCTCTTCGCCGCGATGATCGAAGACACCATCCAGCGCGTGGCCAACGTGCTCCCCGGCACCTTTCAGCTTCAAAACGTCGGCAAATCGCGAAACCTCGGCACGGAGCTCGGCTTCGACTACAAACCCTGCGATGCCCTCCAACTCGGCCTGAACTACACCTATCTCGACCGCAAAAACATCAGCCAGCCGCAGGTGAAGCTCATCGACACGCCACGTCACGCACTCTTCACCTACGCGGACATCCGCCCGGTGAAATGGCTCAGCATCATCCCCAGCGCCGAATACAGCAGCGCCCGCTGGGCTTTGACCACCGGCGCGGAGGTCGGAGCCTATGCCGTGATGAATTTGAAAGCCGTCGTGCGGCTCCCCGGCGAGACCACCCTCAGCTTCGGCGTGAACAACCTCGCCGATCGCAACTACGCCGTCACCGAAGGCTACTTCGAGGCCGGCCGCACGCTCTTCGCCAACCTCCAGCTCAAGTTTTGATCCATGCGCACGCTTTTTCTTCTCCTCGCCTGCTGCCTGCAAATCCATGCCGCCGACCTCGTCGTCCAGATCGGCACTGAAAAGCCGCTCACCGTTAAAATGAGCGATTTGGAGCTGCTGCCTCATCAAACCGTCAAAGCCGCTGACCATGGCGGCAAAGAGGCCACCTGGACCGGCGTGCCGCTTTATCAGGTGCTGCAATTCGCCGGCGTCAGCTTTGGCGACAGCCTGCGCGGTCCCGCGCTCGCTCAATACGTCGTCGTAACCGCCAATGATGGCTATAAAGCCGTCTTCGCCCTGCCGGAGCTCGACCCACGCAGCACTGACGATCCCGTGTTGCTGTGCGAATCGATGAACGATGCCGCTCTCCCTGCCGATCTCGGCCCTTTGCGGATGGTGTTGCCAAAGGAGAAGCGCCATTTTCGCTGGGTGCGGAACGTGGCGAAGATCGAAGTGCGAAAGGTCGAATGAGGCGGGAGGCGAAACTGTGCTGGCAATAGGACGGGGCTGCTTCAGCCTGAGACTTCATGCACGCCCGCCCGCCTGCTTTCCCGTTTTCAATGATCACCCTCCTCATGGCGTGGACCGCCTTCCATGCCCATGCAGAAACCGCCTTCAAACCCGCCGTCACACGCAGCACGGCGGCCAACCGCATCGCGGAGAGGCCGGATTACGCGCATGCGCTCGGCGGCGAATGGCGCTGGCTGGAGGCCGGCTTTGAATCGCGCACGCGATACGAGGTGCGCACGAACGACTACACCTCCGGTTTGCTAAGCGATGATGCGCTGGTGACGCGCAACCTGCTCTACCTCGGCGTGAAGACGGCGCTCGATCCGTTGCGGATGGTGGTGGAACTCCAGGATTCGCGCCACTTCTACAGCGATCGGCCCCAGAACCCGAACCTCTCGGACACGCTGGAGCCGTTGCAGGCTTATGCGCAGTTGTACTTTGAGGACGTGGTCGGCGCCGCGCCGCTGAGCCTCAGCTTTGGCCGCATGGCCTTCGACTGGGCCGACCGCCGTCTCATCTCCCGCAACCGCAACCGCAACACCATCAGCGCCTTCGACGGCATCCGCCTGCGAGTCGCCCACGAAAACGCGCCCTGGGAGATCGATGCGATCGCCATGCGGCCGGTGACGCGCAACATTCAGCATCTCGACCAGTCCAGCGACGACCTCAGGCTCTACGGCCTTGCCGGATACTGGCGCGGCTGGTCGCCGCACGTCGTGCTGGAGCCGTTCTGGCTCTGGCTGGATCAGCGCGAGGCCGCCATCACCGCCCAACGCAGGAACCTGCACACGCTCGGTCTGCACGCCTTTGGTCAATGGGGCGGGGGGGATGCCTGGGACTACGATCTCAGCCTCGCCGGGCAGTGGGGCTCGTCCGGCGGACTCACGCACCGCGCCATCGCCGCTCATGCCGAGGCTGGTCACACCTGGAGCGCCGCGTGGAAGCCGCGTCTCGCCCTCTGGCTGAACTACGCCAGCGGTGACAGCCGCCCCACGGACAGCAGCAGCCAGCGCTTCGATCCGCTCTACGGCGCCACCTACGCCTTCTATGGCTACACCAGCTTCTTCGCCTGGCAGAACATCATCAACCCCGCCCTGCGTCTCAGCTTTCAACCAGCGAAGACGCTCAAGTGCGAGGTCATGCATCGAGGCATCTGGCTGGCTGCCAGCAACGACGCCTGGGTTCGTGCCGCACGACGCGATGCCACGGGCGGCAGCGGCAGCTACGTCGGCCAGGAGCTCGATCTGCGCCTCGTCTGGCAGCTCAACACGCATTTCGACATCGACCTCGCCTACGCGCACTTCTTCCCCGGCACCTTCGTCCAAAACACCGGTGCCTCGCCCCCCGCGAACCTGATGCAGATCGCGGGAACGCTGCGGTTCTGAGCACGGGCGTGCGAGACATCGCTGATCAAAGGCGCATAACTTCTAAATTCCTACTTGCGGAGTGTATATTGGAAGTGAATGTATTGGGCATGAGACTTACCAAACGAGGAGAATACGCCCTTCGAACCCTGATCCGGCTCGGCATTGCTGACCGGCAGGGAGAGGGTGTCATTTCGGTCTCGACGCTCGCGGATCAGGAGCGGCTGCCGTTCAAGTTTCTGGAGGCGATCCTCTTTGAGCTGCGGCAGGCGGGTTATGTGGAAAGCCTGCGCGGCAAGCACGGCGGCGCACGGCTCGCGAAGCCGGCGAAGTCGATCAAGATGGGCGATGTCGTGCGGCTGATCGACGGCAAACTCGCGCCCATCGGCTGCGCCAGTGAGACAGAGTATGAAAAGTGTACCTGCCCCGACGAGGAGCACTGCGGGCTCAGGATGCTCATGATCGATGTGCGCAATGCCATCGCGAACATCCTCGACCGCTACACGCTCGACCACGTCGTCGAGGTCACGCTGCGAAAACAGGAGCAGCAGGCCGCCGCGACACGCAAAGCCGCCAAAAAGAAGACTTCCAAAACCCTCCACGCTGATCCCGCCGACGGCTTCCTCGCCGCGCTGCTCTCACCCGCCACCTGACGCGCCATGAGCCAGACCCTTGCCCCATCTTCCATCGAGCCCTGGCTCGAAATCGTCCGCCAGAAAGTCGCCGCCATGCGCTTCGGTTCCGTGCAGATCGTCGTCCATGAAGGACGCGTCACGCAGGTCGAGAGCACGGAAAAGACGCGCTTCGCCGCGGATGAAGCTCCCGCCCCACGCCGCGCCTCGCGGCCTTGATCCCTTTCCGCCTACTGCACCCGCAGGGGCCTCCGAAAACACTCTTGCTGACGCCGACCGGACCACCGGAAGCCGACGCCCGCAAGAACCATGCACCTCAACGCCAAGCACCTCAGAAAACGATCCGTCCCATTCCTCGCCACCCTCCTCCTGATCGCCGCACCGGCCTTTGCGGAGGACTATGAAGCTCCGAAGCTCTCGCGAGGCACCTTTTATCAAAATCCGCTCAGCTACAGCACCACGCGTGATCCTGATCCGCCGAAGTATGTGCGCAATGTGAGCGAGCTCGGCATCGACTCGCTGCTGAACGTGAACTGGCTCGATGTGGGCCTCGATTACCGCTTTCGCTACGAGTATCGCGATGACGACATCCGCCGGGCGCAGGCGGGCCTTGATGAGCCGTGGCTGCACCGCACGCGAGCCTACATCGGCATCAAGGAAATCGCTGATCCCTTCCGCTTTGCCGCAGAGTTGCAGGATTCGCGTCGCTACAACTCAAACTACCCGCGCGACAACCGCGATGTAAACGAGTTCGAGTTCATCCGGCTGTATGGCGAGCTGTACTTCAAGGATCTGCTCGGTCACGATGCCATCGGCAATCCGCGGCCGCTCAGCATCCGCTACGGCATTCATAACTTCGAGTTTCTCGACCGCCGTCTGCTCGGCAACAACCAGTGGCGCAACACCGCGAACACCTTCCAGGGCATTCACGCCAGCCTGGGGCAGGAGAGCAATGACTGGCAGATCGATCTGCTCGCAGTGCAGCCGCTGTATCGCAGCCAGTATCGCTGGGATCGGCCGGTGGAGCAGCAGTGGCTCTACGGCGTGATCGGTCACTGGCGGAAATGGCCGGAAATCGTCACGCTGGAGCCTTACTACCTCGCTTTGAGCCAGAGTGCGCATGCAGGAGTCGCGGAGCGATTCGTGCACTCGCCGGGGATTCGGGCTTACGGCATCGTGGGCAGCACAGGCTTCGATTACGACACGAGTTTCACCTATCAATTCGGTCGCAATGGCTCGCGTTCGATTCGTGCGTTCGCGTATGTTGGCGAAATCGGCTACACTTGGGCCACGAACCCGTGGAAGCCGCGTTTCAGCCTCTTTTACGGCCACGCCAGCGGCGATCGCGATCCGAATGACGCCAAGGACAACCGCTTCGAGCGCCTCTTCGGCTTCGGACGGCCGTGGTCGGCGAATGACTACATCGTGTATGAGAACATCAGCACGCCGAAGGCACGCGTGGAGTTCAAGCCGCGTCACGATCTGCGCGTCGATTTCGGCTACAGTTGGTATTGGCTCGCCAGTGACAAGGACCGCTTCGCCGGTGCCAACAACGTCCGCGACGTGACGGGCCGCAGCGGCGGCTATCTCGGCAGCGAGTTCGACATCCGCGCCCGCTACGCCTGGAGCCCGAAGACCGAGATCATCGTCGGCTACGCCCACTTCACGAACGGCGGCTTCATCGAAAACAACGTCCGCCGCGGCGACACCGACTTCGCCTACTTCGAATTCAACCACCGCTTCTTCTGATCTCCCACCTCTCACATCTCACTTCTGACATCTCACCACTCCATCACTCCAACTCTCCACCATTCCATCGCATCATGAAAACCGCCTTTACCCTCCTCACCACCGCCCTCCTCGCCCTCTCCGCCTCTGCCGCCGATTTCGAGCTGCTGAACGTCTCCTACGACCCCACGCGTGAACTTTACGCCGAGTTCAACAAAGCCTTCGCGAAGCACTACAAGGCCACCGCGGGCAAAAAAGTCAGCATTGACCAATCGAACGGCGGATCGGGCAAACAGGCTCGTGCGGTCATCGACGGCCTGGAGGCCGATGTCGTCACGCTGGCGCTTGCGGGCGATATTGACGTCATCGGCAAGGAAGCCGGTCTCATCGCTCCAGATTGGCAAAAACGCCTGCCAAACAGCAGCGCACCCTACACGAGCACGATCGTGTTTGTCGTGCGGAAGGACAATCCGAAGGGCATCCAGGACTGGGACGACCTCGTGAAGCCTGGCGTGAATGTCGTCACGCCGAATCCGAAGACCTCCGGCGGTGCGCGGTGGAATTACCTCGCCGCGTGGGCTTACGCACTGAAGAAATACGGCAGCGAGGCCAAAGCGAAGGACTTCATCGCTGCGTTGTTCAAGAACGTGCCCGTGCTCGATACCGGCGCTCGTGCCGCGACGACGACTTTTGCGCAGCGCGGCATCGGCGATGTGTTCCTCTCCTGGGAAAACGAGGCCTGGCTCATCCAGCGCGAGTTTCCCGGACAGACGAAAATCGTGATCCCCTCACTGAGCATCCTCGCCGAGCCCACCGTGGCCGTGGTGGACAAGAACGCCGAGAAAAAAGGCACCGCCGAGGTCGCGAAGGCCTATCTCGAATACCTCTACACGCCCGAGGCGCAGGACATCATCGGCAAGCACTACTACCGCCCGCGTGATGCCGCCGCCGCCGCGAAATACAGCGCCCGCTTCCCCAAGCTCACGCTCGTCACCATCGACGGCGACTTCGGCGGCTGGGGCAAGGCGCAGAAGAAGCACTTCGATGAAGGCGGCATCTTTGACCAGATCTACCAGCCGTAAGTAAAACGAATCTCCAGATTCGTTCGTCGTGCCGTCGTCCCCCCTTCAACCAACGAATTTGGAAATTCGTTTTACGATGTCCCGTCCACGTCATGTCCTGTCTGGCTTCAGGCTCTCCCTCGGCTTCACCGTCACCTACTTGAGCCTCCTCGTGCTCTTTCCGCTCTCCATGCTCGCGTGGAAGGCGGCGAGCGGCGGCTGGCCGCATGTCATCGAGACTCTCACGCACGAGCGCGTGATCGCGTCGTTGAAGCTCAGCTTCGGCACCGCCTTCGTCGCCGCGCTCGTGAATGGCGTCTTCGGCCTGCTCACGGCCTGGGCGTTGGAGCGCTATGCGTTTCCCGGCCGTCGATTGCTCGATGCCATGGTCGATCTGCCGTTTGCGCTGCCCACGGCCGTCGCGGGCATCGCGCTCGTCACGCTGTATGCGCCGAATGGCTGGATCGGCTCGTTCTTGGCCCAGCACGACATCAAGGCCGCGTATGCGCCGCTCGGCATCACCATCGCGCTCACGTTTGTCGGCTTTCCGTTTGTTGTGCGCACCTTGCAGCCCGTCATCGCCGATCTCTCGATGGATGTCGAAGAAGCCGCCGCCTGCCTCGGCGCGAACCGCTGGCAAACGCTCACCCGCGTCGTCTTTCCCGCGCTGCTGCCCTCCACGCTCGCCGGCATGACGCTCGCCTTCGGTCGTGCCGTCGGCGAATACGGCAGCGTCGTCTTCATCTCCGGCAATCTCCCTTTTAAGACCGAGATCGCCCCGCTGCTCATCACCATGCGCCTCGAAGAATACGACTACGCCGGAGCCGCGACGATCGGCGTAGTCATGCTGGCCGCTTCATTCGCCATTCTTCTCATCTCAAACCTTCTCACCAACTGGAGCCGGAGCCGCATGGGCCGCTAGCGTGGCAATGACGAAACCAGAATGGCGAATGACGAATGAATTCCGAATTCCCCAAGTCTCCCACCTTCGTCATTCACGCTTCGACATTCATTCGTCATTCCTCATTCGCCATTCGTCATTTTCCCCTCTCATGGCCGCCATCGTCCTCAACTACCCCAACCGCACCGCGAGACCGCGCAAAGCCACCTCCGAATCCCCATTCTCCCGCTGGCTCATCATCGGCATCGCCGTGGCTTTCATGGCGCTGATGTTCGTGCTGCCGCTGGTTGTCATTTTTCAGGAAGCGTTCCGAAAAGGCTGGGAAGGCTATGTCGAGGCCTTTGATGATCGGGCGACGACGCATGCCATCTGGCTCACGTTGCAAGTCGCGGCCATCACGGTGCCGTTGAACACGCTTTTTGGCCTCGCGGCGGCCTGGTGCGTCTCGCGCTTTCAATTTCGCGGGAAGCGACTGCTCACCGCGCTCATCGAACTGCCGCTGTGGGTCTCGCCGGTCATCGCGGGCATGATTTATGTGCTGCTGTTTGGAGCGCAGGGCCTCTTCGGGCCGTCGCTGAAGGAGCACGGCATCAAAATCATCTTCGCGCTGCCCGGCATCGTGCTCAGCACCATCTTCGTCACCTTTACCTTCGTCGCGCGAGTGCTCGCGCCGCAGATGGAGGCCCAGGGCCAGGCCGAGGAAGAGGCCGCGATGACGCTCGGCGCGAACGGCTGGCAGATGTTCTGGCGCGTGACGCTGCCGAAAATCAAATGGGGCCTGCTCTACGGCATCATCTTGTGCAACGCCCGCAGCATGGGCGAGTTCGGCGCGGTGTCCGTCGTCAGCGGCCACATCCGCAACAAGACCAACACCGTGCCGCTGCACATCGAGGTCCTTTACAACGAATACCAGTTTGTCCCCGCCTTCGCCGTCGCGTCCGTGCTCGCACTGCTCGCGCTGGTGACCCTGATTTTGAAAACTCTGACGACCACCCCACGAGGAGCAGCATGAGCATCCACATCCACCACATCTCCAAAACCTTCGGCAGCTTCAACGCTTTGAAGAACGTCGATCTCGAAGTCAAAACCGGCGAACTCGTCGCCCTGCTCGGCCCCAGCGGCAGCGGCAAGACCACGCTGCTGCGCATCATCGCCGGGCTCGAGTTCGCCGATGAAGGCGCGGGCAGCATCGAGTTTCACGGCAGCGATGTCACCAACCGCACCGCCTACGAGCGCAAAGCCGGCTTCGTGTTTCAAAACTACGCTCTCTTCAATCACATGACCGTCGCGGAGAACATCGCCTTCGGCCTCCGCGTCATGAAACGGCCCGAGCGGCCATCACGCGAGGACATCGACCGCAGCGTCACCGAATTGCTGCGCCGCATCGCCCTCGAAGGCTACGGCGACCGCTACCCCACGCAGCTCAGCGGCGGCCAGCGTCAACGCGTCGCCCTCGCCCGTGCCCTCGCCGTCGGCCCGCAGGTCCTGCTGCTCGATGAACCCTTCGGCGCTCTCGACGCCAAAGTGCGCAAAACCCTGCGCAAATGGCTCCGCCAGTTCCACGACGAGACGCGAGTCACCACGCTCTTCGTCACCCACGACCAGGACGAAGCCTTCGAACTCGCCGACCGCGTCGTCATCCTCCACGAAGGGCACATCCAGCAAGTCGGCTCCCCCCGACAACTCCGCGAGAACCCGAAAAACGAGTTCGTCGCCGACTTCCTCGACTGCGTGATGATTTGAGGCCGAAAGACTTATTCTTCTAGGAGTCCTAAACCGATAAAATTGTTTCGGTGAGCACGAAGTGGTTTGGATCGCAGCACACTTGAATCAATTTTGGCTTATGCGGCATTTGTTTGACGGCATTGATGACTTTCTGGCGAAAGTCATCTTTGATCTGGGCTCCAAGCCGAATCTCTTCAATGGCTTCTGCCTTAAAAGGCAAAAGTCGTGGATTGGATTCTAAATCACCAACACATAGCCGATACTCCTTTTCAAAATCCCACTCGGACGCTTTGCGTAAACTCACATGATCAGCAAGCATCGCTGGGTCTGTGCTTAAGGCATCCATCAGATCGAGTGGCTCTTCTGGGTTCATGTAGTTAACTTTCATCGCGGCAATGAACGGTCCGAAAGTGGATTTATAACCGACACAAATGCCCTGATGAGAATCAGCATAATAGGACCACATTCGGATCGAATCAGGCACCGCCGAAAAACAAACAACTCCGCTGTGCCGCCTACGAGAGTCGATGAAACTAGATAATGTTGCCACGGTGTTGCCTATAGCCGTCGCATCAAACTCAGCCGCCGCTGAAGCGGGCGTTCCCGTGCCATTTTTTACGCAGAAATTTATGAATGAACGCTTCAGCTTCTCTTCATCAATTTTTACGGGTGCGATGGCGCTCGAGTTGCGTATTCCTACTTGCAAGGTAGGATAACAAAGCCAATATCACTCCACCACGAAGCGACCACCTGACAGAACAGGGGAGCTTCAATCCAGCGAGACTAGGAGGTCAGCTCTCCCCCCTGCCGATCCCAACAGGAAGGTTTTCACTCTCAGCATCTCCGACACCTACCCGGCCACGGGTGGCGCGGCTCCCCCCACGTCACTCTCATGAAAAAAGCCCTCTTCGGAGGCCTCGGCATCGTTGTCGCGGCCTTCAGCCCCCCTCTTCTTGCTCAAACCAACGGCACCTGGACCAATGCCACCTCAAACTCCGCCTGGAGCACCACTTCTAACTGGTCCGGCGGCCTCGTCGCCGATGGCGTGGATGCCATCGCAGACTTCAGCACGCTCGACATCGCCGCGAATCGCACGGTGAACCTCGGCGCGAGCCGCAGCATCGGCACACTGATCTTTGGCGATGCCACCACGGCCTCCAACAACTGGGCGCTCGCCAATGGCAGCGGCGGCCCATGGACGCTCACGCTCGCCACGAGCAGCGGAGCACCCGTGATCCAGGTCGTGAACCAAACGACCACGATCACCGCCTTGCTCGGCGACACGCAGGGCTTCACGAAAAGCGGCGCAGGTGCCCTCACGCTCAACAACGCATCGAACACGCTCAGCGGCGGCATTTCGCTCGCCGCAGGCACGCTGAACTTCACCAGCGGCTCGCTCGGCACGAATCTCGTCACCTTCACCGCGAATGCCACGCTCGGCTGGAGCGCGGGCAACACGCAGGATGTCTCCGCACAGGTGAAAGTGGAGGACGGCGTCACCGCCACGGTCGCCACCGGCGCGAACAGCGTCATTTTTGGCAACAGCATCCAAACCGGCACGAATGGCAACGCCTCGATCACCAAGACCGGCGCGGGCACACTGACTTTCACCGCCGTGCAAAGCTACACGGGCAACACCCGCATCAATGGTGGCCGAATCGTGCTCAGCAGCGCTGATCGGCTCGTAGCGACGAGCTCGCTGATTTTGGGTCAGGGCGCTGGAAGTGGCATTTTGCAGCTCGGTGATGCTTCGACGGCGTCCACGCAAACTTTGGACTCCATCACGATCACGGGCAGCGGCACCGCCAATGCCATCGTAGGCGGAAATGCGGCTAATTCGGCACTCACGATCAACAACAGCGCTGCCGTCGTTTTCGCCGGACAGCTCGGTGGAGCCGGAACGAATGAAAACAACCTCACGCTGACCAAACTCGGTGCCGCTGCCCTCACGCTGAGCAATGCCGCGAATAGCTTCACCGGCGATGTGAGCATCACCGGCGGTGCTTTGATCATCACGCGATCCACCGCACTCGGCACCGGCCAGAAAACAATCACCATCAGCGGCACGGTGAACGCGCCGACTTTGCGCCTCGATGGCAGCGGCGGCGATCTGAGCCTCGCGGCCGATCACAGCCTCATCACGAGCAATGACAACGTAAACAACCCCGCACTGCTCAACGTGGCCGGCAACAACAGCATCGCCGGAAGCATCTCGCTCACGACCGGCGGCTTTGGCACTGCAAACACACGCATCAAGGTCAACGCGGGCACTTTGAGCCTCAGCGGAGCCATTTCACCTCACGCGAGTGCTTCAGGGCCGGTCACGGTCATCTTTGATGCCGCCAGCGGCACGAGCGGCAGCACCACCGGCCAACTCAGTGACAACGGCAGCCTCGTGCTCAACGTCACGAAGGCCAGCGCAGGCGTTTGGAGCCTCTCCGGCACCAACAGCTACACCGGAACGACCACGATCAACGCTGGCTCGCTGCGCATCGACAGCCTCGCGGCACTTGGCAATGCCACGAGCGCCCTTCTCATCGGCTCGGCGACTTCCGGCACCCTCGAATACACCGGCAGCAGCGCTACCACACTCACACGTGGCATCACCGTGAATGGAGCAGGTGGTGCGACGATTTCCAACACCGGCGGTGCCACGCTCACGCTTTCCGGCACGCAGGCACGCGGCGCACGGCCGCTGACTTATACTGGCGGCAGTTTCGTCGTCAGCGGACGCATCACCGGCACCTCCACCACGAGCCCGCTCATCATCGACAGCGCCACCGTGCGTCTCACGCACAACAACAACAGCTACGTCAGCCCCACCGTCGTGCAAAACGGCGGCACGCTCATCGCGGCGAACACCACCGCGACCAGTTCCGCCACAGGCACCGGCAGTGTCACCATCGACGCCACCAGCACGCTCACCGGCACCGGTTTCATCAATGCGGGCACCGACAACTCGATCTTCATCAACGGCCAGCTCATCGTCGGCGATCCCGCCGTCTCCGCCGCCGCGAATCTCGATCTCACCACCTCCGGCACCGGCAGCACGATCCTCGGCAGCACCAGCATCCTGCGTCTCGATCTTTTCAGCGGTGCCGGCCTAGGCGACAACTCCGCCAACGCCAGCGCGGCGGATCAACTGCGTCTGCTAGGTGCCCTCGACATCCAATCCGGCGCTCTCCTCCGCCTCGGCAATCCCAACAACCTCACCACCTGGGCCGATGGCGACACCTTCAAGCTCTTCGACTGGAGCGGCCTCACCAGCGTGAGCGGCACCTTCGGCATCGACGTCACTGATTTGAACCTCCCCGGCGGAGCCAGCCTCGATGTGAGCAACCTCTTCACGCTCGGCACCGTGATCATCGTCGTGCCCGAGCCCGGCCGCGTGGCACTCCTCATGCTCGGACTCGGCTCGACGCTGCTGCGTCGCCACCGCCCTCTTTGACCCATGTTTCTCGTTTTGATCCTCATCTGCGCCTCCGCGCTCGCGATCTCCTTCCTCTGCTCGCTCACTGAAGCCGTGCTGCTGAGCCTCAATCCTCTCAGCCTGCGACTTCAGGCGAAAAAGAACGGCACTGATCACATCGCCTCGCGCTGGCTGGCGATGAAAAATCAATTCGAGAGGCCGGTGTCGTCCATTTTGGTCTTCAACACGCTCGCCGGCACCGGCTGCGCCACGCTGGCAGGCGCGGTGTTTGTGCAGGTCTTCGGCGAAGGCTGGCTGTGGCTGTTTTCGATCATCATCAGCGTTTTGGTGCTTTTTGGTGGCGAACTCGCCCCGAAGATCCTCGGCGTGCATCACGCGGAAGCCCTCGCGCCGCGCCTCATCGGCCCGCTGACTTGGATGGTGCGACTTTGCCTGCCGCTGGCCGTCATCATGGAAAAATTCTGCGCCCGCCTGAAGCGCGGCACGGCCACCACCAAAACGCAGAGCGACCACATCATGGACATCATCACGCTCGTGCAGGCCGCGAAAGCCGAGCAGCTCATCCACAACCGCGAGGAGCTCATCATGATCCACGCCGCCACGCTCAGTGCCCGCCGCGTAAAGACCGCCCTCGTGCCGCGCGAGGCCGTGCGAGTCTTCGATGCTCGTCTCAGCCTCCTCGAAAACATCACCGCGCTCGGTCCCAAGCTGCATCGCAGCTATCCCGTGAGCCCCGATGGCACGCTCGACCATCTCACCGGTTACATCCGCGTCCGCGAGCTCTTCGTCCAAAACCTCACCACGCCCGGCTCCGACTGGCGCCCCCTCATCCGCCCCGTCCTCCACATCGACGAGAAAGCCTCGCTCACCCAATTGCTGACCCTCTTCCTCGAAAAACAAGAGATCGCCGCCCTCGTCGATGACCCGCAAAATCAAATCACCGGCTGGATCACGATGGACGACGTCATGAAAGTGCTCATGGGCGCGAGGGTGTGAGCTTCATCTCAACCCGGATGACGCGCCCATTGATCGGCAGTCACAATAAGTCACATGTCATGAGTAACCTGCTCCGCTGACAAACATTCATGTCGTGGTCAATCCTTGAGCATCAACTTCGTACGCATGAGAATGCCGCCACGATGACGTGGCGGCGTTGGTCGGTATGATAAAACCAAGGGAAAATGATCACTCCCCGGCAGGATCGCCGCCGGTTTCCGCCGGCAATGATTTGCCCTTGAGCCAGACGTATTCCTTCCACGCGCCCTCGTAGAGTCGCACGTGCGGATAACCGGCCACATGCTTGAGGTAAAACATGAGCAGGCTGCCCTCACGCGAGGTGCCGCAGTAGGCGATGATGTTTTTGTCGGGCGTGATGCCGGCTTTTTCGAGGTCCGCCTTCACCTCGGCGAAGGGCTTGAACTTGTGCGTGTTGTCCTTCTCCACCAGACGGGCCCAATGGAAGCTGATCGCGCCGGGGATGTGGCCTTTGCGCAGCCACACGTCGTCCTCACCGCGGAACTCGTTGATGGGACGCGCGTCGATAAGGAGGTTGCCGGGCTTGCCGACGTGTGCCTGCACGTCGTCGATGTTCGCGGCGACGCCGGGGTTGCCTTTCTCGGGCAAATGACCGGGTGGATTGCCGAAGTAGTCCTGGATGGCCGTGAGACCCTGCTTCGTCCACTCAGCGAGGCCGCCATCGACGATCTTGATGTTCTCCACGCCGACCTTCTCCAGCACATAGACGACCATCGTGGTGCTGAGGATCTCATCGTTCGGCAAAACATCACCGGTGGCATAGACGAGGTGCAGGCGGTCCTTGTCCACGCCGGCGCGGGTGAGCAGCGCCTGGGTGAGATCATCCGGCAAATACTGCACGGGCACGGCATGATCCGTGCCGCGCAGCGTGTCGAACTCCAGATGATGCGCGGTGGGCAAATGGCCGCGGAAGTAGTCTTTGTAGCCGCCACGCGTGTCGAGCACGATGGGGCGCTGCGAGGCGTCGGGGTTCTCGATGAGCTTTTTGGCGTCGGCGGGCGAGATGAGGCCGATTTCGGCCTGCGCAGCGGTGGCGATGAGGAGGAGGGTGAGGATGGATTTCATTCGGTGGTTGGAGTGATGGAGTTTTGGAGTGATGGTTTAGAAGGTGAAGACGAAGTTGATCTTCGCGATGAGGCTGACGCGGTCGCGGTCGGGGAAGTTGGCCCAGGTTTCGAGGACGATGTGCTTGCTGAGGTCATACTTGGCACCGACGGCGGTGATGAGGCCGCGCTGATCACGCGACTGCACGAGGTCGGCGTTGAGGTTGAGATTGCGGTCGAAGACTTTGAAGGTGCGGTCGATGCCGGCGAGAAAGCTGCTGCCATTGGTTTGATAGCCGTAGCCTGCATGCAGACGCGCAAAACCGAAGTCATGTGCGAGCATCGCGTAGCTGAAGGGATCGCCCGCGCGGTCGATGTCGGTCAATGCGATGCCTGCGATGCCGACGGCGAACATGCCGTGCTCCCACGGCGAGAAGCGGGCCTTTGTCTGGAAGAAGAGCGGGCCGCTGACGCCGGTGCCGAGCGGGCTGTCGAGGCCCCATTCGACATGCACGGGCTCGAAGTCCCAGCCGGTTTTAAAGCCCATCCAGTGGCCGGATTTGCCGGGCTCGGCCGTGCCGAACTGGTTCGCGCCGCCGAAGCTGCTGAAATACTGCACGGCGACGGTGCGATGCGGCACGGTATCAGCGGTGGGGATGTTATTGAGGCCGGTCGGCGTGCCGAAGGCGGAGGAGACGACCACGAATGCGGCCACGATGAGTGCGTGTGTTGGTTTTCTCATGGGGAGATGGTTTTGAAGAGCAGCGCCGCGATGAGCGCTGAAACGGGAAGCGTGATGACCCACGCGGCGAGCACCGGGATGACGGTTTTCCATTTCGCCTGTCGCGTGCTGATGCCGATGCCGAGCAAGGCACCGACGCTGACATGCGTGGTGGAAACGGGCAGGCCATGCAGGCTCGCGGTGGTCACGAGCAGTGCGGTGGCGAGATTCGCGGCGAAGCCCTGGCCGGGATGCATGCCGGTGATCTTGTGCGCGAGTGTCTCCGCGACCTGTTTGGCACTGATGAGGCCGCCGAGCGCCATCGCGATGGCGATGAGGATCATGCCCGCACTGCCTTGCAGCAGGCCGATGCCGAGCAGCAGCGCGGCCATCTTCGGCGTGTCATTCAAACCGCGTGCAAAGCACACCGCGCCCGCGCTGAGGAAGTGCGCCGCGTCGAGGAAGCGCGAACGTGTCGCCGATGGTCGCAGCACGAGCTGCAACACGCCGCCGAGCAGCACCGCGAGCACCGGGCTGAGCAGCAGCGGCTTCACAAAGGCCTCCCATAGCTTCGCCGCGTTCACATCGCCCACGAACCAGCCTGCGCCGAGCAAAGCGCCGGTGAGCATGTGCGTGGTCGAAACCGGAAAACCAAGCCGCGTGGCCAAAAATCCCGTCAAACCGGCCCCACCGGCCACCGCGAGCAAAAACGCGGGTTGGGCGATCAAGGCATCCGGCACGAGTCCTTTGCCCGAAAACGCTTTCAGCATCGAACTCGCGAAAAACATCGCCACCACGCATCCCGCCGCCGTGGTGACCGCCGCCCAGTTCACCGCTGTGCGGTAACTCGTCGTCCCGCTGCCAAACAGCGACGCCACGCCTTTGAAATTGGCGTTCGCCCCGTTCGCGTAGGCGACGACCAACACGGCGATGATGACGAGAGTGATCATGGTTCTTTATTTGTCCAAATGAGCAAATATCAGGTTAAAACTCCGTGAGCATGATTTCATGAGGGAAGAGCACTCAGCAGCAGCCGCTGCCAGGTTTGCAGCCGCCTTTGACTTCCATCACCACTTCGCCGTCGCGATGCGTCGGCGTCGGTTTGCCAGGGCGGAAGTGCTCTTCGTGGTCGAGCGTGGCTTTGAGGCCGAAGAATTGCGATGCCGTCGCTTCGACGCCGGCTTTCACCGCTTCCATGAGCGACGCGGGATCGGCCTCGGCACGCAGATTGATGATGAGCTGGCCGCCGGTGGTCGGTTCGTCGAGTTCCATGCCGAGTTCGGCGATGTAGTCGCTGCGCACGAGATTGATGCTCGCCAGTTCGCCCGCGATGCCGTCGTCGGGACTGAAGGTCATCTTGAAATGCGCGATCTCGGCACCTGCGACCTGCAAACGGCCCTGCACGTTCGTGGCGAGCTGTTTGAGGAAGGCGTTCGCATCGAACTCATCGTCTGATTTGAGCGACACGGTGGCGTTCAGCCAGCCGAGCAGCGCCTCGCCCTCGGCATAGACTTCGTAATCGACGGCCATCGGATTCCGCCGCGCCTGCTCGCCGCTCATGAGCGTGCTGAAGAGCTCGTCGAGGCCGGTTTCCTGCCGTGGCGACGCGGTGACGATCTTCGCCAGCGGGAATTCCTTCGCCAAAACGGCCCGCAGTTGCTCGCGCTGCGATTCATCGAGCAGATCGCTTTTGCTGATGACGATCACATCGGCCTCTTCGAGCTGTTTTTTGAAGATGTAAGCCACTTTGGACGAGAACGTGCCGCCTTCATCGAGTCCGAAGACACGTCGCGCCCGCACGGGATCGACCAGCACCGCCAGCGGCGCGATGGTGAAGGCATCGCCATACATGCGGCGCAGCGGATACGTCACCGTCGCGACGAGATCGGTGCAGCTCCCCACCGGCTCCGCGATGAACACATCCGGCTTCGTGGCATCATTCAACCGCGCCGCAGCATCCACGAGCGTGTTGAAGCGACAGCAGAAGCATCCGCCCGCGATTTCCTCCGTCGCATAGCCCTGGCCGCGCAGCAGCTTCGTGTCCACGAGCCCTCCAGCCTGATCATTCGTGATGAGCCCGACTTTGAGGCCCTGATCGCTGAGATGCTTCGCGAGACGGCCGACGGTGGTCGTTTTGCCGGCTCCGAGGAAGCCTCCGATCATGATGTAGCGTGCGCGTTGGGACATTGAGGGCGGGTTTATTTGCCAGAGGCGGCAAATAAACAAGTGCCAAGCACGCATCTTGCAGAAAAATCCTCCGCGCTGTATTTCCGAGCCATGCCCGCCCGAAAATCCTTCGACTGCCTCAGCGCCATGCGTGCGCTCGGCGAGCCGACCCGCCTGCGCCTCGTGCGCCAGCTCATCGGCGGCGCGAAACCCGTGACGGAGCTGTGTGAAGCACTCCGCGTCACGCCTTACAACGTTTCCAAGCATCTCCGCGTGCTCAAAGAAGCCGGTCTGCTCGAAGTCGAGAAGCAAGGCCAGCAGCGCATCTACGCCCTCGCCACCGCCTTCCGCGAGAAGCTCTCGAACAACGCCAAGACCCTCGATCTCGGCTGCTGCCAGTTTCATTTCGACAAGCTGCCGGAATAGCCGCGATTTGACGAAAGCACCCTGGTGCCCGGTCGTTCTCATCGCCCCATGTTCCGCGTCGTCTTTCTTCTCTCCGTCTTCTGCTCCTCGCTCTGCGCAGCGTCGAAACCCAACGTCCTGCTCATCTGCGTGGATGATTTGAAGCCAGTGCTTGGCTGCTATGGCGACAAGATCGTCAAATCGCCCCACATCGACCGCCTCGCGCAGCGCGGCGTGTTGTTTGAGAAAGCGTTTTGCAATCAGGCCGTCTGCTCGCCGTCGCGCAATGCCCTGCTGACGGGTCTGCGCTCGCAAACACTCGGCATTTACGACCTCGCCACGAACTTCCGCAAAAGCGTGCCGGATGCCGTCACGTTGCCGCAGCATTTCAAGATGAATGGTTATCGTGTCGAAGGCCTCGGCAAAATCTTCCACGTCGGCCACGGCAATGTGAACGACGAGGCGTCGTGGAGCGTGCCGCATTTCAGCCCAAAGACGATCAGCTACGTGCTCAAAGAAAACAACCCGCCGGAATCAACCCGCGAGCAGGCGTTGTTTGAGAACAAAAAGGAGGCCTGGAAGCTGCCACGTGGCGCACCCACAGAGGCTGCGGACGTTCCCGACAACAAGTATGGCGACGGCATGATCGCCGACGAGGCGATCAAACGCCTCGAAGCCGCCAAGGCCAAACCTGACGAGCCCTTTTTCCTCGCCGTGGGCTTTTTGAAGCCGCATCTGCCTTTCGTGGCACCGAAGAAGTACTGGGATCTCTACGATCCGTCCGTTTTCAAGCTTCCGGAACTGCAAACGCCACCCGAAGGTGCGCCTGAGTTTGCGCCCAGCTCGTGGGGTGAGCTGCGGCAATACAAAGACATGCCGGAAAAAGGTCCGGTGACGACGGAGCAGGCCATCCACCTCATCCACGGCTATTATGCGGCCACGAGCTACATGGATACGCAGCTCGGCAAGGTGCTGGATGCGCTTGATGCGAATGGCTTCGCCGAAAACACGATCATCGTGCTCTGGGGCGATCACGGCTGGCATCTCGGTGACCACGGCATGTGGTGCAAGCACACGAACTACGAGCAGGCCGCGCGCATTCCGGTCATCGTGGCCGCTCCGGGCATCAAAGGCGGCCAGAACACGCAAGCGCTCATCGAATCGTGCGACATCTATCCCACGCTCGCCGAATTGACCGCCCTTCCTGCACCCAAACAAGGCGATGGCCGCAGTTTCGCCTCTGTTTTGAAGGATCCGAGCTCCAGCGTGCGCGATCATGCGATCCACGTCTATCCGCGCGGCCAGGGCCTGATCGGCCGTGCCGTCCGCACGCAGCGTCATCGTCTTGTCGAATGGAAAAAGCCCGGCGAACCTGCGGGTTCGGCCATCCTCGAACTCTACGACTACGAAGCCGATCCTGCTGAGACGAAGAACCTCGCAGCCTCGCAGCCCGAGGTCGTCGCCGAACTGCGCAAACTCCTCGCCACCCATCCCGAGGCAAAGCCGCAGATCAGCAACAAGCCCGAGCCAAAAAAAGCCGAGGCCAAAAAACCCGCACAGGATCGCGGCAAGATGTTCGATCAGCGCGACAAGAACAAAGACGGCCAGCTCACCAAGGAAGAGTTTCTCCTCAACCAGCCCGACCCCGATGAAGCGCCGAAGCGCTTTCCCAAATTCGACGCCGACAACAACGGCACGCTGAGCCGTGAGGAATTCATCAAAGGTGGGAAGAAATGATCAATTCCCCTTCATCTGATCTCGCCGGCCATCCGCATACGCGGTGAAGACGGCTTTGATCTCATCGCGGACGCGGCGGAAGACGGTCATGATTTCCTCTTCGCTGCCAGTGGCGTGGGCGGGATCGTCGAAGGGCCAGTGGTGGCGGTTGAGCTGGCCGGGATACATCGGGCAGGCTTGATCCGCGTTGCCGCAGACGGTGATGACGGTCTCCACATCGCGAGAAAGAAAGTCGTTCATGTGCTTGCTCGTGTGCGTGGAGATGTCGATGCCGATTTCAGCCATCGCCTTGATGCCGAGCGGATGCACATAGCCTGCGGGCTTCGATCCCGCGCTGGCGACTTCGAGGATGTCACCCGCGACCTGGCGCAGGATGCCTTCGGCAAGATGAGAACGGCAGGAGTTGCCGGTGCAGAGGATGAGGACGAGCGGTTTGGGCGGAGTCATGGAGAAGTGGAGTGTTGGTGAGAAGCGCCGCAGCAGCCGCACTCGCTGACGCCGAGACAGCACGGCACGGCGGCCAAAGCGCCGAGCACGGTGGCGGTGAGATAGATCCAAAGATGCTCGAAATGGCCGGAGACGAGCGCGGGAGCGAGTGAGCGGGCGGGATTCATCGACGCACCGCAGATCGGGCCTGCGAACATCGCCTCCAGCGCGATGACGCCACCGATGGCGATGCCTGCGGTGATGCCTTTTTCCTTCGCGCCGGTCGAAACACGCAAAATGACCAGCATGAGGATGGCAGTGAGGATGAACTCCAAAATGGAGCTCTGCGTCGCAGTGCCGCTGGGAAGCGTCGCACCGAGTTTTTCGTGCGCGGGGAACAAAAGTCGCCAAACACCGCTCGCAGCGACTGCGCCGACGATTTGGGCCAAAACATAGCCAGGAACGTCTTTCCACGCGAAACGGCCTGCGACGGCAAAACCGAGTGTGACGGCCGGATTGAGATGAGCGCCGCTGACATCGCCGAAGGTGTAGATCATTGCCATCACGACGAGACCAAAGGTGAGCGCGATGCCCGCGTGACCGATCACGCCGCCGCTGACGTCATTGATGATGATTGCTCCCGTGCCTGCGAAGACGAGCGTGAAGGTGCCGAGAAGCTCTGCGAGGTGCTTTTTCATGATCAGCAGCATTTTGAACCGGGCGTGCAGCAGCTCGCGGGTTGTGGAGCCGGAGCGCATTCGCCTGGCAGGCAAATGCCGCGAGCAAGGCAGTCGGTGTGCTTCCAGCCGCAGCGGAAAGCGAGCGTGCCGTCGATGATCGTGGCGCTTTCGATGGGGAACTGCGCTACGACGCCGTCTTCGAATTCGATTTCGATGGGGACCTCGTGATGCGGCAGTACATCGCCCGCTTTGTCGAAGATGGCGGCCAGTTTGCCAGCGACGAGTCGATGATCGACATCGTCGTGCACCCAGGTTTGCAGCAAACAAGTCTCCAGCGTGCGACGCGTGCCGCCGCAGTCGATGAAGCGCTTCGTGACGTGGCCGACCTCGGTGATGTGAAAGTGCGCGGGGATCAATCCGCCGTCCGGCAGCACGAAGGCGAGCGGTTTGTCCGCGTGCGAGCGGAGTTGGGTGATGAATTCAGCGATGGTCATGGGAAATCAGCAGCAGGTGGTTTTTTTGCCGCCGCAGGCCAGCCGGTCCACGCAGCGGAGAAAGTCGCCGAGGCAGTCGCAGGCGAGCGAGTAGTAAATGTTGAGGCCACGCTTCTCGCAGTTCAGCACGCCGGCCTCGCGCATGAGCGTGAGATGCTTCGAAACCGTGGACATGTCCGCACCAACGAGGTCCTTCAGGTCGCACACGCACATCTCGCCCTTCATGAGCGCCTCGGCGATGAGCAGGCGCGAAGGATGCCCCAGCGCCTTGATCACGGCGGCACGGTCTTCGAGCTTTTTTTTCAGGGCGGGCATCTATTTGGCGAAATAGCCAAATAAAGCGGGCGGGCAACAAGTTTCGCTCAGTGACGTCGCTTTACTTGCTCACGAACCGCACGAGCCTGCCCTCATGAAAACCATTCAGGTCTTCGATCCGCCGATGTGCTGCTCCACCGGCATCTGCGGGCCAAACATTGATCCCGATCTCGTGAACTTCGCCGCGATGCTCTCGCAGCTCGCGAACATGGGCGTGAAGATTGAGCGCCAGAACCTCGGCCAGCAGCCGATGGCCTTCGCGAAGCATCCGGTGGTGAAGGAGTTGCTGCAAAAAGAGGGCACCGGCGTGCTGCCGCTCATTTTTCTCGATGGCGCGATCTACCAGAAGGGCCGCTATCTGAATCACGATGAGCGCCCGGTCTTCTTCCGCGCCGCGCTGGGCCAGGAGGAGCACGCGTCATGAATCTGCCGTGCTACCAGCCAGATCCGGCCGCCACGACGCGCTTCCTCTTTTTCACCGGCAAAGGCGGCGTGGGCAAAACGTCGCTGTCATGCGCCACGGCACTGAAGCTCGCTGAATCCGGCAAACGCGTGCTGCTCGTGAGCACGGACCCGGCTTCAAATCTCGATGAAGTGCTCGAAACGAAGCTCACGAACGCGCCCACGCCCATCGCTAGTGCGCCGGGCCTCGAGGCGTTGAACATCAATCCCGTCGAAGCCGCCGCGGCGTATCGCGAGCGCTTGATCGGACCGATGCGCGATTTGCTGCCGGAGGCGGCGTTGCGCAGCATGGAGGAGCAGCTTTCCGGATCGTGCACGGTCGAGATCGCGGCGTTTGACGAGTTCGCCGGGCTCATCGGCGATCCCGAGGCGGCGAAGACTTACGACCATGTCATCTTCGACACCGCACCCACGGGTCACACGCTGCGGCTCATGAGCCTCGCGAAGGCTTGGGACCAGTTTTTGGATCAAAACACCAGCGGCACCTCCTGTCTCGGCCCATTGGCTGGTTTGGAAAAACAACGCGTCATCTACGAGGCCACGGTGAACACGCTCGCCGATGCGCACGCGACCACGCTCGTGCTCGTGAGCCGTCCGCAACTTTCCGCGCTGCGCGAAGCCGAACGCACCTCGAAGGAACTGCGAGCCCTCGGCGTGGCGAATCAATGCCTCGTCATCAACGGCGTCTTCGCGACGCATTGCCCAAGCGATCCCGTCGCCCAGGCCATGCAAAAGCGCGGTGAGGCCGCGTTGAGTGCCGCGCAGGCCTTCATCGACAGCATGCCGGCCTTCATTGTGCCGCTGCGCTCGATCAACATCCTCGGCATCGGCGGCGTGCGAGCTTTGCTGACCGAAGAAACCGCCAACGAGACGCGCACTCATTTGGACGAATGGACTGCACCACCGATGCAAAGCCTCGCCAGCCTCGTCGATGAAATCGAGCGCCAAGGGCACGGCGTCATCATGACGATGGGCAAGGGCGGTGTTGGCAAAACGACCGTCGCGGCGGCGATTGCCGTGTTGCTCGCGAAACGCGGTCACCGCGTGCATCTCAGCACCACCGATCCCGCCGCGCACATCGCGCAAACGCTCGCCGGGCAGGTGGAAGGCCTCACGACGAGCAAAATCGATCCCGCCGCCGAAACAGCCGCCTACACCGCTGAGGTGATGAGTCATCAAGGCACGCAAATGGACGACGCGGGCCGCGCTTTGCTCGAAGAAGACCTGCGCTCGCCCTGCACGGAGGAGATCGCCGTCTTCCGCGCATTTGCTCGTGAAGTCGGACAAGGCACCACGCGCTTCGTCGTGCTCGACACCGCGCCCACCGGCCACACGCTGCTGCTGCTCGACGCCAGCGAGGCTTATCATCGCGAACTCGAGCGCCAGGCCCGCAGCACGCAGCCGGAGGAGGTTCTGCATTTGCTTGAGCGTCTGCGCGATCCGGCCTTCACGCACCTTTTGCTCATTACCCTGCCCGAGGCCACGCCCGTGCACGAGGCCGCCGCGCTTCAGGAGGATTTGCGCCGCGCCCACATCGAGCCGCACGCGTGGGTCATCAATCAAAGCCTGCTCCACAGCGGCTCGTGCGATCCCTTGCTGCAACGCCGCGAGCACGCCGAGCATCGCTACATCCAGGAAGTCGTCGAAAAACAAGCCACCCGCACCGCCTGGCTCCCCTGGCAGGCCGAGGAGCCCGTGGGGCCTGAGGAGCTCCTGCATCTCGCCACCGTCACGCCGCCTCCATCCCGCCCGTGCGATACGCCGATGGCGACACGCCCACCTGCCGGCGAAACCACGCCGTGAAGTGCGACGCATGCCGAAAACCCAGCTCGAACGCGATTTCCTTCAGCGTGCCATTTCCTGCGAGCACCCGCTCCCGCGCCGCATCGAGCCGTCGCTTCTCCAAATAGCGGCGCAAGCTGGTGCCGAGGTGCTGTTGCAGCAGTTGATCCGCCCGGCGCAGGCCCAAACCGAAGCCTGGTGGCAAACTCGGCGTCGTTTGATCGAGCGGACGCGTGTCCAGCCACGCGATGAGCTGTTCCACGCGGCCTCGACGCCCTTTCGCCGCCACGCGCGGCTCTGGCTCGATGCCGTTTTGATGCAGCACCGCGCTCCAAACCGCGAACCACTCCAAAAATGCCGCCTCACGCGCCGACCACGTCGCGAGTGAGTGTGTCGCAGGCTTCACTGCCTCACGAAAGGTCACCGCTTTGCGACCGCGATGCACGCGGCGGAAGAGTTCGAGCGTCGCGGTGCGCAACGCGGCCGATTTCGCGGCGAAATTCAGCCCGCGACGAAACACCGGCCGTTCATCCGGCCACTGGCAGCGAAAACCGACCGACAGCAGTCGCGTCCCCGGCGCAAACCAATGCTGCCGCGTCCCCGGTGCCGAAAAAAACGCCTCGCCACGCTTCACCGCGATCTCTTTCCCATCCGCCCGAATCCGTCCGCTGCCCTGCTCGATGAAGAACACGCCCGCCGGCACCGGAATCTCCGCCGACCACACCCCGCACACCGGCACCGCCCCACGATACACCCACAGCCACTCCCAGCGCAGGCTGCGCCAAGCATCGGCAGTGAATTCAGGTGGTCGGGGCATGAGACAGATCAAAACGCTCATTCGACGCTGATGAAACCATATTTGATAGGCAGTAGAATGGGGGCAGTAGAATTACTTTGAAGAGGGTTCAGTCAGGACATGGGTAACACCTTTGGTTCAGGACAAAAATTCTACTGCCCCCATTCTACTGCCTACCTCTTGGTAACATGACAAAACCCCATGATTCGGAGTAGAGCGTCAGATCCCCGGCATCCTGCAATCCACCCACGCCCCGCATAAGCGATTTCCATCCGGCATAACACAGCGCAGTTGCCCGCCTCACCGCATCTGCTTTGCTGCCCAGATGAAGCCCAACCTTCTGCTTTCCGTGTATTTCGTGTGTTCCGTGGTCCATTCCTTGGCCGAGGAGCCTCGCAACATCAGCGGCATCTACCCATCGCTCGCCATGTTCAACAACGAGGGCGAGTGCGGCACGGGCGCGGTGGTGCCTTGGGCGGACCGCTTGTGGGTCATCACGTATGGGCCGCATCTGCCGTTCGGATCGAGCGACAAGCTCTACGAAATCACGCCGGACCTGAAGCAAATCGTGCGCCCCGAAAGCGTCGGCGGGACACCGGCGAACCGCATGATCCACGACGAATCGAAGCAGCTTTTCATCGGGCCGTATGTCATCGACGTAGAACGCAAAGTGCGCGTCATCCCGCCGAGCATCATGCCAGGCCGTCTCACCGGCAATGCGCGGCACCTGACCGATCCCGCAGGCAAAATCTACTACGCCACGATGGAGGAAGGCCTCTACGAGGTCGATGTGAAATCGCTCGCCGTGAAAAACTTCATCCGCGACGGCAACGGCATCAAAAAAGACTTCAAGGTCGAGACGCCGCTCTCAAAGCTCGACTCCCAACTGCCCGGCTACCACGGCAAAGGCCTGTATTCCTCCCAAGGCCGTCTCATCTACGCCAACAACGGCGACCGCGACAAGCGCGTGCTCACCGATCCCACCACGCCCAGCGGCGCCCTCGGCGAATGGACCGGCAGCGGCGACTGGCAGCTCGTGCGTCGCAATCAATTCACCGAAGTCACCGGCCCCGGCGGCATTCACGGCAGCGATCCCAACGCGCCTGTGTGGAGCATCGGTTGGGATGCGAAGTCGCTCATCCTCATGGTGCTCGATGGCGGCAAATGGCAGTCGTTTCGCCTCCCCAAAGTCAGCCACAGCTACGACGGCGCGCACGGTTGGAACACTGAATGGCCGCGCATTCGCGACATCGGCGAAGAAAACCTGCTCATGACCATGCACGGCGCGTTCTGGAGCTTCCCGAAGACCTTTTCCGCATCAAACACGAACGGCATCCGCGCCCGCAGCGCCTACTTGAAGGTCATCGGTGACTTCACACGCTGGAACGACGGCCTCGTCTTCGGCTGCGATGACTCCGCGAAGTCGGAATTCCTCAACAAACGCAGAGTCAAAGGCGGCATCGACAGCATCGGTCAATCGCAGAGCAACCTTTGGTTCACCAGCCCCGACACGCCCGGCAAACTCGGCCCCGCGCACGCCAGCGGCGCGGTGTGGCTGCATGAGAGCGTGAAGAAGGGGCAGAAGGCTGATCTGTTTCTTGTAGCGGGCTGGAAGCACCGCAGCCTCTGGGTCGTCAATCATGCCACCGGCGAATCCGCGCGCACGGACATCATGAGTGATGATGACTGGCTGCGAACCGAGGCAGGGGCCGACTCCAAAGATTTGAGTGTCGTCATCACGCTCTCAAACGGCGAATCCCGCACCACCGAGCCCGATGCCATTTTCGACGGCATCGCCCGAATCGGCGATGAAAACGCCCAAACCGGCCTTTTCCGCCCTCGCGGCGAAAACAAGCGCACGCTGAGTTTCGCCACGAAAGACGGCTACTACGAGATGGGAGCCGATTTGGCCCTCAAACGCGTCGAGGATGCCAAAGCGAAGGCCTTTGTCGAAAAAGCCGTCGCGCTGCCGAAGAACGTCATCACGCTCGATGAGGCCAGCGTGCTCGTCGTCGATGATCGCGGCCGTCGCTGGCGTCTGCCGCGTGCCTCGAAAGCCTACGATGCCGCCACCAACGCCGGCGAGCTGCGCATCTGCCGCGAGGTCGCCACCGAGCGCGACATGCTCAGCGCCTGCGGCACCTTCTTTGAACTGCCCGCCGAAAACGCCGATGGTTTCGCGAAGATCCGCCCCATTTGCTCGCACAATCTGCGCGTCACCGACTTCGGCGGCTACCGCGGCCTCTTCATCATGAGCGGCATCAAACCCGACGCCAAAGCCAGCGACCACATCCTCCGCAGCGACGACGGCAAAGCCGCCCTCTGGGCCGGAGCCATCGACGACCTCTGGAAGCTCGGCAAACCCCGCGGCGAAGGCGGCCCGTGGAAGGCCACGAAGGTCAAAGCCGGTCAAAAGAGCGATCCTTACCTCATGTGGGCCTACGACCAGCGCACGCTCACGCTCAGCCACGATCAAAACGAGCCCGTGAGCTTCCACATCGAGCTCGACCTCACCGGCACCGGTCTCTGGGTCACCCACAAACACCACGAAGTCTCCCCCGGCGAAGAAACCGCCCTCACCTTCGACCCCGCCATCCAAGCCCGCTGGCTCCGCGTCACCGCCGACAAAGCCTGCGCCGCGACGGCGTGGCTGAAGTATGAGTGATTTTCTGCCATTGGCGCAGTCAAGGATCAGGGCAACCCTGAAAAAATATTCATCGCGCCGGGCGGGACCGGTGTCACAGTCACGGCCATGCCAGCCGCCTTTGGACAGATGCTCACGGAAGCCCGCGAATCACGCGGCCTGTCCATCGAGGACGCCTCGTTCGAGACGCGCATCCCCGTGGCGAGGCTGCGGCTGCTGGAGTCGGGGAATCTGGCCGCGTTTGGCAGCATGACCTACGCGCGCTCCTTCATCCGCCGCTACAGCGAGTACCTGGAGGTGGATGCAGCAGACATGCTGGAGGATCTGCCCGCCGGTGTGCTGGGCGGTGAGCGGGATTATCGTTACCTCACCCAGTCGCACGGGCCGTGGCTGCGTGAGCATGGCACCACGGCGGTGAGTGCGGTGAAGGCCACCGGAGGTTTGAATGTCATCAAATCGCCGCTGCCGGCCGCGATTGCCGTGTTTGTGCTCATCCTGGCCGGGACGGCCATGTGGGGGAAGCACATGGCTGACATCCATCGCCTGGAGCAGGCGCAACCGGCGGAGACCGAGTCCACAAGCCCCTCCAAGTCGAATCCCGCCATGGACGGCAGCGCGGCGGGCACCGTGGCATTGAAGGCGAAGGCACCGGTGACGAAGCAGATTGATTTCCCGGTGTCCGTGCGTAAGGCCATGCCCGTTGACTGACATGACTGGATCGCAAACACCGACTCAAGCAAAGCACGGCTGGATCGAGCCGCTCGTCTGGAGCCTCGTCTTCGTGGCCGGCATCGTGATTGCCGCCGTGGTGAACACCACCGCGCGCGAGATCATCCTGCAGGGGGTCGGTTATCTCTTCGCGTTCTTTTCCACGCCGTTCGTGCTGGAGGCCAGCGTGGCCTTCATCGGCCTGTGTGCCGTGTTGATCATCAACAGCCGCCGCATCGCGAAGGAAGGCGACGGCTGGGTGATGATGGAGGTGAAGAATGCCGAGACGGAGGCGGACAAGACCGCTGACGAGTCGAAACCGGACGCGTGAGCCGGCCGTGCTGAATCCGGCTGGCTTTGCGGGCGTCTTTGTTTCAACGTCGCCGCCCCGCAATGTCCACCGCCTCCCCGCCATCCCCGATCATGCCCGCGTCCGGTGGACCGCGGCTCATGACGGCGGGCAAATACCTCCGGCCGGGTGATGACAGGTCCTTTTTCATGCGTGGCATCAGCTACGGGCCGTTCAAGCCGAACAGCCGTGACGAGCCTTTCCCCGAGGACGCCCGTCTGTCCGCCGATCTGCGGCACATCACGGCTCTCGGCTTCAACACGGTGCGGATTTACGATCTTCCCACGGCCACGTTGCTGCGGGAGGTGGCGGCGCTCGGGCTTCGTTTGATCGTCGGTGTGCCCTGGATGGAACATGTGGATTTCCTGTCTGACCGGGCCTTGCGATGCGAAATCCATACACGCATCACCGACGCGGCGAGGCAACTGCGCGATCATGCCTGCGTCGCGGCGATCCTGGTCGGCAATGAGATCGAAAAGACGCTGGTGCGCTGGATGGGGCCGCGACGGGTGCGTGATTTCATCGAGAGCCTGATCGAATCCGCACGACGTGAGGCGCCGCGGACACTCATCAGCTACGCCACTTATCCCTCCACCGAGTATCTGGTGCCGCGCAACGCCGACTTCCTGGCGGTGAATGTTTACCTGGAGGAGAGGGAGGCGTTCACGGCCTGCCTTTCACGCCTGCAAAACCTCGCCGGGAACAAGCCGCTCATCATCACCGAGTTCGGGATCGATGTGAACGCGCACGGGGAGCAGCGGCAGGCGGAGGTCATGCGCTGGCAGCACGATTGTCTGCTGCGAAACGGCTGCGCAGGCGGCGTCTGGTTCGCCTACACCGATGAATGGCATCGCGGCGGGAGTGATGTCACCGGCTGGAGCTTTGGCATCACCGATCAGGAACGGCACGAACGGCCCGCCTGTGCGGTGGCACCCGATCTGGGCGACAAGCTGGCACCGCCGCCGAACCCGCCACGCATCTCTGTGGTCGTCTGCACGCGCAATGGCGACCACACGCTGCCCGCCTGCCTCGAATCCTTGATGGCGCAAAACTATCCCGACTACGAGGTGATCGTGATCGACGATGGCTCGCGGGACGCCACGGCGGAGCTCACCCGGCGTTTTGCTTTGGTGCGCTACCGGCATCAGGAGCATGCGGGACTGAGCGTCGCCCGGAATCTCGGCGCGGATCTCGCCAGCGGCTCCATCATTGCCTACACTGACGACGACTGCATGGCGCATCCGGACTGGCTGCTGCATCTGAGTCATGCGTTTCAGGAACCGGGTGTGGTGGCCGCCGGCGGGCCGAACATCCCGCCGCCGCCACGCAATCGTGTGGAACGGGTGGTGGCAGCGGCTCCGGGAGCGCCCGCACACGTGCTGCTGAGCGACACGGAGGCGGAGCATCTGCCCGGTTGCAACCTGGCCATCCGCAAGGACGCGCTCAGCCGCATCGGCGGTTTCCGTGCGGAATTCACCGCCGCCGGTGATGATGTGGACGTGTGCTGGCGCCTGCGTGAGCAAGGCCTGCTGCGTTTTGTCCCCGGGGCCATGGTCTGGCATCACCGCCGTTTCACGGTGAAGGCTTATTTGAACCAGCAACGCGGCTACGGTCATGCCGAGGCATTGCTGATGAAGGCGCATCCTGGAAGGTTCGGCCCGCTCGGCGGCGCCCGCTGGCGCGGCGGCATCTATGGTGACCGTCTTCCCGCCGACCGTCCGGTCGAAGGCAGCATCTTCCACGGTCCCTTCGGCCTGGGCGCCTTCCAGACGATCTACGCCACACCTGCCTTCCGCTGGTGGGAGTGGCTGACCGGCCTGCTGTGGATCGCCGTGATGCTCGCGGCCTTCTTCGCCCGTCAGCCGTGGGCCGGCGTGGCCGCGCTGGGGTTTGCCATGTGGGCCGCGTGGCGTGTCAGCCGGCACAATGCGAACACGGCCGGCCTCCATGAGACGCCGGACCGTCTGCTGCTGTGGATGCTGTGCTGGGTGCAGCCGGTGGTGCGCGAGTGGGCGCGGCTGCGTGGCATGGTGAAACTCGGCGCACGGCCGAGCTGGAAGCCCGTGCTGCCAGAGATCGTGCCGCCTGAACTGCCGCACAAGCATGCCATCCGGCTCGGCACGCTGGCCTTCTGGAGCGAGACGGGCGTGGCACGCGAGGCCTGGCTCGATGAGATGCGGCGCAGCCTCAAGACCTCCCATGTCATCTTCCGGCAGGATGACGGCTGGCGCTGGTTTGACATCGAACTGTGGCCGAATCACGAGCTGTCGCGCGCGTTTGTCACTGTCACCGAATATCACGGCGGCGGGCGTTGCCTCACCTGCGTCCGCCTCATGCTGCGGGTGCGGCGTGGGCTCGGGTGGAATGTGCTGTTGTGGTTCATCGTGGCCACGATCCTGATGGCGGCAGGATTGCAGACCGTCATGCTGCTGGGCATCGCTGCCGTGCTGGCCGTCGCAGTGCTCATTCCGCTCGGAGCCTGGATGATCCGCCGCGAGATGCGGAAGCTTGCCCGCGACGCGGCCAAGGCGGCCGGTTTGAGCGAGATGCGTTAGAACGTGTTGGACGACCTGGATGGTCATATGCGCCAACGGCGCATGACTCCTCAGCCCAGGATGAAATCCTGGGGACCGCGTCCACCCGACACCGCGTCTGGAAGCCAGCCCTGCAAGGGCGGCACTCGACACCGTGCTCCCGCTGTCATCATCCATCCGAACGATCCCCCTGAGTCGAGTCCCGCCCTTGCAGGGCTTCACCCCAAGCGCAAGAGCGGTCGTTTCTTCCAAACCCAGGGCTCCGCCCATGGGCTGAGGAATGCCGCGCCGTTGGCGCTGCCCTTCTGCAACAGGCTGTGAGAGACAGTTTCAAACACCGCCTAGCGTTTCAACACACGCGCGGCCCCCAGCCACAGCAGCACGGGCACAAAGCAGCTCAAAACGATCGCCCACGCGGGCTCGCTCTGGCCCAGATCACCAATCGCGGCAAACACGAAGCCCGTGGGCACCGATCCACACGCCAAGGCCGGCAGAAACACGCGCCTGCGCATGCGTGACAGCCCCGCCAGACAGGCCACCGCCTCCGGCAGCACCGGCATCCAGCGCGACAGCGCCACCAGCCAGCCGCCGTGGCGTTCGAACACCTCTTCGCCCCGGCGCAGGCCTTCCTCGCCTGCGATCCATCGCGCCGCCGGCCGTCCCACCCAGTAACATGCCGCATACGCCACCATTCCCGACAGCATCGATCCGGCGGCGCAGATCAGGCCGCCGGTCCACCAGCCGTACTTCCAGCCCAGCGCCGACATCACCACCGTGGATGGCACGGGCAGCACGATGTCTGCGATCAAGAGAATGATCCCCGCCGCCCACGCCCAGCTTCCGTAGCCTTCCATCCACTGCCGTGTGCCTTCCAGGCTCAGCGTCGCATCAAAACGCGCGCCCCAGATGACAAACGGCACGATGATACCCGTCAGGATGATGACGATCAGGTAGATGAGCGAGCGGTTGCCTCGGGTCATGCCTCCCAAGTCGGCCAGCAAGCCGCTCAAGGCAAGGGCGGTCGCGGCTCCCCAACCCGCTGTCTGCAAAACGCGAACACGGCACAAGTTCGTCCATGGCCCTTCGTATTCTCTCGCCATGAAGCGCCTGTTTTTGCCTCTCGCCCTCGTTTTCAGCCTCACTGCCTCCGCGGAGGACTGGCCGCAGTTCATGTTCAATGCCGCGCACAGCGGCAATGCGGCGCAAATCGACCTCGATGTCGAGAAACTCGGCCTGCAAGGCGCGGTGGCGATGACGGATGGTATTTACACGTCGCCAGTGGTCGCGAGCGGCAAGGTGTATGTGGTCGATGGATCGGGCTGCGCGGCTTGTTTTGATGCGAAGACGCTCAAGGAACTCTGGCGCTTCCAAAGCAAGGGCGGGAAGCAAAACGTCAACAACGTCAGTTCGCCTGCCATCGCGGGAAAATGGCTGCATTTCGGCACCACGGCGGGTTTTTACTACGTGCTGGATCGCGACAGCGGCGCCGTGGTGGCCGAGATCGACTGCGGCGAGCCGATTTTCAGCACGCCAGTCGTCGCGAAGGATCGCGTGTATGTCGCCACGCTCGGGGCGCAGGTGCTGGCGATGACGTTTGAAGGCAAACAGCTCTGGAAGTGGGATTTCGTGAAGGAAGTCGTCGGCTTCGATGGCAATCGCTGGAGCGGCGAGTCCTGGGCCGCGTTTTGCGAGAAACGCATGCTCGCCACGCTCAAACCGGGCACCAAGCCGACCTCCAGCGATGGTCGCGTGACGTGGAAGGACCACTTCGTGTGCTCGCGGGACATTTGTTTGATCAAAGGCAACATTGTCGTCATTCCCGCTGGTGGTCGCACGCTCTTCCTTGAAGACACCGGCACCGCACCGAAGCTCAAAGCCACCGGCGAGATCCCCGAGTGGTCCGGCAAGGAATTCCCCGCCACCTTCGGCCAAAGCGCGGATGACGACGGCAACGTCTATGTCCAATGGCATCGCCGCGACAACGCCGGTCGCGTGGACATCATGCGCCTCGAAGGCGACACGCTCAAAACCGGCGACTTCGTCCCTGGAACGGACACGAACATCCGCATGGATGGCCTGCTGAGCTTTTCGCCCGTGGCGATTCGTGGGAAGGATGTGTTTCGTGTGAAGCCGGAGACGGATCGCGGGCTCATTCGGCACAACATGAGCACGAAGGAGATGAAGACGCTCAGTGGAGTTGGAGCCATCGCGCCGCCGGTGCTAACGAAGCGGCATGTGATCTTTGGCGGGCTGGATGGTCGCGTGCATGTGATTGATCTTCAATCAGGTCAACAAGGTCAATTAGGTCAACCAGGCGCGATCAAAGGTAGTGATACCATCAAGACGGGTGCCATCAGCGCCCCTGCCGCCATTTCCGACGGCAGACTATATGTGGCCGATGAAGGAGGCCGCCTCTTGGCTTTCAGCTCCACCCCATCACAGCTCCCAGCTGCCGATCCAAGACCGGAGACGCTTTCAACCATCCGCTCCCCGCTCACCGGCAAGCTCGCCGACGCCAAACACGACTGGTACACGAACTACGGCAACTTCGCTGGCCAGAACTCAAACAACCAGGACCTCAAGCCGCCGCTGCGCATGCGTTGGGCACGGCGTCTCGAAGGCACGGTGAAGCATCTGCCGGTTTGTGGTGGCGGGCGCATCTACACGCACACGGCGGAGGGTCAGATCATCGCGTGCGAGCAGGACACGGGGCGTTTGCTTTGGCGGAAGTGGTATCCGGACGTGTATCTGAGCTTCACGTCGCCGCTTTACATCGACGGCAAGCTGCTGGTGCCGCAGGCGGGCATGAAGAAGTCGTTTGTGCGCTGTCTTGATGCTGCGACGGGCAATCTGCTGTGGGAAGCGCCGTTCACCGGCAGTCCGAGTTGGAGCCGGCAGTTCCCGCCGGTCGTTGCGGGCAAGGTGGCGATCTATGCGAGCGGTAGCGGCGACTACGCGCCGCAAGGCAGCGAGAAGCCGTACACCTTTGGCGGGCCGCCCGTGGTGCCTGCGGATGGCAGCGAAGTGATGAGCTTCATCTATTCGAACGACAACCCGTACTACCCGAAGAACCATCATCCGCGCCTCTGGGCCTGGGATTTGGACACGGGCAAGGTCGTTTGGGAGAAGGACTTCTTCGAGTTCGGGCGCGGCGGCAATGACTGCGGCATCTGCATTCTCGATGGCAAGCTCTACTACAGCGTCTTTTTCGGCTACGATGCCGAGACGAAGCGGCGTCGCGGCCTGCCGGTCGAAAACAACGGCCTAACCTGCTGCATTGATCCCGCGACCGGCAAAGTGCTGTGGCAGACGAATGAATACTACGTCACCTCGAAGTGCACGCTCAGCGCCCGCGATGGAAAGCTCTACATCGGCGGCTACAACCGCGCGAAGCTCGGCACCGAGGACCGTCATGTGTGGTGTCTCGATTCCAATACCGGCAAACTCGTCTGGACGAGCGACGCAGTGACCTCCGCGCTGAATGTGGTGAGCGTGGGTGAGAAGTTCATGTTCTCCAACGCCCTGCGCGGCAAAGGCAATGTCTTCGATGCCGCCACCGGTAAGGTCATTTACAGCATCCAGACCAACTACGCCTGCTGCCGCTTCACGATGAGCGAACCGTATGTCCTCGGCGCGAACATGGACATGATCGACCTCTCGCAAGACGGCAAACTCGTGTCCACCGGCCCCGCCATCGACTCCCGCGAGTGCCTCGGTGCCGTGGTGAGCAACGGGCGCATCTTTTACACCTCGCAGGCGAGCGGATTCGTCGTGTCGCAGACGTATGGGCCGGAGTCGAAGGACCTGCCGCCAGCTTGGGAAGTGCGGTAAGACTGCTGCGCCATCGTCCTGGAGGCCCTCCTCACGGCTTCCAGTCTTCTGGCAGGTTCAGCGACCACACCTCGCTCGAAAGCGGCCGCGCATGGCCTCCCGCGATCCACAGTTTGTCCTGAAAGACGAACACCGAGTGCTCGTGCCTCGCTTTCCAGCAGTTCTTCGTCTCAAGGCGTTGCCAGTTCTTCCCATCGGCGCTGTGCCACACATCACCAAAGTTGTCCTTCTCCTTCGACCAGCCGCCCTGGACCCAGATTCGCCCGCGATACACCGCAGCGCTGAACCACAAACGCGGTTCCCATGGCGCGGCCTGTGTCTCGCAGGTCCAGGTCACGCCATCGCTCGATGACCACACGTCATTCTTCGCGTGATAGGCCGGCGTATAGTTCCCGCCGCCGAAAACATAGATCTTCTCGTTCAAAACGACCGCCTGGTGATACGCGCGCGGCGACCACGCGGCGCTCGCGGTCTCCTGTTTCCACGTTTTGCCATCCGCAGACGACCACACGTCGTTTTTGAGGCTCGAGTCATCTCCGAAGTAGTAATTCTCCGTGCCGCCGAGCAGCCACATGCGCCCCCGATGCTCCACCAGCCCAGCGGCGAGGCGCGGCGTCCATCCCGCGTTCGCGGTGACCTGTTCCCACGTCACGCCATCGCCCGAAGACCACACTTGATGGCTCGCAGAGTGCCCGGGCAGCCTGCCTTTGTGCCAGCCGCCCATGATCCACATCTTGTCGGCAAAGGTGAGGTTCATTGGCAGATCACTGTGCAGCCATGGGGCGCTCTTCTCGACCTGCTTCCACTCTTTGCCATCAGCCGACGCCCACACGTCACGCGGTGGCTCGGCATAGGACTGAAACCAGCCGCCGCCGATCCAGAGTTGGTCACGAAATACCCACTCAGCCTGCGAGTCCCGCGCCTGCCAGGGAGCCACGGCATCAAGCACCCAGTCGGGAGCCTTGTCCTGGGCCCGACACGTGAATGCAATCGCCAGGAGGCATGCGACAAGACGCTTCATGGATCAAAACAGTTCGCGGATCGCCTTTCCGCCGTCGGACAACGGCACTGCAACGCCGTTGGGTCGTTCGAGACGCTGGGTGTCGGGGAAGCCTAGTTTGCGGTAGATCGTCTCGGCATAATCATACGGCGTGTAGAGTGCGTCCGTCACATCGCCACCTTCGCGATCCGTGGCACCGATGACCGCCCCGCCGGGGCAGCCGGCTCCTGCGAACGCAATCGACATCGCACGCGCCCAATGATCGCGTCCACCGTTTTTGTTCATGCGCGGAGTGCGGCCCATTTCAGTGACGAAGCAGACGAGCGTCTGCTCCAGCAGGCCGCGTTGATGCATGTCCTCGATGAGCGCGCTGAATGAACGATCCAGGCTTGGCATCATCACGGGATGCGGCAGCCCATAGCGTTCTTGATTGCTGTTCCCCTGCGGTCCGCCGCATGGGCCGTTGTTGTAGATGCCTTCGTGGTGGTCCCAGTTCAGGAACACTCCGCCGGGCTGGCCGTAGCCGGGACGCTTCACATGCTCCGGCGGCTGGATGCAGGTCACGGTGACAAAACGCACGCCGGACTCAATCAAACGACGTCCGAGCAGGTAGCAGTTGCCCCGGTGATCGCGGCCGTAGCGGTCGCGTGTCGCATTGGACTCGCGTGAGAGGTCAAACGCCTGCTTCGCCTCCTCGCTGGTGAGCAGATCGAGCGCGTGCTGCGTGTTTCCCTTCATCACCTGCCCCGCCGTCGATTCCGCCACCGCCCCGACATCGAGTGACTCGAGCAAACGATGCCGCTCCAGCAGGCGCTCTCGTTGCAGGCCCTTCTGCAGTTCCAGCGAGCGCACTTTCCACTGTGGATCGCTGAGGTCTTCGCCCAGGCTTTTGGTGCCCAGCTTCCACGGAGCGCGGCTGGCGGGCAGGAATCCGGTGCTGGTGATCGCGTTTGGCATGTTGATACCGGGGCAAAAAATGTACCCCGGCATTTCAGGCCGCTCCGTGCCCATGAGTTCCGTCACCACGCAGCCGATGTCGGGAAAGTCGAAGGCGTTCGTATTGCGCCAGCCTTTGAAGAACTCCTGGCAGCACTCCTTGTGTCCCGCCGTCGGTGCGGAGGTCATGCTGCGCACCACTGCGAGCCGATGCGCCTGCTTCGCCGTCAGCGGCATCAGTTCCGAGAAATGCGTTCCCGGCACGCTCGTCGGGATCGGCTTGAAAGGCGACCGGTGATCCAGCAGAGCATCCGGCTTCGGATCAAACGAGTCCATCTGGCTGATGCCGCCCTCCTCATAAATCACCAGCACGCGTTTCGCCTGTCCTGCCATCGCGGCCTTCGACGAACTGCTGGCCCGTGCCTGCATCGCCAGCCATTCAGGAGCGCTGAAGCCAAGCACGCCCGCCGACAACGACTTCAGCAACCGCCGCCGTTCGGGGCTGGCAGCCCTCGTTTCACGCTGTTTGAGCCACAGATTCATCGGCGAGGAGTTACACCGTGAGAAGGCCGCTTGTTTCAAGATGAGGCAGTTCTCACGCCAGCGCTTTCGTCACCACGCGCCGTTCCTCGACGCCGGTGAGCCGCTGATCGAGGCCCTGATGATGAAAACTCAGTCGCGTGTGATCCACGCCCATGAGATGCAGGATCGTCGCGTGCAGATCGCTCACATGCACGCGATCCACGACCGCTTTGAAACCGAGTTCGTCTGTCGCGCCGATGGCCTGGCCGCCTTTCACACCCGCGCCGGCCATCCACATCGAAAAGCCATGCCAGTCGTGATCGCGGCCCGGCTTGCCCACGCCCTCACTGGTAGGCGTGCGGCCGAATTCACCGCCCCACACGAGCAGCGTCTCGTCCCACAGGCCGGTGCGCTTCAGATCGGCAATCAGCGCCGCGATGGGCTGGTCCGTCTCGCCCGCGTGCAGCGTGTGGTTCTTGATGCAGTCGTTGTGGCCGTCCCATGTGTCCTCGATGTGCCCGCCGCCGGAGTAGAGCTGGATGTAGCGCACGCCATTCTCGATGAGCCGACGCGTGATGAGGCACTTGCGGCCAAAGTCGGCCGTGAGCGGATGATTCAGGCCATACATCTCGCGCGTGGCGGCGGATTCGCGGTCGAGATCGACCACGACCATCGCCTCCGTCTGCATGCGATAGGCGAGTTCATACGATTCGATGCGCGCATTGAGTTCCGACTGCTCGGGATGCCGCGCGAGATGCTCTTCATTCAATGCTTTGAGCAAATCCAGGCTTCGCCGCTGCGTGCGGTCGCTCGTGCCCGGCGGCGTGGCGAGATCAAGCAAGGGCGAGCCACCGCTGCGAAACAACGTGCCCTGAAACGCCGCCGGCATGTAGCCCGCCGACCAGTTCGACGCGCTGCCGATCGGGCCGCCACGCGGATCGGTCATCACGACATAGCCAGGCAGGTTTTGATTCGTCGATCCCAGCCCGTAGCTCAACCACGAGCCGAGGCTCGGCTTGCCGATGAAGATGCTGCCGGTGTTCATCTGCAAACAACCCGACGCATGCGCCGCCGTGTCCGCATGCATCGAGCGGATCACGCACAAGTCGTCCGCATGCATCGCCGTGCGCGGAAACAGGCTGCTGATCGGCAAGCCACACTGCCCATGCTGCGTGAACTCAAACGGCGACGCCATCAGATGCCCCACCGCCCGCCCGTTCGATCCGACCTTTGCATCGCCCGTGTAGGGCTTGCCGTGAAACTTCTTCAGCATCGACTTCGGATCAAACGTGTCCACCTGTGACGGCCCGCCGTTCATGAACAAGAACACACAATGCTTCGCCTTCGCCGGAAAATGCCCCCACCTCTCCGTCAACGGCCCCGCCATCAAATCCGCCAACGCCAGACCGGCGAAGCCACCGGTGGCCCTCAGGAGAAACTCCCGGCGCTCGAGGCCGCACGGCGTTGGATTGGGAATGAAGCGGCTCATGGACATAGATGACCGGTTAACCATATGTGGGCTGCTCTTCACTCTGAACCTGAATTTCATGAGACAGCGTGTCGATGAAGTGTCCGGCTAGTTCATCGGTTCCATATCTGCGACTATCGTCTTCCGAAACCCAGATGACGTGTTTTGCGAAATCAAATGCAGGCTTGAAATCGAGAGTGCTGATCACGCCCCCTTGCTCATTGAAATGAGGCCGTGAGCTCAACACAACACGCATCCTCAAAACAGCTTCGTCGGCGTAGTTGCCTCCAAGGCCAATAAGCCTGACATCGGAAGTCAGGCGGTATGGGGCGCTGACGTCCATGCCGAATGGCCCAAGCAGCCGACATTGAAACTTAACCACTTCAGACTGCTCGGAGATCTCGTTCAAAGTCTTCTGAAGCACTTGGAACAACCGCTGCAACGCATCCTTGATCAGGTTAACGCCCTCTTCGTTGTGTAATAGAGTGAATGAGGTTTTCTTCTCCTTTAAAGATTGATCCAGCAGTTTGAATTTCTGGGCAGCGGTTCCAACGATCGTTAATTGCCTTTTCCGTTCGGACACATCAACAGCCAATCGGATTTCCTCGACGACTCTCGCGAGGCCTTCGTCTGCCGATACAGAAAGCCGTCCTCCGAGAATGGGAGAATACCCAGCTACATCTTCCGGGCTGAGTCCCTTCCGAACTGGTAGTATCACTTTCCTTGATGTTCCTTCGAGCGCGAACAGCCCATCCAATTCGGCTTTGGGCCACTTCTTCGAAAAGAAAGCTTGGCTAAGCACGACAACTCCGAAATCGCAAGATCTCAAGCCTTCGTCGATCTTTTGAAGGAGGCTGTCGCCGAGTGAAAGCTGATATGGCGCATACCAAACATCGAAAACTTTACCCAATTCGTTCGCCAGGGGCTCCACGAAGTCTTTTTGATCCTCTGAGGCATGTGAGATGAATAGCAGCATGGTCGCAAATTAATCGTAGGAGGTCACTCAGGATAAACAAACTCGTTCAAATTGAGAATCACGCGGCAGAGCTGTTCGAGTGACTCGTTTTGCAAAAACGTCCGCATCTTCGTCATCTCATCGTTTGATGGCTCCCGACATAGCGCAAGTCGCCACGCGAGGGTGATCTGTTTCGTGGCATCGTCGCCCGCTTCGCGTTTCAGACGGGCGGCGAAGTGCTTGGCCTGTTCGTTTACGAAGTCGCCATTGAAGAGCGTGAGGGCTTGTGGAGCGACGGTGGTGACCTGGCGTTGGGGGCAACTGCTCACGGTGTCGGCGAGGTCGAGCGTTTCGAGCATCGGCACGACGAGGCCGCGCTTGATGAAGGTGTAGATGCTGCGGCGCGAGGCCTCGCGCGCGTCGGAGGCCTTCCAGATCTTGTCTTTGTCGGTGTTTGCCTCCAGCGCAGCAGCAGGAATGGAGGGACGCATCGCCGGGCCAAAGCGCTTCGGATTGAGCTGGCCGCTGACGGCGAGGATCGAGTCGCGGATCGCCTCGGCCTCCAGACGTCGGTAGCGGTAGAGAGAAGGGCTAAGAGCGTAGGGCAAAGAGTCCGAAGCGCTCCTTGATGACGCGACAGCGGGATTGGACTCTCCGCCCTTTGCCCTTTGCCCTACGCTGCTGCTCTGCCACGCCCGGCTGGTCAGAATGAGGCGGTGCAGTTTCTTTAATGACCACTTCGCGTCATGCACGAACCAATGCGCCAGCCAGTCGAGCAGCTCAGGATGCGAGGGTGCCGCGCCCATGAGGCCGAAGTCGTTCGCGGTGCTCACGAGGCCCTGGCCGAAGTGCTGCTGCCACACGCGATTGACGATCACGCGTGCGGTGAGCGGGTTTTTCTCGCTCGCTATCCACTGCGCGAGGCCGAGGCGAGATTTCTGCGCGAGTCTTTCATTCAAGATGGACGGCGAGGCAGGCTCGACACGATCTCCCAACCGCGAGGGCGAGCCACGCAGCAGCACGTGCGTGAGCGGCGGGGTGCCTTCGACCTGTTTCCAGGTGTAAACCTCCGTGTCGTCGATCTTCACCGTCAGTTCCGTGCGTCCTTGGCGCGGGCGTTCGAGCGGATTGAAGACGGCGACGAGGCTGTAGTAGTCGCGCTGGCTCAGCGGCTCGAATTTGTGATCGTGGCAGCGTGCGCAGCCGATGGTGAGGCCGAGAAAGGCCTGCCCGGTCGTGCTCACGATGTCATCGAGCTGGTCGTAGCGATCCGTGGGCGGGTCCGCCGGCTCATCGTCCCAGTGCCCGAGCCGCAGAAAGCCGGTGGCGATGTGGGACTCCAGTGATTTGTCCGGCAACTCATCTCCGGCGATCTGCTCTATGACGAACCGATCAAAAGGTTTGTCCTTGTTGAGCGCTTCGATGACGTAGTCGCGGTAGCGCCACACGAACGGCTTCTCCGCATCGCGCTCGTAGCCGTTGGTGTCGGCATAGCGCACAACATCAAGCCAGTGCCGCGCCCAGCGCTCGCCGTATTCGGAGCGGGTGAGGATGTCGTCGATCACACGAACGAAAGCAGCGTCTGACGAGAAACGCGCCTGCTCTTCCAGAGCCGGTGGCAACCCGATGAGATCGAGAAACACACGTCGTAACAACGCATTCGGCGCCGCATGAGGTGCGGCCGCCTTTTCACCAAAGACAAACGCATCAATCGGATGCGCATGCGCTGACTTCGGCAGCTCAGGACGCTTCACCGGCCGAAACGCCCAGTGCTCGGATGGCTTCTTTGGAATGACTTCATCGCTCGGATAGGGCGCACCGGCCGCAATCCACTGCTGCAATGCGCCTATCTGCAACGGCGTGAGCCGCGCGCCTTCCGGTGGCATGCGCTCGGCTTCGTCGTGCGAGTTCACACGCTTCAGCAGCTCCTGATGCACGTCCTTCGAGATCAATGCGCCCGCATCGAGCCGAAGATCGCCTTTTTGCTTCACGGTGCCGTGGCAGGACACGCAGCGCTCTTTCAGCAGCGGCTTGATGTCCCTGGCGTAATCGACCGCCGCCAGCGGCGCTGGCGCGATGAACATGACAAAGAGATGTGCGACGCGATTCATGCAGATCCCAGAATCTGGGCCCCAATGTCCAAATCGACGTGGTCGCTCCACGCGGCGAGCATTTTCGTGAACCACGGCCCCGTTTTGCCATCGGCGATGGGCGTGGTGTTGATCCGCGTCACTGGTGCCATGCAGTAAGGCGTGGTCGTGAGCCAGGCTTCGTCGGCATTCACCACGTCGTAGGGCTGAAAATCGCGCTCGATGAACTCCATGCCGATCTTCGGCGCGAGTTCGCGCACGGTTTGCAGGCTCACGCCGCCGAGAATGTTCCGTGGTGAGGGCGAGATGATCGTTTTGCCCTTCACGATGACGAAATTCGAGCCTGCGCATTCGGTGACGTTGCCATCAAGGTCGAGCAGCAGCGTGATCGCACGCGGATCGACGGCCTGTGACTGCTTGTCGGCCAGCCACCAGTGCAGACGGCTGCGATTCTTCATCTTCGGCTCAATGCACTGCGGTGGAATGTGCCGGATCGACGGCGTGACGACATGCGCGCCTTCGGTGAACAGATGCCGCCACATCTCGAAGCGCAGCGGGAAGCTGTGGATGCAAATCGTGGGCTTCAGCGGCCCAGCCGAGCCTGCGCTGCCTGCATAGAGCGCATTTTCGCCCGGCGTGACGAAATGCACGATGCCGAGGTCCTCATCCGGGCCGAGCAATTTGCAGTTCGCCTCCGCGAGGTCGTTTGTCCGCGCCAGCATCTCCTCCGGCGTGAGCGGAATCATGATGCCAGAAAACTTCAGCGAGCGATACAACCTCGCCACATGCTCCTCTGCGCGAAACGGCCGATGCCGAAACGTGCGCGTCATCTCCGTCAGCGTTGCGCCGAGCACGATGCCGAGATCGTAGATGTTCAGCTTCGCCTGCGAGGCAGGCAGAAAGCGGTCATTCAGATAGACGATGGGTTCGCTCATGGGCTTGGCGGATTGGGTTTGGACCAGAGAATCCGCGCCACAAACGTCGCGCCCTCGGCACCACGGGCTTTGGAGTCCTTCATGAACATGCCTTCGCATACCGTCACCCAGGATTCGTGATCGTTGATGCGGGCGCAGCCAAAGTTGCCCAACTCCGCACCGCGCTCGGGCACCACGACCTTTTCGCTCGCGCGGACGATTTGAAGCTTCTCGGGATCGACACGGGCCATGAAGAGCGGCGCACGATGGCGGACGATATGGTCATTGTTCGCGCCGCGACGGGTATAGACGAGAAAAAGGCCGTCGCGATGCGCCAGCCAGTGCTGCTGCGTGTTGTAGCTGCCCAGTTCCGCGCCGTCGTCGAAGGTCCATGGTTTGGGCTCCGCGAAATGCAGTCCGTCATCGCTCACGCTGACGTAGCCACGCTCGTCGTTGCGCAGCGTGAGGTAGTAGCGACCGCCAAACGCGATCAAGGACGGCTCATAAAGCCCACGCGCCACGTCGAGGCGCAAAACATCGCCGTTTCGCTCATAGACGAGCTTTTCGCCGTCGAAGCGGCATTCGGCCACGGTCGTGCTGAAGCGATCTTTGGCGCTTTTGCCGATGTAGAGCGGCACGAGCAGCTTTCCGTCGTTTTTGACGACCCACTGCGCACAGGCGTTGCGGGCGAAGTTGAACTCATCATTCGCCGGCAGCTCCAAAACTTGCCACGGCGTCCATTTCGACGTTTTCGGGTCGAAGACGGCATACACGGTTTGGTGCGCTCGCTTCACGTCGTCGAGTTGCTTGCCCTTCGGGCTGTAGCGAACTCGGCAGCCGATGGCGAGAAGCTTACCGGTCTTATCATGCCAGCCCGGCGTCACATCCGCCACGCTGAGCGTCACACCATCCGTCTGCGGCTGCCAATCGATCTCCGGCGGCAGCGTTGGGCCGCTCCACGCGCCGTCCACGCCATCGCGCCGCATGAAATGCAG
>NZ_JACSRD010000153.1 GCF_014879935.1 Prosthecobacter sp.
GCGCCCCATCGCCACCGTCGTCATCGGCGGCATCCTCACCTCCACTTTCCTCACCCTGCTCGTCGTGCCTGTGCTCTACGACTGGATCGAACGAAAAACCAAACCACCAACAAACACACCATGAAAACACTGCTGAACCTCCTCATCATCGCCGCCCTCGCCAGCACGTCTGCCTTTGCCGACGCCAAAGTCAAAGCCGGTCCCCGCAAAGGGCTTCTGCTCGATCTCGGCGGCAAACAAGCCGAGTTCTTCGTCGAAAAAGACCGCAGCATCAGCATCGCCGTCTATGACGCCGCGCTGAAAGCCCAGCCCCCCAGCACCGAAGTCATCACCGCCACCGCCGAAGCCCCCAGCGGCAAGGCCAAGATCGCCTTCGAGGCCAAAGACGGCAAACTCATCTCCACCACCAAGCTCCCCGAAGGCGAAGGCTATCAAGTCGTCGTCCAGGCCCAAGCCGCCCCTGATGCCAAAAAGAAAAACTTCCGCATCAAGCTCCTCCTCTACACCTGCAAAGAGTGCAGCAACCCCGAATACGCCTGCACCTGTGCCGATCATTGAACTAGAATCCCATGGCCCGTCATGCCCGGAAATGACACCCACGACGCCCACGACTACGCCGAGCGCATCCGCGCTCGGCTCCCGAGGCGCTTGCACGGGCCAACAACCGGCTGGCATTTGGAACCGCTAAACGCGTCCCGTTTGGTCCTGCCGACGCGTCGGCGGGTCTAAACGGCTCTCATGTGTGATAGCCGGAGCGTCGGCAGAGCTGGACGAGGCCCGTTTGAGGCAGCCGACGCGTCGGCGGGGCTGGACGGCTCCCGTTTGGAGCCGCCGAGGCTCCGGCAAGGTTAAACGCGTCCCTTTTGGGGCAGCCGAGCCCTCGGCAGGGCTAAACGGCTCTCATCTGTGATAGCCGAGGCGTCGGCAGGTGTAAACGCGTCCCGTTTAACGCTGCCTTTTCGGCGGTTTGGCCTTGGGAGGCGTGCGCCAAGCCCAGGGCGGAATGGGAGCGGGAAGCGGCAGTTGACGGCACAATCACTTGGCATACTTTTTTGCCCAGTTCGTCCTTTATCACATCGGGCTGGTTGTCCGGCGGAGGGAAGAACCCACCAACCAGCGGCAACCCTTCACACACGAAATACGTGGCCAGATTCGGACAAGCATTCTTCGGCGACGGCTCACGCTTCGGGGCGCAGGACCCTCCGCGACCAACTAGAACCAAAAATATGGCTTCCAATGCCCTACCTGATAAACGCGACCGCCTTTTCGCACTCGGCGATGATATGTGCGACGGTGCCCATACCCACGAAGTGGCTATCGGGCTCAAACAAAACACCGAAGCCGTGGTGCGCCCGGCACTGGAAGCCGCCAAAGCGGCGGAATCCACCTTCGGTGCCTGCCAGGTGCTGAGGAAAAACGCGAACGCCGCCCACAACACGGCGGACAATGCGGCGAAGGTGTTCATCACGAACGCCAAGAAGCGTCTCTCGAAGTTCTTCGGCGAAGCCTACACCACCGAATGGGGTGCGGCGGGCTGGCCGAACAACTCAACCGGAATGCCCAGCACCCAGGCGGAGCGTTTCAGCCTGATCAACAGTCTGAAACTCCACTTCACCGCGAACCCGGCACATGAAAGTGTGGACATGGAGGTGACGGCGGCGCTGGCCACCACGCTGCATACCACGATCAGCAATGCCCGCACGGCGCTGGACCAAAAAGTGACGGAGAGCGGGCAGGCGAAAGCCGCCCGCGATGCGGCGGAGACGAACCTGCGCAAGCGCCTCCGTGGCATGATCACCGAGCTGGAGACCCTGCTGAGTGCGGAGGACCCGCTGTGGCATGCCTTTGGCCTCAGCCGCCCTGCGGACGAAGAAACGCCCGAAGCGCCCAGCTTTACCACAGCGACTCCGGGCGGTGCTGGCATCACCCATGTGGACTGGGATGATGCGCTGCGTGCGGACCACTACCGCGTGTGGATTCTCATCGTGGGCACGGACAATGATTTCCGTGCGGTGGAAACCGTGACCGATAGCGATGCGACCCTCAGCGGTCTGCCGAGCGGCAGCACGGTTAAGATCCAAGTAACCTCCGTGAACGGTGCGGGCGAAAGTGGACCTGGACCCATCGCTCAGATCGTCATTCCCTAAGTTCAGCGAACCAAACGGGGGGATGCAGGCGGCAAGCCTGAGTCCCCCCGTTTTTGTGACTCCACCTTTCACCTTCTTCTTTTATGCCTTTCGACCCAGCATGGCCCCAAAACGGCCAAAACATCGACGCTGACCGTTTTCGTGGTCAGTTCGCCGGAATTATCGACCTCATCGGCAGCGGCTCCGGCATCAACGCCGCGCAAGTGGACAGCACGAACACCCTGCCGCCGAGCACTCCGGCGAATGCGAGCGTGAGTGTGGTGGGGAACACGCTGCACTTCACCTTTGAAATCCCGCAGGGTCAGGAAGGCCCGATGGGCCAGCAGGGGCCGCCCTTTGCGCAGGCGGTGGTGGATGCGGTGAACACCGTGAATCCCGGCGATCCCGCTGCGGTGGGCGTGAGCTTTGATGGAACGAACGTGCGCTTCACCTTCGACATCCCGCGTGGCAATGACGGGATGAACGGCAGCAATGGGAGTGACGGCAGCCAAGGCCCGCCCGGAAACGACGGCGGCCAAGGCCCGCAAGGCAATGACGGGGCGCAGGGACCGCCCTTTGCCCAAGCCATCGTGGACAGCGTCACCACGCTGGACCCTGGCAATCCCGCGACGGTGGGCGTTAGCTTCGACGGATCAAACGTGCGCTTCACCTTCGCCATCCCACGCGGCAACGATGGCAGCAATGGAAGCGACGGCTCCCAAGGCCC
>NZ_JACSRD010000201.1 GCF_014879935.1 Prosthecobacter sp.
ACTGGATGGCCGGCCGTCTCGACCTGCAAATCCCTTCAGCTTTTACCCACCCAGCATAGCGAAGCGCCGTTTTCCAAAGGCAGTCCGCATTGAGTGATTCACTGGAGAAGCCGCTTTTGAGCTCTCTCGCGGTTCTCACACTTTCACGCCCGGTCAGTGAGATGAACGGACATCTGATTCTTGAGTTCTTTGGTGTCTTCTGGATTGCTGGTAACTTCTCAGCCGGCTTCTTTTCCAGTCAGTCAGAAGTTGAAGAACACCTCGCCAACAAAAGCAGCGAGGCAAGGGTGTGAAAACGTCATTCGCCAACAAAGATTGAGCCATGACCAAAGCCGCAAAAGACTTCCTTAAATCCACCACGACCAATCTGGATGCGGTCTTGGCTGCACTCACACAGGAGGAACAACACGACCTGCTTGATGCTCTGGCCGGCGAAGTCGAAGAACGTTCAGATCAGTTGGCAGAAGAGGACGGTTAAGAATGGATCGCAGATCACCCAACGGCCACGCTTTTCAAACACGAAGCAGGCAGTGAAGAACATTACCGAGAAGCTGGGCAAGGTTGGCAGGCTTAAACAACTGTGTGATGCGAGCGCCTGTCGAGAAAGTTTCATCTTTCTGCTGTACATCCGCCGAGTTCGGTGCTATGTTTCCTACGTTGCTGATGAAGCAATTTCAGCGGCGCTTTATGAGTTGAGATGTGTGTCGTGCCCTGGAGTGAGAAGCCTGTAGAGTTCATGTTCCTGGATTCTACAGGCTTTTTTCTTCGCCAAATACATTCTCAAAAGCCGGATCATCGAGCGCTTTCATTTTGAGCGACTCATCAAGAGCAAACGCCTGACGGAGCGAAGCCTTCATTTCCTCGTGTTTACCATTTTCATCCTGATGCTGAGCCCCGTGCAATTCGCAGAGGACACAACTGATCGCGGTTTAGATGTCAGGAACGAACAAAGCCAGATCAACGGTCAGAAGAGGCTTGGGTGTCATATGCATCGATGATGGATCAGATGTCACCTCACAAAACTGCGAAAACCGCAAATGATGGTTCCCTGACGCCATTGCGTGACCAAAGGGTGGCGTATGATTGCCGTGTCATGAATAAAGAACAATCTCCCCCGTTGGCTTACAAACTGAAGGATGCGGCTGCACTACTCGGAGTTTCAACTATTTCCATCCGACGTGCTATTCAACGTGGACTGATTCGACCATCGCGTGCCTTTCGCCATGTTATCATTTGCGCTGATGAGTTGAAACGCTTTCTGAATACCACCTCGGCGATTGAATCGACGTGACAAGTTTTCGGGGAGGCAAAAGCTTCAGACTCTCTTGGCTTGCTGACTCCATGGACGCGGAGGGAGGCCCGACCATTGTCATACGGCTCAACGGTCGCTTCTACTTCGGGGACAGGTTCGAATCCCCAACGTAGTGGAGTTAGCGTGCCAGTCTCAGGAACAGATTTCAGGGTGACTTCTACTTTCTGGTTAACAGTCGAAGTGAAGAGAGGGTGTAATCGCCTTCCGGTGTTTGAAACAGGAAAACCGCAACACCTTCATTTACTGGAATGTCCTTCAAGGCAGTGGTCCATCCTGGCAGTGAAGACAGTTCCTGATGCACCACCCAGCGTTTGGATTGCAGGTAAGGTGCTATCAGACTTCGTTTCGGTGCAAAGATTAGCCGAAAGCCTTCAACACCAGGCATATTTGAGACTCCGAAAACAGAGATTTCGGCAGAGCTGACGGATTCGCCTGATTTGCTTTGGCCGGTTGTGAATGGACGCAATTCGACAGTCTTCACATCTACTCGCGTTGTTGTTGATGCTTTTGACTGGACCTGAGCAGGTGTGATTTTTGACGACTGACAGGCGGAGAGAAGTGAGCACAGGACAGGAATGAGTAGGGCTGTTTTCATGGGAAGCTGGGATTAGATGCACATCATACACAAAGCAAAAGGATGGCACCAATGACGTCTTCAATCCTCCGTCTCTTCTTGTAGAGGTCCGTCAGGTTAACTGTCAAACCGGCCGTAGTGTGAGAGATGCCGGTAGTCGAAAAGGAGTGCACGGGTTGGTTCTGTCTAAGGAGGAACCAGAATCTATAGTTGGGATTTCCAAACGGACTCTCTGATCTAGTTAGCCGTTCTCTCTCTGCACATGCTGATGGGAACGATTCAAACCATACATCACGGCCTCTGTTATCTTCTCCTCCAGATGAGTCTAGTTGGCCGTTGCGACAACCTAACGGAGTTTTGTCGAGGAATGAACAGGCTAGCAAACCTGCAATGACGCGATAAACCAAAACTTCCGGCGAGGTCTCTGGCAGTTGTTTCGGCACATCCAACCCCAAAGCGCTCGACAGCTTGTTTAGGACATTGGCAAACCCATCGTCTGTCACGCACGGCAGCCAGATTTGATCACCGCTAACCTGCGCCTCGAATCTGTGAAACGGTGTAAAGTCGCCACTTCGATTTAATGATGCTATAGACTGACCCTCTCTGAATATTGTCAGGCAGTCATATTGACCTCCTCCAGGATGTGTCTCGATGAGCGTTCCCACTTGAGGATGCCTTCTCATCAGTTCAGCCATCAGACGCCAAGACACGACTTCACGAATGGAGTCCGAAAGCTGAACTGGGTATTCTGAATTCATCCGAGTGATTTGAAGCACCGGCCATAGAACTCCTACAACTTCCGATGACCAGTGGAGAATCCTGTTGATCTCTTCAATGATTCGACCTGACACCAGTCGTTTGTGTCGGACGCTTTGGGCTTTGTTCCAATATCTGTGCAACCCCTCCAATAACGGTGCCAAACACAAGTGTCATGAACAGCACGACACAAAGGGCAAGAGAGCCAAGTGCTGAAACCAGAACGGCAACGCCAGCACCCACCCGATTGCTGCACATGGCGACAACACCCAGGATCATTGCTACCGAAAAGAACACGAGGCCGATCCCGGTCCAAAAGGTCACGAATCCAAGCCCGATGCATATCCATCCCGCCTTAATCGATGAAGTTTTCTGCTTCACCGCAACTGGAAGGGGTGGAGGGCAAGATGGCGAAAGGAGGGCCGATTGCATTATAATAATTATAGTCCGACTGCTCGTGATCTCAAGCATTCCTCCGTGCTTTGGCCGCATATTTCCTCACCCTCTCCATTTCTTCCTGCCAATACTCCTGCTGTACCTCTGAGGCCGCTGGAGGCATTTCTGCGAGCTTTGACAGCAGTGGCTCGCAATGACCACCAGCATACGCCCTGAGCGCTTCTGCGGTCTCTACGGCGTCAGGAAGGGGCAAAGACAGGCTCAGAGGCACACGGGCGTCAAAAAGCCCATACGGATAGCTGGAAAGTGGTTCAGAAGGCCATGCCACTCGAAACAGGCACCGGACCACGCTTCCATAGGCATAACGGAAGGCTGATGGATGAGGACCAGTGCCGCTTTCTTCACGGACCAGCTCAAGGTTCAGGTTTGGTCCAACCGTCTCGATTTTCAGCCACCATGGATCACCCTGCCACACCCCAGCTCGATTGAATGGAGGTCTTTTTTCAAGCAGCAAAACCCGCTCTAGCTCAATGGCTTCTTCAGCAGTGGCACATTCCTTCCATTCAATCCGGTGAATACGATGAACCAGGCGGAGGGTTCGTTTGGCATTCTTCTCCGGGGTGACATGCCTGTAGCTACCAAGTCGTGCCTTCAAATCCGATGACTGACCGATGTAGAGGAGTTCATTCTCGCGGCCAAAGAAGAAGTAAACCCCAGGCACCGATGGCAAGGCACGGAAGAACTCATTCCCCAAGCGCGAGGACAGGGGATTCTCGATCTTGAAGAGCTGAGGTTGCTTGGAATTCGGCGACGCCATCAGGAAGCAAAGAAGCTGTGCTGTTTGGCTCACGATTCAATCGCATCACCAGCAAAATCGTTGTTCCAATCTGAGAGCCGATCTGCTACAATCATCTGTAAATCGAGCGTGGTATTCGGGCTGCCAAACAGGTCAGAACATCCTGAAACCCAGCCAAATCCGCGCAGGATTTTGTACACTAATTTACCGGAGACTTTTTTCTAAAAAAGGTTCTGAATTACGCTCAGCGTCACCTTTTCCTGTTCTTCCAGCGTTTCTCGACCTCTTCGATCAAGTCGGAGTATGCCACTCCCATACCATCCGCGAGCATCTGGCCGATAAGAATTGAGATGTTCCTTTTGCCGGCTTCCAGGTTCACGACGCCAGTTCTCCCCACACCGGACTTCTCAGAGAGCTTTTTCTGGGACATCCCTGTGCGCTCCCTGGCCTCCTTGAAAACATCTCCAAGGATTTCAGCATAAAGCTCTGAGGGGGACTTCGCCACCCTGCGACATTATGACTTGAAATCGGCCCCAGGGATGTCCGTATTAGGACACATGACGCCCTGGCGCTCCGCCTACCGCATGCCCCCCGCCATTTCCTCCGATTCCTGCCAAAAGCTGAATCGCCCGCCCCATTTTCTAAAAACGGTTTTTGCGCCGCTGTGCGGATCGCATCGCAATCGGAGCCTCATGCTGAACCACTCGGCAGCAACAATCTAGGAGCAGAATAAGCGACGTTCTTGGAACTGGCCTGATCAGCATCCACTCACCATCTCTGCAAATGAATCTCCCAGACTCAAACATCCCAATGGTTCAAGGCATCAAGGCTAAAATTTGGATCACTCTGGCATTGGGGGCGGGCCTTTGCATAGTGCCCTTCGTCGGCTTCCTCATGTGGGTGCTATTCATTCCCGTGGTGATCATGACTGGGAGGTGGAGCTATTCCTTGCTTGGTTTGGGTGAGACGAAAAAAGCAATTCTTCATCTGATTGCCACCGTGCTATTCATTCCATACGCATTTGTGGTTCCGCTCATGAGCACCGGCCTGTTCAGTGCGATTATTTGGCCTGCCGAGACAAATGAATCTCAGAGTGTTTCTGGCACCTCACTCCCAGTTTATGCCCCAAAGATCGACGTCATAGACGTGTCACCTGGCAAAGACGTGAGTGAGGAGAAGTTCCTCCTCTTCTTGCTGGAGAACCAGCTCGACACAATCACTGTGTTCTCGCGCCAGAAACCTGAAAAGGCACAACCGAGGATTGCAGACAGCAAAGCAAAAACTCAGGAGGTTATCAGTCACCTTCAAAGCCGGAAGCCAGACGCGGGAGATTTCATCCCGCACTTCCAGGAAGTGGTGAACCTGGCTAATTCATATCAAGCAATGCTGAGCCAACTCGGAAACATTGAAGCCGCCGTCAGTGACAAAAAGGGCGAATCAGCGCTGCAAGCTGCTGGAAGCGGAGCTGTCATTGGTTTCACGGCGGCAGAGGCTTTTGATTCGGGTGATGCATCTGGCGCAATTCTAAGCGTTCTAGGCGCGCTCGTTTCCGCAGTTGGACAAGATCGAGCTATCGAGCGCGAAAAGAAGGCTCAAATCGAAAGTACCGTTGGTGCATTTGAGACGCTGCTTGATCAGGCTCGTGCGAACGCTGTGACACTAGCGGATCGAATAGCTGAGGCAAAATCATGGGAGAGGGGATCATTGGGACTGGAAAGAGAACGAAAGTCTTATGGGCAGGAGGTGCTTGCGCGCCCTGCCAACGAACTGCGCTCCGTGCTCGCCGATCTAATCAGCCAAAGACCACAGAACCCGTTCTTGCAGCAATATGGCATAACATTGGCGGACGAATTGGATGAAGGGGCGACGACAGTTCAATCCTGCCAACAGTGGAGCAAGCAGCTTTTGGAAATGGCAAGATTGATTCCTTCGGGAGCAGCATACGACTCCATTCGTCGTAGCTGCATTAAATGCTCGGGCGAAATGGCTTTCAGGGCGGCTGACATGGGGTGGAAAGACAAGAAGCTTGGCGACTCCTCCGGTGATGCGATTGTTGCTGCATCGTGTTGGAAGACAGCACTCAGCATCAGCAAATCCGATCCTGACGGCGAAATACGATGGCAGTATGGACGCAGCCTTGCCCTGGCGGGAGATCTTAACGAGGCGGAGGCCGTGTTGGTGCAGATTAAAGAGATCAAAGAAGCCGATCCTGAATATCATTACCTCATGTCCAGAATGTCTTCCGCAAAGGGCAATAAGGACGCTGCCATGAATCATTTCAAGAACGCCGTGGCTAAAGGATTTGAGCGCATTTCAGAAGCTCGCAATTCCCCAGATCTCGAACACCTCGGCAAAGCCTTTGGTGATGAATGGAACTCGCTCGTGGAGGTGAAGTATGAATGGAGCGTCACTTATGGGATCCGTAACGACGACATCACGATCACGAACAAATCGGCTTTTCCGCTCACTCATCTAACTCTGAAGCCCATCATCACCAACTCCAGCGGTAGCAGCTACACACCGCCAAAGGCGCTGACTCTGGACAGACTTGAGTCAGGAAAATCACACACCTGGGTAAACTGCATTTCTGTAACTGGTGGCGGAGACAAGGACACTCGAAAAGCTGAACTCTCCTGCGATCAGAGTGAGCAGTAACAGCCGTCGTAACAAAGGTCTCTCTGATCTGTCTTTGAACAGAGATCGTGCCTTTTGGCTTAGGCTACGCTCAAAGCTGAATTGCCCCCTTTTTTTCTAAAAACGGTTTCCGCATCGCCTTGGACAGGCCCTAGCACACCCCTCCCCTCAGAAGCTCTTCATCGCGGGTATAACAGAATGAAGCCGGAATTCATCTCCAGCTCATTCAACCCAAACACCCACCCTCATGAAGAAAGCCATCGTCCTCCTCTACCTGATCGTCGCGGTTCAGACATTCCTCATCATCGTCGCCTTCAAATTTGGCGCTGACTCGATGCGTGCTGCCTTACGCTATTCGCAGGAGTCCATCCTCGAAATCTGCGACCAGCGTTACGTCCAGAAGTAGCGGCAACCCACGAGCAAGATCATATCATGCCTCGTCCACGCCACTACTCACCGACGATCTCGCGGTTCCTTGTCTCCGTCCTGTATCACGAAGCCAAGCATCAGAATATCCCCATGACCAAACTCACGGATCGACTGCTGCTCGCTGCCCTTCGTGGTTCCCCAGGATGGATCAAGGCCACCACACCGAGACTCGCCGAAGAAAACACCCCTGACGTTCCTGCGCTGTCCAAAGCAGCCTAGAACCAGCCCACAAACCACACGCGCAAGCCAGGCCATCACGGTCTGGCTTTTTTCGTGTCCACATCCCACCACCAGCACACAACACCATGGCTATCAAACTCAGCGCCAACTACAGCAAGAAACTCGGCCTGCCCCAATACAGCAGCCACAGTTTCAGCGCCTCCGTCGAAGTCGAACTGACGGACATCACCCAGGCCGAGGCAGAGATCCAAAAGCTCTACCAACTCCTGCAGCATTCCGTTGACCAGGAAATCCAGAACCCCGGCTACATCCCGGAAGGCAATGGATCGAGCGGCTCCAACGGCCACCACAACCAGCCCCAGAACGGCCGCACCTATCAGATCAGTGGCAACCGTCGTCCCTACCCCAATGGGAACAACGGCCAACGCCCCCAGACCAAACCGCAAGGCGAAGTCTGGAACTGCACACCCGGCCAAAAGGGATTCATCCAGCGCATCGTGAACGAGAACCAAATGCAGATGCAGGACGCTGAGGACCTTTCCCAGCAGCTCTATGGCATCGGCGTGAAGGAACTCGACAAGATGCAGGCCAGCCAGGTCATCGAGGAACTGCTCTCCAAAGCGGGCAAGTCACCGAAGCAACACCGCTGGCAGCAACGTCAACCCCACACCACCCAACACGCAGCATGAACCCCACCGCTGAAACTCCCCCACCAACGGAGCGCAGCGAGAAGGACATCATCCGGTCATTGCAGGAGGAGGTTTCAGCTTCGCGGCTGAGCCTCTTTTTGCAGTGCCGGCTGAAGTTTTATTATCGCTACGTCCTCCGTCTCAAGAAGCCCAAGACCGCCTCCCTGCATGTCGGCAATTCGGTTCACGCCGCGTTGAAGGCATGGAGCAAGGCGCGATGGCTTGGCAAACCGCTCTCGCTCCGTGATTTGCACGACGCCTACACCAAAGCATGGGCGGACATCTCCGAAGGAGTCGTTCCTTGGGAGACCGGTGAGGAAGAAGAGGAAAAGACCACGGGCTGGCGTCTGTGTGACACCTACATCCGGCAGTGCGGTTCGATGGCAACCATCAAACCCGATGCCGTCGAAGTGTCCGTGGAAGCCGACCTGTCCCAGCATGGTCTGCCCCGCCTCATCGGTATCCTCGATCTCGTTCAAGAAGGCACCATCATCGACTTCAAGACGAGTTCCTCCACACCCAACCCCTCGTCTGTCGAGCACCTGCATGAACTTCAGGTCAGCAGCTACGCCGTTCTCTACCGTCACAACACGGGCAAAAAGGAAACCGGCATCGAGCTGCATCACCTGGTCAAACTGAAGAACCCCAAACTCTGCGTCACCGACCTCCCTCCCATGACCGAACAACAGGAACACCGCCTGTTTCATCTCATGGACACCTATTACGAGGAACTGGGTCGAGCCGAGTTTTATCCATCGCCCAGCTTCGCCTGCATGGGCTGTGAGTTCTTCGGTGAATGCCGTCGCTGGCGCTAAACCCTCAACCTCACTCACACCATCATGAAACACCTCCTCACCCTCATCATCGGCCTGCTGCTGTTTTCACCGACAGCTCACGCAGGTTGGTTTTCCAGTGATCCTGATCCCCTCGCGCAAGCTCAGGAAAAGATCGTGGTCCTGGAAAACACCCTCAGCACCCAAACGACCACCATGAACCGCTGGCAGATCGCCACAGGTTCTTTGGCGATTGGTTGCATCATGCTCCTCATCATCGGTGCCGCTCTCGGTGCCAAAACCCGTCAACATCACCATGAATCCACACGACGACTGGGACGAACATCCCCATCACCTTCACCCACAGGCCTCAACGGTCGCAAATCCGCATTCGTGGATGAAGCGTCTGACGAGCACACTCACTCGACACTGGCGGCCTGAAGTTCTGCCCGCACCCATGGTTGATCGTGACCTGCCCAAGCTCACCGCCATCGAAAGAGCGGCGGAAGTGATGCGGTTCACCTTCAGCCGTCTGGAATATGCGCTCTCACCCCTTGGACATCTGAGGGAGTTCGTGAAGCTCAATTTCCGTGTCGCCTTCGCCATCGCCATTCCTGCCCTTCTCGTGGCACCCCTGGTCACTCTGGCGCTCAACCAGTTCAAAACCTGGATTGCCATGCTCACGGAGACGATGAGCAGCTTCGTGCTGTTCCCGCTTTCCGTCGTGCTGAGCATCATCCTGGTTTGCGGCATGGTCTATATCGGCCGCAGCATTCTGGAGATGCGCATGAGGTCCCAACACCGCCAGGGCTACTACTGAAGCACCACCCCAACCCCAAAACCCAAAGAGCCGGATGATCTGTCACAGGATTGTCCGGCTCTTTTCATTTCAACGAACATGGAAAACACCACCACCCTCTACTACCGCGAGGGATCATCCGACAAAGTGTATCAAACCAGCATCCAGCCCCAAGGCGAAGGCTTCATGGTTCACTTCGCGTATGGTCGCCGCGGTTCCACCCTCAACACCGGCAGCAAGACACCAACACCGGTGTCCTATCCCATCGCCAAGGACATCTACGACAAGCTGATCAAAGAAAAGATGGCGAAAGGCTATCTCCCTGGTGCCGACGCTGGAAACACCCTGCCACCAGCCTCACCCAAGAAGCACAGCGGCATCCAGTGCCAGCTCCTCAACCCCATCACCGACATCCAGCTCGAACAATTCCTGTTTCATCCCGACTACTGGATGCAGGAAAAGCTCGATGGACGAAGGCTCATCCTCAAAAAGGAAGGCGCTCAAATCACCGGCATCAACCGCTTGGGATTCCCCACGGCGGTTCCAGAAGCCATTGCCCAAAGCGCCAGTCAGTATCCCCGTGACTTCATTCTCGACGGTGAGGCCATTGGTGATCACTACCACGCCTTCGACCTCCTCACCATCGGTCCCGAAGACATGCGCCCTTTGGGCTTTTCCGTGCGCTTTTTCAGGCTGCGGGACATGCTCAGGAGCTTCGATCATCCGTTCATCCACGAGGTCGAATCGTTCCTGTCTCCTGGATTGATGCCGATCTTCACCCGGCTCAAAACGGAAGGCAAAGAAGGTGTCGTGTTCAAAAACAAGCACGCGCCTTACATCCCAGGCAGACCCAACTCCGGAGGCACGCAGCTCAAATACAAGTTCTGCGAGACAGCCTCCTTCATCGTCACCCAGATCAACGACAAGCGCAGCGTCATGTTGATCCTGTTCGACGGCGAGAAAGTCCGTTCAGCAGGCAATGTGACCATCCCGCCCAATCACGACATGCCCAAACCTGGTGATGTTGTGGAGTGTCGTTATCTCTACGCCTTCAAGGAATCAGGCTCCATTTACCAGCCTGTGTTTCTTGGCGTGCGTGACGACATCCAGCACACGGAATGCACCACGGCACAGCTCAAATACAAAACCCAATGAGCCCGGACCTGCAAACCGCTCTGGATGACCTTGCCAGTGCCATCCAATCCATCACGCTCGGAAGTGTTGAGTCAGTCGTCATCCAAGAAGCAGGCGAAGCCCTGATCCGGAATTGGAACGACCACCACGACACCAAGATCGACGAGGAACGGGAACTGCAACTCTGGGCAACCAGACAGTCCCGCCCCCAGCTTGTGTAAACATTTGCACCAGCCCCCAAACCCTCGCTGAAAGCCCCTGTGTCCCTAACCGGTGCAGGAGCTTTTGGCATTCAACCCCAAACACCCAACATGAAACCCATCCCACTGCCCATCGCGGAGCTTAAATCCGCCCTCTCAGGAATCGGCAAGGTGATCAACCCACGAACCACCCTGCCCGTTCTCCAACACGTCAAAGTCGAACGCACCAACGACGGCTGGATCGCCCTCACCGGCACTGATCTTGACCGCTTCGTCACCATGCGCCTCGAACATCCCGCCGAAGGTCCTCCCTGTGCGGTGCTGGTTCCTTTCGACCAGCTCCAGCACCTCTCGAAGAACTGCGGCCGCGATGAACGTCTCCTCATCGACATCACCGAACAAGGCCCGGTCATCAAATTCGCCCTGGCTGACAACCTCGGCGAAACCAAGGTCAAACCGCTACCTGTCACTGAGTTCCCGGAGACTCCTCGCCTTAAATCGGAGGCCATCCCACTGCCACCCACGCTTCGCACCACCCTTCACGAGGCGATGAACTGCGCCAGCACGGACAGCACACGCTACGTCCTCAACGGCACCTTTATCGACGCCAGCAATCCGAAAGGGTTCTACGTCGTGGGAACAGATGGAAAACACCTCTACAGCGCCAACTCGTTCACACTGCCCATCAAGAACTCCATCCTCATCCCTAATCACAAGTTCCTCGGATGGAAGGAGTTCAACAATGACGGTGAATGGCAGATGAAGGCCGATGATCAAAGCATCCAGCTCTCCTCAAGGCGCTGGCGCTTCATCACCCGCCAGATCGAAGGCAAATACCCCGACTGGCGTGTGACCATCCCCAACCCCAAGGACGCGAAAACGCACATCACCCTCGATCCGGCCAAGCTCGAAGCCTTGTCCAAACTCATCCAGCGAATCCCCTGCCACGATCCTGACCGCTTTGAAACCATCGGTCTCGAATGGAAGCAGGGGCAATTTCTTCTGCTGGGCAAAGACAAGCACAACGAGCCCTGGACGCGGGTTCCCATCGCAGACGCCAAAGGCACCGGCCCTGACATCACCATCTTCATCAGCCGGCACTTCCTCATCAAGGCGCTCAGCTATGGACTCAACACCATCAGCCTCATCGAATATCTCGCCCCGCTCCGGTTCCATAATCAGGGCAAGCAGATGATCGTGATGCCCCTGCGCCCTGGTGACCAAGACACATCACCACGGCCTTCACCACCTCCGGCCGTTCCTACCACAACAACCACGAGCAGACCGGCCCCAATGCCGCCTGCTCCTCAACCTCCACCCATCACCAAACCCATGATCCACACCCCCACCTCCGAAGGACCGCCTCCCAACGGTCCCAAAACCACCATTGAAGAATGCACCGACCTGAGCCTCGCCATTCGCGACAAGTTCAACGACGGCTTCAACATGCTGCGTGATCTTGGACTCAAACTGAAGCTCGCCAATCGTGAGCAGAAGATGAACGCCAGGGAAATGCACTCCGTCCGCTCCACGCTTCGGTCTCTCCAAGGACTGAAGATTTAATCCAACCCCCATCCGCACAGAGCCAGACCTGCCTTCACCGGTGAGTCTGGCTCCTGTTGTTTTATGGCACGCATCTCGTCCATTGTCTTCGACAGGAACGAAAAGCCAAAGCGGGCCACCATCATCACAAAGCTCGGCACCGTGAAAGTCGAGTGGCGTGATGTCTGTGGTGATCTGTGCTGGTTCACGAGTGGCAATCTCAACGCCAAGAAACTCGTCGCTCCTGCCATCCGAAGAATCGAGCGCATGGTTCAAGAACTGTGACGCTCATCAACCCTCAAAACCTTGCCAGTCATGATTGCAGATCTCGCACCCCAAGCCCCCATCCAAATCCAACGTCGAACTCCGAACCTCATCCTTCACTGCGGCGCTCATCACGTCGATTTGAAGCAAGTCCGCAAAGTTCACACCCCTGATCCAACCTCAACCTGGTGTCCCATCCCTCATCACCAGCTCATCTCCACGGTTCAAGATACCCTGAAAACCACCCGTCTTCGCATCGGCACCCAAGCCCACAGCCTGACACACGATGGAATGCGGTATTTTGGACTGATGGAAATCCACGCCAAGAAAGCCAGTGACGATTATTGCTGGGTTCTTGGACTTCGGAACAGCCACGACAAGCAGTTCCCCGCAGGTATCGTTGCAGGAGCCAGTGTGTTCGTTTGCGATAATCTCAGCTTCAGTGGTGAGATCAAATTCGCCCGCAAACACACCCGGTTCATCGTCCGCGACCTTCCCCAGCTCGTCAGTCGCTCCATCGGTCTCCTGCTCGCAAAATGGCACGATCAAGACAAACGCATCGCCGCCTACAAAGAAGCCGAGATCACCGACACCGAAGCCCACGACCTCATCATCCGGGCGACTGATGTCGGCGTCTGTTCCAACCGCCTGATTCCTCCGGTGCTCAATGAATGGCGCGAACCCAGACACGATGCATTTGAGGGGAGGAATGTCTGGTCGCTCTTCAATGCGTTCACGGAATCTCTGAAAGATGGAAATCTCGCAGAGCTACCGAAACGCACAGAAGCCCTTCACGGGTTGCTGGATACGCACGTCGGATTGAGTGCCTGAAGATCTGAGATCCTGTTTTGCTTCACGCTTTACAGGGTCTCTTTTCTTTAGCTGTGCGTGGGAGTCAGCCATCATCTCAGACAAGGAGAAACGTAGGCTCTTCTAATGCCTTGGGTGGGTAGTAGGTGCTGGCAGCAGCTTGCTAGGGTCTCCAAAAGATGGTTCCACTTTATCTTTGATGGCAAACTTCGTAGCCCAAGGTCGTGAGGGTGAAGTCCAGGCCATCGTTGGAGCGATTGAGTCGTTCAGGACGAAGCGGCTTCACGGGGCCACGATCTGGGATTTTGAACGAGAGCCACTTGCTGCTTCGATTCTCAGTTTGGTGCTTTACCGCAGAGGTTGTGCTCGCGCGCGACACACCGCCTGGAATAACATCCCGCCTTGACCATCCTACGATGTCGGCGAGTCTTGCCGCCGCTTCTCCAATGAAACGCCTCTGGCAAATCCTCGCACTTCTGATGCTGGCCTTGATGGTCCCAGCTTCGATGTGCTGTTATGGGGAGGATGGATGTGAGGTGGAGGCTTGTTGCTCTGAATGCCACGATGACCATGGAGAGCACGACGGCGATGAGCACCACGCGCCCGTTTCCTGCCCGAGCGATACGATTTCCCACAGCCAGGTTCCCGCGCCGGTCATGCTGCCGGAACTGCAGATGGTGGAACTGGCGGACATCATCCATGCGATGATGCGCTTGAATGAACTCGCGGCGACGACTGCCTCGCCAGTGCCTTTGATGTCCACCGCACCGCCAGAATTGCGAGCGACGTGGCATTTCACGCAACGCACGGCGCTGCCGGTGCGTGCGCCTTCGATCCAGGCTTAAAGCTCCGTGCGTTGGGCCGCCCATGCAGGCGCTGACATCCACGCAGGAGCTTCCCTCCGCGACCGCTTGCACAGCGTCATCGTGGCTTTGTCGTGCCTCCGTCAAACTTCAGCCCCACCTCATCATGCGCTCATTCATCCTTTTATCTCTGCTGCTGACTGTTGTGCCGCAGCTTCTCGCGGCGGATTCCAAACCTGCCGCCTCGTCCATCACCGAACTCGTGGGCCGCACGCTCGCGGGGAATCCGGAAATCCGCTTCTATGAGGCGGAGGTCGCGGCGGCGAAGGCCGCCCGCACCACGGCAGGCAAGCAGTCGAATCCCGAGCTAAGCCTGCAAGTCGGCAACAACCAGATTCGCAACGCCGACAGCCGGTCGAACGGCCTCGCCTTCTCCGCCGAGCTGGCGCAGCCGATTGAGTGGCCGGGGCGGCTGGGACTTCGCAAAGCCATCGCGAACCGCGACATCGCCATGGCGGAGCTTGGATTGGAGCGGTTCCGTTTTCACCTCGCGGCTCGTGTTCGCGTGCTGGCCTTCACGCTCGCCGCGCAGCAAGACCTCGCGAATGCGGCGAACGAAGTCGCCGCACGTTATGCCTCGCTGCGCGAGGTGATGGTGCAGCGTGAGCCTGCGGGCATCGCGCCGCAGTTGGAGATCGCCACCATTGAGGCGGCGGCTCTTGTAGCGGAGTCGCGGGCGGCGAAGGCCGGTGTCGTGGTGCAAAAGGCGCTGCTGGAGCTAAACCAGCTCATGGGCCGCCGTGCGGATGCGCCGCTCATCGTGAAACGCGGCCCGTTGGATACGAAAACCGCACCTGCGCTGCTTTCCCTGCTCGGCTCTGCGATGCGGAATCACTACGACCTGCGCATGCGCCGTGCCGAGCTGGAGCAGCAGGGCTTCAAGGTCGAGCTGGCAAAGAACGAGCGTTATCCCGCCTTCACCATCGGCCCTTTTGTGCAGGTGCAAAACACCCGCACGCTCGATGACCAGACCACCGCAGGCATCGGCATCTCCTTCCCGCTGCCGTTTTGGAAAAGCGGTAAAGCGGAGGTCACCACCGCCGAGGCACGCCAAGTGCAGGCGCAGGCCACGCTCGCCGCCGCGCAGCGCGAGGTGGAGCGGCAGGTCAC
>NZ_JACSRD010000261.1 GCF_014879935.1 Prosthecobacter sp.
TGATGCGCCGTCCGCAGTCAAACTCGCCGCCACCCACACCCGCGCCCGCGCCGCAAACGGCCAGCTCCTTCCAGAAGATGAAGGAACAGGGCATGTATCGGAACCAGTATTTCAAGGACGCCGAGTGCTTCGATTGCGGGCACAAATTCAAAACCGGCCGCTCCGCCCGCTCCGCCAACTGCCCGGCCTGCGGGGCCTACATTTCCCTTGAGGACGTCGAGATCAACATGGTCTCCACCCAGCCCGTGAAGACGCGCGGCAATGTCCTCATCCGCAAACGCGGCCGTCTCTCCGCCAGCAGTGTTTTCTGCCGTGACCTTGAGTGCCAGGGCGTCATAGAGGCGAACGTCACTTGCACAGGCGACGCCAGCTTCCGCACCACCGGCAGCATCATCGGCGAGATCCGCTGCAATCGTTTCGTCATCGAAAAGGGGGCCGACGTTGCCTTCCTGAACGCCGTGCATGCCACCGAGGTGGAAGTGCAGGCACGCGTGACCGGAACCCTCTACTGCACCGGTTCAGTGGTCATCGGCGGAAACGGATCGGTGAATGGCGATGTCACCGCACGCTCCGTCTCGATCGAGCCGGGCGGAGAGCTCAATGGCGCGATGAACATTGTGCGAGCAAAGGTGCCGACACCGGTTCCTGGCCATTCCTGAGGCAACATCATGCGACCACGTGCCCTCGTGCTCTGGGTCCTGCTCGCCTGCGCCGGCCTCATCGCCTTTCAAACCGGTTCCCTGGCCCATCTCATCCTCTGGATTTCGCACTTCATGCAGAGCGTCACCCGCGAGCACCTGCCCATGCCTTACACCGAGCCACCACCGCCCGAAGTGTGGCGGACACTCGGTCCCGCAGAGCGTCTCGCCAGCGTGCGTTCGCGCCTGATGCCGAAACTGCCGGACGAACTCGCCTCAAAGCAGCTCACACTCGGCCAGCCGGCATTCATTCGCATTTTCAAGGAAAGTCGTGAGCTGGAGCTCTGGATGAAAGCCGCCGACCACCAGTGGAAACTCTTCCGCAACTATCCAATCGCCACTTTCTCCGGCACGCTCGGCCCCAAAACACGGGAAGGCGACTTGCAGGCCCCGGAAGGCTTCTACAGCGTCACCCAGAAGCAGCTCAACCCCGCCAGCAGCTACCATCTCTCCTTCAACGTCGGCTATCCCAACGCCTACGACCTCCATCACCAGCGCACCGGCAGCTTCATCATGGTGCATGGCGACACCGTCAGCATCGGCTGCTTCGCCATGACTGATCCACTCATCGAAGAAATCTACCTCATCGTCGAAGCCGCGCTCAAAACCAACCCCACCGTGCCCATCCACATCTTCCCTTTCCGCATGCACGCCTCGCGCATGAAGAAGGCGGAGTTCGATGGCGATCACGATCATCTCAGTTTTTGGCGCGAAATCGAACCTGCCTATCACATGTTTGAGGGCACTCGTCGGGTGCCTCCAATCACCGTGGAAAACGGCAGTTATCACATCCACTGATCCACCGCCCACTGTGAACTCGCTGACTCTATTCGCCGCCAAAACCTTCACCTGGACCAGCCTTCCCGAGGCTGCGGCACCACAAAGCGGCGAGGCGCTCGTCGCCATTCGCGCCATCGGCATCTGCGGCACGGACATCAGCGGTTATCTCGGCAAAATGCCCTTCATCGAGTTCCCCCGCATTCTCGGCCACGAACTCGGCGTTGAAGTGCTCGCTGTCGGCTCTGACGTGACTCATCTCAAAGTTGGCGACCGCTGTTCCGTCGAGCCTTACCTCAACTGCGGCACCTGCCACTCCTGCCGCCGCGGCAGCACGAACTGCTGCGAAACCCTGCAAGTCCTCGGCGTCCACTGCGATGGCGGCATGCGCGAGCGCATGATCCTGCCTGCGCCCAAGCTACATCCCTGCAACGCGCTCGATTTCGAGCAACTCGCGCTCGTGGAAACGCTCGCCATCGGCTGCCACGCGGTGAACCGCGCTCAAGTCACCGACGCAGATGACGTTCTCATCATCGGCGCAGGCCCCATCGGCCTCACCGTGCTCGAATTCGCCCGTGCCGCGAATGCCCGCATCACCGTCCTCGAACTCAACGCCGCACGTCGCGATTTCGTGACGCAGCACTACCCCGGTGTTCAAGTCGTCGCCTCATTGCCGGGCGAACCTGCCGCGCAGATCGTGTTCGATGCCACTGGCAATCCGAACTCCATGGCGAATGCCCTTCGCTTCGCTCGATTCACAGGCCGCGTCGTCTATGTCGGCATCACCAAAGAGCCCGTCACCATCGACGATCCGCTGCTCCATCGCCGTGAATTGAGCCTGCTCGCCAGCCGGAACGCCGTCGCCTCCGACTTCCCGCGCATCCTGGGCATGATCCAGTCCGGCCTGATCAACACCCGCCCCTGGATCAGCCATCGCAGCAGCTTCCAGGACCTCCCCTCGCAAATGGACAGTTGGCTTCTGCCCGCATCCCGGGTCATCAAGGCTGTCGTCACACTGTGATCCCGGTCCTTTCACCCGGCTTGCCGAGACAAAGCCAGGCCAAAGGGCCAAAACCTCACGGCCCTGGTTGCAACCCGCGCATTTCCCTGCGAGCACTCATTCATTCGACATTCGTCATTCTGATTTCGTCATTTCACCCATGCCCACTCTCACCGTCCAGCCCCGCGCACGCCTCTTTCACGGCCACGTCTGGGTTTACGCCACTGAAATCCAAAAACGCTTTGGCGATCCGAAGCCCGGCGATGTCGTTCATTTGCAAGACGTGCGTGGAAAGCCCCTCGGCAGCGCCATCTACAACCCGCAGTCGCAAATCTCCGCCCGTCTCTTCTCCTATCGCCGCCAGGACCTCGATCTCGACTTCTTCACCCGACGGATCCAACGCGCGATCAAAGTGCGTGAGGCCTCCGGAGTCGATTTGAACCTCTGCCGCCTCGTATGGAGCGAGTCCGACGGACTCCCCGGCGTCATCATCGACCGTTACGGCGACTTCCTCGTGCTGCAGACGCTCACGCTCGCGATGGACCAGCGCAAAGAGCTCATCGTGCAGGCCCTCAACGACACACTGAAGCCACGCGGCATCATCGAGCGTAACGAAGCCGCTGTCCGCAAAGCGGAAGGCATGGAGCTCATCAAAGGCGTCATCAGCGGCGAATCACCTGCGCCTTTCGTCGTGCGTCATCAAGGCAGCGCCTTTCACGCCGATCTGCTCGAAGGCCAGAAAACCGGCCTCTACCTCGATCAGCTCGACAATTACCAGCTCGTCTCGAAGCTCGCCCGAGGTCGCCGTGTCCTTGACTGCTTCTCGAATCAAGGCGGTTTCGCCCAGGCCTGCGCGCTCGCCGGAGCCAGCGAAGTCACCGCCGTGGACATCAGCGAGCCTGCCACGGAGGTCGCGAAACAAAATGCCGCCATTTCCGGCGCGAAGATCAAATGCATCGCCGAGAACTGCTTCGACTTCCTCAAGCGCAACGAAGCGGCCGGCACCCGCTACGATCTGATCATCCTCGATCCGCCTTCCTTCACCAAGACGAAGAGCTCCGTGCGTGACGCCCTGCGTGGCTACAAGGAGATCCACCTCCGCGCCATGAAGATGCTCGAACCCGGCGGCATCTTCGCCACCTTCACCTGCTCGCATCACGTCAGTGCCAGCGAGTTCCACAGCAGCATCACCGACGCCGCTGTCGATGCGAAGAAAACACTCCGCCGCATCGCCACTTACACGCAGCGGCCGGATCATCCCATCCTCGCCACCATTCCCGAGACCGAATACCTGCGTGGCTACGCCTACGAGGTTGTCGCGTCGTGGTGAAATCGTCCGCCGCACATGCTCATCACCAGTTCCTCGAACGAACGCATCAAACACGCCCGCCGCGTGCGCGAAGGGCGTGAGCGCGACCTCATCTTCGTCGAAGGCGAACGTCTCGTGGGCGAATGCATCTCGTCGGGATTGAGGCTGCATGCCTGCTTCACCGCCACGGAAGTCTCCGCAGTTCAAACCAAGCTGCTCGAAGGCATCCCCTGCCCCGTTTTCCAGCTCGCGGAAACCGTCCTCGAATCTCTCGGCGACACGATGACCACCCAGGGCATCATCGTCATCGCCGAACGTCCGTTTCCGGCCCTCGATCAGCTCTTTGCCGCCGAATCCCCACTCGTGCTCGGCCTCGATCGCGTTCAGGACCCTGGCAATCTTGGAACGCTCATTCGCACCGCTGAGGCTGCGGGAGCGAACGGCCTTTTCGCCTTCGCAGGCTCCGCCGATGCCTACTCGCCGAAAACTCTGCGCAGTTCCATGGGCTCCGCGTTCCGACTGCCGTTGATGACCGATGTCTCCGGCCTCGGAGCCATTGAAACCTGCCGCAACCGCGGTCTCAAAGCCGTTGCCGCCACCGGCGAGGCCGCACTTTCGCATTACGACTACGACTGGCGCCAGCCGACTTTCCTCATCCTCGGCAACGAAGGTCGCGGAGCCAGCGCCGAGATCATGAACGCCTGCGACGCCCGCGTGCGAATTCCGCTGCACCCGCCCGTCGAATCGCTCAACGTCGCCGCTGCTGGAGCTGCGATCCTGTTCGAAGCCGTCAGGCAGCGCTCGTAGTTCGGCCTTCAGGCCGTCCGGAAGCGAACTGCGGGCTAAAGCCCGAACTACAAACACGCTTCGTCACCCAATCGCCGGCAGCTTCCAGTCGCCACGGAAAGGCCGCGCATTCATCAAAGCATTCGCGGCATCGTCGTTCCCAAACGTCTCCGCCGCTGGATCCCAACTCAGCTTCCGCTTGGCCTTCAAGGTGATCGCCGCGAGCTGGCAGAGCGTGTCTGACCGCACCGCCGTCTCGATGTCGCAGATCGGCTTCTGCTCCGTTTTGACCGCGTCCACGAAGTTTCGCGTGTGTTCGAGGCTGACTGGCAACTTCACCGGCATGGAGCCCTCTTTGTTCGCCGGATCACGCAGGATCGCCTCGTCACTGGCGCTGATTTTGCCACGCAGCACATGCACCCAGCCGTTTTCGCCAACGAACTTGATGCCATGACTGATTCCCAGGTTGTCCTGGTTCACGAACGTGATCGGCGTCGCGTTTGCATACTCGTAGCGCAGTCTCCAGGTCAGCACCGCGTCGCATCCACCCTTGTCGGGATAGGTTCCTTCGCCTTCCACGCTGATCGGTCCGGTGTCGTCCGTGCCATTGCCCCATTGCGCGATGTCCAGGTGATGAATGCCCCAACAGGAGATCATGCCGAGCGAGAAGTTCGTGATGTTCTCATGGTTGTCGCGCTTCAGCTTGTCCACATTGAAGGAAGGCATCGCCGCAGGCCCCACCCAGCGATCCCAGTCCACCGTGGCTGGCACCGGCTGCTCAGGAAACTCCGGGCCGGTCTTTCCGCCCGGCACACCGACTTGAATCTCCCTCATTTTGCCAAGTCGGCCGTTGCGCACCAGTTCGCAGGCCCAACGGAACTTCAGATCGCTGCGCTGCTGCGTGCCGAACTGGAACACGACGCCTTTCTTCCGCACGGCCGCACGCACGTGCTTCGATTCAGCCAGCGACATGCCCATCGGCTTCTCATGATAGATATGCTTGCCGTTGAGCACCGCGTCCGTGGCTGGAATGCTGTGCCAGTGCACCGGCAGAGCCATCAGCACGGCATCAATCGAGCTGTCACGGTTCAGTTCACGGAAATCAGCCATCACCTTCACGTCAGGGCTGCCATAGCGCTCTGCGATGATCTTCCGCGCGTTTTCGATCTTCGTTTTGTTCACGTCACAGATCGCCGTGACGCGGACATCGTCGTGATTCAGAAAAGCCCGCATGTCGTGCGTGCCCTGCGCCCCGACACCGATGACGCCCAGCGTGATCTTGTTCGAAGGTGCCGTCTGGGAGCGCAGAACATGAGCAGGCACGAACACGGGAGCAACACCTGTGGCAAGGATCTGGCGGAGGAAGGAACGACGATGAGACATGGCGGGGCAGAGTGTATTGGGAGAGGCCCTGATTTGGCAATAGGCAGCTTGCAGAACGCTTGGCGGACAGGCACTCGTGCGCATGGCAGGACACAATTTTGACTTCGTGATCATCGGCGGTGGCAGCGGCGGCTACGCGGCCGCAAGAACGGCACACAGCGGCGGTTTGAGCGTGGCAGTGGTCGATGGAGCGCCCGAACTCGGCGGCCTGTGCATCCTGCGTGGTTGCATGCCGAGCAAAACGCTCATCGAATCCGCCAACCGTCAGCTCGTGATCCGCCACGCTGAAGAGTTCGGCCTCAAGGCCGCTTCACACGGGGTGGATGTGCGGGCGATCCGTGACCGCAAGCGCACCCTGATCGCCGACTTCGCCGGTTATCGCCAGGGACAGCTCGAAGACGGCCGTTTCACTCTGTATCGCGGCGCGGCCCGATTTTTGGACGCTCACACCCTCGAAGTCATGCCGCGTGACGGTTCGGCATCTTTTCAAATCACGGCACGCAGTTTCTGCATCGCCACCGGTTCGGAAGTGTTCGTGCCGGATGTGCCCGGACTCGCTGAAACCGGCTTCTGGACCAGCGATGACGTGCTGGATGTGGATTCCCTGCCGAAATCGTGCGCCGTGCTCGGCGGAGGCGCGATCGCGCTCGAACTGGCGCATTACCTTGATGCCATGGGCTGCGAGGTGACGCTGATCCAGCGCAGCAAGCAGCTCCTCACCGGCCTCGACGCTGAATGCAGCGATGTCATCGCCAAAGCCTACACGGATCGCGGCATGCACGTCCACCTCGGCACGCATCTCAACCGCGTCTCGAACCACGAAGGATGCAAACGCGTCGAATTCACAGCCGCCGGCGAGCCTGTCACGGTCGAGGTCGATCAAATCCTTGTCGCCATGGGCCGCCATCCAGCGACGCGTGGCCTCGGCCTCGATGCGGCCAAGGTGGCGACGGAAAAGACGAAGGTGATCGTCAACGAGCATCTGCAAACCTCCCGGCCGCACATCTTTGCCGCCGGCGATGTGTGCAGCCCGCTCGATGTCGTCCACATCGCCATCCAGCAGGGAGAAATCGCCGCCCGCAACGCCGCGCGACTGCTCGCAGGAAAGCCGGTCGATGAAAGCATCGACTACCGCCTGCAGCTCTTCGGTGTTTTCTCCCATCCACAGGTGGCCTGCGTCGGAGCCACGGCGGAAAAGCTCCGCAAGCTCGACGTTCCCTTCCTCAGCGGGAGTTATCCCTTCAACGATCACGGCAAATCGATGGTCATGGGCGAAACTGCCGGGTTTGTGCAGATGCACGCTCACGCAAAAACGGGCGAAATCCTCGGCGCCTGCGTCGTCGGGCCTGAAGCGACGGAATTGATCCACGAAGTCGTCATTGCGATGAACTTCCGCGCCACGGTGCAGCAGTTCATGGCCATCCCGCACTACCACCCGACCCTGAGCGAGATTTGGACCTATCCTGCCGAGGAAATCGCCGATCAAATGGCCGAATCCGCAGCCTGATCGGGGTGATTTTCCTCCCCCTCCGGCGTTGACCGGCTGGCCCCGCTTTGCATAGACAAAAGCCCCACCCATGTCCAAAGCCGTCTTCCGCTCCATCCCCCTCCGCGATCTCACCGCTGACCAGCTTCTCGATCTCTCGAAGCGCATGAAGCTTTCGCTTTCCAAGGCGGACATGCTCGCGGTGCAGAAGATTTACCAGGATGAGGGCCGCGAGCCGACGGATGTCGAGATGGAAGTCATCGCGCAGACCTGGAGCGAGCACTGCAAGCACCGCATCTTTGGCGCGAAGATTTATCACACGCTCAATGGCCAGCAGGAGGTCGTGGACGGCTTGTTCAAGACCTACATCCGCAATGTGACGGAGGAGATCTGCAAAACGAAGCCCGACTTCGTGCTCAGCGCCTTCGAGGACAACGCAGGCTTTGTGAAGCTCGACGACGACAAGGCCGTGTGCCTCAAAGTGGAGACGCACAACCACCCCAGCGCCATCGAGCCCTACGCGGGTGCGAACACCGGCCTCGGCGGCGTGATTCGCGACATCCTCGGCGCGGGCAAGGGCGCGAAGCCCGTCGCCTCGCTTGATGTGTTCTGCTTTGGCCCGCCCGACATCGAGCAGGATCAAATCAAGGCGAAGGACGTCATCCATCCGCTCGGCGTCATGCGCGGCGTGGTGCGCGGCGTGCGCGATTACGGCAACCGCATGGGCATCCCGACCGTCAACGGCGCGATCCAGTTCGACGACACCTTCATCTACAACCCGCTCGTGTTCTGCGGCACCGCCGGCATCATCCCGATCAAGGACATCGCCAAGGAAGTGAAGCCCGGCCATTTGCTCATCGCCGCAGGCGGTCGCACTGGCAAAGACGGCCTCAAAGGCGCGACGTTCAGCTCCGCCGAGCTCACCACCGACTCGCATGAGGAAGACCAGACCGCCGTGCAGATCGGCAATCCCATTGAGGAGAAAAAAGTCGCCGATTGGGTGCTCGCCGCTCGTGAGAAGGGCCTCATTCAATTCGTCACCGATTGCGGCGCGGGCGGTTTCAGTTCCGCGGCGGGCGAAATGCTCCGCGAAACCGGTGGCGAGGTCTGGCTGGAGAATGCGCCGCTGAAAGCGCCCGATCTCGAAAGCTGGCAGGTCTTCATCAGCGAATCGCAGGAGCGCATGGTCATCGCCATCGACGAGAAAGATCTGCCCGAGCTGCAAAAGCTCGCCGACATCTATCAGACCGAGATCTTTGTCCTCGCGAAGGCCGATGGCTCGCAGCGGCTCAAAGTCATGCACCACGGCACCACCGTGTGCGATTTGCACGTCACCGCGCTGCATGAGGCCCCGCGCCGCGAGATGCGGGCGAAATGGCGCACGCCGGCCGATGTGCAGCCCGCCGTGCCCGTGCGTCCGGAATCCTGGACCGCCACGCTCAAAACTTTGCTCGCCGATTTCTCCATCGTCTCCCGCGAACCCATCATCCGCGAATACGACCACGAGGTGCAGGGCAACACCGTCCTCAAACCGCTCGCCGGTGCCGCGGGCGATGCGCCGCAGGACGGCAGCGTCATCCGCGTCGATGGCAGCAGCCAGCTCGTCTCCCTCGCCTGCGCTTTGCTGCCGGAGTGGGGCAAGACCGACCCGCATCTCATGGGCCGCGCCGTCGTCGATGAATGCGTGCGCCAGCTCGTCGCCATGGGATCAAATCCCGACCGCATCGCCATCCTCGACAACTTCTGCATGGGCAATCCCGACAACGAGCGCGAGCTCGGCGCGCTCGTCGAATGCACCAAGGGCATGGCCAAGGCCGCCATCGCGTATGGGGCACCCTTCGTCAGCGGCAAGGACAGCTTCTACAACTACTTCGTCACCGACGAAGGCCCCGTCTCCATCCCCGTCACGCTCCTGCTCAGCGGCTTCGGCATCGTCGAGGACGCCAAGCACGTCGTCGGAGCCTCCCTGCGCCGCGTCGGCAGCAAGATCGCCATCCTTGGCAAAGCCAGCGCCGGACTGCGCGGCAGCATCGTCGCCAAATACACCCGCGGCATCGGCCTCGACGCCGGCCCGTCCTTCGACGAAGCCGACAGCATGGCCGCCTATCGCCGCTACTACGACCTTGTGAAGCAAGGCGCCGTCCTCAGCGCCCACGACATCGGTGAAGGCGGCCTCGCCGTCGCCCTCGCCGAGATGGCCTTCAGCGGCAAAGCCGGCCTCCGCATCGCCACCGACAAGATGCCCCTCGCCGCCAGCGGCCTCACCACCGCCGAACTCCTCTTCGGCGAAACCCCCGGCCGCCTCCTCGTCGAAATCGCCCCCGAACACGTCGCCGCCGCCGAAAAAGCCGGCCTTGTCATCATCGGCGAAGCCACCCGTGATCCCTATCTCTACATCTCCCACAACGGCACCACCTTGATCGATTCACCCATCGATCAACTCAAGCCGCTGTGGAAGGATGGGCTGGTGAAGTATTATTAAGGCGTAGAGCGAAGGGCAAAGGGCGTGGAGTATCGCCAGCAATCCTCCTCCTCTTCCTCGGAGAGGTTTGGGGCAGCCGCGTCTAGAATGGGTGGTGCATTTCGGGCATGACACCGTGCATGCGCTCCTGCTAGCCTGCGCCCTTCATTCCGTATTCCCACCATGCGCCGACCATTCTCCCTTCTGGCTCTCTGCTCTCTGCTCTCCGCCCTTTGCTATGCGGAGCCCGTTTCCCTCTTCGACGGCAAAACGCTCGATGGCTGGGACTTTGATCCCGCGATGTGGCGCGTCGAGGACGGCGTGATCACCGGCGGCTCCACGACGGAGAAGATCAAGAAGAACGACTTCATCAGCACGAAGAAGTCGTATCAAAACTTCGAGCTGAAGCTCAAGATCAAGGTCAGCGGCGATCCGAAGACCGGCATGCTGAACAGCGGCATCCAGATCCGCAGCGTGCGGGCGGAGCATGGCGCGATGAGCGGTTATCAGGTCGATTGCGGCGAGGGTTGGTTCGGCAAAATCTACGACGAGCACCGTCGCAACAAGGTCATCTGGTCACCCACGCCCGAGCAGCAGGCCGCGCTCGACAAGGCCGTCGATGTCTTTGGCTGGAACGAATACCGCATCCGCGCCGAGGGGCCGCGCATCCAGACCTGGATCAATGGCGTGCACTGCATGGACTTTACCGAGGCCGATCCGAACATCGCGCACGATGGCGTCATTGCTCCTCAGGTCCACAGCGGCGGCGCTTGCCTCGTGCAGGTCAAAGACGTCACCATCGAAGAACTGCCCGCCACGCCCGGTGCGCCCACTTGGAAGAGCATCGGCGGCCTCGAAGGCATGAAGGCCAAACTGCCGCCGAAACCGCAGGCCAATGCCGCCGCACCAAAGCGCGACATCAGCTACAACAACATCCAAGGCACCGCTTTGTCCGCGCAGGAGCAGCTCAAGAAGTTCAAACTGCCCGAGGGCTACGAAATCGAGCTCGTCGTGCAGGAAAGCGAAGGCCTCGGCAAATTCGTCAGCGTTTATTTCGATCAACGCGGCCGCATGTGGACGCAGACCGCGCTCGAGTATCCCGTCGATGCGAATGAAAACCCCGCCGCCGCCGAGGCGGTGTATGCGGGCAAGGGCAAGGACAAGGTGCTCGTCTATCCGCGGGAGTCTTTGAATGGAAAGATTCCCGCGGATGGACTCACGAATCCGACCGTCTTCGCCGACGGCCTCGCCATCCCGCTCGGCATCCTGCCCTGGGGCGCGGGCGATACCTGCTACGTACAGCACGGCCACGATTTGAAGCTCTACAAAGACACGAATGGCGACGGCAAGGCGGACACCTTCGACGTTGTCCTCACCGGCTTCGGCGTGCAGGACTCGCACCTCTTTCCGCATCAGTTCACGCGGGCACCCGGCGGCTGGATCTGGATGGCGCAGGGCCTTTTCAACAACAGCCAGGTCCGCAAACCCGGCAGCGATGTCGTCGTCGATTGGCCGAAGTGCAGCATGGCCCGCATGCGACCCGATGGCAGCGAGTTCGAGGTCATCAGCACCGGCCCGAACAACATCTGGGGCCTCGTCATCACCGGCGAGGGCGAGACCTTCATCCAAGAGGCGAACGACTACGGCTACCCCGTCATGCCCTTCCACGAATACGCCTACTACCCCGGCGGCATGGAGGCCCTCAAAAAGAGCTATCAGCCCGATTTCCCACCGCAGACCGAGGTGCGCATGGGCGGCACGGGGTTGAGTGGTCTTGCGTTGATCGAGTCAGGTTCGCTCTCGCCAGCCGCAGTTGGAGTGAAGGCTTCAGCCGATGCTGGGACCGCTGAGGGTCGCCTAAAGGCTGGACTCCAACCCACCTACTCGATGGCCGTCGCCAATCCCATCATCTCGAAGATCCAAACCCTGGCCATGCATCGCGACGGCGCGTATTGGAAGCTCGCCCAGCTCCCTGACCTCATCACCTGCGACGATCCCTTCTTCCGCCCCGTCGCCCTCACCAACGGCCCCGACGGCTGCATCTACATCGTCGATTGGTACAACAAGATCATCTCCCACAACGAGGTGCCACGGGCACATCCGGATCGGGATAAGACGCGGGGACGAATTTGGAGGGTGAAAGCGAAAGGGAACATCACTGCAAAAGCAGACGTATCGCAGCCACAATCGAGTCCAGAAGAAGGCAGGGAAGCCAAATCCAAGTTTCGGTTCGTTGGAGCTCGCAAACCTGCCTTCAGCGAGGTCCCTGAGGCTGCTTACCAAGCGATTCCAGACTTCACCCAGCTCGACGACCAAGCTCTTGGTGTCATGACTGCAAGAGGGCCAGTTGGTCGCAAACATCTCGCGGGTCAAACATTGGCTGATCGCGAGGCCGCTGATCCCAACTCTTTGTATTCGCCCCTGCACGGCGGTCCTTATCCGGTCAGCGCGATCAGAAGACTTTCATCCAATCCTACGCCTGAGAACCTGACTCAATTACTGTCTCATTTCGCCAAACCCAGCCTCCCAGGCCCCACCATCCAATCCTCCCGCGGCCCGAAGCAAATCCCCGTGCGCGAGGCCTACGACCGCGAGTTCGAGCGCTTCCTCGTCCGCATGTTCCTGGAGCGTCATCCGGAGGTCGTCGCGAAGTTCCTCGACTCCGAAGCCGCCGCGAAACTGCCTGTCGAGGCCCGCGTGCTCGCCTCGCTCGCGTTGGAGCCGAAGGCCAGCGCCTCGCGTGTCGCCAAACTGCTCCCACAGCTCGACCGCGCCCCGAATGACGAGGAACTCCTCCGCCTCGCCCAGTTCCCCGCCGAGCCCGGCGTCGGCGAAGCCCTCCAAGCGCTCCTCACCAACGAAAAATCCCGCGCCGCCGTCGCCGAGAAGCTCGTCGCGCAACGCACGAAGCTCGATGCGAAGCAGATCGCGCCCTTACTCATCGAAACCGCACGCACCATGCTCAAAAGCGCCGCCACAGAGGTTGGAGTGAAGGCTTTAGCCGATGCAGGGGACGCTGAGGGTCGCCTAAAGGCTAGACTCCAACAGACCCAACTCGCGCTCCAACTCATCAGCGGCTTCCAGCTCACGAGCCTTGAAAGCGATCTCGTCGTGCTCACAAGGACGGGCGCTTTGCAAGCGCCCACGGCGGTTGCAAACCGCCGCTCCTTGCTCACCACCCTTCGCGACCTCCGCAGCGCCGAAGCCGATCTTTTCGCCTCCCTCGCTCAATCCGATCCCGATGCTCTCACACGCGATGCCGCGCTCGAAGCGCTCGCCGCTTCTCGTGCGCCCGATGCAGGCACCAAACTCCTCGCGCTCTATCCCTCGCTTCAGCCGCCGCAGCGCCGCAACGCCCTCAACGCGCTCTCCAGCAGCAAAGCTGGTGCGAAGACCATCGTCACCGCCTTGCTCGACAAAAAACTCCCGCAGACCGATCTCGACGGCCCCACCGTCGAACGCCTCGCCACCGTGCTCGGCGATGATCCCGCGGTCGAAAAACTCCAGCAGCAGCTCGGCGGCATCTTCCGCGAGGTCTTGCTGCTCGACGGCCAGGACACTGCGTGGGTCGATTCGAAGATCACACTCGACGGTCCCTTCACCGTCGAGGCCTGGGTGCGGCTCGCGCCCGGCATCGGCAACGAGGACTGCCTCCTCGGCACAGCCAAAGGCGTGCAGATGAATTTCTTCGGCGGCAAATTCCGCGTCTATGCCGGCCCCGAGCTGCACGACGTCTGCGTGGCCACCAAACCCATGACGCCCGACCTCTGGACCCACCTCGCCGTCACCCGCGACGACAAAGGCATCCTCCGCATCTACCAAAACGGCGAACTCGACGCCGAAGGCACCCAACCCGCCCCCGCCAAATGGGAAAACTGCCAGATCGGCTGGAGCGGTCCCAGCAAGGGCACTGAAGGCGTCATCACCGAGTTCCGCGTGCTCAAACGCGCCAAAACCGCCGCTGAAGTGCGTGCTGGCTTTGATCGGTCCGATTCGTCCGATCAGACCGATTTCAAAAAACTCGGCAAAGGCGCTCGCGTCGCCAAAACCATCGACACCCCGCCGCTGCTCACCGAAGAAGCCGCGAAGGCCCTCGACGCCAAATTTGCCAAATTCACCGCCTTGGCCCCGAAAGGCGATCCGCAGGCCGGAAAAGCCCTCAGCGCCCTTTGCATGGCCTGCCATCAAATCGGCAACGCCGGCGGTCAAATCGGCCCGAACCTCTCCGGCGCGGGCGCGATGGGCCTGGAGGCCGTCTTGCGCAACATCCTCACGCCAAACGCTGCCATGGAGCCCGGCTACCGCATCTACCGCGTCGAAATGAACAATGGCGACCTCATCGACGCCTTCTTCGTCAGCGAAGACAAAGACGCCGTCGTCATCCGCCAAGCCGGCCTCCCCGACCGCCGCCTCCCCAAAGCCGACATCCGCAGCACCAAATTCATCCGCCGCTCCCTCATGCCCGAAGGCCTCCTCGATGCCCTCCAGGACAAGCAGGTGGCCGACTTGCTCGCGTATCTGATGACGTTGAAGGGTTAGCAGCCATCGCGAACACGCAGCTTTTGATCTTCGACGATCCAGAGCTTACCGAGCAGCTTTTCCTCGGTCATCAGCGGCAGCACTTTCAGCAGCACTGCTTGCACGGTGGCGTTGTCTTGCCGGGGCGGACGAAGGACGATGATGCCCGGATACTCGGCTGGCGGGTAGTTTTGAATGTTGGAGAAATCCAGGTCGAGCGTGACCAGCACGCGGCCTTCGCTTTTGACCACCTCGGCGACATTCGCATCTGCAAAGCCGCTCATATCTTGCTCGTCGATGCTCATCGCATCATGCCCATGCTGTCGCAGCAGTTCCGCCACGGTCACCGACAGATTCTCGTCAGTCTTGAACTTCATCTCAGGCAGCGAGCGGGAAGCACTCTTCACGCGCAAGCTGCGCTGCATACGAAACGGCGGCCTGCACATCCTCCAATTCGAGAGCAGGATAATGCTTCCTGAGCTCATCCGGCGACATTCCTGCCGCCAGATTGTCCAGAACGACAGAGACCATCACCCGCGTGCCAGCGATGCAGGCGCGACCGTGGCAGACGGCCGGATCGGAAGAGATGCGCTTGTTCCAGTTCATGCGGATAGTTTGATCGGAAACGACGGACTTGGCAAGTCCCGCTCCT
>NZ_JACSRD010000013.1 GCF_014879935.1 Prosthecobacter sp.
GGGCCAGCGGCAGCCTCAAGGAAATGGCGGCGCTGCTCAAGGTCAGCTACCCGACCGTCCGCAATCGCCTCGATGAGGTCATCGCAAAGCTTCCCCCTGCCTCCTCCCCCTAGCCATGAAACTGCTCCCGCTGCTCTTCTCCCCCTTTCAACGCGTCGCTGGTGCCGCCTCCCTCGCTCTCGGGCTGGCGGCCATCGTGGTCGCCGCCCTCATCGGTGCCGGGAAGGGGCTGCATTTTGATGGCGTGCTGGATGTGCATGCCGGACGCCTCGCCCCCGGGTGGTTTTTCGTGGCGGAAGGGCTGATCGACTGGCTCTGCCTCAGTCTCGTGCTGCTGCTGGCCGGCCGCGTCGTGTCGCGCACGGCCTTCCGCAGCATCGATCTGCTCGGCACGCAGGCTCTGGCCCGCTGGCCGATGGTCCTGGTCGCTTTGGCCTGTCTCGCCCCGGGATTTCATCGGTTCAGCGCTGCCTTGATCAAGTCCCTCTCCAATCTCAAGCCCGGGGCCGTTCCCGCCCTGCCCGGTGGTCCGGACGCGGCCGTTTTCGCCACCGTCACCGTCGTGATCCTGGCCTGCATCGTGTGGATGGTGGCGCTCATGTGGAAGTCGTTCTCCCACTGCTGCAACGTGCGCGGTGGAAAGGCCGCCGCCGCCTTCGTCATCGGCCTGTTGATCGCCGAGGCGCTCTCGAAGGTCCTCATCGGGCAGTTGTTCCTCCTGAAATGAGCCACGGCCCGGCTCACATCTCCAGCCGGGTGCCGCACTGCTGGCAAAACCGCGCGCTGGGGTCATTCTCCTGCCAGCCGCACTCACGGCAGCGGCGGAAGGGGCCGCGCACCGCCCCGCGCATCTCCCGGCCGATCTCCTGCGTCACGATGCCGGTCGGCACTGCGATGATGGTGAAGCCGGTCAGCATGATCACCGACGCCATCATCTTCCCCAGCACCGTCACCGGCGCCACGTCGCCATAACCCACCGTCGTCAGCGTCACGATCGCCCAGTAGATCGACTGCGGGATGTTGCGGAAGCCGGCATTCTCATCGTGCTCGATCACATACATCACCGTGCCTTCGATCAGCACCAGCGTCATCACCGTCATGAAAAATACCGCGATCTTCCGCCGGCTGGCCTTCAGCGCGTTGAGCAGCACGTTCGCCTCCCCCGAATACTCCGCCAGCTTCAGGATGCGGAACATCCGCAGCAGCCGCAGCACGCGGAAGGTCATGAGGTAATGCGTGTCCGGCACCAGCAGCTCCAGGTAGCTGGGCAGGATGGACACCAGGTCCACCAGGCCGAAGAAACTCAGCGCGTAGCTCCAGCTCCGCCGCACCACCCACAGCCGCGCCAGATACTCCAGCGTGAACAGCCCCGTTAAGGTCCACTCCAGCAACGAAAACCACCGCCCGTGCGCTTCCCGCAGCTCATCCACGCTCTCCAGCATCAGCGTTCCCACGCTCAGCAGGATCAGCACGATCAAAGCCACGTCAAAGGCGCGGCCGGGCCGTGTGTCAGAGAGAAAGATGATGCGCCACAGCGTCTCGCGGCGGGGATTGGCCTCAGGGGTCGCGCTCATGGGCAGGGCAGGGCTGGTCAGATCAAGTCAGGCAGGGCAGGGGACTGGTCACGTCATTCGGCCGCCTCCGGCTCCGGTGGCGGCTCCGGCAGGCGGCGCACGCTCACCTTGTCGATGCGCTGGCGGTCCATGTCGATGATCTCGATCTCGAAGCCCCCCACCGTGAATCTCTCCCCCTCACGCGGCAGACGCTCCAGATGCTGCATGATGAAGCCCGCCAGCGTCTGGAAGGCGTCGTCCTCCGCATCCGCCACCTCCTCAAAGCCCGGGATCGCCGCGTTCACCCCATCGATCTCCGTCATCCCGTCCACCAGCCAGCTTTGCGGCCCGTTCTCACGGATCTGCGGCGTGGAGGGCGTGCCCGGGCGGTTCGCCGTCAGGTCGCCCATGATTTCCTCCGCCAGATCCTCGATCGTCACCATCCCGCGCACGATGCCGAACTCGTCCGTCACCATCGCCGCGTGGTGGGAGGCCTTGCGCAGCTCCTCCAGCAGCGTCAGCGCCGGCTGGTTGTCCGACACAAACACCGGCTCCCGCATCAGCTCGCTGACCTTCTGCGACTGCCCCGCCGCGATCGAAAGAAACAGCGCCCGCAGCGACACCAGGCCCACGATGTGATCCCGCGACTCGTCATACACCGGGAACACCACCTGCCGTACGCCCTCCTCCAGCTCCTCCGCCGCGCTCGCCGCCAGGTCATCCACCCGCAGGAAAATGAGGTGCGGCTTCGGCCGCATGATCTCCTCCGCCTTCAGCTCCCGCAGGTCAAACACCCCCTCCACCATCTCGCCCTCGCGCAGGTGCAGGTTGCCCGTCACCAGGCCCTCCCGCACCAGCACCTCCACCTCCGCCAGCGTCGGCCCGTCCGGGGCCTTCGACTTGCCAAAAAAGCGCATGAACGCCCGCGTGCTCAGCTCCAGCACCCACACCAGCGGGCTCGCCACCCGCGACAGCCAGTCCATCGGCCCCGCCATCGCAGAAGCGATGCCCTCCGCGTTGCGCAGCGCCAGGCTCTTCGGCACCAGCTCCCCGATGATCAGGGACAGATACGTGATGAACGCCACCACCAGACCGAAGGCCACCTCCGCCTCATGTCCGGCCAGCCAGGCCATGTCCTTCAGCCACGGCTCCACATAGCCTGCCAGGCTCGCCCCGCCGAAGGCCCCCGCCAGCACCCCCACGAGCGTGATCCCGATCTGCACCGTGCTCAG
>NZ_JACSRD010000107.1 GCF_014879935.1 Prosthecobacter sp.
CCACCCAGGACGCACGCATCAAGCTCAAGCGGCTTTACCCTTCAACTTTAATGACATGAGCCACTAGCACTGCGAGCAACATGACCGGCTTGTGCGGGCGCTCATGACGCTCCGCTCCCTGGCCGACGATACCGACGTGCAGCCCATACAGCAGTTCGACAGTCTCGTCGAAGGTGTGCGTTTCGTCGGCAGGCATCCCCGGAGGATGTCAGGAAGGAAGCGGCAGGCAAGCAACTGCGCACGAAATCAGGAGAGCTCCGCATCAGTAGAACTTGATGCCGTGGAAGCTGACGCCGGGTGCTGATGCTGCCAAGCCAGGATACCCCGCGCAAAGAATGGCATTGACGGCGAAGGAGGGTTCTCGGCATGCTTGGGAGCATGAGCTCCGAAGATTCCAATAATCTGGCCGGCCTGATCCCACCCGAAGAGGCGAAGCAGGTGGCGGCGAACGAGAGCTTATCACCCCACATGGAAGGCAAAATCCAAGCCACAGTCTCCGGAATGGGGAGAGGAGACAACCTCTGACGTCCAACGTGCAAGCCATGCCTGAGCCGTATCCCATCCTCGAAGTCAGCTCCGAGATGCGCAGTGATGTGGAGCAGCTCGGCAGCAAGCCGAAGTTCTGGTTCAAGCGCGGCGGGGAGAACTGGCTGTTCAAAGAGGCGCGGGAGAACACGGGGGAGGATTGGGCAGAGAAGGTGGCGTCTGAAATCGCCCGGCTGCTGGGCCTGCCCACTCACCATGCGGAACTGGCCCTGTGGGCGGGCAAGCGCGGCTGTGCGGTGAGGTCCTTCATCACCTCCGACCAAAGCGTGCTGGTGCATGGCAATGAGCTGCTGGGAGGATTGATCACCGGCTATGACAAGGAGAAGGAGCGCGGCCAGGCGGATCATACCTTCGACAACATCGTCACGGTGATCGAGAAGCTCTTTCCCTCCGAAAAAGCGCGGCGTGAGACTGCCTTCCGCATGGTGGGTTATCTGGTCTTCGACGCCCTGGTGGGAAACACTGACCGTCATCATCAGAACTGGGGCGTGCTGCTGGAACGCCGGGCGGCCCCCGGTCAACCAGTGACGTTTGAACTGGAACTGGCCCCGACCTTTGATCATGCCTCGTCGCTCGGCCGTGAGCTCACGGATGAGACACGGGAGCGCCACCTGCAGGAGGGAACCATTGACCGCTACCTGATCAAGGGACGGGGTGGCATCTTCGCCGATCCCCAGGCCAAACGCGGGCTGAGTCCGATGGCCTTGGCGCAAATGCTGGCCGAGCGCTATCCGAAGTTCTTCAAGCCCTGGCAGGCGCGAGTGAGTGACCTGGACGATGAGGCGTTGGAAGAGATCGTGGAGCGGGTGCCTGGCGAGCGGATCAGCCACGCGGGCCGAAGGTTTACACTCGCCTTTCTGGCTGCCAGCCGTAAAATGATTCAGAACGCTTTATGAAATCCCTCTTTCTAGCCTGGCAAGCCCCGACGGACTCCGCGCGCAGTCGTGCGTGGTTTCCGGTGGGTCGTCTGGATGCGGAGACGGTGGACGCGGCGAATCAACAAGCTCATTACCGCTTCCGCTACACGGGTGGAGCCCTGAAGGCCCAGCATGACGTGGGCTTTGCTCCGCTGCTGGCGTTTCCTGACTTTCGGAAGGTTTATGAGTCGGACGATCTGTTCCCTCTGTTTAAGAACCGCGTGATCTCGCCCAAGCGTGGCGATTTCCAGGAATATATCCAGTGGCTGGACCTGGACCGTGGACAGGCAGATCCGGTTTCGATCCTGGCCGTGTCCGGTGGAGAACGGGTGACGGACAATCTGGAAGTGTTTCCCAAAGTAACCGCAGATGCCGCCGGGAACTTCCATGTCCGCTTCTTTTTGCACGGCCTGAGGCACCTGGGAACCAAAGCCATCGAGCGAGCCGCCAGACTCCAGGTGGGCGAGGAACTGCGCATCCTGGTGGAATTGAACAATCCCGCCACCCGTCTGGCCGTGCCGCTGCTGACGGAGGATTACCAGATGATCGGCTGGGCTCCTCGATATCTGGTGGAGGACTTGATCAATTGCGTCCCTCACGCTCCTGAACTGTCAGCCAGAGTCGCCCGCATCAATGTGGAAGCCGCCCCGCTGAATCAGCGAATCCTCATCGATTACAGCGGGCGGGCTCCGCAGGGCGCGCAGCCGATGTCCACACCGGATTTCAAGCCGCTGCTGGACTAAAACGTGCCCCGTTATCGATCGGGCGAAAAGAGACTGCGAGAAGGCTTTGAGCGGGCGTGCAACCGCAGCACAGCCAAGTGACGCCCGCGCAAAGAAACGCATTGACGGCGAAGGCGGGTTTTCGGCATGCTTGGGAGCATGAGCTCCGACGATTCCAATGATCTGGCCGGCCTAGTTCCTCCCGAGGCAAATCCCAAGGTTCCCGAGATCATCGCCGAGGTGCCGCCGGTTCATGAGGACGAGGTGCTGCGGGCGGAGGCGGCGGAGATCGCCGCGGAACGGGCCACACGGCAAATGCCGGGCGATCCCGGCGCACCCCGGGTGGGTCTGGCGCTTTCCGGCGGCGGCATCCGCAGCGCCACCTTCGCGCTGGGGGCCTTGCAGACGCTGTGCCGGCTGGAACTGCCGGTGAAGGGCCTCAAACGACCGCTGATCGACTTCATCGACTACCTTTCGACGGTCTCGGGCGGCGGCTACATCGGCTCCTGGTTCGTGGCGAACCGGCGACGCGAGATGGCGCAGAAGCAGAAGGCGGGCACGGCGTTTGCGATGACGCCGGCGGAGGGCTGCGCGGAGTGTGACAAGGCGACGGAGCAGGTGGCGCATCTGCGGCGCTACAGCCATTACCTGAGCCCGGAGGCGGGCCTGATGAGCGCGGATACGTGGACGATGGTGACGATCTGGCTGCGCAACACGGTGCTGATCCAGGCGATGGTGTTTTGCGTCGTCGCCGCGTGCTTCATGCTGCCGCATCTGTGGCTGCGTGTGGTGAACGGCCTGCCGTGGCTGCTGGACAAGACCCACGGCGCGGATGCCCCGGTGCTGGCTGCGGGCCTCAGCGTGCCTTTCCGCGGGCTGGAACTGCTGTTTCCGCTGGCGATCCTGGGCTGCTTTTTCATCGCCTACCGGCAGGCGCGGAAGGAGATAGCGCTGTTCATCGATGACCGCCAGGTGGACTCGGGCCGGGTGAAGGCGGAGACGATCAACCCGATCGATCAAAAGCGGGTGCAGGTGCGCGTCGTGCTGCCGGCGGTGGCGGCGGCGCTGCTGACGACACTGTGGCTGTGGCTGCACCATTTCCGCCTGCAATACCAGACGGACCTGATCAACCAGGTGAAGGCGATGCCGGCCATCGTGCCGATGCCTGGTTACTTCAACTCCTGGATGACCGGCATGCAGGACTACGTGAAGGACATCGACACGAAGGAGATCCTGAAGACGGCCACGCTGACGGACTGGTGGGACGGGCGTGAGACGACGACGATCCTGGCCTCGCCGTGGATGATCCTGCTGACGCTGCTGGTGGTGCTGATGGCGCACCGGCTGATGTGGCTGAAGGAGGACCTGGCGGCGGCGAAGCGCCCGGCCTCTCACGGGAAAAAGCTGCTGAAATGGGGGGTGCAGACGCTCGCCGTGATCTGGGACCCCAAGCGCCATCCACCTGCCGCGCCGTTTTGGAAGCCCTGGATCCGGGACCAGTGGCACAACCGGCAGATCCACCGCCGCGTGCTCTTCTACGCCTCGCTGGTGTTCGGCTCCCTGTTCAGCCTGTACCTGATCGATGAGGCCATCCGCAGCGTCCACCAGACGCAGATCTCCTTTTCCAACACGAAGCCGGCGATGAGCCTGAGCGTGGACACGCTGAACGGCCATCTGGAGGCGGACTTCACGCCGGCGGCGCCCGCGAAGTCGTTTGAGATCGGCATCGGCCTCGCGGCGACGCTGGGGCCGGCGATGATGGTGCTGAAGTACATGTTCATCCTCATCCTGGCCATGGGGCTGGCCGGACGGCGGATGTTTGACAATGTGCGCGAGTGGTGGAGCCGCGTGGGCGCGTGGCTGATGATCTACAGCCTCGCCATGCTGGCGGCGTGCGGCATCGTGCTGTTCAGTCCGATCATCTTTGACTGGATCGGCGACCGCATGAGCACCTGGGCGCAGGGCGGCGTGATCACCGGCTGGCTGGCGACGATGGTGACCACGCTGCTGCTCGGAAAGAGCGACAAGAGCAATGGCAGCAATGAGCGAAAGCTGCCGCTGCTCAATCTCGACAACGCCGCTCTCGTCGTCTTCCTCGGCCTGCTGTTCGGCACGGCCTGGATGGTGCGCTTCATGCTCACGCCGGAGGATTATTCACCGCAGGCCAACGACCCGCTGCTGCTGGGAACTCTGAACGGGAAGTATGGCGGCTGGGACCGTTTCTGGCTGGTGTTCGGCGGTTTGATCGGCGTGGGCGCGGCGCTGGTGTGGCGCATCGATTTGAACGAGTTCTCCATGAACCACTTCTACCGCAACCGCCTGGTGCGCTGCTACCTCGGCGGGGCCACGCACCTCAAGGACGACCGCCGGCCGCATCCCTTCACCGGCTTTGAATTCCGCGATGATCAGGCGCTGGCGGGATTCACCGCCGCGCGCGGCCATCCTGGCCCGTATCCGCTGATCAACACCGCGCTGAACACCTCCCAGGGCGGTGATCTGGATGTGCAGGAGCGCAAGGCGGAGTCCTTTGTGCTGAGCCCGCTCTACTGCGGCTCGCAACGCCGTCGGCTGACGCTGCCGGAGAAGGAAAAGAAGCAGGTCAGTGAGGGCTTCCGCCGCACTTCCGGCTTCATGAGCGGCAAGACCGACGAACAGGCGGATCGCGACGCGGACAGCGATGCCGCGAGACCCTCCGAACGCGGCATCAAGCTCGGCACCGCCTTTTCCGTGTCCGGTGCGGCTGCCAGCCCGAATTCCGGCTACCACACCTCCCCCGTGCTGGCCTTCCTGATGACGATCTTCAACGTGCGCCTGGGCTGGTGGGTGCCGAATCCGGCCAAAAAGGACTGGATGCGGCAGGCGCCGAAGTTTCCCGGCTTTTTGAAATACCTCTGCTTCGAGCTGTTCGGCTCCGCCACGCCGAGCTCGGCCTTCATCTACCTGTCGGACGGCGGCCACTTCGAAAACCTGGGCATCTACGAACTGGTGCGGCGGAAATGCCGCTTCGTCATCGCGATGGATGGCGAGGAGGATGGTGCCTTCACCTTCCACGCGCTGGGAACCGCCATCCGGCGCTGCCGCGTGGACTTCGATGTCGAGATCGAGATCAGCGTGGACGAGCTCCGCCCCGATCCGGCCACCGGTTTTTCACGCAGCCACTGTGCCGTCGGCATCATCCGTTATCCTGACGGCACGCGGGGCACGCTGCTCTACATCAAGACCTCCCTCACGGGCGACGAAGCCACCGACATCGCCCAATACAAGGCGCTGAACGCCGCCTTCCCCCATGAGTCCACCGGGGACCAGTTTTTCAGCGAGTCGCAGTTTGAAAGCTATCGCAAACTGGGCCAGCACGCCGCTTGGGAGGCGCTGACCCCGCTGCGGCGCACGGCCATGCCCGAGGGCGGAGCCGCCGATCCCACGGCGAAGCTGCGAGACGAGCTGCGGCAGCACTGGTTCCGCGCCGCCAAGGCACCGAAGGAGGCCTTCATCAATCACACCGCCCGGCTCGACGAAATCTGGGCGGCCATCGCCGAGGACGACCTGCCGGCCTGCATTTCCGACATCGTGCTGCCACGCCAGCCGGGCAGCGCTTATCTCGACATGCCGAAAACGGAGCCGGAGCGACATCAGGTGGTCTGTTTCGGCCAGCGGCTGATCCAGTTGATGGAAAACGTGTGCCTCGATCTGCAGTTGAGCACCAGTTCCAACCATCCCGATCACACCGGCTGGCTGGAGCTGTTCCGCGCCTGGGCCAATCATCCGGTGCTCAACTCGATCTGGGAGTCATCGAAGGCCACCTACGGCACGCGATTTGCCCATTTTTGGGAAGATTTGCGCGGTGCGAAGGATTCGTGACGGCAGTTTCACTTTGTTGCTTGCCGATGCCGCCAAGCCCGTGTGTCTTGCGATCCTATGGCCGCGAAAAAAGCCTCCAAAACGCCTGCGAAAGCCGCCAAACCCGCCAAAGCGCTCAAGAATGTGCCCTTCTGGATCGGCTTCGATCTCGGTGGCACGAAGATGATGGCCTCCGTGCTCGATGCGAACTACCATGTGCTCGGGTCCGCCCGGAAATCGACCAACGGCTCCGATGGCGCTGCGAAGGGCCGCGCCAAGATCGTGAAAGCCATCCAGGAGGCGATCGCGGAAGCCGGCGTGGACCCGAAGGGCATCAAGGGCATCGGCATCGGCTGCCCGGGGCTCGTCAATCCGGCCAAAGGCACGCTCATCTTCGCCCCGAACCTCGGCTGGTCGAACATGGCGCTGCGCAAAATTTTGCAGACGCAGTTCAAGTGCCCGGTGGCGGTGCTGAACGACGTGGATGCGGGAACGTATGGCGAATACGTGCTCGGCGCGGGCAAGGGAGCGCGTTCGCTGCTGGGGGTGTTTCCCGGCACGGGTGTGGGCGCTGGATTCGTGTATGACGGCAAGCTCGTGATGGGCCGTGCGATCTCGGCGATGGAGCTGGGCAATCTGATGTTCCCCGGCACCCACATCGGCAGCCCGGTGTTCGGCAGCGTGGTGCTGGAGGACCTGACGAGCCGTCTGGCGCTGGCCTCCCAGGCCGGTCTGGCCTGTTACCGCGGCCAGCTTCCGGACCTCGACAAAAAGACCGAAGGCGCGCTGCGCAACATCCGCAGCAAGGCGCTGGCGAACGCCTTCCGCAGCGGCGAGGACGCGGCGATGCTGATGTTCCGCAATGCGATCCGTTATCTCGGCATGGGCGTGGCCACGGTGGTGAATCTGCTCGCGCCTGACCGCATCACCCTCGGCGGCGGACTGGTGGAGGAGCTGCCCGGCCTCTACCTGAGCCTGCTGAAGGAGGAAGTGGAACGTTATGCCATCCCGGAGCTGGCCAAGGGTGTTCGTTATTCGCTGGCGAAGCTCGGCGGACAGGCCGTGGCCGCCGGCGCGGTGGCCTGGCTGCGCAACGACAAGAAATAAGACGGGATGAGCGACCCTATCCCCACCCCACCCGTCACGCCGCCGGAACACGCCGTCATTTATGTCGGCGCGGCCTCCGTTTCGCTGGTGATCGGCCGCAAGGACGAGAGCGGCCAGTTCAACCGCGTCGAAAGCCTGGACCGTCCGCTGCCGGTGGCACGCGATGTGTTCCGCTCCCGCAGCATCTCACGCTCCACCGTCGATCAGGCGGCGGCCATCCTGCGTGATTACCTCCAGGCGATCCGCGAGTATGGCATCCCCTCGTCGCAACTGCGTCTGTTCACCTCGAACATCCTGTCCGAGGCCTCGAACCACGAGATTTTCCTCAACCGCCTGCAAGTCCACAGCGGGGTCGCACCCAGCCTGATCGACGACGGCAACATGACGCGGCTGGTCTATCAGATCGCCGAGCGTCTGCTGAAACGGAACCCGATGCTGGCGAAGGGGAACACCTTTGTCTCCCACATCGGCCCGGGAAACACGCGTGCCATTTACTTCCGCCAGGGACGCCTGGCCGCGTATAGCAACTACCGGCTCGGCATCTTCCGCGCCCGTGAGGCCGTGGCGACGCCGGACGAGGAGACGCTGCATCAGCTGCTGCACCTCGAAGAGCACATCCGCGGCGTCGTGGACCACCTCGCGCAGGATTACTCCGGCACGCAGATCGATCACCACGTGGCGATCGGCATCGAGATCCAAAGCGTGGCCCCGCGTCTGGGAAAGGCACGCCACGGCGCCCACCGCGTGCTGGAAGGCGATCTGTCGCGTCTGACCGACAAGCTCGCGCGCCTGAACCCGGACGAACTCGTGCGTGAGCTGCACGTTCACTACACGGGCGGCGAGGGCATCGTTCCGGCCTTGCAGACGAACCTGGCCCTGGCCCGGCGTTTCGGTGACGAGACGATCTGGGTGCCGGAAGGCGACTTCCAGCTCGAGTTGATGCTGGATCTGATGACCTCCGGCTCACGCACGGCGATCTTCCAGGAGGAAGTCATGCAGGCCGCGAGCGAGATCGGCCTGCGCTACAAGACGGACCGCAAACATGCGGACCATGTGGCCAATTTCTGCCGCCAGCTCTTCCGTGAACTGCAGCACCTGCACGGGCTCGATCCGAAATACGAGCTGATCCTGCGCGTGGCGGCCACCTTGCACGAAGTGGGCATGTTCATCAGCCCGCGTGAGCATCACAAGCACAGCCTCTACATCCTGCTGAACACGGAGATCTTCGGCCTCAGCAGCCAGGACCGCGAAATGGTCGCGCTGCTGGCCCGCTACCACCGCCGCTACAATCCCGAGCCCAATCACCCGCATTTCTCCGATCTCTCGCGCGAGGAACGCATGATCATCTTGAAACTGGCCGCGCTGCTGCGCCTCGCCGACTCGCTGGACCGCAGCCACGCGCAGCGGATCAAGTCCATCCAGCTGCGCCCGGAAGGCCCGCGCCTCAACGTCATGACACAAGGCGTGGATGACACGACGGTGGAGCAGATCGCGATCAACTCGAAGTGCGACCTGTTCCGCGAGATCTACGGTTACGACATCGTGCTGGTGCGATCCTGAGCTCCGGTTTGAGAGACTATTGCGCCCGAAACGCCGCGCGCTAGGCTGCCCGGATGCTTCATCTACTCCGTGAAATGCTGCACTCGCCGGTGCTGGAGATTCTCCAGCGCCTGAAGCGGTCCACGGGCATGCCGGTGCGTGAATTGAGCACGCTGATGAAGATGAGCTACATGGGCGTGAAGCAGCACTGCGTGGAGCTGGAGAAGGCCGGCATTCTCGACACCTGGCGTCGGCCGAAGGGGGCCGGACGGCCTGAAAAACTGTATCGCGTCACACCGAAGGCCAATGTGATCTTTGGATTGCACGGCACGTCACTCGCCCTGGATCTGCTGGCCACCGCCGAGCGTGTGTATGGCGAAACCGCGCCGCCGAAGCTGCTCTACTCCTATTTTCAGGCCAAGACCGAGTCCTGGGCGCCCAAACTGGCCAAAGCGGAGACGCTGCCCGAACGCGCCAAGCTGCTGGCGAAGCTCCGCAGCGCCGAGGGCTGCATCAGCGAGCTGGAAACGGGCGCGGATGGACAAATCTCACTGGTGGAGCATCACCGCCCGCTGCGGGAACTCGCCAAAACGCACGACATCGTGGACGAGCTCGAGTGCGAGATGATCGAGCGTCTGCTCGGCTGTGAAGTGAGACGTTCCGTGGAAGAAGTGTCCGGCCTTGTGCGTGTTACTTTTCAAATCAAGACCACGAGAGAATGACATCCGGGAACGAAGGGACGCGCAAAACAGGGATCAACATGGCACTTCTGGCAGGCATCGGCCTGCTGGCCTCCTGTTCGGGCGCCCTGGCTCCGCTGAGGCCCGCCTGGCAGCAGGATGCGGACCTTTATCATCACGGCGTGCCGGCCCGGGCATCGCAAACAGCCACCACACCGCATCTGGTGGCCCGTGCCGTCTATGCCGCCCCGGACCGCATCGGCCCGATGATGGACCGCCAGGGAGACGTGCCGGAGCCGCAACGGGGCCTCGCCCGCATGGGAGATGGCACCGTCGATCTGGGCTTTCAGGACGTGGCGACCGGGCGCTGGATCGAGTCCAGCCTCTGCGGCGGCACGTTGTTCGTCGCCGGGCTGCCGAACCAGGCCTATCGCATCGTGGTGAAGAACCGCACGCCCTTGCCGCTGGAGGTCCGTGTGGGCGTGGATGGCAGGGATCTGGCCACCGGAGCCCCGGGCAGCCTGAGTCGCGGCGGTTCCCGCGTGGAAGGCAAGGGAACCCTCACCCTGGAGCATTCCAGCCAGGGACCGTTGCTGTTCCGACAGGTGAGCAGTGACGCCGCCTTGTTCGATACCAGCGCCCAAGGCCGCCCTGGATTGATCCAGCTGGCCGTCTTCCTGGCGTCGGATGCTCCGAGCGTGGGGCCCGAGAAGATGCGCCCGGACCAGATCGCTCCCCTGGGGCTGTTCCCCGTCGGTGTGCCGGAGCAGTATCGCTGATCAACTCATCTCACCCGGTCCGCCGGGCCCGGGGTTATGATCCGCCGGGAAGGAGCCCTGACAACCCAGGCCCGGATCGTTTTCCAAACATGCTCTTAGAAGCTTGTCGGGCCATGAGCAGCAGCTAACTTCCGGCGATTCCATGTTCCGCTTCCTGCGTCGCCTGCTTTTCTTTTTGATCGTCAGCTTTCTGCTGGCCGGCGGCGTGTATCTGAACACCAGCTCCTTTCGCGAGAACTGGCACGGCTTTGTGACGCGGGAGCTGGCCCGCCATGGCGTGTACCTCGATCTGGAGCACCTCACGCTGAATCCCTTTGGCGGACTGGTGGCCAGGAAGGTGCGGGTGTTCAACGAGGCGGAGAAAAAACACCTCGTCGCCGCCGTGGACCGGCTGAATCTGGACGTGGACTTCGGCCAGTTGCTGGAAGGTCGGGTTGAAATCGTGGCGCTGGAGCTGCTGCATGCCAGCGTGGCGCTGCCGGTGGACCCGGAGCAGCCGGAACTGACGGTCGTGGAGATCAAGGACCTCAGCGCCCGGGCATTCCTGGAGGAGCGGCAGCTCGACATCCGCCACGTGGAAGGCCAGCTCTCCGACGGCCTGCGCCTTTCCATCAGCGGAGTGCTGGAACTGCCGGAACCAAGGCAGGAACCGGGCGACACGAACGCGCGTGACCGCATGACGGTGATGCGGCAGCACCGGGCGCAGATCCAGCGCGGGCTGGACTGGCTGGCACGATTCAACGCCCCGCAGGTGCCCACGCTGAGCGTGAAAGTCTCCGGTGCGCTGGAGCGGCCGGAGGAACTGCACGCGGAACTGCGCTTCGAGGCCAACGGCCTGCGTTTCGAGGACTACACGTGGAAGGAACTCATCGCCGAGGCGGAATACGAGGGCGGTTTCATCGACCTGAAGCGCCTGCATCTGCGCGATCACCTGGGCACGCTGGACGCCACCGCCACCTGGCGCATGGGCGCTGACAAGGTGCGCTTCCGCCTGCACTCCAGCGCCGATCTGCCCGGTCTGGCGCGGGCCTTTTTCGACAACGACCAGTTGCGCGAGGTGGTGTTCTACGAGGCGCCGCAACTCGTCCTGGAAGGCACCTTGTTCGTCGGACCGCAGAAACCGGAGGGGCTGCTGCCGGCCGAGGTGACGGGAAGGCTGGACTGCGGCCGTTTTGGCAGCCGGGGGGAGATCTTCAACGCGCTGAGCCTGAGCATCGGCGCGACGCCCGAGGGCGTTTTTGTGCGCGACGCCACCCTGAAGCACAAGTCCGGCTCGTTGACCCTCAGCGTGATGAAACACCGCGAACAAGGCTTCCGCTACGATCTGAACCTGCGCATGGACCCGAATGTGTTCGTGCCGTTCGTGAACCTGCCGAAGACGCGCGAGATCATCCAACGTTTCGGCTTCGATGAGAGCTCCTTCATCGATGTGCGCCTGTCCTGCGCCGGCAAGACCGCGAACCTGCGCGAGTGTCCCAGCTCCGGACACGGTGTCTTGCGCAACTTCAGCTACAAGGGCGTGGCGTTTGAGTCCGTGGAGATGGATCTGGCCTTCCTGGGGGACATCCAGAACTACTTCAACATCCGCGGCCGCCGGGCGGACGGCCCGGTGCAGGCGGACTTCGTGTTCGTCAACGACGCGGATGGCGAGAAGTGGGTGCGGCTGGTCAATGCGCGTGCCGAGGCGGACGCCGCGGGCATCGTGCGGGCCTTCGCTCCGAAAACAGCCGACCACATCGCCCGCTACCGCTTCTCCGCCGGCACCGAGGTGACTGTCAACGGCACGATCGGCTACCGGGCCAATCCCAAGTTCAACGACTACAAGATCGAGTTTAAAAACCCGGTCGGTGGAGCGCACTACGTGCTCTGGAACGAGGACTACCCGGTCAACGCACCTTACGGTGATGTTTCGATCCTGGGCGAGATCCTGAAGTTCGACGTCAACGGCCGCCTCTTTGGCGACACCTTGCGCGTGGAAGGCTCGGTGAACCTGGCGCCGGAGGTGGAGAGCTACGATGTCGATGTGCGCGCGGGCCGCTTCCCCTACAGCGTGTTCGGGAAGAAGCTGCCGTTTGAGGATGTGCACGCGGAGGTCCGAAACCGCGAAGGCATGATCCGCTTCGACGTGGTCGGCAGCGTCCTCGGCGGCACGGCCACGCTGAAGGGCCTCGTGAACGACAACCGCGAGCCGAATCCTTATGAAGGCGAGCTGCGCATGGACGCGATCAGCTTCCAGCGCTTCGCGCAGGTGTATTCGCCCGGCAACGAAAGCGTGGGCGACATCAGCGGGCACTTCAAATTCACCGGACGCATGAACGACTGGCGCGCGCTCAAGGGCGGCGGGGCCCTCTTCATCTTGAATGGCAATCTCCTGGCGCTCCCGGTTCTCGGCCCTCTGACGCCGGTCATCGGCGCCCTGCTGCCGCCGCCGATCAAGGGCTACAACGTCGCCAAGAACGCGGACTGCACCTTTGAAGTGTCGGACGGCTTCATCGTGACCAAGAACATCAGCGCGGAAAGCAGCGCCTTCCGCATCTCCAGCAGCGGAAACATCGACTTCATCCGTGACGACATCGACTTCAATGCCGAGGTGAGCATTCGTGGCATCACCGGGCTGGTGCTGTTCCCCGTGACCAAACTGCTGGCCTACAAAGGCTCCGGCACCGTGAGCGACACCAAGTGGACGCCGCGCATCTTCGGCGGCGGCAACAAGGACGACCGCAAGCCGCCGACCGAGATGGAGCTGCGTGAGGCGCAGAAAATCGGCGGCAACCCGTCGAAAGCCGTGCAGGAGCCCTCCACCCCGAAGCGCAAGCCGCTGTTCGGGAGATGAGGTCCTGAAGCGCAAGCATGGGGCAGTCAGGCGGCTTGCAATCCCCCTCATTCCGGCCATTCATGCCTGCCCCCATGACCCCCAAGATCGACCCTGCCCTGCATCGCGAGAAAAAGCCGGACTGGATCCGCGTGACTCTGCCGCGTGACCCGAAATTCTGGAGCACCAAGGGCCTGATCACCGACCTGAAGCTGCACACGGTTTGCGAAGAGGCCCAGTGCCCGAACCGCTGGGAGTGCTGGAGCCAGGGCACGGCCACTTTCATGATCGCTGGTGACCGCTGCACGCGCGCCTGCGGCTTCTGTGCCGTCAAAACGGCCAAACCCTTCGCCCTGGAGGCCGACGAGCCGCAACGCGTGGCCGAGGCGACGAAACGCATGGGCTTGAATCACATCGTGATCACCGCCGTGGCGCGTGACGATGTGAAGGACGGCGGCGCGGACCATTTTGCCCGCACCATCGAGGCCGTTCGCGAAGCCGTGCCGACGATCACCATCGAGATCCTCGTGCCTGACTTCAACGGCAAGGACGACGCGCTGGAAGTCGTGATGAAGGCAAAGCCGCACATCTTCAATCACAACCTGGAGACCGTGGAGCGCCTCACACCGCTCGTGCGCAGCCGCGCGCAATACCACCGCAGCCTGCACGTGCTGAAGCGTGCCAAGGCGATGGCGGCGGAGATGGGCAACGTCTGCGCCACCAAGAGCGGCCTCATGCTCGGCCTGGGCGAGACGGAAACGGAGCTGTTCCAGGCCATGGACGATCTGCGCGAGCATGACGTGACTGTGCTGACGCTCGGCCAGTATCTGCGTCCATCGCCGCAGCATCTGCCGGTGATCGAATACATCCACCCGGACACCTTTGAGAACTACAAGCAGATCGCGCTGAAGAAGGGCTTCCGCCACGTCGCCAGCGCCCCGCTGGTGCGCAGTTCCTACCACGCCTCCGACTTCAAGCCGGAACTGGATCTTGAGTAAGCGCTCAACGCTTCTGGAACAGACCGAGATCCCGCAGGCTCGATCAAACCGTCAGGTGGCCCGAGGGCGTCCGACTGACATCAAAAGCGATAGCTGAACCGCAGGCCGCCGAAGTGAGCCTGCATGTCATGACGGAAGAACTGGCCCTGGTAAGTCAGCATCATGCTGAAGCGCTCATCAAACATGAGGCTCACGCCGAGGCCGAGCACCAGGTAGTCCTGGCCGGGAGCCTGATTCCCGCCGGTGGTCGAGAAGGGCGCATTGATCACAGACACGGTGGTGGCATTGTTGTCCTCGATGTTCTGGCGCTCATAACTCAGCCGAAGCTGTGGCGTGATGGTGGCAAAGCTCGTTTCAAACCGTTTCGACACCGACCAGCCGACGCGGGCCACAAGCGACTCGTAGGTCTGGGAGCTGTAGCGCAGGGCAGCCAATCCGCCGCCAGTCTCGCTGTGGGCATCCACCTCGCCATGCAGGTAATCCAGGCCGAGGAATGGTCCGGTGACCAACGAGCCCTCCATGAAGCGGAAATTCCAGCCGCCGTTGTATTGCAAGGCATGCGTCTGAGTTTGCGTCGTCCCGAAGGCGAGCGGAAGCCCACGCCCGCATTGGGGATCGAGTCGAGTTGGTAGTCCCCAAAGCTGTAGAGGAACTCCAGGCGGACGAGGGCACTCATCCGCCATCACCCTCCCGACCCGGCTCTGGCGAGCCCGGCCGCCCCCCCCTCGGCTCAGCGAGCCGAGCCACAGCCGCCGAGTCTCCGCTCCTCGTGAAACTTGAAACCTGAAACCTGAAACGGTTCCACCGGCTTCCTCCACCACGAACTGAGAACCGAGAACCGAGAACTCCGTCATTCTTCACTCGTCATTCTGCATTCGTCATTGTCCCCTCCCCCCTCCCCCTCGGCTCTGGCGAGCCCGGCTACGGCCGCCGCAGCGCCAGGATCAGCTCATTGAGCTTGTCGATCACCACCTGCAGCTCCGCGGATGA
>NZ_JACSRD010000123.1 GCF_014879935.1 Prosthecobacter sp.
TTCCTCCGGCGTCGGCAGCGGCACCTTCCCGTGCATGTCCGCGAAATCGATCATGATGCCAAACTTGTCGATGAAACGACGCCAGATCTCGGTGTGAGCGAGTTCAGCCGCGGACGCGGCATCCGCGGCAACCAGAGGACGATGAGCAGCGACTGCGAGGGTGGATGCGATGAAGGCGCGGCGGTTCATGCCGCTGAGTAGATTCGATTGCCAATCGAATCAAACCCGGACTCGGCTTCGATCGGTGATCGTCGAGTTTGCGACGCGTGTATTTCACGGGCGGCGTCTCGGCAGTGCTCATGGGGTGGCGTGAGATGACCATCGATGTGGATTTGAAGGCCGAGCCCGAACCACAAGGGTTCTTTGAGTGCCTGCCGCGCTTGAAGGATGATCTCGACATCAACATCGAGCTAGCATCGCCGGACCAGTTCGTCCCCGCTCTTCCCGGCTGGCAGGATCGCAGCCGGTTCATCGCCCGGCATGGGAGGCTGGATTTTCATCACTACGACTTCTACGGGCAGGCGTTGTCGAAGGTGGAACGTGATCACCCTCGCGACCGGCACGACGTGGCCTGCATGATTCGATACGGGCTAACCCGGAGCGGCTCCGCGAGCTGTTCGGGCAGATTGCGCCGCAGTTGATCCGTTACCCGGCCATTGATCCGGAATCGCTTCACCAACGTGTGATGGAAATCACCACGCTTTGAGCGTATGCTGGGCGCCATGAATCTCGACGACCTTCCTGCCAACGACTGGATCCATCAGGGGCTCGACGATCTCACACATCATCGGGAAAGCATCGCCGCCTGTCTGGTCAAGATCGCCAGCCCAAGGATGCAACGCTGCGGGATGGCGGTCGAGGTTGCTGATATCGACGCACTGGACGCCGATCATCAGCTTTATGCCCTGCTCGGCCGCGAACACGGCAATGAGGCGCATGGTCGATACAACGCCTTGATGCGGGAATTGGTGAGCTTCGAGAGAGCGCTCGAGGCAAGACATCGGCGGATGCTCGCGGTTTGAAGCTGGGACTGGTCACCCGAGGGACGTCGTACTTTGAATTCTCCTCAAAGAGGACCTACGACACCGGCATGACCGCCCTTCCCTACCCGCCCATTCGCGACCGGTGCTCGCTGGGCCGCCAGCCGATCCACTTTTTGAAGGTGTTGCTGAAAACGAAGGGGTTCTGGTAGCCGATCTCGTGGGAGATGGTCTCGATCTTCAGATTCGTGGTCGAAAGCAGTTCGGCGGCCTTCCGCATGCGCAGCCAGGTGACGTGATGCATCGGCGTGCGGCCGAGCGTTTTGCGACACAAACGACGCAGGTGCTCGGCGCTGACGTGCGCCTGCCGTGCGAGCTCATCCAGCGTCCAGTCAAAGCCGACATTCGCGGCGACTTTTTCCCAGATGCGGTGCAGGCGGTCATCCACCTGCCAGGGCTGGGCGAAGCGCTCGATGTAATGCTGCACCAACTCGACCCAGTGAAACATGGCAGCCGGTTTGGCCTCGCCGCCGGACTCCTCGATCAGACCTTCAATGGCATTCCACAGGGCTTTGCCATCGAACGGTGCCATCAGCGGCGAACTGCTGCTCAGAATCGGCTTCTGCTCGGGCTGCTGCTCGTAGCGCACCCAGCAGCAGCGCCAGACCTTGCCAGGGACGGCCTGAAAGGCGTTCACCATGAAAGGGGGCAGCGCCACGGCCATGCCGGCGCCACATTTCTTCCACGCGCCATCCACGAGCACCCTGCCCTCCCCTTCCAGGCAGGCGAGGAAATACAGACCGCCCTGGTGCATGCGGACGATGCGATAGGGGGCGCGGGCCGTCATGATGCCGGCGTGGGCGACACGATGGGTGCCGAGGGTGGCGCACACCGGGGCGCCACGCATCCAGGGGCGCGTGTCCTTCTCCGAGGCACGAACCACCCGGAAGGTCGTGTCCGGCCCGTGCGTGTGCGTTTCGGATAGCTCTTGGATGGCGGCTTTGGCGTGCATGGCGGCAGGATTTATGATTTATGACTTACGATTTGTGATTTCAATCATGACCCGGGTCCTCGCGACGAGGCCAAATCATAAATCAGAAATCGTAAATCATAAATTCGTATGCCCAATCCCTGGACCGGAATCGGAAACCCCTACACGAAGCAGGAAGTCGTCGATCGCCTCAAAGCCACGCTGGCTAAGGGTGAACCCATCATCGCCGCCGGAGCGGGCACGGGCATCAGCGCGAAGTTCATCGAAAAGGGCGGCGCGGACCTGATCATCATCTACAACAGCGGCCGCTACCGCATGATGGGCCATGGATCGACCTGTGGCCTCATGGCGTATGGCGACGCGAACGCCGTGGCGATGGAAATCGGCGAATTTGAGGTGCTCCCCGTCGTGAAGGAGATCCCGGTGGTCTGCGGCGTGCACGCCACGGACCCACGCCGCCGCATGTGGCACTGGCTGCAGCAGGTGAAGAACATGGGTTTCAGCGGTGTGAACAACTTCCCCACGCACTGCATCGTGGACGGCCATTTCCGCGGCGTGCTGGAGGAGACCGGCATGAGCGTGAAGAAGGAATTCGAAATGGTGGGCCTGGCCACGAAGATGGACCTGTTCAGCATCGTGTATGTGGCCACACCGGAAGAGGCGGTGGAGATGGTGAAAAACGGCGCGGACGCCGTGATCGCCCACGTCGGCACCACGGTCGGCGGCAGCATCGGCGTGGTGAACGCCGTGGTGGACTGGGACTTCACGATCAAGCGCACGCAGGAGATCATCGACGCGGCACGGAGCGTGAAAAAGGACGTCTTCACCCTCACCCATGGCGGGCCGGTGAACACGCCGAAGGATGTCGAGTTCGTGCTCAGCAAGACCACCGCCGACGGCTTCGTGGGCGCGTCCAGCCTGGAGCGCATGGGGGTGGAGGACTCGCTGACCAATCTCACACGCGAATTTAAGGCTGTGCGACGTTGAAAAAGCACGCCCCCGTGCCCGGAAAGGCATTTTGCAAAAAAAATACCGGCATGTATGCTTGGGGCCGCGTTACTCTTTGGTAACCGTTTCCCCCCATGTCAGACGACTCTTTCAACAACCGCCCCGACGGCCCCGGCCGCCGCAACCAGGATCCACAGTTCAACTGGCGGGGCTTCATGCTTTTCGCCCTGGCCATCACACTGCTGATCTCCGGCCTGATGATGAACAAGGGGCTTGTCTCCAGCCGCAAGGTCTTCGACTACGCCGAATTCAAGAAAACCGTCGAGGAAGGCCGCATCGATCCGACCAAGCCTCTGAAGCTGGTGAATTCGGACACGACGACCGAGCAGATCATCAAAGGCTCCTACTTTGCCGAGAAGGCTGCCAACAAGACGCCCGATGCCGGGCCGCAGGATCTCAGCAAGCCACTGCCGGTGGAACCGAAGCAGGATGGCGAATCCCAGAAGCCGGCCATCACAACCGCCAAGAACGAGTCGAAGGACTTCTCCGTGGCGGTGAACATCGAGTTTCAGAAGGAGGAGCTGCGTGACCTGCTGAAGTCGCAGAACCTCACGCTCATCCCGGTGTATGAGAACGACGTGTGGGGCTCACTGATCGGCTTCCTGCTGCCGCTGCTCATCATCCTGGCCTTCTTCTACTTCCTCGTGCGCCAGCAGATCCGCAGCGCCGGCCGTGGAGCGCTCAGCTTTGGCAAGAGCAAGGCCAAGATGCTCTCCCAGGACCGCAACAAGGTCACCTTCAAGGACGTGGCCGGCGTGGAAGAGGCCAAGGAGGAGGTGCAGGAGCTCGTCGAGTTCCTCAAGGACCCGAAAAAATTCCAGCGCCTTGGAGGCAAGATTCCGAAGGGCGTTCTCATGGTCGGCCCTCCCGGAACTGGCAAGACATTGCTGGCCAAAGCCATCGCAGGCGAGGCCGATGTGCCGTTCTTCAGCATCAGCGGCTCTGATTTCGTCGAGATGTTTGTCGGCGTCGGTGCCAGCCGCGTGCGTGACATGTTCGAGCAGGGCCGCAAGAACGCACCGTGCCTCATCTTCATCGATGAAATCGACGCTGTGGGCCGCCATCGCGGTCACGGCATGGGCGGCGGTCACGACGAGCGCGAGCAGACGCTCAATGCCCTGCTCGTCGAGATGGACGGCTTCGACACCCAGGAAGGCATCATCATCATCGCCGCCACGAACCGTGCGGACGTGCTCGATCCCGCGCTTCTGCGCCCGGGCCGCTTTGACCGTCAGGTCACCGTGAATCTGCCGGACGTGAAGGGCCGCGAGGAAATCCTGCGCGTCCACGCCAAGAAGGTGAAGCTGTCGGACAGCGCCGATCTCTCCAAAATCGCCCGTGGCACCCCTGGATTCTCCGGCGCAGAGCTGGCGAACCTCTTGAACGAAGCCGCCCTGCTGGCCGCCCGCAAGAACATGAAGGCCATCACCCAGCCGGAACTCGAAGAGGCACGCGACAAGGTGCGCTGGGGCCGCGAACGCCGCAGTCTGGCCCTGACCGAGAAGGAAAAGGAAAACACCGCCTATCACGAGGCCGGCCACGCCATCCTCATCGAGGTGCTGGAAAACACCGATCCCCTGCACAAGGTCACCATCATTCCGCGCGGCCCTTCGCTTGGCTCCACCATGTGGCTGCCGGAGGAGGACAAGCACAACGACCGCAAGAGCGAGCTGCTGGACGATCTCATCGTCGCGATGGGCGGCCGCGTGGCGGAGGAAATCCAGTTTGGCGACGTGACCAACGGTGCCAGCGGAGACATCCGCATGGCCTCCCGCATCGCCCGTAACATGGTGTGCTCCTGGGGCATGAGCAGTGAGCTCGGCATGATTGAATACGGCGAAAACGAAAGCGCCAGCTTCATGGGCCGTGGAACCAGCAATTACAGCCAGGACACCGCGCGCAAGATCGACCAGGAGGTCAAACGCCTCATCGACGAGGCCTACGCGAAGGCGAAAGAGATCCTGCTGAAGTACAAGGACAAGCTCGATGCGATCGCGGTGGCCCTGCTCGAATACGAGACGCTCGACGGCTCCCACATCAAGGAGATCATGGAGCACGGCCGCCTGATCAATCCACCCGAGACCCGCAGCAAGCCCCCTCCCCCGCCGCCGCTGCCCAAAGCCACTGAACCGCGTCCAGCCAAGCAGGAGGACGAGGATGAGGGTGGCCTGGCTCCCGGTCTGACTGGTGTGCCAGCCTGAGGTGCCAAACCCGCGAAGAATCACAGCCGGAGTCGCAAGACTCCGGCTTTTTTCATTTCAACCGCAGCACCAGCCGCACCGCATCCAGGCGCAACGTGGTCGATTCAATGGCTGCAGCGAGTGATTCGCGCTGCTGGCGCAAGGCATCGATTTCTTCCGGCCGCACGTGGGGATTCCGGACCTGCAAGTCCTCCAGTCGGGCGATCTCGGCATCCAACTGCCGCCCCATGGTGGCAAGACCACGCTGTCTGAACTGCTGCAACTGCCCTTCCGCGAGTCGCTGCGCCTTTGAAAGCATCGCAGGCAGCAGTTTATGCCGCACGGCCTCATTCTGAACGGTTCGGGTGGGATCGCCTTTGGTGAGCCGGGCTCCGGCGAAGGCAGCATCCGCTGTCAAATCGCGTCCCTGATGATCCACGGCGACACGGATCGGCACCGCCGGCATGAATCGGGCCGCGTGCAAGGCAGGCGGGGCGATGCATTCGGCGATGAAGGTGGTTTGAAGCACCAATCCCTCCGCGCCCGATGCCTTCCAGAAGGCAAAACCGGCATTCCCTGTGTGCGAACCGAGCAGCACGTCCAGAGCACCGGTGACGAGCGGGTGATCCCACGTGAGAAACGACTCATGATCGCGTGAGAGCGCCCGCTCGCGATCAAAGGTGATGGTGAGACCTTCCGCGGGCAGCGATGGCAGTGCGTCGGTGACGAGATTGTCCGGACGGATGAACCAGGTGCGCCCGGACATCTCCTCCACATGCATGCCGAGGTGATCGAGCACGCGGATGAAGAAGCGCTCGAAATCACCATCGGCATCGATCTCGCGGATGCGCTCGATGATGCGTGCGGCGAGGCGTGGTTTGCAGGAATTGAGCTCAAGCAGGCGGTTGTGGCCGCGTTCGAGCTTCCGGCGCACCTCCTGGCGCAGTTCACGCGTGCGATGGATCAAATCATCCAGTTTGTCGCGATCAAACTGCGCACAGAGCGACTCCACATCGGCCGCGAAGGTCTGGAGCAACTGCGTGGCGCCCTGCAGGCTGTGTTCGAAGGCATCTAGCCCGTCGTGATACCAGCGGGCCAGCACCTCGCCCTCCGTGCCTTCCACAAACGGCACATGGATGTGAATGACGCCCTTCTGGCCGATGCGGTCGAGCCGGCCGATGCGTTGTTCGAGCAATTCGGGATCACGTGGCAGGTCAAACAGCACGAGATGCTGGGCGAACTGGAAATTCCGCCCTTCACTGCCGATTTCAGAGCAGATGAGCAGCCGTGCTCCCTCAGGATCGGCAAACGTGGCCGCATGGCGGTCACGCTGCATCAGATTGAGCCCCTCATGAAAGAGAACTGCGTGCACATTGATCTCGCGCAGCAGGCGTTCGTGGATGTCCTCGGCGAGTTTGCGTGTGCGGCAGATGAGGAGAACCTTGTCGTCGCCCAATTCGCGCAATGTGGCCGCCAGCCAGCGGATGAGCGTGTCTTCCACGGTCGAATCTTGCTCCATGGCAAGCTGGCAGGTTTCGCATTGTCGCGGCGGGAAGCCCTGTATGACGGCCCGGGTGTTGCGGAACATGACGCGGCCGGTGCCGAATTCATCGAGGAGATCGTTCACGAGACGCTGGCGGGCGGATTCGTCTCCTGAGTGGAGTTCGGCGGCATGTTTTTGCACGCGCGGTGAGTGCAATGAGAAGAGCTCGCGATCCTCGTCTGCCATGTCACCGCCTTGCAGAATGCGATCGACGATGCTTGCGACCTGCTCATAGCGGCTGGATTCAGCGAGGAAAGCGTCCAGGTCATCGTAGCGATCCGGGTCGAGCAGCCTGAGGCGCGCAAAATGGCCCTCCGCACCGAGTTGCTGCGGCGTCGCCGTGAGCAGCAGGACACCCGGCACCCGGCTGGCGATGGATTCGACAACTTGGTAGGCAATGCCCGGTGCCTCGACTGTCCACTCCAAGTGATGAGCCTCATCGACGACGAGCAGATCCCAGCCAGCGTCGGCAGCCTGCCGCGCCCGCTTTTCCGACCCGCTGAGCAGCGAGAGGGGACAAAGGACGATCTGGCTGTCGAGGAATGGATTTCCCTCCGGGTCGCCAGCCTCGATCGCGGTGCAGCGTTCCTCATCGAAGAGGCTGAACATGAGATTGAAGCGACGCAGCAGCTCGATGAACCACTGGTGCGGCAGCGCATCGGGCACGAGAACGAGCACGCGTGAAGCCCGGCCGGTCAGGTGCAGCCGGTGGAGGACGAGGCCTGCCTCGATCGTTTTGCCAAGACCGACTTCATCTGCGAGGAGCACCCGCGGCAGCAGGCGGGTGGTGACATCTGCCGCGATGGACATCTGGTGCGGAATGGGATCGACCCGCCCTCCGATGAATCCACGCACTGGTGAGGCCTGCATGCGGGAGCGCCATTCGACAGCCTCGGCACGCAAGGCGAAGGCCTGAAGATCGTCCACGCTGGCGGCGAGCAGGCGCTCCTGCGGTGCGCTGAGGGCGAGGGTGTCTGCCAGTTCGGCCTCCGGGAAGGCTGCGGAGCCACATTGATAGATCAGAACGCCGTTTTGCCCGGTGACGGCGTCGATGACGTGCTCCGAGCCGTCACGGAGCGTGATGGCATCGCCAGCACGGAAGCAGGCCCGCTGCAGCGGGGCGCTGTGGCGTGCATAACGGCGGGTCTCGCCAGCCGCTGGGAAATGGAGCTCGATGAATGAGCCTTCGAGCGTGCGAATGATGCCGAGCCCAAGTTCGGGCTCGCTTTGACTGAGCCAGCGCTGGCCGGGTGCGGGGGATTCCATCCAGGCAGGGCGCTATTTCTTGTCTTTCCCGCCGAACAGACGGCCGAAGAAGGACTTCTTCTTGGGCGGTTCCGGTGCGGGCTGCACCTGCTGGGCAGCGCCCCCTTGCTGGGCCGCCGCCATGCCAGGTGCCGGGGTGCTTTGAGTGAAATCGATCACGCCGGGCTTGATCGAAGGCGCTGCACGAGGATCGACGTTGATGACCTTGGGCTGCTTGGCCTTGCCATCGGATCCGTATTCATAAATGACCTGCTGATAACACTGGCCCTGGAGATTGAAGCTGCGCATTTCCTTGGCGCGGCCGTATTCATCGAAATAGACCTGGGAACGGGCAACGAGGTTTCCCCGGCCGTCGTAGATGTGGCCCTGGGTGGGCAGTCCGCGCTCGTTAAGGAGGTAATGCTTCTTGCTGACCAGGGCACCGGCGGAGTTGAAGGTGGACTCGGTCAGCTCGTTCGTGCTCTTGTCCACGACCGTCTCGGAGTGCGAGTTGTCCGGGTGGTAGGTGCTTTTGGCCACGATCGGCGTCGTGGGCGCAGCTGCGGTACGCTGCTGGCCGAGGGCAGGCATCACCCATAGAAGGACAAAAAAGGCAAAGCAGGATTTCATGAGGCAGGCGAAGATGCGCAGAATACCGTCTGCCCTCCTTCCCGCCAACGAATAATCCCGTCCCAACAACGCGTACACCCTCCATGACAACGTCTTCAGACTTTCCCTGGGCCGACTTTCTCACCCAGACCATCAGCGACTTTGGCTGCACGACGGGAACCTTGCACCGCCTGGACCCGGCCGACCAGCACCTGAAACTGGTGGCTCATCAGGGCATTCCAGAGGCCCTGATGCCCATCATCCAGTCGATTCCAATGGGAAAAGGCATCGCTGGTTCGGCCGCGCAGCGGCGGGAGCCCGTGGAAATGTGCAACTTGCAAACCGACACCTCCGGCGTGGCCAAACCAGGCGCCAAGCAGACGCAGGTGCAGGGCACCCTGGCGGTGCCAGTCCTCGATGGCTCGCGCCTTTGCGGCACTTTAGGGATTGGCAAACTGGAGCCCTATGAGTTTTCCGCCGAGGAAAAGGGCCGCCTGATCAGCATCGCCCAAGGCGTGGCGGAGCGCTTGCTACCGCGCTAACTATAACCCAAGTGCTTCCGCGACGGGCATGTGGCGAGGAATTCCGGTTCCGCGCGGGCACCGCTTCGGGATGGCTTTCCGAGCACCCACAAGCACCGGATCAGCATGTGCCGGCCATTAAAGACAGTGTGAGAATGCAGGACAAGCCCGGACAAGCCCCCGTTTGTCACCCAAGCATTGAGTTCGGCCGTTCAAGGTGACGGGTCCTGAACCTTTCAGCCAGGCAACAGAAAGCCCGGTCACGCCAGAACGCATGACCGGGCTCCATTTTTGAATCCAAATCAGATGGAACGGCGGCGACGGCGGAAGAACAGCCCCAAGAGACCGAACATCAGAAGCAGCACACGAGAAGGCTCTGGGACGACCACCAAGATGCCGTAGGACTGGAAGAGGGCGGTGTTCCAGGCCAGAAGCGGGTCAAGAGAAGGCAACACAAGATCCCCAAGGACTCCGCCTGGACGATATTCACCACCAAGGTCAAACGAACCCAGTGTGACGGAAGACCAGTCCATCAGCTTGAACACATCACCGTGGACGATCGTGGCACCGGAGTTGACAACTGCGATCGTGCTGCCGCTGGTGAGTGTGAGGCTGCCGGTGCCGTTGATGCGGTCATGAGAGCCAGTGCCGGACTCCCAGAGGGTGAGGTGCCCGTCGGTGTTGTCACCGAGCCATGCATCGAAGGTGTTGTTTCCGAGGCGGGTGGTGAACTCCGCGCTGGAGTTGGCGTCTGCGGCCAAGGTGGAGCCGAGCTGGAGTTCGAGGCGGGTAGCGCCGGAGGCGAGTGTGAGGTTCCCATTCACGGTCAAAGTGCCGATCTGGTCACCAGCGTTCACCAGTACACCGCCGGTGCTGGCTCCAGGTTTGATGACACCAGTGGTATTGATGGCCCCCACGTTGCTGCCAATCGTGAGATCACCAGAGATCGCACCCGTTCCGGCAATCGTCGCGTCTGTGACATAGCCGCCGGGCGCTGCTCCGAAGGTGGCACCCGAATCGATCCGGACGAAGGAGGTGTCGTTGACCGACCCGCCAGCGCCAAGCTGCATGGTGCCTTCGGTGACGAGCGTGGACCCATGGTAGGTGTTTGCTCCGGTGAGTGTGACGGTTCCCGTCCCCGTCTTCTCGATGGAGAGGGTGTCATTGGCGGAATCAGCCTCGGAAATGACACCTGAGAAGGTGATGCCAGTCCCAGAACCGCTGGTGGCCGATGTCAGAGTGACCGTCTTGGTTTCGACGCCTGTGACGCCCGACTGCAGATTCTGAAGCACCACGTTCCCGCTGAAGGTCGAAGCACCTGAAGTCATGCCCTCATCACCCCCGATAGTGACACTGCCCGTGCCAGCAGTCGCGTTGACGTCGATCGCATTGGTCACATCCAGGGCGCCCGCCGTGACGACCAGGCCGACATTGTTGGTGACCAGTTCCTCCCGGAAGCGGACAGGATCCAGAACTGGCAGGCAGCACTCGTCGGCGTTGGTCTGCGTCATGAAGAAGAACTTCCCGGCGGCAGTGCCGTTCACGACAGCAAACTGGGTGCCGTAGGTCATCTCAGCCGGTGAATCGAACTCCGCATGACGGACGAGGCTCATCGTGCCACCGGAGACGCTGACGATGGTGTAGATACCGTTGCGAGTCGGATCTGCCTCCTCGTTCTTGACGAGGATGGTCTTGCCGACGTCACCAGCGACGTAGGTGTAGCCGTCCACAGTTGAAGACACGCCGGTGAACGAGCCAGACTGGGCACTGCCACCCGTGGCGTTGTAGGAACCGCCGGCAGATGCGATCCCCACGGTGGTGGCACGATCGATGACAGTGGTCATCACGGTCCGGGTGTCACCCAGTTCGACATGCTTGGCTCCCAATGCGGAGCTGTGGCTGAGTTCAACCCGGCCGGAACGAACAATCGTGCCGCCATCAATCAAAGCACCAGCCCCGGCACCAGCTCCGGTTCCGTAGTCATTGTTTCCGGACAGCAGAAGGTTGCCGCCGTCCACCATGGTGATGCGACCAGCGCCTGTCACCAAGCCAGCACCGCCGAGCGTCAATCCAGTGAGCGATTGCACGCCTACAAAGGTGTCTCTGTTGAGTGTGACATTCCCGCTGATGACGGAATCGAGCACCGTTGACTGGATGACGCTGACCCCTGCTGAGTTTGTGGCGTTCACAGTCACATCATTCGCAAGCGAGACTCCCTGGAGATCCAACACGGTCATATCGTCAGCCTGCGTGGCAGACGCAATCCCCATGGTGATGGCCCCTGAGCCCAGCTTGGCGTCATTCGCCACGGACAACCTGCCATTGGCGATCTCCGTGGACCAGGTCTGCGCCGAGTGATCGACAGTCGAGACAGTCTGTGCACCGTGGGTGCGCACCCGGAGCACTCCTGCCCCGTTGATCGCACCTGCATACACAGCATCAGACGTGTCATCGCCACCTACCGTCAGCATTCCCGTGCCAAGCACAACACTGGCACTGCCCTGCGTCCCGCCCGTGCTCGCCAGAGAACCGACGGACTGATCGAAGCCGCCGAGATCCAGAGTACCCGAGGCCGTGTCCCCTGTGAGCACCACGCGGGACTGGGAGGACAGGGCGTTGGCCGCGCCACCCAGCAAGGTGCCGGCTGTGACATTGGTGTTGCCGGTGAGAGTGCTGCCTGATCCGGTGAATGAGAGGGTGCCCGTGTCCACTTTGGTAAGACTGCCTGCGCCGGTGATCGGAGAAGCGATGGTGAACGTGGTGCCTGCGGTCGTGGCGATTGTGCCACCGCCGGCATCCACGGAAACGCCGCTGCTTGCGCCCAAGGTGGTGCTGGAAGTAACTTCGAGCGCACCACCAAGGAACCGCAAGGCATTGGCACGAAACTCATTGGAGACGTAACCAAGGCTGGATGCCTGGGCGATGGACAGCGTGCCACCTTCGAGTTCTGTGCCGCCGCGATGACTGTTCACAGCGGTGAAGACCAGTTTTCCAGCACCCTTCTTCCGGAACGTGACGTTGCCATTGACCTGTCCGCCGTAAGTGGTGTCCGTCGCCTGGTTCACTGTCAGGGTGTTGTCCGCAAAGGCACCGTTGTTGACGGAGCCACCGTCACCCGCAAGAGCGGCCACCTCCTGGTTGTAGCCATTGAGGTCAAACATGCCGGTAAATTTGGTGGTCAATGTGCCGCCGACAGGGAGCACGTTGTTGGCCCCGATCTGAAGCACCCCGTTCTCAACCGTCGTGCTGGCATAGGTGTTGCCAGTGCCGGAGAGCTTGATGAGATCCTGGCCGACTTTGGTGAGGTTGAATCCCACACCGGTGATGTTGCCATCGATCTGCAAATATGAGCCACGCAGACCGACATCGTTCGGATTGAGGTTGGTGGTGGTGTTAAGCGTGCCCATGTCATAGAAGATGGAGTTCGCACCGTTGGAGACACCGGCGGGATAGATCTGGCCCAAGAAGGAATCCGCTGTGAGATTGATCGTCACGCCGCTGCGAATCGTCTGGATCACGGCCACTTTGTCGTAGTCCAGGGGCAGGTAACCCATGATGGAGCCGCCAGCGAGATTGATGGTGCGGGAGGAAGGCGTGGTGACATCAGTGAACACCTGGAGATGCACTCCGTCCGGCAGCGTGTAAGCACCCGTATTACCACGAGCATCGCTGACCGCCCAGCGCTCGATCGATCCCCACGCCTGGGTGAGGGTCGCGGTCGGCAGCCAGTTGGAGACGGCAATTTCCAAGGCAGCCGTGGGGTTGATCACCGCACTGATGGTGTTGTCACCAAACGCTCCGTTGCTGTTCACGCGCACGCCGCCCTCGCCCGCCACGAAACTGCGGCTGCCAGTGAAGGAGGTGCTGTTGTCACCAAGAATCAAGATGCCGTCACCGACCTTGCGGAAGTCATAGAGCCCCTGGTTGTTCAACCCGCCGACTCCGGTGTCCGCGCCGAGCTGGACGCCAGTGGTCGCCCCTGGGCCGTAGCTGCCAGACTCCACATGAATAAGGTAATGGTCATGGAGTGTGACCGTCCCCGTGCGGACGGTGCTACGGGCATTGTCAACCTGGAAGAAGAAGGTTCCTTCCTGTCCCGACCCCGGAATCGTGTTCGTGGTCAGCAGGTCAATGTCCGGGATCTGTTGCAAGCGGTCCGTGGCGGTGGGCACATAGACACGATTGATGTCGTAGGCGCTGATCTTCCCGCCATTCCAGACAAACAGATCCGGTGTGCCGCTGTTGAAGTTGTAGCGGACTTCGGTCAGGTTCCAGACATTGTCGTTGTCAGCCATGTGGCTGCCATTGAGGATGACTTCTCCGGTGCTGGGAGCGCCCGGAGTCAGGAATTGAATGCCGCCCCCGTTGATCACCCAGTTGCCGGCAAACTGCGGCTGGTCAGCGCGGACATTGAGAATCGCCACTCCAGATTTGACCACCTCGCTGGCATAAATCAGTCCGTTGATCTGCAAGGTGTTGTTGTTCGCCCAGATCAATGCCTGGCCGTCACCAAGCCCCGAAGCCCCGAAGAGAAGATTCGCATTGATCGTCGGAGTGTTAGCGGCCTGCATAAGGCCTCCACTGCGCAGAATGATGTTGGTAAACTGCCCATCCGCGCTGACGTTGATGTCCCGGTCGAGACGCAGCGCATGAAGATCAAGGTTTGCCCCGAGGGTCGCTGTGGCAGTGATCAGATTGAGGATCTGCGTGCCGTCATTGGTGGCCACGGTAAGCGTGCCGCCCGCGGAGGTGATGTAGTTGGACGGAGAGGATCCAAACGTGATGATCTGGAAACCGTTGGTGGCGTCGTATTTGAGGAACTGGTTCTCCGAGCGGCTGACAATCCATGGGTCAACCATGTTATTGGTCACCTGCACCTGTCCTGAGGCAGGGCCGACCCCTGAATTGACAATGAAACGCTCGACGCCACCGCCAGTGCCCCCGGTGCCAGAACCGCTGTTGATGCCGAGCTCATTGGGATCATGGCGCAGCATGAGAGTGGTCGTGGTCGTGTTACGGATGAGGTTGGCGACCTGAAGTTCCGCTCCAAACCGTGCATTATTGTCCACGTGGCGAACCACCACTTCCGTTCCCCTCACGAGGGTGAGGTCACCAATGATCTCACGGTTGGCAGCGTGATCCGTGTTGTCGCCCACCATCTCCAGGACCGCCGCGTCCAATGTGATGCCGATGGCATCCGCCCAGCGACCGCCACCGCCCAGGACACCCGTCGCGAGGTTACCAGTGGTGCCGCTGCCGGTGAATGGCGTGCCGTTGTCAAAGCGCAGGCGGGAGCCTGGATGCAGCACCCAATTGTTGGCGTTCGTCAGCCCACCTGTCGTTACTGCGGTGCCAGAAGCACCTTCGATGCGAATTTCACCAAAGACATCCACGGCTTCAGAACCAAGTGGAGTGCGGAAGTTCGTCGTGACACCATCCGCGCCGCCTTGCAAGGACAGGCCAAAGCCTCGATAGCTGCCATCATAGTTGCGGCTCCGTGCCACGAACGTACCACCTGAATAGGTGTTGTTTGAATTGGCTCCGAAAGTCACAAAACCGTAGGAGTTAAGATTCGTGCCCGCCCCCAGAATCATGCGATTGACGCCCGCAAACTGGGCACCGGCGGTGGCCGGATTCACAGTGAGTGTGCCTTGACCTCCACCCAGACGGAACTCCGCTCCCCCTTCGCCCCATGGAGCGACGCTGTTCGCAGAAAGAGTTCCGTTGCCGTTGCCACCTCCGAGGAACGAGAGGTTGAAGAAACCGCCGTCGCGAGTGGCCATCGCGAGATCAGAGGCGACTGTCGCACCGGCATCAATGGTCAGAAGGCCTGCACCATTCCCCTTGAATACTCCCGGCGCCGTAATGGCCGCTGTCAGTGCATTATAATTGGCGAGGGTGCCAGAACGCACACCCACCTGGGTCAGGGCGGTGCTGCTGCTGACCATGAGGGTCAATCCCGTGGTGCCAAAATTGGCGGTGCTGATGGCGGAGACATAAGACCCGGAGAAGAACCTGGCACGTCCGGTGCCAAGAGTGGCGTTTGTCGCACCGAGCAGGGTCACCCCCTGGTAAGAGTCGTAACCGCCGGAGAAGGTGTTGGCAGCATTGTTGTCCAAGACAAGATAATTGCCCATCTTCACAATGCGACCGGTCCCCTGGATGATATCGCGGATGTAGGTCGTGGTATCCGTGCGGAGATTGAGGATGTCGTTCATCAGGACGCCGGCCTCGATGATCAGACTGTCACTGCCGTTGATGACAAGGAAGGGGCTGTTGCTCGTGACGATCATCTGGCCGTCGTTGTTGTCACCCCAGTATTTGTTGGTGGCGCCACCGCCGTTACGGTCCAGCGTGATCGTGGTGAGGCCGTTGACAAACAGTGTCTGACCAGTCTGGACGAAGAAGTCGTGATCCGCCACCGCACTCGCGAGCCGGATGGTTCCAAAGTTCGAGATCAGGTTGCCCGTACCGACAGCGATGTTTGGAACCGTGCCGGTACCCGTGCCTTGAAGGCGAAGTTCGCCACGATCCAAGGTGATAGCACCCGTCAGGCCCGTGTTGTTGGCGTTCAGCCGCAGGACACCGTTGCCGGTCTTGGTCAGGCCGACCGAACTGGTAACCGCACCGTTGAGTTCAACGGTGCCGGTGTTCACATGGATGCCCACCTGGCTGCTGCCACCGATGGTCGTCGTTCCGGTCACAATCAGATTGTAGCTGTTGTTGTTCTGGATCTGCAACAAAGTGCCGGCCGGACCCGAGGTACCCTCGATGGTGAGATTCTGGATGGTGATGTTGCCGGAAGCGCTGCCGGTGTAGCGATTGGTGTCGATACGAGCGAGCGGCACATTCTCGGAAATGATGACACTGTTGTTGAAGGTGCGGCTCGCAGAGTCCGTGCGCAGCGCCAGAACGGGCATCTGACCGCCATTGTTGTTGTTCAGATGGTCCGCATGCAGTCGGATGGTTGCGCTACCGACAGGGCCAGCTCCTGTGCCTGCCCAATCGAGGTAAAGGGTTCCGCTGTTCACCTGCACCGTGCCCGTGATGCCGCTGTTGTTCTGGCTGGCAAATTGCACTGCGCCCGGCCCGGACATGGTGAGATTTGTGGCCGTGACGGAACCCTGGAAGCGCAGAATGTTTTCGTCAACGTAGATGATGCCTTCCGTCGGAGTGCTTCCATTGCCAAAGTACACCGCCGCACCAGTGCCGAAATCAACGCGGGCATTGTCACGGTTGTCAATGAACAGGCCGCCGCTGTGAATGTTGATCTGGCCGGTACCACCGAGGACGGTATCATTGCTGGCCGCCTCATGGTTGATACGCAGGGCATACACGTTGTAAGTCGCCGCGAGAGTCGCATCACCCGCCGTGTATTGGGCGATGGAGGTGCTGGTGAGTCCGGCCAGGAATGCCGCCCCGGTGCCGGTGCCTGTAAAGAGAGCGTTGGTGATGCCCGTCAGTTCATTGTAGGCGAGGAAAGTGCCGCGGGTGGCATTGACCATCCACGGAGCCAAGATGCCATTGGCGGAGTTGGCGGTGATCCAGGCGGGATTATTGATGTAGAACCGCTGGCTTTGGAACTGGTTCAGCCCGAGTTCGTCCGCGTTCTCACGGATGGCCAACGTAGCCTGGCCGACACGGTTGATGCCAGCGTTCGTGACCAGGACGATCCCCCCATTGGTGCCGTTGCGTTCCAGGTAGATTCCAGCGCCACCTTTGACGGTGATCTGGCCGATGGTTTCCTGGGTGAAGTTCTGCGAGTCTGCGACGAGATTGAGGCCCGCACCATCAAGGACCATGGCCGTGTTGTCTCCCCACTTGTTAGATAGGGCAAGATTGCTGTTATTGAGACGGCTGACCACGAACTGGTCGTTCACATCATAGCTGTAATCGAGGCGGAGGGCGCTGCCTGGACGGAGGTTGACCGTGTTCACATTGGTCAGACCATCGTCAGTCACTGTGCCCGCTCCGCGGAGGGCGAGACGCCCATAGACGTCAATCACAGGGGACGAGATGCGATTGGTCACTTCAAGATAGTTACCGGTGGACCCAAAATCAGCGCCACGGTAAATGGTGGTGTTCCCGCTGTAGTCCTGGGTGCCGTACAACCTGATCACTGCCAGAGTTCCCTGAGGGGTGCCACTTCCGTAATCCAACGGACTGCGACCCACGTCCAGTGAAGCTGAACCCGTCAGAACGCGGTCCCTTACGATGCTCAAGGTTGCCGCATTGCTGCCACCGAACCGGTAAACATTTCCCTGACCGACACCAAGCGTGTCGGCCATGTAGAATGTGTTGGCATAAGCGGAAAGGCTGCCTTTGCCACTGCCCATCCGAGCCTGGTCGAGTGCCTGGGTGTAAAGACCCGCGTCACCGATTCCCAGAGCAAGAGCGCTGTTGGTGGTGGACTTCAGGTTGTAGCTGGTGAGCGGGGCGTCAGTCCCCAGATCGACCCGGGTTGTCCAGTTGCGTTCCGTCCCGAAGAGCAGAACATCCTGGCCGGACACGACATTCCCTGGTGCATTGAGACGCAGCGCCGTGGCCGCTCCGGTGGCGCTAAAGCCCTGATTCTGCACAATGTCTCCTGTGCCAGCGTTCGCGGTGCTGCTCGGAACGAATGTCGTCCCTGGATAGAGAATGTCATCTGCACCTCGGGTGCCAAACAGCACCGTGCCACCACTGATGATCAAGCCTCCACTCCAAGTGGCTGTATTGTCTCCCGCGATGGTCATATCTGACGCCCCAGTCTTGGTGAGGGTGTACCCCATGCCATTGTCAGTGATGCCGCCAGCCAGGACGACTTGGGTGTCCGTATGGATCCGAACATGGTTCGTCAACGTGGTCAAACCATCGAAGCGAGGGATGTAGGTGTTGCCGGCGGTGATGCCGAAGAACTGAACTCCCAGCGAAAGGCTGCCAAAAGTAAGCAATTTGCTGCTGCCAGAAGCCCACGCTGGACGGTTCACATCCAGATAGCTGCCGCCGCCACCGTGGATGATGTTGTTACCAATGTTGATGCGTTGAGCGTCGCCTGTGTTATCTCCAATGGCGCGCACTTCCCACTCGCCACCGCGCAGATAAACCGTGGTAGTCGAAGGGATGGCCGAGGCAAACCCAGTGGGGGTTGCCCAAGACTGGTCGTTGACCCAGGACTCGACAAAGCCCTGCGCCACATCGAGCACGGCAAGAGAGTTCGGCATGGCCGTGTCCCAGTTGTCCAAGGTGAGCCGTCCACCACCGATCTTGGTGATCTTCGAACCCGCGCCACCAATGATCTGGCCTGAGAAGGTCTGGTTTGAGCCATCCCGGCCGACAACCAGAGTCGCGGTGCCCAGATCGAGCACACCGCCCGTGTTCTGAACCGCATTCACCACGCTGGTGCCGGAAAGATTGCCAAACTCCTGGTTATTGCCATTCAGCAACACGCTGGCCCCAGGCCGTATGGTGACTACTGAACCCGTCACAGCATTGAGGTTGGCGAAGGTCGGAATCACATTCGGTGTCATGAGGCTCAGAGTGCCCTGATTGACCTGAACGTTGCCCTGGAAGGCGTTGGTTCCAGAAAGTTCCAGGGTTCCTGGCCCGAATTTCACCAAGACCGTGCTGAGGGTGTTGTTGGTGTTGGCACGGAAGTGGGTCAGCGGTGCGCTGATGCTCGATTCCGCCGCGTCATCGACATAAACCGACAGGGCATTCGTCCCGAAATTCAACGATGATCCCGCCACTCCGCCAATGTCGGCACCGTTGTTCAAGATGATGCCAGCCTGACCAAGTGTGCCGGCATTTGGAGCTCCTACGTTGAGGCTGAAGCCACCCAGGTCGATGCTTGCGTCCGTGCGGAAGGCGTACACGCTCCGGTTGCTGGTCAGAATACCGCCTGTGGCACCGGCATTGAACAACTGGGTCGCGCCCGCAGCGGTGTCCAGGTCGCCCGAGCCACCATAAGTCGCAGTGATGATGTTGCCGCTGCCGACCGAGGCATAATCGCCCGCGTTGCCAGCGCTCTGAATCACCGCCCAGGTGCCAATCGTGCCGTTGAGCAGGGATGGGGCGGTGCTGAAGGTGATCTTCTCATTCCCCGCCGTGCCCAAGTTTGTGGTCAGTCCCTTAAGCGTCAGCGTGGCAGCATTGCTACGTGCAAGCGAGCCGAAGGTAAATTGCGTTCCCACACCGCCGCCATCATTCACGATAAGCGCGGCGTTGCCCGTGTTGATCGTCAACGCACCGGAAGTGGTGGTATTGGTCGCCCCTACGGCACCGTTGAGACCCAGCGTTCCATTGGTGACGGTGAACGCTGTCGCAGCACCGCCAAACGGACTTCCGCTGGTCGCCTGGGCCTGGCCCACGAGCGCACCATTGGTCACCGTCACGCCACCAGTGAAGGTGTTGCCAGTGCCAGAAGCGGGGCTCAGAAACACGGTGCCATTGCCCACCTTCGTCAAACCGGTGGTGCCTGCACCGCTGATGGTGCCGCTGAAGGTCACGTCGCCGCCATCGACCGCAGCGAAGTTCATGCCACGGCCGGTGAAAATGACATTGCCGGTGAAGCTCTTGATGCCTGAGTCCAGACCACCAAGGGTCTGTGTGCTGCCGCTGCCCGTGTTTTCAATATTGCGGGCAATGGTGCGTGTCCCGGAAGCCAGCAACTGCGAGATCGAACCGCTACGGAACGTGACATTCGTGGAAGCGGAGCCCAGCGCATTGTCATGAGCGGCGACGAGGAAGCCATTGGAGATGTAGGTCATGCCTGCGTAGGTGTTGTTGCCACTCAGCCAAAGCGTGCCCAGCTCCTGTTTGTTCAGATCATTGGCCGCATCACCGGAAACCACCCCGCTAACGGTCACCAAGGCTCCACGGGTGCGGAGATTGATGTCTCGATTGAGCACGATCCCGCCAGTGACGTCGAGCTTGTAGCCATTGTAGCCGTCGAAGTAGATGGAACTGCTGGCACCGCTGTCCAGGCCAAAGGTGCCACCGTGACCGACCGTCAAAGTGGAGATTTTCACCGTTTTGTTTTCCGAACCGACACCGACAGGTCCGACCTTGATGACGCGAGTGCTATTATCATTCCCACCTGTGGTGGCGAGGACGTTGTCGAGCACGAACGGCCCGGCGTCATTGAACCGGATTTCGAGGTCGGATCGGCGGTCGCTATTGGTGTTGAAATTAATCGTCGAACCGGAATCACCGGCGGCACCCCCATGGGTCAGGACGAGGCGGCCTTGCTGGATGTTTGTGCTGCCATCGTAAGTATTGTCGCTGTTGAGGATGAGCACCCCGCCCTGACGTTTCTGCAGGTTGACAGGATAACTTCCTGTCTGGCTGATCACCCCATTCACCGTAAGGATGCCAGCACCAGTCTGGAAGCTGTTGTCCACGCCGACATCAAGATACTGATTGATGGCCGTGGCGGCGTTGTTGTTGAAAACGATGTTGTTCACCGCCACCTCGTTGAAGACCGTTCCCACAGTGCCAACGGTGAGCACACGCTCGCTGTCATACATGTTGATGTTGTTCAGCGTCACGCGGCTGAAGCTGCCCCCAGTGAGGGACGTGGCACGCAGGATGGAATTGCCCGCAACGACTTCGAGATTACGGGATGCATACTGGCTGTCGGCCTGATTCCAGGATCCAGCAGCCGTGTCGAGACGGATTTCACCGCCCATGAGGTAGAGCGTGTTGTTCCCAGTGCTGAGAGCCGCATTGGAACCCACCTGCAAGACGCCGCCTGAGCCGATGGTCACAGTGCCGCTGTAATTCTGGGCCTGCGGCAGATAAACGATGCCCCCAAGATTGGCGCGGCCGCTCTGATCCGTGGCACCCACAACCAACGGCACGTTTCCAGTGAGCACATTGGCGTTTTTGACGGTCAACGTGCCACCGCCAGCGCCAAGGCGCAGAGCGCCATTGGTGGCTGAGAATGTGTTGCCAGTGAAGACGCCATTGCCAAGATTGGCCCCCAGCCAGACCTGTGTGTTGGGAGAGATGGCCGCAATCTCTGCCGCAATGTCAGTGGAGAAGTCGTAATTTCCACTGAGGTGGATGGCCATGCGACCCGCAAGACCCGTGACCGAACTGACAAGATAGATGTCCTCGCCACCCAGCGCGGAGCTGTTGCTTTCCTCAAGGCTGTGGAAACGAAGGCTGCTGCCGTCTCCATACCCAGGACCGACGCCCAAGGCGACGGCAAGGTTCAAATCCCCCAAAGGAGCAAGGCCAAGTGTGACGCGCTGATCGCTGCCTACGACAGAAGGGGAGTTCAGGGTCAACGCACCAGCCGTGCTGTTGGCACCACTGATGAAAATGTCATTTCCCGCAACATTGGATCCCAAGACGCCAGGCACCCGGGCGATCAGAGTGCCGCCAGTCACAACCGTTCCACCGGTGTAGTTGTTGCTGCCGTTGCCAAGCACCGTGGTGCCGTTGCCAAGCTTCAGCAGGGCACCCGAACCAGTGATCTGGCCCGCGACCATCGCATACGACCCACTGCTGATCTGAGCGTCATTGACCAGCGTGATCGTCCCGGTGACAATCGAGTTGTCGAGGCGAAGGCCGCCCAGGCCCGCACCTTCTGTGGTGGCCGCGCTGGAGAGAAGGAAATTGTTGGCGAGAAGAGTGTCTTGAGCGAAAACCTGTCCGCCAGCCTTGACGGTGACATCACCCGTGCCAAACGCGCTGGAATTCGTGCGGACATAGACGCGACCGAGGTCGATCACTGTCCCGCCAGTGTAGGTGTTGCGGCCGAAGACATGCTTCTGCCCCCAGCCAGAATAGGTCACCGACACCGCTCCGCTGCCGTTGTCCACGATCGGTGCATTGATCGTGAGCACCTGCGAACTCGACGCACTTGGAGTGGAGTTGATGAAAATCAGCTCGCCACTGGTGTTGGCAGCGCCGCCAGCAGTGATGCTGCCGGTGTTTGCCACGACATACTCCGTGCCCACCGTGCCCACATAGGTGGTGGTGGTGGCAGCTCCAATCGCCGTGCCGATCGTGGCGGATCCTGCGCCGCTCGCAAGAAGCACGCCACCCACAGAACCAAGGCGGAGGGTGTTGTTGGCACCGATGTTGATCGTGGCGGCAGCGGTGTTTGCGGCTGCAAAGAGGAGGGAGTTGATGTCCGTCGTGCCAGCCGCCAGGTTGGTGGTGGTGGCTGTGGCTCCGGCGTTGATGCGGACATTGCTGGCGGCGTTGTTCGTCATCGTCGCCCCCGTGGTCGTGATGTCGGAGTATCCGGAATAGGCCACGACGTTTCCTCCGGAGATGGTGGCCCAGTTGGCCGCAGCACCCGCCGTGGCAGGAGCACTGACGGTGGCCCATGCGCCCAAAATTCCATTGGTCAGAGTTCCGGAGGCCGAGACTGTGCCGGCAGCAGGCAACGCGATGTCCAGTGTGGCACCTGGATTACGAGTGATGGCACCGAGCGCAAGACTGAGCGACGTGGCCGTGCCCTGGTTCATGTAAATGAAGGATGAGCCTTGATCGACGAGCGTGCTGGCAAAGGTCTGGCTGTTCGCTGTGGAAGCCTTGCCATTCAGTTGCAACGTGCCGCCATTGTTCTGACCCGAACCACCAAACACGAGCGCGGAAGCGCTGGAGATGAGGTTGGATGCAGGAGCAGCCGCATTGGCAAAATCCAGGATCAACGCATTCGCTGCATTGCCGGAACCCACGGGAGCGGTGACCGATCCGGCCAGCGTTGTCGCTCCTGTATAAGTCTGCGCCGCACCAATCGTGAAGTTGGTGTTGGTGATGACCGTCGGATTGAGGGTGCTGTTCTGACCGATCTTGGTGAGTCCACCGGAGCCCGACAGCACTCCAGTGTAGGTCGAGCCATTGCCCACCACCTCCAAGGTGATTGGCGCTGATGCCGAGTCTTCCAGCACCATGCCGGAAGAGCCGGCAAGGCCGCCGAGGGTGAATGTGCCGCCGACGGCGCTTGCGAATGTGACATTAGCACTGGAGTTCAGTGTGCTGAACTGCAAAGCATCACGGTGACCGAGGATCAGGCCACCAGCTCCGCTGATGGTGGTGGTTCCTGTGTACAAGGTCGCGCCTGAGAGAGTGAGATCTCCGGCACCCGTCTTGGTGAGATTGGCAGCACCGAAGAGTTGCCCGGTCAAGGTGACTCCAGCGGGGTTGGCAATGTCCAAAGTGCCGTTGGCGGTCATCAGGATGTTCTTGTCGAAGACGACCGGGCTCGTCCCAGTGATTTGCAAGGTTGCCCCCAAGTTGACCGAGGCTGCTGCCCCGAGATTCGCCATGCTGGCGATGGAGAGGACCCCACCATGCACAGAAACCGGTGCCGTGAATGCGTTGTCACCGGACAGCACCAAAGTTCCATTGCCCAGTTTCACAAGGCCCGCCGGAGCGCCGCCATCGGTGATCCTGGCGTCTATGACCAGATCCACCGCCGCCCTGGACGAGTCCTCAACGAAGACCTGACGGGTCGCGCCGCCGAGACTCAAGGCACAATCCGAGACTGCCGCGGTGATCGTGGCACCCAGCGGGTTGTTGTCCGCCGAGTAAGTGATGTTGCCGCCAAGAGTCAGCAAACTGGAACCGATGTTGACCGCGGCGGTCGATCCAGACTCGCCGCCCCCCAGCAGGAGACCTTCCAGCCGGAGATCGAAGCCATTAAGGTCGAGAGTGCCTCCCACAACAACCACTCCACCCGCGCCAAAGATCGAGTTGTCATCGGAACCCGCCTTCAAGGTGCCCTCGTAAATGATTGTCGGGCCGGCATGGGTGCTGTTTCCGCTCAGAACCAGGGTTCCAGACCCCGTTTTGAGCACTGGCACGGTTCCGGTGATGCTCTGGGCATAGGTGAACTCGTTAGCAGCCGTGACATCGAATCCGATGCCCCCTGAGTTGTTGAACGTCGTCAGACCAATGACAGTTGCGATATCGGACGAGGACCATTCACCGACACCACCTGCTCTGAAGGAGAGGAACGCCCCGTCGGCCACGTCGATGACCGCCGAAGCTGGGAAGGCAGGCAAGGCGGCCGTCGATCCCAGAACCAGCACACCTTGCTGGACGATGGTCGAGCCGGTGTAGGTGTTGCTTCCACTGACGACCACAAGACCATCAGTAGTCTTGGTGATTCCGACAGCGCCATCCAGTCCAGCACCAATGGATCCATCCTGGAGTTCATACGAACTGGCGTTCAGCGTGCCATTGATGACACTGCCACCTTTCAGCACAAACGCTCCCCCAGTCTGAGTGCTCGCACCGAGATCCAGCACGCCATTCTCAACAGTGATGCCTCCACTGAACGTGCTGGCTCCTGACAGGACAAAAGTGCCAGCGGTTGTCTTGGTGAGCCCGGCTGGTCCGGCAAGAATGGCAGAGACCGTGCCGCTTTGCGCTTCGTAGGCGCTGCCAGTGAGAGTTCCGTTGCTAATGGTGCCTCCGGCGATCGTCACGACGCCCACGGTCTGGCTGGTGCCGCCCAGATCGAGAGTCCCCCCCGTGGAGGTGAGCGTTCCATTCGCCCACCCCAAAGTTCCGCCGGCTCCAACAGCCAGGATACCGCCGGCCACCGTGGTGCCGCCTCGGTGGGAGTTTGCACCTGCCAACGTCAAGGTACCGCTTCCAGATTTCGTCAGACTCACATTTCCGTCCAAAGTACCACCGTAGGTAGTATTTGATGACTGGTTCACGTTCAGGGTGTTGAAGTCAAAACCACCGTTATTGACACTGCCAGCAGCGCCGCTCAAAGCGCTGACTTCCTGATTGTAACCGTTGAGATCAAACTGTCCGGCGCTTCCCTCCATCACGAGTGAAGTGGCGGGGTTCAACGCATTGTGACGCCCGATCTGCAAGATGCCATTCTTGATCGTTGTGGCTCCGGTATAAGTGTTCGCGCCATTGAGAAGAATGACATCCTGACCGACTTTGGTAAGACCAAAGTTTCCGGAAATGACACCGTCAATTTGGAGGTAGGAACCACGCAATGCCAAGTCGGTGGGGTTGCCTCCCATGATGCTGTTCTGCTTGCCCATGTCATAAATGACGGTCTCAGACGCTGGGAATGGCTGGCCAAGGAACGAATTCGCCTGCAAGTCGATCGAAACATTGCTTCCGAGGCTGTGAATGACTCCAACATGGTCATAATCGGATGGAAGGTAACCCATGATCGAGCCGCCGGATAGATTGATGGTCATCGTTCCGGTCTGATTGCGGAAAATCTGCAGATGCACGCCAACCCCCATGTTGACCGTGCCAGTCCTGGCACCGTCCACCGCCCAACGCTCAATTGAGCCAGGACGCTGGTCCAGCGTCGCAAGCGGGTCGAAATCGGCCACGGCAATCTCCAACGCACCGCCCTGGCTGATGACAGCGGTGTTTCCGGCCGCGCCAAACGCGCCGTCATGAAGAACCCGGACAGCCCCCTCATCCACATAGAAGAAGCGATTGCCATCGAAGGTGGCGCTGTTGTCCGTCAGCGACAGGACGCCATCACCTGCTTTGTAAACATCGAAGAGACCTCCGTTGATGAGGGAGCCAATCTGGACACCCGTCGTGCTGCCTGTGCCGTAACTGGTGGCGTCAACGTTGATGTTGTAATGATCGTAGAGCGTCACTGCACCGGTGAAAAGCGTGCTTCGGGCACCATCGACCTGGAAACGGATGAGGCCGGGATGCAAGGCACCAGGTGTGACGGCAGTGGTCTTCAGGTCAATGTCGGGAATCTGCTGATTTCGATCACTTGCTGTGACGGTGCGAATCAGGTTGCTGTCCCAGGAGGTGATTTTGCCGTGGTTCCAAACGAAAAGATCAGGTGAACCGCTGTTAAAGTTGTATCGGACCTCGGTGAACAGGATGCTGGCACCACCGTCCTGGCGGTCATCGTCGTCACTCATCACTGAACCATTGAGCACGATCTCATTGGTTCCGCCTCCAACGCTTCCCGGAGTCAGGAACTGGATGCCGCCCTCGTTAATGATCCAGGGGCCGGAGAATTGTGGCTGATCGTTGCGGATATTGAGGAATCCCGAGCCGAACTTGGTGACTTGGCTCGCTGAAATACGGCCATTGATCTGCCCGGTACTCTGACGGGCAAAGATCAAGGCTTCTCCCGCGCCACCAGCTCCAAACGAAAGATTGGCATTGATCGTGGGATTGTTGGCCAGGAAAATCAGTCCCCCGCTTTGGACGGCGATGTCGTTGAAGTTGCCATCAGCCGCGACGTTGATGTCACGAGCCACACGCAGGGCGTGGACGTTGAGGTTTGCGCCCAACGTCTGCGCGGCAGTCGCGGCACCCAGGTCGAGAATTTCGGTTCCATCATTCAAAGGAACCACAGTGCCGTTAAGTGTTGTCGTGGCAGCGGCCGGGTTCAGGTAATTGGCCGGCGCCGTCCCCTGAGTGATCAATTGCAGACCGTTTGTGGTGTCATACTTGAGGAACTGGTCAGCATTTCGGCTGACAATCCACGGATCGACCATGTTGTTGGTCATGGTCATGGTGCCCGGCCCGGCCGCCGTCAGCCACACGACTTCCGTATTGTTGACCCCGCCCGCTGCCGTGTTTGCCCCCAACAGACCGGTGTTATGGTTGATCGTCAGCGTGCCGAAACGATTGTCCGCCGTGCCGCGAACGATGTCACGCACGCCGAGACCCGCATACCCGGTGCCCTCACGGTCCAGGCGAATTTGCGATCCGCCGTAAATCACCAGATCTTTGATGATCTCCAAATTGGTGACGCTGGTATTGACGTTGTTGGTGCCACGGACCTGCAAGTGCGCGGAGTTAAGGGTAAGGTCTGCCTCATTGTCATAACGGCCCTCGCTGCCGGAGTTGATCGAAGCAGTGCGGTTGTCAAAGGTGATACGGCTGCCAGCGTGAGTCACCAAGGTGGTGTAGTTGTCGTTGGTGAAATTGAGCAGACTGCCATTGGCACCCTGGAAACGCAGATGGCCCCACACATCGACCCGACCCGTTCCCAGCGGTGTTCTAAACGTAGTGCTGCCCTGATCGCCACCATCCACCCGGAGAGCGGACTGATACCAGCCCCCACCGATGTCACGAGCACGGGTGATCGTAGTGCCACCGCCGTAGGTGTTGTTCAGGTTGGTGCCAAAGACCACAGGGGTCGCATTATAACCCGAGCCGTGCCAGGCATCCGGCCGTCCTATCAGCACCTGACTTGAGCCCGAAAGCACAGCGGCTCCAGCGGTGCTCGGCTGGAGGGTCAGAGTGGATCCGCCCCCCCCCAGACGATACACATCCTCAGCACCAGCAATGATGCTTCCGGCTCCTCCATTGAAGGTCGAGCCGCCAAGCGATGTTCCCAGAGTCCAATAGCCATCCTGGAAGGTCGAGAGATCAATCGTTGTGCCCGAGGTGATGGCATCCAGGCCAAGAATACCCCCCGCTCCAACTCGACTGGTATTGTTCGCATAAGGAAAGAGCGCGGCAAGATTGCCGGTGGTAAACAACGAATTTTGAGAAACGGCGAGAACCACGGGGGTTGTGTAGCCACTGCTGAAGTTGCTCACGGCTCCGCCGGCGATATTCGTGAGGGAATTGAGAGAAAGGTTGCCCGTGGGGCCCACATTGACGGCACCGCTGCCAAAAGTGAAGCTGGTGGCAGACTGAGTCACACGACTGTAGCCTTGCAATGTGGTAAAGCCTCCCGTCCAGCCGGTGTTGGCCGCGTTGTTGTTGAAGTTGATCAAATATGAATCGCCCTTTGTGAGGGTGCCGGCTCCACGAATGATGTTGTTGATGATCAAAGTGGGGTCGAGCGTCCTAAAGAAAGGCTGATCATTGATCACCAACTCGCTGTTGATGCGCAGGTGGTCACCAAAGCTGGCCTGGTCAAATATGATGACCGGGCTGTTCTCAGTGCGGAATTCGAGGCCTGAGGCACCGATGGTGACACCGTTGGAACCTGAGGCAGGCGTCCCACCGTTGCGGTCATAAATAATCGTGGTGCGACCGGCAATGGTGACATCTTGATCTGGACTGTCGAAGAATGTGGTCGTGGAATTCGTTGTGCCAGTGTTCTGAGCAGCAAGACGCAGCGTGCCGAAATTGACTCGCAGCGCCCCCGTCCCTTCAGCCTGCGAGGAAGTGCCGGCCACATTGGATGCAGTGACACGAAGTTCACCACGATTGAGTGTGATGGCACTGGAGAGAGTGGCGTCGTTATTGCCATCAAGGCGCAGGACCCCATCCCCCCATTTGGAAATAGCCGCAGTCGCGGTGAGCGTGTCCACCAACCGCCAGGTGTTGCCATTGACATTGATGGCGAAGGGGCTGCTACCGCCCAGGGTGGTGGTGCCGAGCACGTCCACATTGGAGTTGCTGTTGAAAAGGTTCAGTAACGTCCCGGCTGGCCCGGAGGTACCCACGACGTTCAGTGTCTGGAACTGCACCGCATTGGTGGTGCCGGTGCCGGAATAGCGCTCGCCCTGAATGGTGGCCACCGGGACATTCTCGGCCACCGTCACGGTCAAGCCGGTGTAGGTGGTTGTTGCGCTGTTGTGGCGCAGGCGCAGGCTGGGCACCTGTCCGGCATTGGTGTTGTTGAAATAATCGGCATGGAGGATGATTTCATCCGCGCTGCCACGGGTGCCGTTTCCATCCAGGTACAAGATGCCGCCGTTCATCTGGATTTTGCCAGTGATTGCGTTGGCGTTGTTGGTCAACTGTAGTGCGCCGGGGCCGTTCAACGTAAGATTCGCCGCCGTCACAACACCACCCATGCGTGTGACGTTTTCATCCACATAGACGATGCCCTCCACGGCATTCGCTCCATCGCCGAAGTAAACATTCGTGGTGTCCAGGTTGACACGGGCATTGTCGCGGTTGTCGGTGATCAGACCTCCGCTGTGAATGTTGATCTGCCCGCCCGTCCAGGTGGTGTCATTGCTCGCGGCCTCATGATTGACACGAAGGGCGTAAACATTGCGCGTCCCGCCCAGAGTTGCGTCTCCTGCCGTGTACTGCCCGATGGAAGTGGCTGTCAGACCGGACAGGAACGAGTCACCAGTGCCTGTGCCCGTGTAAACCGCATCAAGGAAGCCGTTTTCGGCGCTATAGTTCAGGAATTGCTGGCTCGTGTAGTCGATCATCCATGGTGCCACCATGCCATTGGTGACGGTGGGAGCCGTGCCAGTGACGTAAAGCTTGCTGGATTGAAGATTGACCGAGCCAAGTTCCGCCGCCGAACTCGTGGGACGGACCGCCAGCGTGGCCTGACCAGACCGGACGATGGCCGGGGTCTTGAGAATGATCTGACCGGAGCCGCCATTCCGCTCAAGCGTGATGCCGGCACCGCCTTTGATGGTGATCTGGCCGACAGTTTCTGAGTTCACGCGGCCACTGCTGTTGATCAGGTTCAAGCCTGCGCCGTCGAGAATCATCTCCTGGCTGTCGCTCCATTTGTTCTCATCGCTGCCGAGGCCGAGATTGCTGTTGTCCAGACGTGAGACAAAATAGGTGTCAAAGACGTCCATGCTGTAATCGAGCCGCAGGTTGCCACCGGGCATCAGATTGACCGTGTTCACCTGCGCGCCCGCATCATCGGTCACACGCCCATCTCCACGCAGAGTCAGGCGACCATAAACATTGAACACGGAGGATGCACTGTTTCCGGTGAGCTCAAGAATCGCTCCGATGGATCCCGCATCAGCCTCACGGTAGATGTTGGTCACCCCTGTATAGGCCTGGTTGCCATAGAAACGGACAACGCCTTCGGTGTAACCAGGATTTTGTCCTGCCAGGACATGCGAACGGCCCACGTCAACGGAGGCCGAACCAGAAAGGGCTCCGGTGCGGGTGATCGAAAGAGTCGCGGCGTTGCTGCCACCGAAACGGTAAACGTTGTCAATACCTGCCCCAAGAGTGGCGGCATCATAATATGTGTTGGTAATGGCGGACACACCCCACTTGCCATTGCCCATCTTCGACTGGTCGATTGCGTTGGTCCAAAGGCCCTCATTAAGATTGAGGGCGAGACTTCCATTGGTGGTGGAACGGAGAGCATAGTCGGTCAGGGATGCATCCATGCCAAGTTCAACTCGGGAACTATTCACGGTCTCGTTGGCAAAAATCTGCACTCGCTGTCCTTGGGCGGAGAGCACGTTGGAGGGGGCGTTAAGCCTGATCGCAGTGGATCGATTGATGACAATGTCCCCCGTGCCTGCATTCGCCGCGAGGCTTGGCGCAAAGAGGTTGGTTCCCGCCATATACCGTGCTGCATCTTCCGGAGCACGTGTGCCGAAGAGGATGGTTCCGTCAGTCGCCACGATGCCACCATTCCAGGAACTGTTGTCACCGCCGATCTCCAGGTTGCTGCCACCCCGCTTTTCCAAGGAGAAGTTGCCTGAGATGGTGCCTTTCAACATCAGCACCGCATCCGTCTGGATGCGCGCATTCGCCGTGAGAGTGATCGCACCGTCAAAGCGTGGATAATTGGCATTGTCGCCCGTCGCCAGGAACCGTTGCTTGTCGAGGGTCAAGTTGTTGAAGACGAGGATCTTGTTCGAGGCAACGCCCTGGTCACGCACCGTGCTCAATGTCGAATCCCCGCCTTGATGCACAATGTCGTTGCCCAAAACGATCAACTGGAAGTTGGTGGTGCTGTCACCGATGGTCCGGACCTGCCACGTGCCGCCGCGCAGATAGACATCGGTCGTTGAAGGCAGTCCCGATGCATACGCCGTGGGCGTGGCCCAGGACTGGTCATTGTTTCGGGTCGAAACTGTACCCTGATCCACTCGCAGAATGTCGAGGGAGTTTGGCATGTTACCGTTGTAGTTGCTCAACGTCAGCGTTCCTGTTCCCACCTTCTGGATGACAGAACCGGCCCCACCAATGATCTGACCGCCGAACGTCTGATTGCTGCTCTCGCGGCCAACCACCAGCGTGGCTGTGCCGAGATCGACCACGCCTCCGGAGAATTGGAATTCGGCTCCAGGATTGATGCCGGCGAGGTTGCCGAACTCCTGGTTGTTGTTATTGAGCAAAATTGTCGCCCCGGGTTGAACCGTCACAACGGACCCAGTCACCGCATTGAGGTTTCCAAACGTTGGGATTACGTTCGGGGCAGTCAGGCTCAGCGTTCCTTGATTTACCTGCACATTGCCCTGGAACGTGTTTGCCTCCGAGAGTTCAAGCGTCCCAGGCCCGAATTTCACCAACACAGTGCTCAAGGTGTTGTTCGTGTTCGCACGGAAGTTCGTCAGGGGAGCACTGATGCTGGATGTGCCGTCATCAGTGTAAACCGACAGGACATTTGTGCCAAAATGCAGCGCGGACCCGGCCACTCCACCCACGTCTGCACCTGCGTTCAAGATCAAACCTGCCTGACCGAGCGTTGCCGAGTTCGCAGCACCAAGGCTCAGTCTGTACCCGCCAAGGTCAACAAGTGAGTTGGAACGCAGGGCGTAAACACTTTGGTTGCCGGCCAACAAGCTCGCGGTGCCACCGGCGTCATGGGTGGTGGTCGCTGCGGTCACCGCAACGCCCAGATCACCGGTTGTGTCATAGACATGCGTGATGAGATTTCCGCTGCTGACGGTGGCGTAGTGCGCACTGTTGTCAGCGCCCATTCCCTGAAGCACCGCCCAGGTGCCGATCATGTCATTGGTTTGCGAGGGAGCGCTCGAGAAGTTCACTTTCTCCTGCCCTGCGGTGCCTATTTCCGTGCTCACGCCTTTGACGGTCAGCGTTGCCGCGTTGCTGCGCGCAAGAGAACCGAATCCAAGCGTGGTGACGCCTGCGCCTGCTCCACTCCCGTCCACAACCAGGGCTGCGTTGCCTGTGTTGAGGGTCAGGGCTCCGGTGGTCACGGCCGAGGCCGTTGCAGCAGTGTCGTTGTTCAGACGAAGGGTTCCGTTGGTCACCGTGAATGCGTTGTTGGCACCGAATGGGTTGCCGCTGGCGAGCGCCATGCCAACCAGCGTGCCGCTGCTCACAGTCACTCCGCCAGTGAAGGTGTTGCCTGTGGCAGGACTGAGGATGACCGTTCCGTTGCCCACCTTATTGATGCCGCCTGCGCCAGCTCCGCTGATCACGCCCGTGAATGTGACATCGCCGCCGGTGATCGCCGTCAGGGTGAGGCCCCGTGCCGAGAGGTTGACGTTGCCAGTGAAGCTCTTGGCCCCTGCGTCCAGCCCTCCCAGAGTTTGGGTGCTGCCGGTGGCGGTGTTGTTGAAATTGCGGCTGATCGTGCGGATTCCAGAAGCAAGAATCTGGGAGAACACAGTGCCGCGGAAGGTCACGTCGGAGGTAGCCGACCCGAAAGCGTTGTCGTGGGCGGCGACAAGGTAACCGTTGGAGATGATGGTGCCACCCAAGTAGGTGTTGTTTCCGCTCAGCCACAATGTCCCCTGCTCGGACTTCTCCAAATCATTCCCCGCAGCCCCTGCCACCACACCGCTGAGAGTGGTGAGCGCTCCACGCGTGCGGAAGACAATATCCCGATTCAAATTGGTCGTGCCTGTGACATCAAAGCGATAGCCATTGAAGCCATCGAAGTAGATCGCATTGCTGCCAGTGCCATCAACCGTGTGTGCTCCTCCGTGACCGATGGTCAGGCTGCCATTCAATTGAACCACCTGGTTGGACGATGCTCCGCTGAACGAACCGACCGTAATCACACGAGTTTCACCACCATCATTTCCCGAGGTGACGATGCTGTTGTCAAAGATGAAGGGGCCGACACCATCCATGCGGAACTCGAGATCGCCCCGGCGGTCGTTCTGCATCTCCATGCGAATGGTCGAACCTGCGGCACCGGCCGCACCAAGGTTGTTGAGAACGAGGCGCCCTTGTTCCACCCAGGTCTCGCCCGCATAGGTATTGTCACTGGTCAGAATCAGCGCACCGCCCTGGCGTTTGCGCAAATTCACAGCGGCCGAGCCGGTCTGGCTGATCACGTTGTTCAACGTCAGGACACCAATGCCCGACTGGAAGCTGTTGTCGCTGCCAACCTCAAAGAACGCATTTCTCAACGTGCTGCCGTTCTGCAACTCAATGGTGCCGTTGAAGATGGTGTTGATGTAAGTGGTGCCTGCGCTGTTGACTGCAAATGTCCGGTCGCCGTCGTCCATGCGCATCGTAAAATTGTTGAGCGTCACGTTGCCGAAACTGCCGCCACTGAGCGCCCACGGACGATAGATCCCGGTCGCGGTGCGAATGTCAAGATTCCGAGCCGCATACTGCGTGTCTGTCTGTCCAAAATGGGCAAGATTTGGATTGAGAACGGTGCGCAATTCACCACCACGGAAGAGAATGGTGTTGTCGGCGGCATTAAGGGATCCGTTTTGCCCCACAATGAGGATGCCGCTGTTACCAAGCAGGGTTCCATACGTCACGGAGGTGCCGATCGTGGTGGTGAGAGTGCCGGTGTAGTTCTGTGCTTTCGGCAGGTACAGCGCGCCGCCAATATAGGTGCGGGCCGTCTGATCCTCAGCGCCCACGATGAGTGGAACGGCTGCATTAAGCACGTTGGCATTGCTGACCGTAAGAGTTCCGGTGCCGGAGCCGAATCGATAGGCTTCCACACTGCCCGTCTTATTGCGCCCAGTGGGGGTCAGGAACGAACCAATGTAAGTGCCGTTTCCAGTATCCGCCCCGAACCACGCCTGCACGTCTGGAGCAACAGCCTTGAGACTGGCAAAAACGTCCGTCGAAAACTCATGATTCCCGGTGAGTTGCACAGCCACACGATTGCGCCGGTCATTACCCGTCTGCTGATTCCCGATCATGATGTTGTACGGCCCCGTCTGCAAGATCCCGCCGTTGTTGACCAGACTGTTGAAGGTGATGCCCTCACCGGACCCATAACCGCGACCAAATGCGATGGCCGCGGCGCTATTGTCGTCTGCGTTCTGCAGCATGATCATCTGGTTCGATCCAATGTTGGCAGGGCCCTCGATTTGCAGACGCCCACCCGCCGGGATCTGGAGATCGTTACCCATCACATTGGCTCCCGCAGTGCCGCTACCCGTCAGCCACACTTCTCCTTCGTGAATAAGAGTGCCCCCTTGATAGGATTTAGGGCTGTCAATGAGCAGGATACCCCCGCCACGTTTGACGATGCCTCCGTTCAGAATGTCACCGGAAATCACACCGATCACCGCCCGGTTTCCGGCCGATGCGTTGCCATCAAGGCGAATATAGCGCTGCTCACCACCCAGGTTGAGATCATTGACGAGGGTGACGACATGTGTGGCATTGCCCCCATTCAGGGTGAACACGCCGGGGTTGAAGGTTGCACTGCCCCATGTGACCGCAGCACCGCTTCCGCCAAAGTTAACGTTGATCGGAGCACCGTAGGCTGAAAAGCCGGACCCCGTGCCGCCAGTCAGTTGCACCTGCCCGACTCCAGTGCCTAGAGCGCGTGTGAAATCCCGATCGGTTTCGTAAACGCCTTGGCCGATTGGAGAACCAACGATGTTCAAATTCCCAGATCCCAAGGCTACGCGGTTGGAGCCAATCACATCTCGGAACTGGCCCTCAAGGAGGTAGGTCGTACCGGTGTAGGTATTGCCCCCGAAGAACGAGGTTGTACCACCACCATCTTTGATCAAGGAAACCGCGTTGGCACCGTTGTCTTTGATGACGGAACTAATCGTGTTGCTGCTCCACGCAATGTCATACAGTTCGTAGTTGCTGCCTGCCCCTGCGGTGAGGAAGGGAACCGAAATCACGTGCCCCCCGCCACTCGTCAAAAGCCCCCCCGATTCGATGGTAAGCGTTGTCCCAGCGTTCCCGGTCAAGGTACGGGCGGTGGCATCAAGCATGTTCAATGACTGAATCGTCCGATCAGCGGTCAGCGTCGTCGTGGCGGTCGTAGTGATCTTGATGTTCTGGGTGCTGGTCCAGCCAGTTTCAGCGCTGTTTATCTGATAATCTGCAGCTTCCAGAGCCCGATAACCGAAACCACCGAGGCTGGGATCATTGTATTTGAGGAATTCGGCGTTGTAGTAAGCCCAGCCGCCAACAAATGGAACGTTCCCCCCCCCTGTGAGGGCGTTGTTGAGAATCCGGTATCGCGTTGCCGTGCCGATTTCCGTGGCCACACCGCCTTCACCGCCAAGTCTGAGCGTGGTTCCCGGTGCCCGGGTAAGACTGCCCAACGTGATGGCATGCTCGCCCGTTGCGTTGTTCGTATCACGCATGTCGATGTATGCTTTGCCGGAGGCGATGGTCACCGGTCCCAACACTTCGTTCCAAGCAATGGCGTTGACATTGGTGAATGCGGCATTTTCGAGCCGGATACGGCCTGATTGCAGCGTGATGGGAATGTCATCGTCGATGCGATTCTGCACCGCAGTCGCGCTGGTGTTGGCAGTCAGTTGCAGCAGGCCGTTCTTGATCGTGAAGCTCGAAACATTGGCATAGGGATTGAAGCCCGTGGCTGCGTCGTTGGTGTCCGCACGGATTTCGCCCAATTCGGACACAATCGCTCCTGAGAACGTCTGCCCCGCTGTGACGTTCTGCATGCGGAATCCGCTCAAACCGTAGTGCGTGATGGTTCCCGAACCCGAAACAGCCCCAGTGAGCGAAATAAATCCAGCACCGCCGACACGCAGGTCGTAGTTGTTGGTGATGACGGTTCCGCTCAAGGTCAGGGTGCCCCAGTCTGATTGCACCCGGGACGCGTCATTCAAGGTCACAGTCCCAGTGAATGTGCTATCTTCACGACCAAGCAGTTTACGCAGCGCACCTTGATTTTGATATCCTTGCCCTGTGAGGAAGAGGGGCTCCGAATTGAAACTGGTGCCTCCTGTGGTGTCACCCGCCACGTTGGACGCATCATTATTGAGGGCCAGTGTTGCCCCGTTGTTGACATAGGTCCCTTGCAGAAAGTTGGACGGGCCAAACACGGCCAAGTCATTATTGGCTGGAGCGATCACCGTGATGCCGCCGTTTAGAATCGTCCGGCCAGTGTAGTTGTTGGCGCGGCGCACGATGAGTGTGCCGTCGCCATTCTTCGTCAGGCCGTTGATGCCATCAATGGTACCGTCCAGCACCACAATGCCTTGGTCCACATTGACCTCGAGCTGGTCTTGCAGACCCAGGTTTGCCTGTATGAACAGAGTGTTTGCACCAGTCTTGTTGATCTCAGCCGATCCCCCATTGTTGAAGGCCAGCGTTCCCCCGACACCGGCGGTCAGTGCTATATTGGAGCCGCCAGAAGTGTTGCCGACATTGAGGACTCCGATGGCGAGAGTGTCATTCAGACTGATGGTTTGGGCACCGAGAAAGCCCAGACTGAAGTTTGCGACATCACCAGCAGCGAAACCAGGGATGGTGCCATCATGCCAGTTCACAAACGTCTGCCAGGATGACGTGCCCCCATCTTTTTCAATCCAGATTCCAGAGGCCGCTGTGGCAGCAGGGCCCGGAAGCCAGACAGCCATGAGGCATGTCATGAACCAGCCGAGCAGTTTGCGGTGTTGGCGGAGTGTCTTCATATCAGTTAGGTAGGTTGGCAAAGGGCCTTCGCGGCCCCCATCGGTTGGGAAAATCCGGTCTCTGACACCCTGGACACGACACAACTAAAGCCGCCACACAGACAGTGGAGGCTTGTATTGCTTGGTGAAATCCAGCAAATGGTCGGCATTCAGGTTGGGATATTACTTTATAGAATCATAAGCAACGGTTCCTCCACAACCATTTTTTCCGACTCAGAAAAAAAAGATATGTCATTCATAATGAACGAGTTACAACAAATTAGCCTCGTTTAAAGGAATACACCTATTGTTCCTAGATCCAAAACCCCCAGCCTGATTCTTTAGAATCTAAACTGTGCCCGAAACCGATTTCGTCTCTCCCAAGAAACCCGAAAACGATAAGCCCCTGACTCGCAATTAAATTGCAACAGCTATCGCCAGCCACTATTTGTTACGCCTCCAGCCACCGCCCATGAAAACCTTCCTCGCCGTCTTTGCGCTGTCTCTTGTCGTGGGTCAGGCCGCCCCGCTCAAAGTCGCCTCCCTGCACCCGCTCGTGTCGGATCTGGCCAGGCAGGTCGGCGGCGACAACATCGAACTCATCGAAATCCTGAAGCCTGGTGGTGACATTCATCACTTCGAACCGGCACCCAAGGACATCGCGGCCATGCGCGGGTCGAAATTGCTGCTGACCTCGGGCAAAGAACTCGAAACCTACCTCGGCAAACTGCGCGACAGCCTCGGCAGCAACGTGAAACTCGTCGAAGTCGGCGAAAAGGTGCCTTCCATCCCCTACATCTGTGACCACGACCACGAACATGGTGGCAACCATGATCATCATCACGGCCAGCTTGACCCTCACTGGTGGCACAGCGCGGAAAACATGAAGCGCGCTGCCCGAATCGTCGCGGAGGTGTTTTCGGAGGCCGATCCAGCCAACGAAGCCGCTTATGAAGCCAACGCGAAAGCCGCCTCGAAGCGCTTCGACGAGTTGAAGAAGTGGGCGCAGAAGGAGATCGCCAAAGTGTCGCGCAAAGATCGCAAGCTGGTCACCGCCCACTCCGCCTTCGGTTACTTCTGCAAAGAATACGGTTTCGAGCCCATCTCCCTCCTCGGCGTCGGCCGCAATGACGATGCCGACTCGAAGCATGTGGCTGAAACCATCGCGGAAATCCGCGAGCATGGCATCAAGGCCGTCTTTCCCGAGGATCAGGCGAATCCCAAGGTTCTGGCCGAGATCGCCCGCAGCACGGGGGTGAAAATTGGCGACACGCTCGTCGCCGACGGCACCGCGAAGAACGCGCACACCTTTGAGACGATGCTCGCGCACAACGTCCGCGCCATCGTCGCCGCGCTGGCTCCCGCTCCCGCGAACTGACCATGCGCGGCTTTCCTCCCATCCAGCTCGCCTTGCTCATCATCGCGTTCATCGTGCTGGCGATTCCGCTCAGCCATCTCACGGGCAATGCGCAGGACAAGCCGCTCGCGAAGGCCGGAACGAAGGAGGAAAAGCACGTGAAAGCCCTCGTGCGCCTGCGCTACGCGCACAAACCGGCCACGCTGAGCCTGAAAATTGGCGACCAGTCACTCGTGACCGCGGCAGACGAGTCGCCCATTGAAGTCGATGCCAATCTGATCGAGCCCAAAATCGGCATCGATGTCCTCCTGGCAGCCACTTGGCCTGAAAACACGCCCGACACTGCCCTCACCGTCGAAATCGAGCCCGATGGCCTCGACACACAAAGCCAGACGCGCTGGTCTTCTTCCGGCAGTCTCGACGAAGCGATCACTTTCACCTGGAAATGAGCCACGCCGCCAGCCATTCGACCAAAGAGCACGTCTGCTGGGGCGGTGGTTGCGAGCATGCGCAGCATCACCGGCTCGAGGTTGTCGATCTCAGCGTCCAGTATCAGGAAGTGCGTGCACTGGAGAAAATCAGCTTCGCCACCGAATGCGGCCGCAGCATGGCGCTCATCGGCCCCAATGGCGCCGGCAAGAGCACGCTGCTGAAGTCCCTCGTCGGCCTCATTCCGGCCGAGAGCGGCAAGATCCTCTGGCGCGGCAAACCGCTCACCCGCAGCAGCCATGAACTCGCCTACCTGCCGCAGCGAGGCGACGTTGACTGGAATTTCCCCATCACCGTGCGCGGTTTGGTCGAAATGGGCCGCTATCCGAACCTCGGCTGGTGGCGCCAGTATTCACGGCACGATGCCGATATCGTCCAACGGGCGCTCACCAGCATGGAACTGCTCGACCTTCAGCATCGTCAGATCAGCGCTCTCTCCGGCGGCCAGCAGCAGCGCGCCTTCATCGCCCGCGCCCTCGCTCAGGAAGCCCACGTTCTGCTGCTCGACGAGCCCTTCACCGGCCTCGACAAGCCCGCGCAGGAAAATTTGAGCCGTCTTTTCAAGGAACTCACGGCCGAGGGCCGCCTGCTGATCGCCAGCCATCACGATTTGCAGACCGTCGAGGGCAGTTACGACGACGTTCTCCTCCTCCGCCGCCACCAGGTCGCTTTCGGTCCCGTCGCCGAATCCTTCACACCTGAAAACATCGCCAGCGCCTACGACAACTGCGAACAGAGAACCGCGAACTGAGCACTTCATCAGTCATGCCCACGATCACCGACTTCCTCGCCGAACCCATCGCCAAACGGGCGCTGCTCGCGTGTTTGATGATCGGTTTCGCCAATGGATTCGTCAGTGCCTTCGTCGTGTTGCGCAAATCGGCGCTGAAAATCGGCACCATATCGCACTCGCTGCTGCCAGGGCTCGCCGTGGCCGTGCTCATCGCCGGTCTGTCACAATGGAGCGCGCTTGCTGGCGCGATCTTCGCCGCTCTCATCGTCGGCCTCGGTTCCATCTTCCTTTCCCGCACGTCGCGTCTCGATCAGGACACCTCGATGGGCGTGCTTTACACCACCGCCTTCGCCGCCGGTCTGCTTATCCTGAAAAACCTCGATGTACGGCAAAAACTCGATGAATGGCTCTTCGGCAGCATCATTGGCATGGCCGACTCCGACCTGTGGATCGCCTTTGGCATCAGTGCGATCGCCGTCATCACGCTCACCGCGTTGCAACGACCGCTGCTCATCTATCTCTTCGAGCCCAACATCGCGGCCAGTCTCGGTGTGCCGGTGCGTCTGCTCAACTACGCCACCTTCGCCGTCACCATTCTCGTTCTCGTCTCTTCCCTCCAAGCGGTGGGGTGCATTCTCAGCGTCGGCCTCCTGGTGGCGCCTGCGGCGACGATCTACCTGCTCACCAACAACGCCCGCACCCTGTTCTGGGGTGGTGGCATTCTCGGCGCGCTCGGTTCCTTGATCGCCTTTTTCCTCTCGTATCCGCTCGGCTGGAGCGTCAGCGCCACCATCATCGTCGTCCTCGGCTCCTTCTTCTTCCTCGCCTACATCTTCAGCCCGAAATACGGGCTGTTCAGCAGACGCAGAGGCGTCGCGTAGTTGCCTTGTTGCTGTGCAACAAGGTTCTCCAGCTGCACAGCAACCGGACTACCTCACTTCGCCGGCAGCACCTGCACGGCATCGAGGTGGACGTTTCCTTTGGCACCTTCGGTGCGGAAGATGACGGCGGCTTCCTCACCGGCGGTGAAACTGAACACGCCGAGGCTGTGGGCACCTTGGGGGAGAGCGGGCTTCTTCGTCTGATCGACGCTGACGGTCTTTTCGCCTTCGCTGCTCAGGACCGTCACCGGCACGCTCTTGCCACGATTTTCATGCGGCTGGAAGAAAATGCGCACCTCGTAGCTGCCACTCTGCTTCACGCTGAACGCGAAACGAGCGCTGGCCCCCTTCTCGCTGCCGTAACTGTAGTATTCGCCCACAAAAGGCTTCAATCCTTCCCCGTGCGCCCACTTGCCGTTCAACTCGGCTTCCTTGTCATCAATGACAATGCCTTCGAGTTTCTTCGGATCGATGCTGTCCATGGCCACTTCAGGCAGCTTTTTTGCATTCGCCGGCAGGTAGAGACTGCCTTCGAGCGTGTCACGACGCATCGCGCCGGGCTGGCTCATGAGTTCCTTCAAGATGTCGAGGTATTGCTCATACACACCGCGCGGCGTGGTGTGATGGCGCACGCAGATCCAGGCTGCTTTACCGACGACTTCGCCCATCATGCCGCAGGTGCGCATGACGCGGGTGGATCCCAGCGCGTGGCGTTCGACGCTGATGGTCCGGCCGGCCATGAAGAGGTTGCCGATGTCTTTGCTGTAGAAGCAGCGGTAGGGCACCGGGTAGCCGTTCTTGCGGTCGGTGTGCTTGCCGAACTCGGCGCGGCTGATGAAGGGATTGGTGGGGAATTTGGCCATGTACTGCTCTTTCGGATAATGCAGGTCCTGGTCCCAGGTGGTGGGCACGCAGCCATCGGGATGGATGATGCCTTTGACCATGTCCTCGCCATTCAAGACCAGATCACCGACGATACGGCGGCTTTCACGAGGTCCGCCGATGTAGGCGAGCCAGCTAAGGTCATAAGTGCCGTATTTTTCGGCCTTCAGCGTTTTCAGCGCGGAGACAGCGCCATAAACGGCGCGGAAGTTGTGATCGCGGATGAGTTCGAGGTCGTTGATGGGATGTTTGTCGAAACCGCTCTCCCAGAACCACTCGCCATGCACGTAGAGCTCGGGATTCGCCACCGGTGTGTAGCCGAGGTCATAACCAGCCTGGTTCGCGGCATTCTTTTTGCCGACGGGGGCGAGTTCACGCGGCTCGGGAAAGTCTTCCAGCTCCAAAGGCAGCGCCCAGGGCGTCTGCGGCCACGACACGGGCTTTTGCAGGTTCTTCATGACCCACATGTTGCTCATGCCCATGCGGCCTTTCTCCTCCATCATAAACTCCGCGCCAGCCAGCGCACCCACGCTGCCGTGGCCGGTGCAATCGACGAAGAACCTGCCGACGAAGCGGGTTTCCTTGCCGCTCTTGGTGTCGAGACCGGTGACGCTGCGGATGTTTTTGCCGTCCTTGCCCATCTCGACGCCATAGACATGCGTGTTGAGGAAGAGGTCGATGGTCTTCTCCGCCTTCACTGTGTCCTCCTTGAGCTTGTCATTGAACTCCTGCGGATCGGCCGCGGGGCTGTTGCTGGCGCGGTCGGCGAATTCTTCAATGATCTCACCCAGATGCGGATACAGGCCGCGACGTGTGCCGCCCATGGCCCAGACCTGGATTTCGCTGGAGCCATTGCCGCCGAGCACCGGGCGGTTTTGGATGAAGGCCACCTTCAAACCCTGACGCGCACCGGAAATGGCCGCGCCCATGCCCGAGTAGCCACCACCGACGACGACGAGATCGTATTCACTCGTCTCAGGAGCCTTCTCCGGCAGACCGAGCATCTTTTTGCGCATGCTGACGTCCGGCGTGAAGCTGGTGTCGTCGCTCAGCACGATGGCATCGACGCGACCATCGAAACCGGTGAGGTCTTTGAGCGTGATCTTGGCCTTGCCGCCAATTTTGACCGGTCCCGCCTTCTCCCACTGCCAATCCTTGCCCGTGGCACCGAATTCGTGCTTCAGGGTCTCGCCATTCACGGCAATCTGAAAACGTCCCGGAGCACCTGGAGCATCCCACGGGCCGACCCAGTTCTTCGTGCGGGCCCAGAGCGTGTATTCGCCCGCGGGCACTTCGACCTCGGTCTCGGCGTCTTTGACGACCTTGCCCATGCCGTGCGCCATAAGGTAGGGCGAGCCCATGATGTCGATGAACTGCGTTTCGAGCACCCAGCCGCCTGGATTGGCGAAGGATTCGGCTTCGATCCACTTGGGCTGCGCATGCGCGACCGAGACGAGAGCAACAAGTGAGGCAAACAGGGTGGTTTTCATGGTTGGGGGCTGTTTTAAACGAGAAGATGCCCGGAAAGCAATCACGGGTTATCTGTTACGGTAACAGTCATGCCCGGCCCCACCCTGAACGACATCGCCCGCGAGCTGGGCGTCTCCAAAATGACCGTCTCACGCGCCCTGCGCGGCGGACGTCATGTGGCGGGGGATTTGCACGAGAAGATCCTGCGAACCGCGGCTGCGCTTGGCTACCAACCCGACCCGGAGATCGCCAAACTGATGACGCACATGCGTCGGCGGCGCCAAACCGCCTCGACGCGCTCGCTCGCGTTCATTTGGGCCGAACGCTCTTCGCAGGAGATCGAGCAATCCTCGTGGTCTCAGCAACTGGTGCTCGGCGCACGTCAGCAGGCCCAACGGCTGGGCTTTGAGTTGGAGGAGTTCCATCTCGCCGCTCGTGGGATGAGCGGTCGCCGGCTTTCCGGCATTCTGGAGGCTCGTGGCATTCCCGGTTTCGTCCTTTCGCCGCTCATTTCACGCAGCCGCGGTCATGTGTCGATGCAGTGGGAGAAGTTTTGCAGCGTGGTCATCGGCCTCGGCTATGCACGACCGGCTCTGCACCGTGTGCATCATCACCACTACCTCGGCATGATGACCGCCCTGCGCATGCTGCGGAAGCGAGGGGTCAAGCGCATCGGCTTCTACTGCGGCAGCACCATCAACGAGCGCATGTTCCGCGCGTGGTCCGCCAGTTTTCTGGCGCATCATCCGCTGGCCCGGCCAGGAGGATTGCTGGCACTGCGGAAGACGCCCTCTCGCACGGATTTTCTGGGCTGGCTCGACAAGGAGAGGCCCGAAGTCGTGATCGACAGCGGCCATGTGGTGCTTCCGTGGCTGGAATCCCTCCAGCAGGCACAACGGCCGCGGCATATCACGCTCGCCTGGCGGTCCGATCTCCCAGCAAGCGCCGGAATCGACCAACAAGCCGCCGTTTTGGGTGCGGCAGCGGTCGATCTGCTCGTGGCCCAGTATCAGCAGAACGAACGCGGTGTTCCGGCCACGCCCAAAATCGTCATGACCGAAGGCGTCTGGCGTCCGGCGCAGGATTGAGCCGTCACGTCACCTTCTTCGAGTTCGTCTCCAGCCAAGCGGCGTAGGCAGACTCGGTCATCTCACCGGCAGCCAGGGCCAGCGTGCGAATGGCGGCGTCCGCCTCGGTGGCGAAAAACTCGAAGCCGTTTCGCTCAAGAAAACCGGCCCCCATCATGAAACCGGTCCGCATGTTGCCATCCAGGAACGGATGGTTCTTTACGATGCCCATCGTGTAACTCGCCGCGAGATCGGCCATCGTTGGGTTTCCGTAAGCGAACACGTTCTGGGGCTTTGCCAGAGCTGACTCCAGAAGGGTCTCGTCACGGAGGCCCAGTGTGCCGCCATGCAGCGCCACCATGAGTTCGTGCAACGCGAGACATTCCTCCCGGGTGAGCCAGTAGGGTTCGTTCATTTGGCCAGTTCTCGAAGCGTGTTCCGGTAGCGTTCGGAAAGGCTCTTCATCACGGCCATCGTCTTGGCGAATTCCGACTGGGCTGCGGACACACGGTAGCCATCAGGAGTTTCCGTCAGTTCGAGAGTATCACCCTCAGTTGCATTAAGGCGTGCCAGCGCCTCCTTCGGTAACACAACGCCGACGGAGTTGCCGATTTTGCGCAGTTTGAGTTCCATGGGGAGAAGCGTATCCACGGATGTTATAACATCAAGCACAGCCTTGTCTCGAAGCCTAAACCTGCCACTTTCGGCGTCCCACCATGAAAAAACTCGCTCTCTTCGCCTCGACCGCCTTTGCCATCGCACTCTCCGCCTTCGCCGCCGACGAATGGGTGTCGTTGTTTGATGGCAAGACGATGACCGGATGGACGAATCCGTATGACTGGGGGAAGATCGAGGTCGTGAACGGCGAGATCCACCTCACGGGCGACAAGAAGTTCTTCGTGGTCACCGAAAAGCGCTACAGCGACTTCATTTTCGAAGGCGACATCCTGCTGCCGGAAGGCCAGGCGAACAGCGGCTTCATGTTCCGCGCCCATGTGGAGAAAAACAAAGTCTTTGGCTACCAGGCCGAAGTGGACGGCGATGCCAACCGCAAGTGGAGCGGCGGTTTGTATGATGAAGGCCGCCGAATGTGGTTCATCAGCCCGATCAAAGGAAACAAGGAGAGCGAGGCCGCCTTCCGCGCTCGCGCCGGCGACTGCTTCAATCGCAACGGCTGGAACACCTACCGCATCGAGTGCCGCGGCAAGAGCCTGAAGATCTTCGTGAACGGTGTTCTCACCACTGATGTGGACGATGACAAGGACGCCAGCGGCGTGATCGCCATCCAGCATCACGGCGAGAAGGGCCAGACCTACAAGTTCCGCAATTTGCGCATCCAGGAGCTGAAATAAGGCCTCACAGCCCCAAGATCGCATCCATCACCTTCTGGCTCAGTTCGGAAACTGCTTTGCCATCGGCGTAGTGGTTGATCATGAAAGCGAAGCAGAACTCATCGCCCGACTTGGTTTTGGCAAACCCGGTGTAGGTACGCACCCCGGACATCGCGCCGCCTTTCCAGCGCAGGCCGTCTTTGGAAAGCAGCGAGTCCTTGTAATTCGTGCCTTGCGGGCCGGAACCCGCGAGGAACTGCAAACGTGCGAGATCAAGCGGCCGGATGAAATCGGCGCGAGCCAGGCCGCAGCCGTCCTCCATGCGCAGGCCGATGAAATCGAGCCCGCGTGTCTTCCAGTGCTCGCGAATCACGACCTCCGGCGCTTTCCCGGCCTTCACACCCAGCATGCGGAACACACACTCCGTCTCGTGATTGTCGGAGGTGGCATGAATGCTTTTCACGATTTCGAGCAGCGGCGGCGAGTCATGTTTCAGCAGTTCATGCCCGGCTTTCGCGGTTCCGCCTGCAGATTCATCGATCTGAATGCCTGCAGCCGCCAGCACCCGGCTGAAATGGTGCACGATGAAGGCCTCGGGATCAGGGACGGCACCACTGACCTGGAACTTCGCCGCGCCGAGAGGCACCGTGCCGCGCAAGTGAACCTTCGTGGTGCTTTCGCCACCATGAATGACCACGCCATCTCCAGAACCTTCAGGACCGGTCATCACCTCGTTCTTCCAGGCGATGTCAGGCAACGCTGTGCTGATCCCCAGCAAGTCCGCAGGAGCACCCACAGCGGCTCCGGCACGAAACACCAGCGTGTAGCGGTTGTGATTGAGGTTCAGACCTGAAACTCCGCTGCCATAGCCGTTCCCGATGTCGCCCCAGTTCCAAAAGTCGCCGTAAAGACTGCCTGAGAAAAAGGTTGAATCCGCCCTGACCCGTCCGGTGATGCGTCGCAGGCCCCGGCTTTTCAAATCGTCCGCCCAGGCCTTCAAATCGGCCATTGCCAGCATCGGATCTCCCCCGCCAACGATCACGAGGTCGCCTGCGATGCCCCCGTCCTTCATCGGCACGGTGGATTTGACCGTGGTCGTGAAGCGAAAGTCAGGACCGAGCAGCTCCAGCGCCGTCGCTGTCGTCAGCGTCTTGAGGCTGGAGGCTGGGATGAAGGCGGTCTGCGCGTTGTCTTCCATCACGACTCCCCCCTTCGGATCGATGAGGCAGAAACCCATCGCCGCGCCCGAGAACGCAGGATTCTTGCGAGCCTCGTCCAGCAATGAGAAAAGGGTCGGAAAACTTGGCTGCGGAGGCTCCACGACCGGAGCCGTCTCATGGATAACGACTGGCGGCAGCGGTTGAGGTTCCTTTCGCAGGACAAGAAGGGCCGCCAGCGCCGAGGCGAGCAGCAGGATGACGATGTTTTTCACCATGGTGCCGATGCTAACCCGAAACCGCCTCCCGCCAAGCGAGCCGCTTGCGGTTTTGCCTCGCGCGGGCAGTTTCAACGCCATGAAGCCCGAAAAAGTGAAGTTCATGCTCATGGCGGTCGATATGAAACGCGCCGTCAGCTTTTACCGCGATGTGATCGGCCTGGAGGAGGTGTTCGTGAGTGATTTCTGGACCGAACTGCGGCATGGCGACGCAATCATCGCGCTGCACGGCGGTCACGACGGCTCGCGCAATCCCACAGGCCTCAGTTTTCAGTATGAGGACGTGCTGACGATGGCTGACAAGATCGCCAGTGCAGGCGCGAAGATTCTGCAATCTCCCCAGCAACGCGAAGGCGAGCCGATCCTGCTCGGCATTTATCGTGACGCGGAGGGGAACGAGGTGTTCATCACGCAGTATGTCGGGTGAAGCCTGCGGGCTTGCTTCTGCGGCTGGAACACATAGTTTGAGCCTATGAAAGCCAAGCGCGCCCCAGCCAAAGCAAAGACAGCGCCAGCAGTCGTGACGCGACCTCGGATGACGTGTGCGCTCGCGGAGAAGCGTGCGGTGGGAGACAGTCGCCTGCCGAAGTTTGACGGGGTGAAGTTCATCCAAAGCTTGAAAAAATGAGGGTCTATGCGGACACTTCGTGGTGGCTCGCCTACAAATGCCGACGTGACCGCCATCACTTGAAGGCCGTGAGCATTTTCGACCGCATGGACGAACCGGAGTTTATTTGGACCCCGTGGCATCGGGTGGAGGTCTTTAACCTGCTGCGTCAGGCGGAACGAGCACATCTGGTGAATTCAGGCGATGCCCGCCGGATGATTCGATTGTTGGAGCAGGAAGTCCGGCTCGGCTACTGGCCGCATGTCGAATTTGAATGGCGGGATGCAGTTCGAACGGCCTGTGAACTCAGTGCTAGTCATGGTCTGAACATGCTCATTCGTGGCATGGATTTGTTTCATGTCGCCATTGCCATCGAAACAAGCGTGGACGGATTCCTGAGCTTTGACGCGGACCAAAAGGCTCTCGCAGATCAGGCTGGCCTGACGGTTCTGTGATCTGCGTGGTGCATTGAGGATTGCAGACGCCGGATTGCGGATTATCCAAAGCAGTCCCGATGCAAACCTCCTTCATTCCCACGCTCGATGCCCTCCCGGCGCGCAAGACGCCGCTGATGGAGCGGTTTGCGGCGTTGCTGGAGCCGAAGGGGCCGGCGCAGATCGAGGCGATGGCCCGTGAGTCGCAGATCATCACGCGGCGGAACTTTGGGAAGACGATGCGGCTGTTTGCGCCGCTGTATGTTTCCAATGAGTGCGTGAACAACTGCAGCTACTGCGGCTTCTCGCGCGACAACAACGCGATCCTGCGCGTGACGCTCACAGTGGAGCAAGTCGTGGCCGAGGCGAAGCATCTGGTGGCGCAGGGCTTTCGGAACATCCTGCTGGTCGCGGGTGAGCATCCGCGTTTTGTGAGCGAGGGCTACTTGGAGGAGTGCATCCGGGCGTTGCGTGATTTCGTGCCGACGATTGGCATCGAGGTCGGGCCGATGGAGGCGCCGGAGTATGAGCGCATGGTCAAGGCGGGCGCGGAAGGTCTCGTGGTGTATCAGGAGACGTATGATCGCGTCGTGTATGAGCAGATGCACACAGCGGGGCCGAAGAAGGATTTCGACTGGCGGCTGGCGTGCCCGGAACGCGGTTACGAGGGTGGATTTCGACGCATCGGCATCGGAGCGCTGTTTGGACTGAGCGACTGGCGTTTGGAGGCGCTGCGACTCGCGGCGCATTTGGAGCATCTCTACAAGCACTGCTGGAAATCGACCTTCACCGTGGCGTTTCCGCGTCTGCGGCCGGCGGCGGGCGGATTCACGCCGATGACGGATTTTCCGGATTGGGCGCTGGTGCAGACGATCTGTGCGTTTCGCATCACGTTCCCGGAGGTGGGCATCATTTTGAGCACGCGTGAGTCAGCACCGCTGCGCGATGCGCTGGCACCGCTGGGCATCACGGTGATGAGCGCGGGCAGTCACACCGAGCCCGGTGGTTACACCGGCGCTGGCAACGACGATCTGCATCTCACGGTGCGCGGCCGTCGCGTGGAAATTGAGTCCAAGGACGAAACGAAGCGTGCCGAAGGCCAGTTTGGCATCGCGGATGAACGCTCGGCCCAAGGCGTGGCGGAAATGCTCAGCCGACGCGGGCTTGATCCTGTTTGGAAGGACTGGGATCCGGCGATCCTGGCCGCTTGAACCCTTTTTCCAGCCATGAAAATCACTTTGAACGGAGAGAAACGTGAATTCGACACGCCGATGACCGTGGGCGCGCTGCTCGATGTCGTCGGCCTCGGCGGCAAACCGGTGGTGGTGGAGCAAAATCAGATGGCGCTTCTGCCACGTGAGATTGAAACGGCCACGGTAAGTGATGGCGACGTGATCGAGATCGTTCAGATCACGGCGGGAGGGTAGGCGGTGGACGGTGAGCCAGTTGATCAGTAGGTCAGTGCATCCGTGGGACAGTTGGTCGGGGGAGCGCGGAGTGATGGAGATGTGGAGTATTGGAGTCATGAACGTCGAGCGCGTGGAGTTGACGCGATGGCCACGGCCACCGATTCACCGAAGATCGCGCTCTGAAGGAGCGCGGGAGAGCGTGATTCAATCCCACACATATCGCTCGTCGAACTCGATGCCGTGTTTGGCGAGGAATTTGCGGTATTCTCTCCCTGGAAGGTCATTACGCGATGATGCTCGCGCTGGCGGCGGATGTAATCGCGCACGTCCTCGACGCCGGACTGGCTGACGGAGAAGGCCCCGTAACCGTTCTGCTAATGGAAATGGTGCAACTCAGGCCGTTGCTCCGGGAGCCAGAGGTTGGAGCCGGTTCTGAGCTGGCACACGACATCGCTCAACGTCTCCGTGCGTGAGGCGAGGAACAGGAGATGTGCGTGATCCGGTTCGGAGTTGATCTCGACCGCCGTGCAGCCGAGATCGCGCAGGATGCCGCCGAGCGATGGAGCAACTTCTAATCGGGAAGTTCGGCTTTCTGAGGTTGCGTTGGCTTTTTTTGGAAGCGGCCTTTCACATGCGCTTTCAACAACTGATCCCGCGATCTGGGTTCAACCCAGAAATGCATCTCATATTGACCGTCACTGGCCAATTCAACCATGGACAAGCTGTTGCCTGGTTCGACTTCGCGAGTGTTCTCGAATCCATAGAATCGTGTGTTCACGTTGCCGTCCAGAGTGAGAGCTTGGCAATCAACTTTAAATACAACAACCTCCTCTCCATCACCGCGCTTTTCGATAGTCGGGATTAATTTCGTGCAAACAAACTCTCCTGGCATTGCCTCATAAACTTCGGCGATGATTGTCTCGCCTGTTGGAACAAAGGTAAGCTCAAAGCCACCTGGCGATTTCGCCGCGCCAAAGTGATCTGAAAGTGAGTGCAGGTCGCTTTTGGAGAGCTTGTCCCAATCAAAGTCGCTTGGGACCACAACAGCCGTTTTTTCTCTTGGGGAAGTTTCAGCACCTGACTGGTTTTACTCCCGAGTCTTGTGCTCGCCTGGGACTGCCAAAGCCAAACGATTGCCAGCAGCATCAGCAGAAGCGTGACAGCCAGGGCAGCATGGTAACAATGACGCCTCATGTGTTTGTGCGAATACGGCTTTGAAGTTGATTGGATAGGCCGACTGGGCAATGGGGCATCGTTTCGCCTCCTCAGACCGCCACGCCCGAATACCCGTGCCCGCTTGAGCAGAGACGGAAGAGGTGATTGCAGACTTCGTGGGCGGCGAGGGTGCCGGTGCGGGGGAGCTGGTCGAAGTCGCCAATGAGGACGGGCCAGTCGGCGCGGTCTTCGGGAACGCGGCCGTGGGAGCCTTTGACGAGCGTGGCGTCGAGCGGGATGACGTCCATGAGCATGCGCTGGCCGATGGCTTTCTTCGCGAGCTTGGTGGCGACTTTGAGCTTCGGCCACTTGATGTTGGGATCGAGGAAGAGCTCGGCGGGGTCGTAGCCGCATTTGCGGTGGATATCGACGCAGCGGGCAAAGTCGGGCGCTTTGCGGTCGTCCTGCCAGTAATAGTAAGTAAACCAGCTTTTGGCGTCGGCGATGGCGATGAGATCGCCGCTGCGCTCGTGATTGAGGCCGAAGAGGTGTTTTTCCATCTTGCCGAGCACCTGGGCGACGCCGGGCGTGGCCTCCAGAGCACCACGCACGTTGGCGAGGAGGCTTTGATCGTTCACATAGACGTGGGCGATCTGATGGTCGGCGATGGCGAAGACCTTGGAGCCGCCGAGGTCGAGTGTTTCGCGGCCGAGTTCGTCTTTGATGCTGAGCCAGCCGCGTTCGCGAAAGACGCGGTTCAGGTGGACGGGCTGTTCGACGTCGGTGATGCCGTATTCGGAGAGGAGGACGACCTTGATGTTACGCGTCTCGTAGAAGCGGATGAGATCGCCAACGACGTTGTCGATCTGGCGGAGGTCGAAACGGATTTTCTCCATGTCGAGGCCGACGCGCTGGAGATTGTAGTCGAGATGCGGCAGGTAAACGAGCGAGAGGCCGGGCCAGTGCTTTTCCTCGATCCATTTGGCACTCTCGGCGATCCAGATGGAGGATTTGATGTCGGAACCAGGGCCCCAGAAATGGCGGAAGGGAAACGGGCCGAGGTCCTTTTTGATGCGCTCCCGCAGCGGCATGGGCTGCGTGTGGATGTCGAACACCTTGCGACCATCGGCAGGATAAAGCGGTCGCGGCGTGATGGCGATGTCGGCGGTGGAATACATGTTGAACCACCAAAAGAGCTTCGCGCAGGTGAACTGCGGATCGACGCGGCGCAGCGCCTCCCAGAGTTTTTCGCCGTGCATGAGCTGCTCGGGTTGTTTCCAGAAGCGATGCTCGGCGTAATCGCGATCATACCAGCCGTTGGCGACGACGCCGTGGTCGCGCGGCAATCTGCCGGTCAGATAAGCGGCCTGGGCGGTGCAGGTGACGGCGGGAACGGCGGGCTCGATGAGCGCGGAACGATTACGCTCAACGAAAGCGCGGATGGCGGGTGTGTGCTCGCCAATGAGCCGGGAGGTGAGACCGACGACGTTCAGGATCGCTGTGCGCTGCATGAAATCAGAGTTTCAAGTTTCGGGTTCAAAGTTTCAACGTGTGACGAGGATGCATCGTCGCGCGGAAGCAACTTGAAACCTGAAACTTCAAGCTTGAAACCACCTCACCAGAGCATCGCCGCGATGACGTAGGCGATCTTGCAGAGGTAATGCAGCGCCTGATCCTGATTGAAGGTGGTCAGGTTCTCACATTTGGCGAAGTCGATGATCCAATGAAGGACGAACTCGACCAAGGAGGTGATGAAACAGCCGGTGATGACCCACACCGCGACGGCATGGATCAAACAATGGGCCGTCATGCACCAGGGCCAGATGGACCGGGGCCGCGAGGGGTCCTGCAGCTTGTGGAGGAGGTGCCGGTTTTTGCAGGTCGAAAGGAACTCGCCCTGCAGGGGGTAATCCATCACCGCATGGCCTGCGAAGAGCAGGAAAAGTACCTGGATGGCCTCGTAAGAGGTGGCGGGAGGGAATGGCAGCAGGCCGGACATGCGGGAGGTTTCGGCGCGAACAAAGGGCCGTTGCAGACGCACTGAAGCACGCACCGGGCCGGATTGCCACGTTGCAGAGAAATTAAGCGCTGTAGAAGGCGGCGATCTTCTCATTCACCGCACGGAGGCGATGCGCGATGGTGCGACCGACACCAATGAGCAGCCAGGCGGCGGCACGCGGGTACTCGTTGATGTAGCCTTCGAGGCTGTCGCCATCGATGCGCCAGACCTGGGAGAATTCGACAGCGGTGACCGTGGCGCTGGCCACGTTCGGGTCGAGGAGGTTGATCTCGCCCACCGTTTCACCGCGCTGGATGGAGCCGAGGAGGACCTTGTGCCCGCCGCGCATGGCCGTGGCGTGGAATTTGCCGGAGACGACAAAGAAGAGGCTGTTCTGCTGCTGACCTTCCTCAATGAGGTGCTGGCCGGGCTGGACAGGCAGGAATTCGCCGTATCCGCTGAGGATGTCGCGATCCTCATCGCCGAGGGGTTCGAGGATGCCTTGGGCAGGGAGCTTGGGAGTTGAGAGGTCGCTCATGATTCGGGAAGATAGATGAATTAAGCGGCTTTTTTTAAGCGGGAACGGCCGGAATGGCAAGCACGGCCAGCAGGCAACCGGCCAATCCGCTGCTTTTGTCACACGGCTGCCCCGGCGTTTAGCTGCGGGGGTCGTTCAGCTTTACGAAGTATTGACCGCCCAAATTCCGCTGGATTTCCCGGGCTGCGAGGCCACTGTCGCGGCCCTATTTCAACCAGCAACCCGACCACCATGTCCGACTCCTCCTCCTCCCAATGCTGCGGCAGCCTGAATTACGCCTTTGCCCACCTCCTGCTGCGCCTGTGGGTCGGCATGCGCCTGTTCATGGCCGGTCTTGACAAATTCCGCTGGGGCAACGGTCCGGAGACCACTTTCAGCATCGCCAACTACACCGACAAGAAAGGCCCGCCGATCTCGAAGCTCATGGCGACGAACAGCTTCCTGCCCGAGTCCATGTGTACGGCGTTTGGCGGCACGATCGGCTACATCCTGATCCCCGTCGGCATCTGGGTGGCACTGGGCATTTTCACCGAATTCGGCCTCCTGGCCGCCGGCCTCGTGTTCCTGATGCTCGGATTCGGCCTCGCCGCCCTACCTGACGACACCGAAGTCGTGTCCAACATCGGCCTCTCGGTTCTCATCGTGGCGGCCGCCCTTGTGACCGCGAAGGCAAAGGCCTTCTCCCTCGACGGCATTTTGTTCCGCAAGAAGGACGCATAATGGCCGCCGCGGTTCGTTATGGTTATGAAACCCAGCGAGTGATCGCCCCATGAATTCCCAACCTTCCCCTTCCCCAGCGCCGCTGTCCCGCTTCATGGACCGCCGCGGATTCCTCCGCACCAGCGCCCTGACCAGCAGCGGCCTTTACCTTGCCACCAGCAAGAGCGCCATCGCCCAGCAGACCGCCCCAGGCCGCACCGTCAAATGCGCCCTCGTCGGCTGCGGAGCCCAGGGCAATGCCCTGCGCGTCGCCTCCAAGGACGTCCCCGGCATCCAGTGGGTCGCCATGTGCGACATCTGGGAGTTCTCCATCCGCAAGACCCGGGGCGGCTTCATCGGTGAAAACAAGCACCAAGTCGAAGGCGAGGTGAAGACCTACTACGACATCCACGAGATGCTCGACAAGGAGCCCTCGATCGAGGCTGTCTTCGTCGCCACGCCCGACTTCCTCCACGCTCCATATTCCCGCATCTGCCTCGAAAAGGGCAAAAACGTGTATTGCGAGAAGATGATGAGCAACACGCTCGAAGGCGCGCGTGACATGGTCCGTGCCGGAAAGCAATTCGGCACCCAGATCTTCCAAATCGGCCACCAGCGTCACTCCAATCCGCGTTACCTCAACCTGCGCGACAACGTCATCAAGCCCGGCAAGATGCTCGGCCGCATCACCCATGCCTACGCTCAGTGGAACCGTGGTGTCTCCGGCAGCGCCCCCCAGGGAGCGGTGAAAGGCTACGACATCCCGCAGGATGTCCTAGTGAAGAACGGCTACGCCAACATCGAGGAGTTCCGCAACTGGCGCTTCTTCTCCAAATACGGCGGCGGCCCGCTTTCCGACCTCGGCGCCCACCAGATTGACATGTTCAACTGGATGTACGAGTCCACGCCTGTCTCCGTCATCGCCTCCGGCGGCGTCGATTACTTCGATGGCAATGAAGGCCGCCCGAAGTTCGAACTGCCTGACAACGTGATGTGCATCTACGAATTCAAGACGAAGGACGGTGCCCTCCGCTGCTACTACCAGGTGCTCACCACCACCGGGTCCCAGGGCGCTTATGAAAAGCACATGGGCACCGGCGGCACCGCCCTCATCTCCGAACTCGACACCAACGGCAACCAGCTCTACGCCGAACCCGGCCAGGACTGGGAAGCCTTCGCCCTTGGCGACGACGCCCCCATTGCCAAAGCCGCCGACAAGGCCAAGAACAAGTTCTGGGAGCACCCACGTGACTGGGAAAAGCCCAAGCCCCCCTCCTACGGCAAGGTCAGCATGGCCGATGTCCGCGAGAGCAAGGCGCTGTCCCAGTGGGAGTTGAACCGCAAGCTCGACCGCAAGCCGCATTCCCCCCACGTGCAGAACTTCATCGAGGCCGTGCAGACGAAAAATCCCGCGCACCTCACCTGCAACGTCGAGATGGCCTTCCGCTCCTGTGTCACCGTGCTCAAGGCCTACGAATCCATCAAGACCGGCAGCAAATACGTCTTCACCCCCGAGGACTTCCAGGCCTGAGCCAGCGCCACCAAGTCAAAACGCGGCTGCCGCGGCATTTTCAATTCGAAACCCAAATCGACCTGCTCCCCATGAAAAACACCATCCACACCCTCGCGGGCCTCACGCTCGCCCTCACCCTTGCCTCCTGCGGCAAGACGGAAGACAAGAAAGCCGAAGGCTCCTCCGCAGCCGCCCCGGCAGCCGCCTCTGTTCCGGCTGGCGACCTCGAAGAAATCAAGCTCGAGTTCCCGAAGCCCATGTTCATCGGCACCCCGGTGCCTGCTGAGCTGCCGAACCTCGAAAAGCCCGGCTCCTACAAGCCGATCCTTTCCATCCAGGTTCCCAAAGGCAGTGTGAACCTCGCCAAAGGCAAGAAAGTCACCAGTTCTGACTCCGCCCCGATCATCGGCGACCTCAACCTCATCACCGACGGCGACGCCGACGGCGCTGACGGTTCCTTCGTCGAACTCATGCCCGGCAAACAGTGGGTGCAGATCGACCTCGAAGCCCCGGCCAACATCTACAAGGTCGCCATGTGGCATTACCACAAGCAGGCCCAGGCCTACATCGACGTCGTCGTCCAGGTTTCTGATGATCCTGAGTTCAAGACCGGCGTCACCACCCTCTGGAACTCCGATCACGACGACACCTCCGCCATGGGCAAGGGCGGCGATCCGGCCTATGTCGAAACCAACCACGGCCGCATCATCGACGCCAAAGGTGTCAAAGGCCGCTACGTCCGTCTCTGGAGCAACGGCAACACCAGCAACGACATGAACCACTACTGCGAGGTTCAGGTCTATGGCACGCCAGCCAAATAAGCCTGACTGAGGACAGTCCTTCCTTCATCCGCCGTGCAGACTCCCTGCACGGCGGTTTTGTTTTTGCACTTCCCGCCAACAACCGAGAACCGAGAACCGAGAACTGCGAACAAGTCACACATCCACCACCGGGCCGCTGCCACTTTGCTTCTGCGCAGCCGACCACTGCTGGTATTTCTCCAGCTCCTTCTGCACCAGCTTCAGGCAGAACGCCACCACCGTGGCATCGTCCAGATAACCGATGCCCGGCACCACATCCATGATGATGTCCACCGGGTTCAGCACATAAAGCAGCGCCAGCGCCACCGCCGCGATCGCCCAGTAAGGAACCTCGCGGTAATTCCCCTTCCAGTAGTCCTGCACCATGCCCAGCATGATCTTTCCCTGCTCGAACAGCGTCTTGAGCTTTGGCAGCTTGCCTTCGATGTCCTGTGCCCGCTGGTTCACCTTTTCGATGCTCAGGTCGTGTTCGCCGCTGGTCGTGTTGTTCATGGGAGGGAAGAATTTCGCCGGAAATAAACTGGAAAAGCCGCCGGAAGTCCACCCGCCACCTCACAAACCACCCCGGGAAACGCAAAAACCGCACAGCCGCCCCGCCGCGGCATCGCGTATTGGCTTCAGACGGGCCGCGAACCACGGTTTCACGTCACATCCAATGAAAATCACACCCATCCTCCTGATCGGGATGCTCGCAGGCGGCGTCACAGCCTGCAAAAAGACACCGGAGGCTGCCAAAGCCTCGGAAGACAACCGAAAAGCGGCTGAGGCCATCAAAGAAGCGGCCAAATCCAACCTGGACGCCGCTGCCAGGCAGTTGGAAGAGGCCAAGGTCGCCGCTGAGAAGAAAGCGGCGGAATTGAAGGCTGCGGCCGAAAGAGAAGCGCCTGCGCTCAAAGCAGCGACCGAGAAGAAAGCTGCTGAAGTCGCGAAAGCCGTCGAGGCAGCAGCAGCCAAGGCCAAGGAGGCACTCACGCCTGCGCCAGCAGCGCCAGCAGCGCCAGCAGCGCCAGCAGCGCCAGCAGCGCCACCTGCGACTCCGCCGGCGACTCCCGCGACCCCACCGGCACCCGCAACGCCTCCTGCGCCACCAAAGTAACCGAATTCGACGCTCGGCCGCCCGACGAAAAGAGCGCCAGGTCACCCCTGGCGCTCTTGGTGTTTAATCAGACTTCCTTCGGAACCTCGTAGCCCTTCCGATACTCGCGGGTGAGCAGCGCCAGCGCCTCCGGCGTGGCGGTTTCACCAATGAAGGTCTCCTTCGCCACATCCAGCTCCAGCATCGGCCCCATCTTGATGTCGAGCGTGGAGGCATCGAGCTCGTTTTTGACCAGATGCTCGTGGAAATCGGCGATCACGTCGTTCCACGGCTGGAAGCCCTTCACCGCCGCCTCCGCCTGCTCGCGGACATACTTCTGGCCGAGGCGGAAGCTGTTGTTCGCCAGATGGCACCACGCGCTGGAGTAGTGGATCTGCTCGATCTCCGCCTTCAAGTCGCTCGATTTGCGGCTGCGCACCGCCTCGATGAAGTTTGCCGCGTGCGTCTTGCCGCCGTCTCCTTTGAAGGTGTGCAGCTTTTTGCCCTCGGCATCATAGGCCGTGCCGCCGCCACGGCTGCCGGTGTAGTAGCCACCTTCGCATTCGATGATCAGGAAGGCGCCGGTGCGGCGGCGCAGATACACATCCGGCGCCTTCATGCCCTTCTGGCGTGGCAGGTTGTGGAAATCGACAATCACCGGGATCTCACCCGTGTCCATGTAGGCGAAGTGCGTGTTCGGCGTCTCGCCCGCGTCATTCCATGCGAAACGTCCGCCACCGGCGATCACACGCTTTGGCAGCGGCACCTTGTCGCGGAAAACGACGTTGCGCAGGTCATCAAGGATGTGTGGGCCCCAGTTCCCCATCTCGCCGTTGCCGGTGTTCCAGTTCCAATGCCAGTCATAATGCAGCTTCTCGCGGTAGATCGGCTCGTCCTTCGCCGGGCCAAGCCACAAATCGTAGTTCACCGTCTCCGGCGGCGTGAGCGGCTTCTCCACCTTCCCGATGGTGTTGCGCAGGCTGTAGTGGTTGCAGCGCACATATTTGATCTTGCCGAGCGTTCCGGCGTCCAGGAACGCCTTGATCTCGTCCTGCAGCGGATCGCTGCGCTGCTGCGTGCCACCCTGGACGATGCGGTTGTACTTCCGCGCAGCTTCCACCAGCTTGCGGCCTTCCCAGATGTTGTGGGAGATGGGTTTCTCGACGTAAACGTCCTTCCCGGCCTGGATCGCCCAGATGGAGGCGAGCACGTGCCAGTGATTGCAGGTGGACACCACCACGGCATCCACATCCTTGTCCTCCATGACCTTGCGCAGGTCCTGCGTGGTCTTCGCATTCGGAAACACCTTCTTCGCCTTCTCCAGCGCCTTCGTGTCCGGATCGCAAAGATAAACGATCTCCACGCCTGGCACCTTCGCCATGCGTCCCGCGTTGCCATTCCCCTGCCCTCCAAGGCCGATGGAGGCGATGCGGATCTTTTCATTGGCACCCATCACGCGGCTGGCGGAAAGCGCGGTGAAGGCGAGGGCGGACTGGGTGATGAACGTGCGGCGTGAGGTCATGGCGGGTTCGGGTTGGATGAATGACAGACGTTTTCTCAGAACAAGCCTCCGATGGCAATCACTTCCTCCATGTGATCAGAATTCCTGTTCTGTCATCGGAAGCCGCACGCACATGCTTCGAGCAGTTTTGGATGAACCGAACGACTGCGCCAAATAAAAAGAGGCCGCTCGGTGGAGCGGCCTCTTCGTGGTTATTGAGTTGCTTTCGTCCCGGATGATCAGGCAGCCGGAGATTCAGCGGCGCCTTCAGCGGCGGCGGCGGCGTCCTTCTCCTTCATGGCGGCTTTGCGGCTCATCTTGATGCGGCCTTTCTCGTCGATGCCGATGCACTTGGCGGTGACGATGTCGCCGGTCTTGACGACGTCTTCGGTCTTGTTGACGCGGAAGTCGGCGAGCTCGCTGATGTGGATCAGGCCGTCTTTCTTGCCACCGAGGTTCATGAAGGCACCAAAGTTCGTCGTGCTGACGACGCGGCCCGTGTAGAGCTTGCCGACTTCGATCTCCTGGAACTGGCCGCTGACCATTTCGACGGCGCGCTCGAGGCTTTCCTTGCGGGAGGCATAGATGAAGACGGTGCCGTCGTCCTCGATGCTGATCTCCGCGCCGGATTCGGCCTGGATGGCTTTGATGTTCTTGCCGCCAGGGCCGATGAGCTCGCCGATCTTGTCGGGGTTGATCTTGATGATCTCGATGCGCGGGGCGTAGGGGCTGAGGGGCTTCACTTCGGCGATGGCCTGGGCCATGGCGCTGAGCACCTGGGTGCGGCCGGCCTTGGCCTTGGCGATGGCTTCCTCGAGGATGCTGAGCGGGATGCCGGGGAGCTTGAGGTCAAGCTGGTAGCCGGTGACGCCTTCGCTGGTGCCGCAGAGTTTGAAGTCCATGTCGCCGAAGTGGTCTTCGCTGCCAATGATGTCGAGCATCGTGAGGTAGCGCTTCATGTTGTCGCCTTCGAACTCGGTGACGAGGCCGACGCTGATGCCGCCGACGGGGCGCTTGATGGGCACGCCTGCGTCGAGGAGGGCCATGACGCCGGAGCAGACGGAGGCCATCGAGGTGGAGCCGTTGGACTCCATGACTTCGCTGCTCACGCGGATGGCGTAGGGGAAGGTGGCCTTGTCAGGGATGACAGGCTCGATGGAGCGCTCGGCGAGAGCACCGTGACCGATTTCACGACGGTTCTGACCACCGAAGCGGCCGGTTTCACCGACGGAGAACGGAGGGAAGTTGTAGTGAAGGATGAAGCGCTTCGTGTCGGGGCCACCGGCGTAGGTGTCCATTTCCTGGGCTTCATCAGCAGGGGCGAGCGTGGCGATGGAAAGAGCCATCGTTTCGCCGCGGGTGAAGCTGGCGGAACCGTGCGTGCGAGGAAGCACGGAGGCCTCGCCGGAGAGCGGGCGGAGCTGGTCGATGCCACGGCCGTCGCAACGGTTCTTCTTGTCGAGGATGGAGATGCGGAAGGCTTTCTTCTGGAGGTAGTCGAAGGCCTGGCTGATCTCGAAGGGCGTGGCCTCGGGGAACTTGGCCTTGATGGCCTCAGCGACTTCGTCCTTCAAAGCGCCGACGGCTTTGCCACGGGCGACTTTGGACGGCGTGTAGAGAGCGCCTTCGATGCGGTCGCCCGCGACGGCGTAGGCGATTTCGAGGAGCTCATCTTTGACGAGCATGAGGGGCACTTCGCGCTTGGCTTTGCCAGCGAGCTTGGTGAGCTCTTCCTGGGCGGCGACGATCTTGGTGACTTCGCCTTGGGCGAAATGCAGCGCTTTGACGAACTCAGCTTCGGGAAGCTCGTTGGCGGCACCTTCGATCATGATGACGTCGGTCTTGTTGCCGACGTAAACGAGGTCGAGGTCGCTATCGAGACGCTGGGACTGCGTTGGGTTGATGATGAACTCACCATTGATGCGGCCGATGCGCACGGCACCGACAGGGCCCGCGAAGGGAATGTCGGAGACGCAAAGAGCGGCGGAGGCACCGTTCATGGCGCAAATGTCCGGGTCGTTCTCGCCGTCGGCGCTGAGGAGGATGGCGACGACCTGGGTGTCGTAGTAGTAGCCTTTCGGGAAGAGCGGACGCAGCGGGCGGTCCGTCATGCGGCAGGTGAGGATTTCCTTTTCCGTGGGGCGGCCTTCGCGCTTGAAGTAACCGCCGGGGAAGCGGCCTGCGGCGGAGGCTTTCTCTTTGTATTCGACGGAGAGGGGGAAGAAGTCCTGGCCGTCCTTCACTTTCGTGGCGGAGACAGCGGTGACGAGGACGATGGTGTCACCGAGACGCACGGTGACGGCGCCGTCGGCGAGTTTGGCGAATTTGCCGGTTTCGATCTGGAGGGTTCCAGCACCGAGCTGGATGTTTTGTGTGTGGATGGCCATAGGTTGGCTGTGTGTTTGGTTGTGTTGTGGGTGAAAAAGAGGCATCGCCGGCGAATGCCGGGCGGGAAAGCTGAGAGGCCGACTCCGGTGCGCGGGAGGGCGGAATGAACGATGCGACTGCGCCAAGATTCGTGGACGATCATGCGTCCTGAATATGACGGTCTGCACTCCGACCTCGGCTTTACGCGCAGAAACACGAAGGGCGATGCTTTAGCATCACCCTTCGGCAAATTTGGCGGATTAGCGGCGGAGACCGAGGCTCTTCAGCAAGGCCTGATAGCGCTCGTTGGCCGTCAGCTTGAGGTAGTCGAGCAGTTTGCGGCGGCGGGCGACCATCTGAAGGAGGCCGCGACGCGTGGAATGATCCTTCTCATGCGCGGCGAGGTGCTGCGTGAGTGCGTTGATTCGCTTCGTCAAGAGGGCCACCTGGACGTCGGCGCTGCCGGTGTCCTTTTCGTGGAGCTTGAAAGAAGGGGAATCGATGGTGGTTGCTTCGCTCATGGTGTTTGGGGGATGCCGGACAACTTGTCAGGCGGTGTGTGTCAGTATGGGATGAAGGGCCGCGAAGGAACCATAGAAGACCTTTTTGGCAAGGGGAACTTTGGGGACTTGTGAACCCGCCCGCCCCCCGATCTCAGGGCAAAATCCAGCCGTGGTCGGCCGTGGCGGGCTGCGCCTTCAGGAAAAACGCCCAGCCTGACCGCAATGGCAGCGTCGCGCTCACATCCTTGAGACTGGCGCTGCCTTTGGCAGTCCAGATGAGCGTGCTTCCGCGTTTCAGCAGCCACCACCCATCGTAAGTCGCGGCGCCCGGCGTGGCATCCCCCTTCCAAAGCTGGATCTGGTCGGCCGTGGCCATGCTCGTGGAAGCCGTCAAGCCATTCCCAGCGGTCAAACCGAGGGTCTGCGGGGTGCCATCCACCGGCCAGGGTGAGGCGAGCAAATTCTGGCCGGTGAGGAGCGACGCACGCCACGGCGTGGTCCGGACGTGTCCCGTGTGGGTCACCGATTTGGCCAACGCGCCCGTCTTGACCATCAAACCGGTGCCTGGAGCAATGATTTTCGCGTTTTGCGAGGTTCCCGCTGGGTCAGCAGCGGAAACCCACTGCCGGCTGCCGTTCAGCCAGCAGGTGGTCCAGGTTCCGTTTTCGTGGAACAGCACCTGATCAGCCGCCGCCGTGGTCGCACCCGGTTGAAACACGTCCGCGGGGAAAACCTGGGCCAGTGTGATGTGCCGCCGCACCACCACACGCGCACCGGCGAGATCCACGGGCAGCGTCTGGAGCGTGCTCAGAGGCGAACTGAGCGCCACCTGCGCCGTTCCGGCGGCCAGCGACGAAATCTCAAGGCGGTCGCCCGCATGCGCACCATCGAGCACTTCGAGATAAGCCGCCACCGCCGCCGCAAGGCTGAGTTCATCGGCCTTTTCGAGCACCACCGCGCCTTCCGCCGTCTGCGCGATGCGTCCGGCATAAAGCGGGGCATTCACCAAGCTCACGCCGAGGGTGCGCGTGCCATTTTCAAAGCCATAGCGCTGCCAGCCCTGCGGAGAAGTGACCGCGCTCGTGCCATTGCTCAGCGTGACCCGCATGCGGACGATGCCGCGCTCCAGTGTCTGCCCGCCAAGGCTGGTGATGCCGCTCCAGGTGAGCTGCCTGGTCCCCTGCCCCAGATCTGTGGTCAGTGGTGCCAGAGCGAGCAGCTGCCACGTTTTCAGATCAGCCGACGATTCAAGCTGGAAGGTCACGCCAGCGATGCCGGACGACTGCACCAGATGGGCATCGACACGACCGGCGCTGTTGGCGGTCAGCCACCAGCCGCCATCAAAGCGATCACCTGCCCCGAGCACCTGCTCGATGAGATCACTGACGCCATCTCCATCGAAATCGACGTCGATGAGAGCCTTGTCCGCGACCGAACCTTCCGCCGGAGCCGACGACAGCACGTTTGTCGCCGTGAACGAGCCTGCGGGAACCGCCGCAGCCTGCACGATCTGCACGTTGTCAAACGTGGCCGTGGCGAGATCAAAGGGCGACGACGACGTGACCGCGAGGCCCATGTAAACCGAATTGGCGAGGCCGGAGATCGTCACCGTGTCGATCAAAGTCCACGCGTTGCCATTGGCCGAGGTGTAGGCGGTGATCGAATCGCCGCTGCGCACGAGTCGCACCCAGTTGTTCGGCGGCGTGCTCACCGCCGGTCCGCCGGCGTAGTTCGTGGCTGCATTGGCGGTGGCACGCCAGACCAGGCCGAAACCGTTGTTCTCACCGGCCGGGGTGGTGAAGACCGTCGCGTGACGTGCGCCTCCTGCGAGTGTCTCACGAATCATCACGCCCGTTTTGGCCCACGGATTGGTGTTGGTCTGGCTGGTGACACGCGCGCGGATTTCGCCATCGCCTGTGAGCTGCATGTGGGCAAAGCGGAAGCCGTCGGCACTGAAAAAGATGTCATCACCGGAGCCTTGGAGCGTGTAAACGCCCGACGCGCTGTTGAAGGCCATGCTGCCTGCGACCTGCACGGTGCCGACGTCCTGCGACTGCAGCGTGACCGTCGCCGGTGGTGCGTAAGTGACCGAAACTGTGTTCGAGGCCGTGCTGCCGACCGCGCCCGCGTTTTGGGCCGCACTGGCAGGAAGCTGGATCGTGACGGCACCGGCGACGGTGGGCGTGATGGTGACCCCGTAGCTCGTGCCGGAGCCGGTCACATTCGAGGCAGCGCCGTTCGTCACGACAAAATCACTGGCGGTCAAGCCGGTCACCGACTGGCTGAACTGCGCCTGCACGGTGAACGCGCCGGTTTCAATGGCCGAAGCGGCGCTGAGCGTCACGGAAGGTGCCACGACGGCCTGCGAGCCGACAATTTGAACGTTGTCGAAGGTCGAAGTCGCCAGCGCCGCGGGTGAAGACGCGGTAACAGCCAGTCCGACATACACGGTGCCGGGCAAACCGCTGAGTGTGGCCGTGCCGACGAGCGTCCAGGCGCTGCCGTTGGCGGAGGCGTAGGCATTGATGGCAGTGCCTGAGCGGACGAGGCGCACCCAGTTGTTCGGCGCGGCGTTCAAAGCCGGTCCAGGAGCATAACTGGTGGCAGTATTGACCGTGGGACGCCAGACCATGCCGAAGCCGTTGTTCTCGCCCGCCGGCGTGGTGAACATCATCGCGTGGCGAGCGCCAGCGGTGAGTGATTCACGGATCATCACGCCCGTTTTGGCCCACGGATTGGTGTTCGACTGGCTGGTGATGCGTGCGCGGATTTCGCCGTCCCCGGTGAGTTGGGTGAGGGCGAACTGGAAGCCGTCGGTCGTGGAGAAAATGTCGCTGCCGGAACCTTTGACCGTGTAAACGCCGCCGCTGAAAACGGTGCTGCCCGCGACCAGTGGAGCGCCGACATCCTGCCCCACCAGCGAAACCGCCACGGGGGGCGTGTAAGTGACTGAAACCGTGTTGGAAGCCAAGCTGGCCGTGTTGGCGGCATTTTGCGCCGCCGCCGCAGGCAAACTGGCGGTGACGAGGCCTGGACTGACCGGCGTGAGAGTCACGCTGTAGCTGGTGCCGCTGCCGGTGAGATTGCTGGCGGTGGCATTGGTCAAAACGAAGTCGCTCGCGGTCAATCCGGTCACGGACTGGCTGAACTGCGCCTGAATCGTGAACGGGCCGGTTTCGATCGCTGACGCCGCCGTCAGAGAGACCGTCGGAGCCACCACGGCCTGCGTTCCGATGACCTGCACGTTGTCGAACTCGGCGGCTGTTGTCACAAAGCTGTCCGCAGCCGTCGCGGCGAGCCCCACATACAGTTGGGAGGTCAATCCGGTGAGGGTGACGCTGTCCACCAGCGTCCACGTGCTGCCGTTCGCGGATGCATAGCCGGTCAGGACATTGCCTTGACGCACGAGACGCACCCAGTTGTTGGGAACCGCGTTCAGCGCCGGTCCGGCAGCGTAACTCGTGGCCGAATTCGCCACCAGACGAGACACAAGGCCGAATCCATTGCCTGCTGCGGGCGGCGTGATGAACATCGTGGCGTGCCGGGAACCCGCCGCGAGCGACTCGCGCATCATCACACCGGCCTTGGCCCATGGATTGGTGTTGCCAAAGCTGCGCACGCGGGCGCGCACTTCACCATCGCCATTGAGCACGACCTGCACAAAGCGGAAGCCATCCTGCGTGAAGTAAATGTCCTGGCCGGAGGCGTTGACCGTGTAGATCCCCGTTCCAGCGTCGAAACTGGTCGATCCGGCGACGAAGCCGGTGCCCACATCCTGGCTCACAAACGCAGGCGCGTTGTTCGGAGCGGTGTAGGAGCGTGAAAGCCCATTGGACACGAGATTCGTCACGCCAGCGGCATCCTGCGCACCGCCCGCAGGCACGGAAATCGTCACATTGGCCGTCGGTGTGACAGTGAACGTGTAGGTGGTGCCTGAACCGCTGAACGCGCTCGCCGTTCCGCCGCTGACAGTAATGTCCGCCAGCGCAAAGCCGGTCACGGCATGGCTGAAGGTGGCCGTGACGACAAATGGATCGCTCACGCTGGCAGGTGCGGTGGTCGTGAGTTCCACCGTGACAGGCAGCGGTGCGGAAGCGGGCGCGTTGTCGATCTGTTCCAAATAGGCGACGAGGTTGGCGAGATCCGTGGCATTCAGCGTCACGCCCTGATGGGCGGTGACCGCATCGGCAAGCGTGGAGGCGGAGCCATCGTGCAGATACGGCGCGGTGGCCCACACACCACGCAAAGTGGGCACATCGAAGCCCGTGAGCGTGCCATTGAGGCGCTTGCCACTGGTGGGCTGTTTGATCGTGCCGACATCGCGGAAGACGTTCAACGCGCTGTTGGTGAACGATGTGCCGCCGTGACAGGCCGCGCAGTTTTGCTGTCGGAAGACGCGCTCGCCCGCGACGGCGGCTGCGGAGGCCGAGCCATCGCTGTTGCGGTGCGGGCTGTTTGATTCGGTGGTGAGGGAGGTGACGTAAGCCGCGAGCGCGTCGAGATCACTGCTCACACCCGTTTTGGGATCGCCAAGAGGCTGGTTGCGCGTGCCCGTGTTGAACTGGGCGTCGCTCATCAGGCCCGTTCCGCCCGAGAAGGCGCGGATCTGGCCTTCGAAGTCGTGAACCTCGTCAAAATTGCCCGTCCAATGGAGCGCCCCATGAGCACCGTGGCCGCGAAGCGTGATGGTGTTGCGCAGGCCTTCCCCCACGCCGGTGAAATCCCACGTGCGGCCGTCGTGGCCGCCGTCATTGTGGCAGGAGGCGCAGGAAATGTACTCCTGCAGGGCCAGCCGTGAATCAGCGGCGTCGTAGAAGAACTGTTTTCCGCGCAACACGGCGGCGCTGAGTTTTTCGACATTGATCGCGTTCACGACGCCGAGTGTCAGCGGCGCGGCGCTGCCGCCCTGAACCAGACTGCTGACGTCATGCACGCTCACCGTACGGGCCATGAAGTTGTGGACGAACAACGTGCGGCCGTCCGGCGAGATGGCGAGGCCCTGCGGGGCGAGCCCGGCATCAAACCGCGTGATGACCGTCTTGTTCCAGGCATCGACGACAGCCACGGCGCGGCTGCTTTCGAGCGCCACGAAAACACAGATGCCCCATGGGTCGAAGATCGCGGCGCTGGGCATGCCGGAGTTGTCGAAATCGACACGTCCCGCGTAATCCTCGGCCTGCGTGGTCAGATTGATGCGGCTGGCGATGGCGCGAAGCGATTGATCATGATTGAGGCCGACGCCGTTGCGCAACGTGCCGCGTTTGATGTTGTCCTGTTTTGACGGCACCCAGGCGGAGAGACCATCGGGAGACAGGGCCGTGGCGCCGAGGTAGTTTGGCAGGCCGTGCGCGGAGCTGGGTGAATCGTCCTTCTCGCTGTGCTGGAGCAGAATCGTGCGCTCGAGCGCCAGCGTCGATGCGGTGACGACGAGAACCTCGCCACCACGGCCCGTGGTGACCGGCGAGGCGGTGTTTTCGCCAGGAACCGGCGGCGTGATGAAGCGGCTGACATAAACACGCGCTCCATCGGCGCTGACGGACACGTGACGTGCCTGGCGTCCGGCATTCAAGCTGCCGATCTGCGCTCCCGTGCTCGGATTCAGTTTCAAAAGCTGCCCGCTGCCCTCCAGCGCCACATAAGCCGCCGTGCCATTCGGATCGAAGGCGATGCCAAACGGCCGCGAACCGCGTGGAAGGGCCAGAGTGGAGGCCACAGCGTAGGTGCTGCCGTTCAAAATCGAGATCGTGGCGCTTTCCGCATTCGTGACCCACACCCGACCATCCGGCGCGAGCGCAAGACTGCGGGGCGCGAGGCCGACACTGGTCTCCGCGAGCTTCGCACGCGTGACGGCATCGATCACGGTGACGCTGTCGGTGTCTGGATTGACCAGCCACACGCGGTCATTGCCTGTGGCACGGTCTTCAAACACGATGCTGGAGGAAACCGACGGCTTTTTCGTGGTGAGCGGCGCAAACACGGCCTGGAAAAAGGTGCTGGTGACGACCAAGCCCGTGTCATCGGTGGCTGTGATGACGACCGTGTAGCGGCCTGGGCTGACGAAGGTGTGATTGATCGTGGCGCTGCTGCTGTAGGCGGTTTCAGGCGTGCCATCGCCAAAGTTCCACTTGAAGCGTGGATTGGCGCCGCCCGTGCTCGAAGCGGTGAGGGCGATGGAAGCGCCGGAGGCTCCTGGCGCCGATAGCGGCGGCTGCACGACGAGGTTGGCATTGATCGTCCAGTTGAAGGAAACACTGACCGGGCTGGTGTTGCCATCACTCACCGTCACAACCACGGGAAAGGTGCCTGCCACGGTGGGCGTGCCATTGATGATGCCGCTGCCGGGATTGATCGCGAGACCTGTGGGCAGTCCCGTGGCGCTGAATGCCAGCGTGTCGTCATTGATGTCACTGGCCTGAATGGCGAGCGAAGCAGCCTGATTGATGACACCGCTGCGCGATCCGGGATTCGTCACGACGGGAGGTGTGGGGGGCGCAAAGGCGTTCACATTGATCTCCCAGGCGAGCACCTCGTGCGTGTTCGTGGAGCCGCCTGTGGCACCGGTGAAGCCGATCCAGGCGCTGGGGCCGGTCAAATTGGCCAGCTTCAGCGCTGTCTGGGTGAGCAGTGGCGTCGCCGGCTTTGTGGTGCTCACGCCTTGCACCAGATACACGCGCAGAGTGTCTGCCGGGCCATCGTAATCGACCCACAAGGTGTGGCTGGCTCCATTCTCGAGGTCAAACGGTGCCGTCGCGGTGCCGAGGTGGGGTGAAACGACACCATTGCTCAACACGCCGATGTGGTTCGCGTTCGGATCGGTGCCACCTGCATAGGTGTCGAGCTCAATCGCGAGGCTCTTTTGAATGCCTTCATACGCCAGACCACCGCCAGCGGCCCCGAGTGCGGTTGCGGCGCTGCCTTGCACCACGAATGTCATGCCATCCGCACCGTCGCCCGTGCCATTCATGCGGAAAACAAAGCGGCTGGTGAATGAGGTGCCTTCGGAGACAGGAACCGGATCACTCAGAAACGCGGAACCGGCCTGAGTGCCCGCGTTTGGCGTCAAAACGAGCACTCCGCCCGTCATCGCGGCATTGCCATTGATCTGCCAGCCGGTGGTGAAGGTGAAGCTCGTGAATTGGCGGCTCACATTCGGCGGGGTGACGGTCCATGTGAAGGTGGCGCCCGCGCTGGTGATGCCATCGGTCACGGTGACACGTGCGTTGCTGAAGGTGCCCGTGCTCGTCGGCGTGCCGCTGATGACCCCGGTGGATGGATGAATCACGAGGCCGGTGGGAAGCCCCGTGGCACTGTAGGTCAGCGCTCCATTGCCGGGTGCCGTGCCGTAAACAGCCAGCGTTGTGGGCGCGTTCACGGCGCTGACCTGGCTGCCCGGATTGACCACGGAGACCGACGTCGTGGGATCGACCTGAACGACCGCAGCGACGGAGTGCGCCCCGTTTGCGCCGATGGCAAAGAGCATCCAGTAGCCCGGCGTCATCACGCTGAGGTTCGAATGACCCGTCACGCTGTAAACGCCGGGAGACGCCTCGGTGAACGGCAGGCTGAGGTAGCGCAGGTCCGTGTTCATCGCGTGGGTCTGCGACGACATCTTGATGAAGCTGAACCTAGTGACGCCGGGCGTGGCCTGAACGGCAAACGTCGTGCCCACGCCGATGTAGGACGGCGCCTGCGTGATGACAGGACGCGTGGCGAGGCTGCCATCCAGATTGTAAAGCGTGGGCGGCGTGAAGACCTGCGCGTCGCGATGGTCGGCGCTGTTGCCGCCCAGACCGCCTCCGCCTGACCACACACGACCATCCGGCAGCAGCAGCGCCACGGAGTGGTAATTGCGCGGCACGCTCATCGGTGCGAGCTGGCGCCACTGGCGTGTGGCGGGATTCCAGATCTCCGGTGTGAGGACGGACCCCGTGTCATTGAATTTCAGACCGGAGGTGTTGCCACCGATCACCATCACCTCGCCATTGGGCAGGATGACCGAGTTCGCAAACTGGCGTGCGAAACTCATGGAGGGGGCGCTTTGCACCACCGGAGTGCCCGTGCGGATGTCGATGGTGAAGGCGGCAGTCGAACTGGTGCCGGTGGAGCTGTCGCTGGGGTTTGGATTGGTGTTTGTGGAGCCGCCTGCGACCAGGATGCGCCCCTCGTCATACACGGCGAAGCAGCCTTCCTTCGGATACAAGGTGCCGGGGACATTCACGCCGCTGTAAGTCAGGGTGCCCGTGCCGGTGGTCGTGACCCAGTTCATCTGGCGTGTCGGACCGCCGTGAAACAGGCGGCCATCCGGCGCCACCACGACCAGCGGGTGCCATCGGGTCACATAACCAGGCTGGCCGACCACCGTGGACCAGTTGATGCCGCTCAGGCGGGACCAGCCGCCAGCGGAGGTCCAGCGCTCGGCCGTGTTCGTGCCGCCGTCACCCGTGACGGTGAAAATGCTGCCGTCGGTGAGGGCCACGCTCGTGTTGTACCAGCGGCCATCGTTCATGTTTGGCACCGCCACCCATTGGCTCGTGCGCCAGTCGAACAAGCTGCTCAATCGGGTCGTGTTTCGCCCGCCATTGATCATCACCCGCCCGTCTGGCAGCATCGCCGTGCCGCCGCAGAACATGTCGTGACGCGTGTTGTTGATCTCGGTGAAAACGCCTGTGGCCGGATTCCACACCGCCGCATAGGTGAACTCGGGTCCTACCGGGAACGTGGTGCGCTGGTTCGAGGCAAAGGTCAGCAGACGACCGTCTGGAAGCGTCGCCGCAGTGACGGGAATGTGTGGCGTCCAGGAGATGATGTTTCCCCATTCACCCAACGAAATGCGGGCGGTCGCCACGGTGGCCGCAGGGGCCATGATGGGAAAAGCCGGGGCCAAAATCTGTGCTTCCGCTGCCAGTTGGTCGGAAAGGCCGTGATCGTCTTCGCCAGCATGAGCCAACCCACCCAGTCCCAACATCGCGATCAGGCCAAACGATCCCAAGAGGCGGCGGTCCTTGAATGAGCCTGTCTGGACGCTGTTGAGGGCAGTTCTGGGAATCTTCACAAGGTCGAGTCGCATAAATGCCGATAATTGCGGTCATTATGGTTTGGCGGAAGTAAGATTTATGTGAACTGCAATTTCTAGACAACCGTCCTCGCGTTCGGCGCGAGCGATCTTGGTTCGGCGGCATGCGGAATTCGCCCGCTGTGGTTCCGCCCGCCACTTGCCATCCCACGCATCCTCATCCACTGAACAGGCCGCTTTCCCCACCCTCATGTCCCGCACGTTCAATCTCGCAGTCCTCCCCGGCGACGGCATCGGCCCTGAAGTCATGGCCGAGGCCCTTCGCGTCCTCGACACCGTCGCCAGCCGTTCCGGCCTCACGTTCCACTACCACCACGAACTCGTCGGTGGTGCCGCCATCGACGCCGTGGGCAAGGCGCTGCCCGAAAAAACCATCAAAACCTGCGAAGCCAGCGACGCCATCCTCTTCGGCTCCGTCGGCGGCCCGAAGTGGGAAAAGCTCCCGCCTAATGAGCAGCCCGAGCGCGGCGCTTTGCTGCCCATCCGCAAGCACTTCGGCCTCTTCGCCAATCTGCGCCCCGGCATCTGCTATCCCGCGCTCACCAGCTCCTCGCCCATCCGTCCCGACCTCGTCGAGGGCGGCTTCGACGTGCTCTGCGTGCGTGAATTGACCGGCGGCATGTACTTCGGCCAGCCGAAGAGCCGCACCACGCTGCCCGATGGCGACATCGAGGTCATCGACACCATGGTTTACAAAAAGAGCGAGATCGTGCGCATCGCCCACGTCGCCTTCAAGGCCGCGCAGCTCCGCCGCAAGCATGTGACGAGCGTGGACAAGGCCAACGTGCTCACCAACTCCGTGCTCTGGCGCGAGACGATGGTCGAAGTCGCCAAAGAATACCCGGACGTGACCCTCGCCCACCTCTACGTGGACAATGCCGCCATGCAGCTCATCAAAGCCCCGCGCAGCTTCGACGTCCTCGTCACCGAAAACCTCTTCGGCGACATCCTCAGCGATGAAATGGCCATGATCGCCGGCTCGCTCGGCATGCTCGCCAGCGCCAGCCTCGGCAAGCCGAAGGGCGACGGCCTCTACTTCGGCCTCTTCGAGCCCAGCGGCGGCACCGCCCCCGACATCGCCGGCATGGGCATCGCCAATCCCATCGCGCAGATCCTCTCCGCCGCGCTGCTGCTTCGTTTTGCCCTCGGCCTCGAAAAAGAAGCCGTGCAGATCGAATCCGCCGTCAAGAAGGTCATCGACCAAGGCCTCCGCACCGGCGACATCTTCAGCAACGCCCCCGGTACCCGAAAGGTGAACACCAAGGAGATCGGCGACGCAGTCATCGCGGCGCTTTGATGACCACAGACCATGCCATGAATCCGCACGTCACCATCACCGAAGTGCTGGGGCGTGCGGAGCAGGGCATGACACGGCCATTCATCTGTTCGGCAGATCATTGGGTGACCTGCTACGTCAAAGGAGCCCATGCAGGTCAGCGTTCGCTTTGCTGTGAGCTGTTGTCTGGCCGGCTGGCGGGTCTCCTCTTGCAGGGCCTGCCAATCAGCGTGCCGGCATTTGCGCTGGCAGAGGTTCCGCAAGGATTGATCGCTGGAAGCACGCGCAAAGACATCAAGGAACTGGGCACGGGCACGGTGTTTGCGTCCATGCGGGTCGAGAGTGGTCAGGAGCTTTCGTGGACGTCCGCCCAAGGCTGGCCTGAGGAGACCATGGCTGCGCTGCTTCTTCTGGATCTATGGCTTCAGAATGAGGATCGGAGCCTTTCGCCGAAGGGAGGAAATCCCAACCTCATGGTGACGCAGATACCCTCTTTGCCGGATTCGGATGAAGAAGGAGCGCTTTGGAAGGACCAATCACGCCGGGAGATGCTGTGGGCTTATGATTTCAATCTGGCTTTCGATGACGACTTCGATCGTGCGCGATTCTTTGATGCCCATGTGTTCGCAGGCCAGCTCAAACAATGGCCGCCTGGATTCAGAGCGAGGATGGAACCACGCTTGCGTGAAGCACTGAGCCTTTTGCCCGAGCTGTATGAAGAACTGCCGCTGGAGTGGCTCCATCTCGATGCAGATGAGAGTATGCCCGTGCAACTGGACAGGAAGCATGTAGAATCCGTCCTGAGCCTGCCGTTCACCGATCCAGACACGTTTTGGAAACTGCCATGAAAACTGCCCAAGCCGTCTGCAACTACGCCCTCCTGCAATTCCTGCCCTACCCGGTCACCGGAGAGTTTGTGAATGTGGGCGTGCTCGTGGCATGTCAGGATCCTTGCCTGCTGAACTTCGCAGGCGAGGTCGAAATGCCGCAACGCGTGAAAGCCATGTTTCCCCGACAGGAAGAGCAGGCTTATGCCGCCGCGATGCAGGCATTCGTCCAGGAGATGAAGCGCGTTCAAGGCATGGCCAGCGGGCCAAAGGCCTGCCTGTTGGCGTTTAACGAGACTGTGCGTCGGCGGGAATCCTTGTTCCGCTTTGGCGAGGTGCGCACGATCCTTTCAGACGATCCTTCGCATCTCGCCGCCGAATTGTTGACGCGTTTTGCCCGCCCTGAGGCAGCGAAACGGCGTGAACCAGCGATCCTCGCAGCGTGAAAAGCCGTGGCAAGACGGGGTGATGGAGTGATGGATGGTCGGAGTGATTGAGTCGTGGATGACAATTCAGCAAGACTTTTTATAATCTTGCCAGCCGCCTGTTTGAGACCCGTGGCAGTTTCCTAAAGCCGCTCACCATGCGGTCCTAAAATCACGCAATCTGTGGGGAGTTGTCGTCTCACCTCGTCGAGATTCTTCAGTTTTCGACAGCCTGTCAAATTGAGGAGCCGCAAGGCACGCAGGGATCGGAGGTCGGGCAGGTTCTCGATGCTGGTGCAGTTCGACAGGTAAAGTTCTTTGAGAGCCGATAGGTTTTCGAGTCCATGAAGTGCGTCTGTCCCATGTAGGCCAGTGCAGAGACCCAAGTCCAACATTTCGAGTTCGCTCAGCTCCGCAAGCGGTGCCGTGTCAATCAGACCTGGGCAATTGAATAAGTTCAAGGTCTTTAGCTTTTTCATTCCTGCCAGCCCCTGAAAAGCTTGGCTGCCCTTCAGGCAGGAACAGTGACCTAAGTCTAGAATTTCGAGCTGCCGCAATGAGACCAACCATGCTGTGTCCTTGAGCCCGGTGCAGTGTGCCAGACTGAGATGAAGCAAACCATCGACTCCAGCAAAGCATCGCAAATCTTCCGAAGTGAGTGTGGTGCATTCATACAGAATAAGCAGTTTTCCAGAGTATTCCGGGAGCACAGCGATCAGGGCGTCGAGGACCTCTTGACGGTGTTCTGTTCTCTCCAGCAAAAGTGAGGCAACAGGCCAGTTCTTTTCATCGCGACTTTCCCATGCCAGGTGTGGCCAGCTCAGATAGGCGTCCCATAGGATGAGCCACCAAGTCTGACGCTTGTCGGATGAGATAGGGATTTCCGGGTCGGCGGTGAGTTTGACGAGGAGGCGCACGGCATCGAGCGGGAGGAGCGGCTTCGCCGGCTCCTGCTTTTCGGTTCGCTGTTCTCTGTTGGTGGTGTGCAGCGCGGGGAAGAGCCAGCGGAGGAGGGTGGGGGCATCGGCTTTGCGCGTCTCCAGCAGGAAGATGAGGGGCTCGTGCCAAGCAGGCAGGGCGGGCAAGTTTTTGAAGGACTCACGCGAGTGCTGGATGGGACCGGGAGGAGGGAATATCTGCTCCAGCTCCATAGCGGTGAGCTGCATGTCTTCCAAAAGTGCCTCCGAGTGCCGAGCGAGCTGGCGCTGGCGCCGGTCGAACTCCATGCCCAGCCACTCGGCGGCGAAGAACTCCATGAACGACAGGTGGGTGAAGCTATAGACGGTGTTTCCGTCTGCATCACTGCTGCGCGGGATGAGTAGGCCACTGCGGCTGGCGATGTGGTGCAGCAGCTCGTCGAGCAAGGCGGTGGCACTGTGATCCCTTGTCACCTTCCCAGCCTGTTGCATCGACTCGATGGCCGGGAGGAGCAACTGAGCCAACTCGGGCATGGCGATGAGTATATTGCCGTCCTTGTCTCCTTTCTCGCTTCCAAGCCGGATCTTCTGCATCAGAGCCCCGAGGAGGGAGAGAAGAAAGCGGCGCTCCGCTGGCTCGAAGGGGCAGGTGTTGCCGAGGATGGGCTGCATTTTGTAGGCGGCATCGATTCCGCCGAGGTAGGCCTTGACGATCTCGTCATACAAAGCAGCGCGGCCATCGGGGAGCGGTTTGCCGCTACGTTTGAGCATGTTCATCATGCACAGCAGGTTCGGCACGCGGGAGATGATGCGCACGCCATCGTGGTGATGGGCGCGGACCTCACGCATTAGCTCCTTGGAGAAGTCCGTGCTGTGCCGGTGCCGGAACCAGCGGCTGGTGAAGGCGTCCTGACGTTGGTTGTCGAAGGGAGATAGATGGAGACGCTGGGCAACACGCTGTTCTCGGTAAAAAATAAAGTTGCGATTGCTTGGAAATGCCTCGCTTACCAATGCCTTTGCTAGGCTGGCGCTCAAAGCGGCTTCGATAAAGGTCGGAGGATGCCCTGAATGCGGCGGATCATAAAGGTAGCCTGACCACTGCAAAAAACTACGAGTCCAGTCTTCAAGGCATTGGATTAGTTTGTCTTCCGTCACTCCACCTGCCGCCTGGATATTCGTGAAACTAAAACCAGATGCGAGATCCACGATGTCCACAGGAGCGGCATCATACCCAATCACCCGCGACGTGATCAACCACCGCGCCTCTTTGCTCACCGCCTTGATGCCGTCCTGAATGCACTCGACGATTTTCCGCCTCTTCGCGAGGTCGCCGATCTCGTCGAGGCCGTCGATGAGGAAGAAGAGTTTCGGGTCGGAGTGGAGGAGTTGGTAGAATTCCTCGCGGTGGTCTTTGTAGGCATCACAAAGCAGCGGGGCGGTCTCTTCGCGCTGGTAGTGCTCGATGAGGACGGTGATGAGGCGGTCCCAGGTCCAGCTTTCGACCTCATTCTGAGGTAGCAGCGGTACGAGGTCCCGCAAGATGAGCGGGACGGGCAGCAGGCCGGTGAGCACGGGCGCTCCGGGCAGCGGACGCCGGCTGGCAAGGTGGGCGATGAGGGCTTGGATGATCGTGCTCTTGCCCATGCCGGGATCGGCCAACAACACGGTGCGGCGGTAGTCGTCGTGGGCGAGCAGCGGCAACAAGTCCTGTGTGGGCAGGCGCGGCGGTGTCTCCCGCTGGGCGGCATCCATATCCTCCGGGCGGAGGTGCTCCGCCGAGCAAGCGGGATGGACAAAGATGTCCCAAATGTCCGGGCAGGCCTGATCGGCGGCGGCGTAGTTGTCGATGGCAAGCTCTTGATAGGCTGAGAACGCAGCAACGAGGGCACGCTTGTAAGCCGCAAGGCGACCTGGTGCTGTTTGCTCGACAAGCATCGCTTCCACTTTGCTGATGCCTGACGTGAGTTCCTTGTGTCGTCGGGTCGATTTGCGTCCTTCGCTCTTCTGCTTCTTCGCGATCTCCTTCGTGCGCTTGTCGATGTCTCCCAGCTTCACTGAACGCTCTGTTTGGAATCGCAGCATGCTTTCACGAAATGCCGTCAGCGCCACCGGGTGGTCAGTAATCAAGGTATCCGCCAAAGCGGCCGTCAGCCACGGACAGACGACTTCGGCTAATTTCTGCTGCCAGCCTTGTTTCCACAGCACATCGCTGACTCCATGCTGGAACCACTGAGTAAAGAACGTGGAGAGCAAGGCTGGTTCGACCGTGGGACTCGTTCCAGAGCCATCATGCGCGGCCTGCAAAGCGAGCAGAAAGTCCTTTTCGATCAACGGTTGCATGCCGGGAATACCCTGTGCCACAAACATGCCCCAGCAGCGCGGCAATTCCGGCAATCCTGCGGTGAGCTTGTCCTTTACCTCCGTAAACTCGGACTGCGTGAGCGCTTCCTTCACGAGGCTCTGCAAGACCAAGCCGGTAAAGCGAACGAGCGCGTCATCCGTGGCTTCGAGCTGCTTTGCCGACAAGGATGCTAATTTTCCGTCCACCAGCGTCTTGATGCGCTCTCCAAGTATGTCCTGGACGGCCGATTCGACCTCACCCGGCTCTTTGGAGTCAGCAATTTGGGCTCGGACCATCTTGTAGCCTGCTCGCAAAAGCGGGAGCGCTATTTTGCCAGTCTGATAGATGCCGAGAGCGGTAATCGTGAGGCCCATGATGACCAGTTTGTGAGAGAGGCGTTGGTTTTGCCAAAGGAATTTCCCAAACACCACACCGTTCCGAATCACCGCTTGAGACTCGAATCTTGCCGAAAGGCGGGGCATGCGTTACCCAATGCACATGATCATGACCCTCGACATCCCGGAGGCGCTCGCTGCGCCGCTGAAGCGGGCGGAGGCATCGCTGCCGCGTGTGTTGCTGGAAGGTTTTGCGGTGGAGGCTTACCGGCAGGGCATTCTTTCAGCCGCCCAGGTGCGGGTGCTGATGGGGCATGAGTCACGCTGGGAGACAGAGGATTTTCTTTCCGCGCATGATGCCTGGCCGGGAACTACGGTAAAGCAGGTGACGGAGGACGGCCGGCAACTCAGCGCTTTGTTGAACGCATGATCGTCGTGAGTGACACGACGCCGCTGCGCTATCTGGCGGTGCTGGGTTTGCTCGATGTGCTGCCGCGTCTGTTTGGAAAGGTTCACTGCCCGGCGACGGTGATGAAGGAATGTCTTCATCCGCGTGCTCCGGCGGTTTTGCGGGAGTGGGCAGCGGAGCCGCCAGACTGGCTGGTGTGTCATTCCGCTCAACAGGTTCCGCCAGAGCTGGCCAGCCTCCTCGACGCCGGTGAGGCGGAGGCGATCACGCTCGCCCTCGAATGGAATGCTGATGTGATCTTGATCGATGAAATGGACGGCCGGCGTGCGGCTCGTGAGCGAGGCCTGATCACCGCAGGCACGCTGAACATTCTGGCACAGGCAGCCGAGCGTGGCTGGCTCGACTACGATGACGTGGTGAGCCGCCTGAGGTCGGAAACCAACTTCCGCACGACTTTGGCAGTGATCGAGGCGGCGCGGGCTGCTGCCCGGCCCCAGTGATGGGGCCGCTATTACGTTTCCCCCCTCGGCTAATCGTGAAAAACCGCGGAACCTCACCCACTAACCACGTTCACCGGCTTCCCCGCCAGGAACGCCTTCAAGTTCGCAGCAGTGATGTCGATGAGGCGGGAGCGTGATTCGCGGCTGCTCGGAGAGTTTGCCCTGGTCATTCATGCCACAAAGCCGCTCTTGCTCAACTGCTCCGCCACCCAGCTTTGCTCCGCCTCTGGCAGCGCAGGTTCCAGCGGCTCCTGGTAGTTGAGCTTCCAGTAGCGCCCGCTTTCATAGACTCGATCCAGCATTTTCTGGAGATCCAGTGGCACATCGGGATCAGGCGGACGGAGTGGAATGCGGATCACCGGCAGCCGCTGGCGCAGCGGGCAGATGTAAATCTCACGCCGGTCCGGCATGCCGGCGCGGATGGCACAGACTGTGTAATGCTCGCCAGCATTCGGGAAGCGCCGTTGGTAGTCCCTGGCGTCCATATCGATCAATCGCCGTCCCTGGCGCAGAAGGTCAATCTCCACCACGTTCACACCGGCCGCGATGTAGTCATGGCGTTTGGTGAGAAAGGCGAGCCGGCCTGAGTCGCGGTTCGTGGGACTGATCACTTCAATGACAGTGACGAGCGTGCCGTCATCATGCCGCACCTCGACCCAGCGTTCCGGCGGCGTCTCCACATTCACGATTTCCGGCTCGGCCACCACCCTCTCCACACCGGACTCATGCTCAGGCGTCCAAACCGGAGGCAGCCCCCGCTTCCACGGCTCATCCACGATGCTGATGTCCGGATAATACACCCCGGCATCACCACCGAAGACATTCACCTGCTCCTCCGCCAGCGCCGAGTAGCTCTCCGGCAGCTCAACCCCAAGTTCGTTGCTGATGAAAGCGATCAGCTTGAGATGCACATCACGCCAGCGCCGCTCCATGAACGGATTCATGCCTGGAAATGGATTACGATGTTCCATGGCATTGACCATGCACCGTGACCCCGAATCACGCAAGGACGTCTCCAGCGTGGACAAGGCCCTCGTGCCCACTGACTCGCTTACCGCAGGCAAGGCTCACCCGTTCACCACATTCACCGGTTTGCCCGCCAGGAACGCCTTCAAATTTGCGGCAGTGATGTCGATGAGGCGTGAACGCGATTCGCGGCTGGCCCAGGCGATGTGCGGAGTGATGAGGCAGTTCTTCGCGCCGATGAGCGGATTGCCGTCCTTCGGCGGTTCGACGGAAAGCACGTCGAGTCCGGCTCCGGCGATGCGTCCTTCGTTGAGTGCTTTCGCCAGCGCGGATTCATCCACCAGCGGTCCGCGGCCTGTGTTGATCAAAAACGCCTCACGTTTCATCAAACCGAGCGTGCGTTCGCCAACCAGATGCTTCGTGGCATCGGTCAGTGGGCAATGCAGGCTGATGACATCGGACTGACGGAAGATGTCGTCGATCACGGCGGCCTCGACACCTGCGGGCGGCGGTTCCTTCCACGTGCGCTTCGAGGCGAGAACCTTCATGCCAAAGGCGACGCCGATACGCGCCACGGCGCTGCCGATCTCGCCATAACCAATGATTCCCAGCGTGCGGCCGGCCAGTTCGATGATCGGATGGTCCCAGTAAGCAAAATCGGGGCACTTCGTCCATCCGCCCTCCTCCACGCTCTTCGCCGCATGGCCGACGTGGTTCGTCAGTTCCAGCATCAGCGCGATCACATGCTGCGCGACCGCCGGCGTGCTGTAGCCCGGCACATTCGTCACCACGATGCCGCGTTCCTTCGCCGCGACGACATCCACGATGTTGAATCCCGTGGCCGTGACGCCGATGTATTTCAAATCCGGCAGCGCGGCGATGATTTCACGCGTCAGCGGAGCTTTGTTCGTGATCACCACCTCGGCGCCGGCACAACGTGCCACCGTTTGATCCAGCGGCGTGCGTGGGTGCACCTCGCAGGGCGCGATGGCTTCGAGCGGCTGCCAGGAAAGATCACCAGGATTCGCGGTGTGGGCGTCGAGAAGAACGATTTTCATGCGCAGGTGATATGCAGCGCCGCGTAGCATCAGCAACCGCGAAAACAGTGGGCTGGGGATTGATGGCGCAGCCCCATGCTGCTCTGGAGCATTCATCCAATAATCCACCACTCCAACCATCCATCAAATCCGTCGCAGCAACACCCCGCCGAGCAGCGCCAGCAGCGCGCTCCATGCGAACCAGTGGCCGACGGGCTTCAATTGGGCCACGGGAGCGAGACCGGTGACGATGGCCGCTGGCTCGTAGCGTGACAGGGCCAGCATCGTTTCGGGTGTCTTGCCGTTGAGCCGATACTCCGCCGGATAAGGCGCGTGGTAGTGCTTCACTTCGAGTTTGTCATGGTCACGGTCATGCAGGCGCAGGCTGAGATGCTTGCGCGTGCCGAGCGACAGGCGCGCTTCGTAGCGGCCGAGGCCCGTTTCGCGAATGACGACGTCCTGGGTGTTGCCGTTTTCATCCAGCGCCTGCGCATTCCAGCCGATGCCGCTCACTGGCGCGCCATCCTCGCCACGGCGTTCGATTTTCATCACCCAGGTGCCGTCACGCACCTCGCCACGGGCTTCGAGGCCTTCGACATCGGCCTTCCGCAGCGCTCCGCGCAGCACCTGCGCCCAGAAACGTCCGCAGCCGTCCCACGCGAGCCATTCTCCGCCCCAAATCTCTGTGAGATCACCCGTATAGGCCAGACCGATGCCGAGACCAAAACGACCGACCGCGAGCAGCGGATCGCCGCTCTCCGCGCCGAGCAGCACCTGCGCGGCCGGTTTCGCCTCCGTCATCACGTAGCCGAGCACGACAGGCAGTCCTTCCGCTTCGTAACCGCTGATCATCGGATGCTCGGTGATCCCGATGTGTGTGAAAACACCTTCCTGCACCGCGCTCTTCGAGGCCTGCGTGGTCTCCTTCGTGAAAATCTGCGGCAGCGTCGCGGGATCGTTGCTCTCGTAGTAGCGGCCTTTGCCTGCTTCGGCGATCTGCTGAAGCAATTCGCGCGCCGCACCTTCACCGAGGCCCACTGACGACACCGTGACGCCGCCATCGACGAGTTGCTGCACGAGGCCCATGTGATCCGCGTCGTTGGTCTGGCCGTCGGTGAGACAGATCATGTGCTTCACCTTCGCCGTGGTGCGCTCCAGCATGTCTTTCGCAGCCACCATGCCCTGATACATGAACGTGCCGCCGCCTTCCGCGATGGAGTCGATCGCCGCCTGGATCGTCCCCTGCTGCGAGGCGGGCGTCATCTCGCAGATGATCTGCGCCTGGTCATCAAACGCCACCACCGCGATCTGATCCTGCGGTCCGAGCAACTCCGCCGCGCTCTTGGCTGCCTGACGTGCCATTTGCAGCGGCAGGCCGCTCATCGAACCGCTCTTGTCGATGACGAGCGCCATCGCGAGCGACGGTTTTTCCTTTTCCTTCTCAAAACGCGACACCAGCGGCAGCACTTCCTCAACCGGCGACTTGTAGTAGCCGCCGAGACCGAAGCTGTTCTCGCTCCCGGTCATCATGAGGCCGCCGCCGAAGTCGGAAACGTAGCTGCGCAGCAGGCTCATCTGCCGCGGCGTCATGTCGGTGGCGGCGAAATTGGCCAGGATGACCGCGTCGAAGGCCAGCAGGTCCTCCATGCTCTCCGGCAGGCCGCGTTTGCCGCGCAGATCGACGTCGAAGTCCTGCTCCTTCAGCGCGCGAGCAAACGGCCGCATCTTTTTCTCGTCCTGATGCAGCACCAGCACACGCGGCTTGCCGCGCACGGTGATCGTGGTCGTCGCCTGGTTGTTGATCGGGAAATGATCGCGCTCCGGCACGATCTCCGCGCTCCACACGCTCGGTCCCGGCGTGGTCATCTCGGTGTCGAACCACACCTTCGCGTCCTCGCCGGGCTTGAGTGCCACCGTTTTCTCCTGCACGGCCACGCCTTTGTTCAGGAGGCGCACACGGGAGTTCATCGGCTGGTTGGCCGTCACACGTGCGGTCAGGCGCAGCACCTCGCCGTGGAAGGCGAAGGGGGAGGCGCTCTCCAGCGCCACTAGCGCGGCCTCCGGTTCGCTGAGTGTCTTCAATGGCATGAAGCGCACATCGACGTTCTCACGCTTCAACTGCTCCAGCGCCGCGTCCGCACCGCTCTCGGTGTCGATGCCATCGCTGAAGACGATCAAGCGCTTCGCCTTGCCGGCCGGGAACGCCAACCTTGCCGCGAGCAGCGAGTCGCCGAGTCGCGTGTGGGCACGGAAAGCGTCATCGGCGACGCCTTTCGTCCAATCCTCGAGCATCTTCGTGAAGTCCGGCAGTTTCTTGTCGCGCAGACCGTTCGCCATCGCGAACAGCGAGTGCGTGTCCTGCGAGCGCAGGGCCTTCACGCCTGCATCCACCTGCTTGAGCGCCTGTTTGGCCGATTCGAGGTCCACGGACTGCGAAACGTCCACCAGAAACACCACATGCGCCTCGTCCGACTCTTCGCCCACATACGGCTGGCACAGCGCAAGCGCGAGCAGCACGACGCCGAGCAGTCGCAGCGCAAACGACGCAATCTTCAAGCCTGACGGCCGGTCCACCAGCGACTGCCAGTAGCCCCACGCCGCAGCGAGAAGCACCACGAGCCAGAACAGCGGTGTGAAGGTGGTGAAACTCATGATTTCGGCACCCCCAGCATAAAAAGATGGTCCGCGTCGGGATGACGGATCGGCACGAGGTCGATGGGCACCACGTTGCCATCTGGCGTGTGGATGAAGTTTCCCGGATGACCATCAAATGCCGCGATGTCATCAGTCGCACGATACCAGTCTCCCGAACGCGTCTTCACAAATCTCTCCGCCGTCATGTATTCGTCGATGTGGGCCTGCGAAGGATGATCTCCCTCAATGAAGCTCTGCGAGATGACCGTGACCAGACGCCCCTGATCATCTTCCAGCGTGCATTCGATCACCACATCATCGCCGAAGATCTCGTTGTGAAGCGCCAGACGTGTCAGGTACTCAAACGGAAGGGCATCTGTGTTCCCCAGACCGCCGCTGCCATAGAATGCCGTGCGGCCGAATTGATTTGGATAGGTGGACTTGTAGATGCGACCTGCATCTTCCTGCCTCCAGGTGCGATGCTCGCGACCGAACGCCGCCTGCGCTGAGTTCAGCCGCGTGAGCCAATCGCCAGCATCTCGGAAAAGGAGATGGTGCCCGGCTTGTCGAGAGGATTCAGCGAATGCCTGCGCCTGAACTCGGCGTAGAGCTTCGCGTTCTGGGGATGATTCCGCTCCATCTGGGCGAGGAATTCCAGATAGGAGAGCTTGCGCTGATTCAAGCGCACTTTGCGGAGAGCGTCCGGACCAGTGACCATGGGACGGAGTGTGCATGGCTGCGCTCGGGATGTCAATCGGCGCGCTCATCCAACCTTCCTCCTGTGGTAAAGGATCGACTCGCCGGCGAGCACGAGGATGGCGAGCACGAGCAGCCAGTAGCTCGGCGCCTCACCGCTGGCGATGGGCTTGAGGCTTTCTTTGAGCGTCTCGTTGCGCAGCAGGCTCTCCTCGGGCGAGACGAGCGAGGCAGCGAGCGTCCATTCACCCGTTTCGTGAAAGCCGCTGGTCAAAATTGGGCCGTAGGGCGTCTCGTCGGCGCGTCCGGGCACGCGGGCGCTGCTGCCGGTGGCGAGTGTGGCGGGCGGGAGATCTTCGCGATGCGTGAGATGCGCGGCGGCGTTGTGAATCAGAACCGGGAACCAAGCGCTGAGATAAAACTGGGCCGCAAGGGGATCGAGATTCACCACGCAGACGGTCTGCGCGCCAATGCGCGTGAGATAAATGAGCGGCGGCCCGGATTCATCGGCCACAAGCACCACGGATCCAGCGGGCGCGGTGATTTGACGTGCACCGGCGAAACTCATCGTCTCCGCGTCGAGGTAGCGCAGCAGCGCGTGGTCCTTGATGAACACCTTGGGCACCGGCGTGCCGATTTCGTCGCCGACCTTCGCCCATGCGGTCGATTCACCCGCTGGATGAAACACGATGGCGCTGACATCGGTGGGCACCTTGCTCTTGCTGAGCATGAGCCTGGCGGATTTGGCATCGGGCGCGAGCGCGAGCAGTTGATCGCTGCGCTCGAAGGCGCTGACGGCGTTCTGGAAGAAAAACGGATCATCCGCCACCACGCCAACAGGCACGGGTTGACGCGGCGGCACGTGCAGGAAGGCCGTGTTGTCAGCTTCCAGCGCGTCCTCAAGCCCGAGTGTGGCCTTCCAGCGGCCGGTGGGCGCGTCATCGAGTGTCAGCGTGACCGCTGGATTCTCACCGGGCTTCAATTCGATCGGAATCAGCTTCACCAGCGTGTTGGAATCGACGTGCGTGAGCGTGATGTCGGTCTTCACCGGCGCGGGGAATGAGGAAACCGGCAGCAGAAACAAACCGAGCCGTTGCGGACCACCCGGCACGCTGCGCAGGTCCGCACGCGCGATGCCGGCGTTTTTCGCTCCGTCGTCAAGGCGCAGGATTTCGACACCAGGAAGGCGATCCGGCTCGTCGAGGCAGCCGTCAGTGATCAGCAGCACGCGCGTGTCCTTCATCCACTCGTCGCCAGGTTGCAGCGCGCGCAGCGATTCGACGCGGGAGGGCAGTTCGGTGGGCTGAATGCCATCCACCGCCTCCAGCAAGGCCTTCCGATGCCGCGTGGGATGCGCGAGCATGCGCGTGACTTCGGCAAAAGAGGCCACAGCAGCGCGCTGCGTGCCGTTCATGCCTGCAATGAGGTCGCGCGCGCGCTTTTTGGCTTTTTCGAGCCGCGTGGTCGTGCCGTCTTTGGCGGACATCGACGCGGAATGATCAACAACGATCAGCAAATCCTTCCGTTCATCGCCCGCAAGGTCCGGCTCCGCCAAAGCGAGCGCGATCGCCGCAAATGCCGCCGCCATGAGCAGCAGCGAGAACACATCGCGCAGCCGTTTGAAGAGCGCGGAGGCTTTCTTCTCGGAAAAGATCTTCTGCCACAGGAAGAAGGCCGTCACCGGCTTCTTGCGTGGCCGCACTTTGAGAAAGTAGATCGCCGCCAGCGGCGCAAGCGCCACGAACGTCCACAGAAAGGCTGGAGCGAGGAAACTCATGTCACCAGCCCTCCGCGACGCAGCAGGTCGGTGATGACGTGTTCAAAGGAGATGTCCGTGGTCGTGGACATGAGGCCGAGGCCGCGTTTGGCGCAGGTCTGCTTCAAGCCGTCGTTCCATTCGGCCACGGCCTGCTCATACAGGCGCGCCTCATGCGGCGAGATGGTCACGCGCTCGCTTTGGCCCGTTTCGACGCATTCGAGCGTCACATCGCCCTTCCACTCACAGCGCAGGTCGTTGTCGTCGAGGGTTTGCAGGCAGAAGACGTCGTGCTTGTGCCATTGCAGGCGGCTGAGGCCTTCCTCGAAGCCGCCGGGCAACAGGAAGTCGGAAATGACGCACACGAGGCCCTTGCGGCGATGACGCGCTTCGAACTCGCGCGCACAGGTGCTCAGGTCCGTGTTGCCGCCGAAGGCCGGCGCGGCGTCCAGCGAGCGCAGAAAGGGAATCACCTGGTTTCGGCCGCGACAGGGATCAAACAGCGGCTTCAAGTGATCGGCGAGGCCATAAACCGCGAGACGATCGAGCGTGTTGAGCGCGATGTAGCCGAGCGCGGCGGCGAGTTGCTTCGCGTAGTGCTGCTTGGAGGCCATCGACGGGCTGCAATCGACCAGCAGGTAGATTGTGGCGTCTTCTTCGAGCTCGAACAGCTTGATGAGCAGCGACTCAAACTTCGCGTAAACGCGCCAGTCGATGCTGCGGTAGTCGTCACCGAGCGAGTACTGCGCGTAATCGGCAAAGGTGATGCCCGCGCCCTTTTTGGTGCTCCTGCGGTCGGATTGGAGCGAACCCCCGAGAATTTTTCTCGCGAGAAGATACAGCGACTCAAGCCGGCGGATGAAAGCTGGATCGGTGAGAGTCATGCGGTGGCGGAGACGGAGTATGGATCGTCGCGGCAGCGTCTTGGAGTGCGCCAGTCCTCTGGCGCTTTCGCTGCACTGGGGACGCTCGAAAAGCTCCAGAGGGCTGGAGCACTCCAGGACGCTGTCGCGTTGTTGGTCATGCCTTCACCTTCTCGATCACGTCTGCGATGACTTCGTCGGTTTTGACGCCCTCGGCTTCGCCTTCAAAGGAGAGCAGGATGCGATGGCGGAGGGCGGGGGTGGCCGCTTTGGCGATGTCTTCGCGCGCGACGTGGTAGCGGCCATCAAGCAGCGCACGCACGCGGGCGGCGGCGAGGATGGTTTGCGCGCCGCGCGGCGAGGAACCGTGGCGGACGTATTTCTTCACGCGATCGGTCGCGTTCGTGTCGGCGGGATGCGTGGCACGCACGATCTGCACGAGGTAATCCTGCACGCTGGCCTCCAGCGGCACCTCACGCACGAGCTGGCCCATTTGCAGGATGTCCTCGCCCGTGGCGACGGCGTTGATGTCGGGTGTCGATTTGCCGCCGGTGCGGTTGAGGATCTCGATGAAGTCGCTGTGGCTGGGCACCGGCACGAAGAGTTTGAAGAAGAAGCGGTCGAGCTGTGCTTCAGGCAGTGGGTAGGTGCCGTCCTGCTCGATGGGGTTCTGCGTGGCGAGCACGAAGAAGGGCGAGCCGAGGTCGTGCGACTTGCCGGCGACGGTGACGCGCTTCTCCTGCATCGTTTCGAGCAGCGCGGACTGCGTCTTCGGCGTGGCGCGGTTGATTTCATCCGCGAGCAGCACGTTGCAGAACACCGGGCCAGGCTGGAACTCGAACACCTTCTGTCCGGCGCGTTCGACGAGGATTTGCGTGCCCACGATGTCCGCAGGCAGCAAATCGGGCGTGAACTGAATGCGCTGGAACTTCAAATGCAGCGCCTTGGCCAGCGTGTTCACCAATGCCGTCTTGCCTAGGCCGGGAACGCCCTCCAGCAGCACATGCCCGCCGCAGATGACCGCAGTGAGCACTTGCTCGATGATGTCGTGCTGGCCGACGATGAATTTGGAGACTTCGGATCGGAGTTTTTCAAAGGTGTCTTTGAAGTGGGTGACTGAGGTGGGAGTGGTGGACATGGTGAATGACGAATGTCGAATGCAGAATGACGAATGAGTCAGAGGCAGCGGGATGGCTGTGCGGTCTCGGCTTTGAGGTTTTCCTGGGCGGTGCGGCGGATGCGGGAGAAGATGAGGTGTAGTTCCCGGGCCTCTCGCCAGACGGGGACGGCGGTGTCCCGGAGTTCAGGGCAGGCTCGAACGATCATGCGGGCGAAGAACATGCTTTCGCGAGCCTCTTTGCGACAGGTGCCGATGATCTTGATGAACTCCTTCTTGGAGACGGCATCATCAGCTTCGACATAATTGGCTCCAACACTGGTTCCGGCACCCGTGAGCTGGTCAACAAGCCGGTTCGTGCGCGGATTCAGTGGAACCTGTTTCAAAAAGTCGATGACGGACTCTCCAAAGCGCGCCGTGCGCTCCTCGAGATCGTAACTCATGCCTTTGGTGGCCTCAGCGCCTTCGCACACCACAAAAGCCGCGCCTTCCTCCTCCCACGGCATCCGCGTCAGACCATTCGTCATTCGACATTCGTCATTCGACATTTTTCTTCTCCTCCCCGACCTGCTGGATGCCCTTGAAGTACTCTTTGACGCCTTCCTTGACCTCGGCGGGCACGTCTTCGCGTTGGATGAAGCTTTCTACCTGACGCTGGAAGACTTTTTCTTGAAGCGTGGCGGTGCGGGTGGCCTTGCCGCTGCCGCTGTCGGCGGATTCGATGCTGGTGTTGCTGGGGCCGGCGCCTTTCTGGCCGGTGAGCTGGTCGCGGTTGCCGTTGTCGCGGGTGGGATCGCTTTCGGCGCGGCGGTCTTCGGAGCTGCCCCATCCGGCTTTTTTGCCGCCGGGTTTCTGGCCGAGGCATTGGCCCAGGCTCTGGCATTCTTTGTTGCCGAGGTAGCCCTGGCACTGGCCGGCGCACTGGCTGAGCTTTTGCAGCTTCTTCATCATGTCACGCTGCCCGGCGGACTGGCACATGCTCTGACAGAGGCTCTGCAGCTGCTGGTTGGCTTGGTTCTGGCATTGCTGGCACTGGCTTTGATTCTGCTGCGACTGGTTTTGCTGCTGAAGCTGCTGTTCGAGGTTCTGCACGGCCTGTTCGAGCGCGGCCATCTGCTGGTCCATGCTCTGCTGGCCCTGGCTGCCTTGCTGTCCCTGCGCCTGCTGCTGGTTGTTGCCGTTCTGTTGGGAGTTTTGATTCTGGCTGGACTGGGACTGGTTGCCCTGGTTCTGATTGCCCTGCTTGCCGGTGCGCTGCTGGAAGTTGCGCGCGGCGGCGGCCATGCGTTGGGAGGCGGACTTGAGTTTTGCCAGTTCCTTCTGCGCCTCGTCGGGTTTTCGCACATCGGCCTGCAGCTTCATCTGGCGGAGCTGCTCGGCGGCGTTGCGGTAGTTCTGCTCTTCGAGCGATTTGGCGATGGGTTTGAGCTCGGCGACCTGCTGCATTTCCTGCGCGGCCTTGGAAAGCAATTGCTCGGTGTCGCGCTGGCTGAGCTTCTGCGCGGCTTCGGTCAATTTGCGCTCGAGTTCGGCGTACTGGCGCATCGCGGCCTTTTGATCCTTCGTTTCGCGCAGTTCCTTCACCCACTGACGCCATTCGTCGGGACGCAGCAGCTCCTTCTCATCCTCGCTGGCGGTTTTGAGCAGGTCCTCAATCTGCTTTTCGAGTTCCTCGTTGATCTCGTCGGTCTTGCGGGTCGTCTCTTCTTCCAAAGCGATGCGTTCCAGCACGATGGGCGAGGCTTTTTTGAAGCCCATGACGAAACAGGCCATCAACAGCACGCCGGCGATCGTCAGCACGCGCCGCGGCCAGGTGATCGGCAGGCTGTGCGGCGAGAGCGCCTGCACGCGTACGGCGGTGGCTTCTGCCTGAAGCGCGATGAATTCGCCCTCGCGCTTGGCTTCGCTGAAGCCGAGATGCGAACTGATGGCGTCCTTGAGATCAAAGTGCTCATCGGCGACGCGTGCGGCCTTGCGCGCTGAGACGCGGCCTGCGAGCCACAGTGCCAGCGCGAGCAGCGGCAGGAGCACAGCGGCGGCGATGTAGCCGATACGCGGCACGGCGTAACCTTGCGCCACCCACCACACGCACCAGATGCAAAGTGCGACTCCGATGGCGAGCAGCGAGCCGCAGAGAACTCGCACGAGCCATGCGAGATCGAGACGGGATTTCACTGCGGTGACAAACGCGAGGATGCGATCATGAGCAGGCATGGTGTGAGCGGATTGTTTGGGGTTTTATCAGAGCGGAACGTCAGCGACAAGATTTGCTTGGGAAGATCGTGCGCGCCGTTTTGGCTATCCGGCAGGTTGGAGGCGTTTGAGGGCGGCTTCGCGGGTTTTCTTGATGCCAGCGCCGAGGCGCTTTTCGTCGAGCTGGGCGAGGACTTGGGCCGCTTCGGCCTTTTTGCCGGTGCGTTCGAGGACTTCGGCCTGTTTGACCGCGTAACCGGCGGCAAGGTTGTAGTCTTTCTCATTGCCCTTCCGCGCGTGCTGGAAGGCGAGGGCGTAAAGGCCGGCGGCAGCGTCCGTTTTGCCGTTGGCGGCGAGGAGATCGGCCGCTTCGCTGGCGGTGCGGCCCATGCGCGGCAGGGCCTCGGCGATCGGGGTGGCGGCGGCGGCAAACTCCTCCGGTTTGAACACGCGGCTCTTCTGCACGAGGTCGTTGGCGAGATTCGGGATGCCGGGGCCGGTGGCTGGATACTTGGTGGCACACCATTCGTCTTTGGCGACAGCGGCGACGAGCTGGCCGCGCTGCTCGGGCGAGAGGCGCATGTGCTTCTGCGTGCCGGCGAACTGCCGGATGTAGTCCCACATTTCCCAGCGGCCCTGGATGCGCTTCTTGAAGTCACGTTTGTCGGCGTCGCTCAGCCCTTGGCGCCATTTCTCAAAGACGGGCTGCTCATTGCTAGCCACATGGATGAGCCACTTCTGCGAGATGCAGTCGGCCACGTGCAGGTCACGCAAGTCCTCGGGTGTTTTCGCGATCACGTGTTCGAGGAAAGGCAGCACCGTGCGGATGTTTGGCTCGCGGCCGGCTTCGGATTCGTGCGACCAGTGCCAGTTTGCCACCCAGGTCGGCCCCCAACCGGTTTCTTTGACAGCGGAGCGCTGGTAGTAGCTCTGGCTGTAGCGGGCCTTCAAAGCGACATCGTAGGCCGCGATGTTGGGCTGCACGTCACCCTGCACCGCCTTCCAGCCGAGGGAGAATTGCAGCGGCTTCAGCTGGCGCCAGTGCTCCCACGTTTCCTCGATGGCGGCCAGTGCGTTGAGGTCCGTCTTCGCAGCAATGGCATCGACATCGGTGTGGATCATCTTCGCGGCGTCGTAGAACTGGCTGAGGATCTCCACGCTGTCCTTGCGCATCTCATCGTTGCTGAACCTGGTCTCCTTGAAACGTCGCGCGAGGTCCTTGAAGCGTTCGTCGCGGCTCTTGAAGCCAGGAATGGCCGCCTGCTCGTGTTTGGCGGGATCTTTGAGGTAGGAGAGGTAAATCTCGCCCAGGAAGGCAAGTCCGGGGTCACCGCAGGCTTCTTTGAAGACGGGGAGGTTTTCGACGAGTTCCTTGCTCCACAGCAGTTCCTTCTGCGGATCCATCAAGAAGCCGCGCCACTCGGCGGTGAAGTGCTCCGCCGCCAGTTTCGGCTGGCCGCCAGACATGAGACTGGCGATGCCAGAGGGCTCGTTGCTGAGCGTGTGATGGAAGCGGCGCAGCATCTCACGCATCCAGTCGTCGTTGCCGGCGCGTGCGGTCATGCGCAGCACGCTGTTGATGACCCAGTCACAGGGATTGTAGGCCGAGAGGCCGCCGCTGTTGCAGCGGGCCAGCCACGCGTCCCAGTGCTCCTGCGCGGCCGCTTTCCACGCGTCATCGACCGGCAGGCGATTGAAGCCGCGCATGATCCAGGCGTATTGATAGCCGTGCAGGCAGTGCTTCTGCTTCTGTGACTCCAAAGCGGCCGCTGCGCCGAGTTTCGCGCATTCCGCGTCCATGCCATCGACCGCCTTGTAGGCCAGGTGATGCGCCAGCGCCTGCCGCACGCGCGCATTGACGCTCTTGTTGCTCAAATGGCCGCGATAGTGCTCCCAGGCCGGTTGCAGGCCGCCAGCAGCCTCGATGGCCTTCTTGGTGCCTTCGTTCTGCGCCGTCTGCGGTTCGAAAGCGAGGAAGACGCGGCCGGCGAAGTCGAGTTCCTTAACCAGCGCGGCCTGCGGATGATCCTTGGGCGCTTTGACCGCCCAATTCAGCGCGGCGACGCGTTGGGCGGCCGGCAGCTTGGTGAAAAAGTCGTGGAAGGCGATGCCGACGAGCGTGTGCGGCGTGTCACCGAGCTGCGTGGACAGCGCTTTGAGCATCGCATCGAGTCCGCGGCCCATGGCACCGCCGCCGCCGTTGTTGCGCCATACTTCCATCAGCGCCTGACCGTAGCCGGAGCTCTGCGACCAGCCGTTCATCGCCAAGTAACCCGTCGTGTCCGTGTGGTACAGCCGCATCACAAAGCCGATGGCCTCGATCTTCGGCATTTTGCGGAGCAGATCGTCGAAGGTCTCTGAGCGCGCGGTCCAGCCATTGCCGCTGCTGTAGCCATCCCAGCCGCCGGAGCGTTCCTTCGCCTCGACCAAAGCGCAGGCGGCGAGGAAGAGCTTCTCAGCCTTGTCGCGATCGGTCGGAATCAAGGTGCGCAGCGCCTCGACGAGCTTGGCGTCGTAGGCCTCGTGGTCGGTGGTGATGTCGTCGGTGCGTGTCGCAGCGATCCACCGGTCGATTTCATCGAGTGACTTCTTCTGTTCAGCGCCGAGGAAGGGCTCCAGCACCTTCACGAGCGCGGGGTCGGCGTTCGCCGGCTGGTGGAGTGCGGGAATCTGCGATTTGATCAGCGTCATGATGGCAGGGCCGCTGTTCACCGGGATCATTGCCACGTCGGCGGCACGGCGTTTCAGCAGGGCGGTCAATGCGGGTGCCGGTGCCTCTTGCAAGAAGGCCTCGCAGAACTCCACGCCGAAGGTGCGGGTCTTCAGCGCCGCCAGACGGCTGCCCAGGTCATTCGCGGTGTCGCGATTCTCACGGATCTTCTTCAAGAGCGTCACCTGGAGGCAGTTCGGCTCCTCCGGCAGGCGAAGCTGGGCGGCTTCACCCGCCCATCCGAGCGAATGAAGCGCGGAGACCAGGTTGTCCGGCGATTTGAGCACGGCGGCCATGTTGTACTCGCTGTTGCGCACCCAGTTCGCGTTGTCAGTGGCACCGACCAGGCTGGCCATGTGGAAACCGGCACCGAAGGTGGCGGGATTGCGCACGAGGTTGCTGATCGTCTGCAGCAGGCTGTAGGCGGCCTGGTTGTTCATGGAGCCGCCACGACCATAATACGACAGGATCGTGGGCTGCATGGTCTTCACCCAGGTGTCGCGTTTGTCGCCGAGAGCTGCGGAAATGACGCGGATCAGGAAGGGCTCCATCGGCTCCTCCGGTTTCAGCCGCGCACGGATGCTGATGTAATGCTGCACGGCGTAGGCGCTGCTGAAGGATCTGTTTTGCTTCAGTGTGTCGGCCACCAGGTCGTCCAGCAACAGGTCCTTGAGACCGCGTTCCTCCCAGCGGTCCACCACCCATACGGCGAAGGGGTCCTGGCCGTAGCTCGAGCGGCCGCGTGCCGACGCCGTGGTCAGGTAGGCACGCGCTGTGGTGACGAAGGTCTCAGGCTGACACGTCCAGAGCTTCACCTCGGCCTGGAGCAGCGTGTATTGCGCTGGATCAAGCGCCGCCTTCGCCAGCGGCATCACCTCCAGCTCGATCTTTTCTGGCTGCTTGTCCTTCCAGGCACGCCAGACGAGGAACTCGGCTGGAGCGGGAGCCCAGAAGCCCGCCACTTCCTGATAGAAACCGTAGCGGCGGGTCACATTCGTCGAGCGAGAGTTCCGCGGTGCCTGCTTCGCCTCTTCCAGCACCTTGCGAGCAAGGTTTGACAGTTCATCGAGCCTGCCGCTGTCCTGAAGCGTCACACAGGCGAAGCGGCGAAAACCCTCCTCCGCCAGCACCGGGTGTTTCATGAAGGCAAGGCAGAGCTGGTCATGCACCTCGCGACGGCGCCTGCCCTGCGGACTGTCGGCGGGGAGGTAGCGCTCCGACGAATCGTTGCCCGAGTGTCCGGGGCGGGCATATAAATGAGGCAGACGTGGCTCACGATAGGTCTGGTTGGCGATGATGGCGGGCAGGTCCACCATCCATTCGAGGCCCTTCACGCCCGCTCCCGGCGGTGCGGCGTCCAGCATGGCGGCAAAGGAGGCGGTGATGCTCATGCGGCCCTCAAAAGGCAGCGAGCTGTCGCGATTCAGCAGCTCGATGATCTGGTTGCCGAGATTGGACTTTTGAAACGCGGCCATGGGCACCTCGGCCATCAGTTTGACAGCCCGCTGCGGATCGGTCTGGGCGATGAGGGCGCAGAGGCGCAGGCGGGCGTCGTAATGCTGCGGATTCACCGCCACGATCTTCTCCAGCGTCTTCTGCGCGGCCGCCTGGTCGGCAATCAGCTCAAGGAACTGCGCATGCTCGAAGAGCTTCGTCGGCGTGGCCGACTCGCCGGGATCAAAGGCGGCCTTCACCTTTGCCTGGACGGCGGGCCGGCTGGCGATGCGCATGATCTCCTTCGCACGGCTGATCGCGTAGCTCTGGTTGTTGTTGTTCATGTAGGAAATGGCGTTGTGCAGCTGCTTCACCGCCTCCTTCACCAGTGCCTCCTCGTCTTTGCCGCCCGCCAGTTGCTGTAGCTTCTTCGTGTCGATGTTCGAGCTGCTGTAGCTGTAGGACGAACGTTGCGTGACGGTCGGGGCGGCCACGATGGCCACGCGAGACCACTGATCGGCCTCATCGGCCAGGCCGAGGTATTTCATCGCGGCGATCAGCTCCTCCTTCTGCTCAGAGGTCACACGGGCGCTGCGCAGGCGGCGCACGGCCATCTGCGCCGGTTCCAGCCCAGGACTTCCGGCCGGCTGTTTCAATTTGAGCGCCGCATGAGCCAGCGCGGCGTCGAAGGACGACCGCACCTCCGCCGGAATGGCCATGCCTGAGGCGCGGACGAGCAGCTCGATGACGCGGTCGTATTGATCCTCGATGCTGAGCCAGGATGCCGCGAGCAGGAGGTCATCCACGGAGGGATTCGGCGCATCCAGCAGCTTCTGCACCTCCGCTTTCACGCGGTCGCGATCTCCGGCCTTGTAGGCCAGCAGCATGCGCAGCGGAGCTGACTTCACGCCGTCGAGCAGCGGCTTCACCCCGGCGTAGTCCTCCGGCTCGGGCTCCATTTTGTCGCCGGGGTCGGGATTGTAGAGGTCCTTGCGGCTGAAGTAGAGCGTCAGCATCGGCGGCAGCGCCATTCCGCCGGGAAAGGGCAGTCGCTTGATCATTTCCGTGCTGGTGCTCTGCGACCGGCGATTGAACTGGCTCACCGATTTTGTCCATGATTGCCGGGTCGGTTCATGCTCCCGCCAGATGCGCACCTCACGCTCCAGGAGATCGACAAACTCCCGCCACGCCTGCTGCGTGCGGCAGGCGTTCGCGGCATTCGGAAGGCCGGTGTTCATGATCGGATTCGGCCCCGCGTCGGGACTGACGCGGTCGAGGTTCTTCAGCATGAGCGCCAGGATGCGTTTGCGCACAGGTTCAGACAGGAAAGTGGACGAGGAATTGTCCCGCATGCTTTGGGAGCCACCGATGGCGGACCCCAAATAGTAAAAGGCCGTTCCCACGTTCAGCATCTCCTCCGCCGGCACTTTCTCCAAGGCGTCCAGGGCCGCGACGATCATCGGCGCTCCTTTTTCACTGTCGGCCTGGACCGCCTGCAGGGCCGCCTGGGCCGCCAGCTCAGGATGTGTTGTCTTGAAGGCCTCAAACGCCTTCGTGGCCGTGTCGAGGCTGACGTTGTCCCAATTGCTCGTCAGTTGGGCCAGGATGACGAGATCGCCAGGATGCTTCTCCAGCGCATCCGGGGACATCTGCAGACGGTGGTATTGGTCCAGGTCAAAGATGTCCAGGTAGCGGGCCGCCGGGACGCCCAGACGTCCGGCCTCAGCGATCAGCGCGGCCTGCTTTTCCGTCGTCTCCAGCTTCAACAACGCGACCAGATGCGCCAGCCCCATGGAACGCAAGTTGCCCAGGCTCGCGGGTGCCATGACCGCGCGACTGGCGGTCTGGCCCGAAAAGCGAATCGCATTGTTGCGGTAGTTGTAGGCCTGGTAACCGCTGCCGTAATCCGTGAGGCGGATCAGATCGACAAAGCCCTCCGGCACGCGCTTCTCCAGCTTTGCCAGGTAGGCGCTGCGCGTGTCGGGCGTCTTCCGGGCGGCCGCGATTGAAGGCAGCTCCTCCTGTTGCGCCATGAGACGCATGAAAAGGGCGGTGGCCTCCGCCGTGCGGCTTTCCTCCTCCAGCGACACGGCCAGCAGGTAGCCGAGGCGATAATCCTGCGCATGCTGCCGGACGAGCGGCTCCAGGAAGCTGGCGGCCCGTTTCCAGTCCTGCTGCGCGGTCATGCCTTTGGCGAGCGCCAGCGCATCATCAGCCGCCATCTGCGCCCCACCGGCGATCTCGTAGAGCAGGCGGTAGCCTTTGTTGGCGTCGCCATACTCGATCTGGATCGAGGCGATCATCTGCTCCACGCGTGATCCTTTGTCGCGGACGGCGACCCGCTCCAGCCCCTCGACCGCCTGCTTCCAGCGGCCCATGTCCAGATCGGCACGAGCGATCTGCAAAGCGAGAGTCACATCATCCGGCCGCAGCCGCATCGCCTCGCGCAGCGACCGTTCCTGCTCGGTGGTGTTGCCTGCCACCCGATGAATCTCCGCCAGCGCCAGCCAGGACGAGGCATCGCCACGATTGGTGCGCTGACGCTCGACGAACTTGTCGATCAGCGGCTTCAACTGGCCGCGATCACTCGCCAGACGTGCCAGGGTGGCCACCCAGCGCATTTTGTCCTCCGGCTTCTCCTCTTTCTCGAACAAACCGAGGTAAATCCGCTCCGCGTCGCTCATCTGGCCGAGATCCGCATACGCGGAGGCCAGGGCGTCTGCCACGGACTCGTCGTCCTCGAATTTCCGGGCTGCGGCGGTGAGCACCGGCAGAGCATCGCGTGCCTTGCCGGACTGCTGCAGCAGCCGTGCCTCACGCAACCAGGGCGTGGTGGAGCCCGGCGAAAGCTTCTTCCACTCCGCCACCCACTTCAGCGCCTCTTCAGGCTTTCCGGCACGCTCCACGAGATCGACCAACTGCTGAACGTGGGTCGAATTGCGTCCCTGAGGCAGGCTGACGAGCTTTTCCGCCTCCTGCGCGGCCCGCAGCCAGTCCTGGCGCGACTCCAGCAGCTTCACCAAGCGTGTCTGCGCGGCCAGCGCATGCTCCGGCGGCATTTCCCGCAGCACCTTTTCAGCACCGAGGCGGTCCTGCGCTTCCTCCAGCAGCGTAGCGAGCAAAATGCGCTCCTGGACGCTGCCGGGCTTCGCTCGCAGTTCGTTCAGCGTGGCCGTCATCTTTTCCTCGGACGACTTCAAAGCGGTCACTGCCTGACGCAGCGCATCATCGAGCGATGAAGCATCCGAAGTCGCCCGAACCCGGGCCAGCGCCCATGGAACGGCATCCGTTTCCTTCTTCGAGCCGAGCGCCGCGTTCACCAGCAGGCCGAGGAAACGTTCGTCACGCTCGAATTCGGCAAGACGTGCCTGCAAAACCTCCATCGCCGCCTGCGATTCCAGCCGCGCCATCAGAGCCTGGCCGACGGCCATGAGCTGGCCCAAGTCGCCGTTCTTGGCGAGGTCACGCCAGATCGCCAGCGCGGCATCGCGTTTGCCGCTGCGATGCAAGTAATGCGCCTGCGCCTCCTTCGCGGCGGTGCTGGCAGGAAACGCCGCCACCATGCGCTCGTAAGCCGCCGTGGCGTCATCGCCGCGTTCCCAGCTCTCATACAACCGGGCCACGCGCAGGTGATCGAACTCCGTGGTGGCCTTCGCGGCCAGAAACTTCTCCAGCGTGGCTTTCGAGGCCGCTTTGTCCTTCGCCCGCTCCTGCAAGGTCGCGAGGCGGATCAGCAGCTCGCGATCGTCCGGCGATTGCTCCAGCAGCACGTTGGTTTGCGCGATCGCTTCTTTGAACTGCTCAAAACGGTCGAGCAGATCGAGGTAGCTCTCGCGCAGATCCCGCTGTCCCGGCGTTTTTTGCAGCAGCGTGGCGTAGATCGCCAGCGCCTTGTCCTTTTCACCGAGTTCGGCCAGCACCCGTGCCCGCTGGCGGTCCAGCGCCGTGCGCTGCGGATGCGTGGCCTGCAGTTCCTCCAGTTTCTTCGCCAGTCCGCTCACGTTTTCGTCGCGTCGGAAGGTCGCCTCGATCTGCGCCAGCACCTCGCCCTCGATCCAGGTGCCCTGGCCGGTGTCCGCGAGCGTGTCGGACATGAGCTTCAGCGCGTCGTCTTTCTTCGACGCACGGAGGTGGATGTCCGCGAGGCGCAGTTTGCGCACGGTCTTCGTGTAGGCGTCCGTGGTGCGGCTGATCAGCGCCTGCATCTGCGCCTCGGCCTCGGCGAAAAGACCTTCATCGAGCTGCAATTCGACGATCTCCTCGACCAAGTCCTCGTCATCGGCGTTCGCCTTCAGCAGATCCCGCCACGCCTGCAAAGCGGTGTCCGGTTTGCCCGTGCGCAGCAGCCAGCGGCCTCGCAGTTGGCCGATCTCCCGTTCAATCGAGGCCTCAGCGCCGGCTTTTTCCGATTCGGCCAGTGATTTGAGCGCCTTCTCGAACTCCATCGTCCGCGCTTCGAGTTTCGCGCGCTGCAACCAGCCGCGAGCGTTCTTCGCATCCTTCTCCAAAGCCGCCGCATAGGCCTTCAGCGCCTCGGTTTCATCGCCACGTTGCTCGTGGAAGATCGCCAGCACGAGCAGATCAGCGGCAGATTCGGTCCGTGTGCTCAGATAGGCCGCCAGGCTCTCCGCCGTGCCCGTTTCCATCCACGCGGCGTAGAAGCGATCATAAACCAGCCCGGGCTGCGGCCGCTTCAGCAGCATCTGGTGATATTTCTCCGCCTCAGGGCCCGGAGGGGTCACTGATTGCCCAAAACAGACGACAGCCAGCAGGAAGGGTAGAATCCGAGCGCGCATAAACGAATTTTGCGGAGCCTTTTACCAAAAAATCCGGGGCGGCGGCAATGCTGAAGCCGCATGGACAGATAATCGTGAAAGACAGGCGGGGCTTTCCGCGCATTATCGCCCCCTCTCAATCCAGCCATCCTGCCATGCGCCGTATTCTCTCGCTCTCCCTCGCCCTGCTCGCCTTCTCCTTCGCCCAGGCGGAGGACGTGAAGCCCCTCAAAGTCCTCATGGTATGCGGCGGCTGCTGTCACGATTACGAGAACCAGAAGCTGATCTTGAGCGAAGGCATCAGCGCCCGTGCGAACGTCGAATTCACCATCGTGCATGAGGAGGCCCGCGTGAAGGACGACCGCACGCATCAGGTCAGCATCTACAAACAGCCGGGCTGGGCCAAAGGCTACGACGTGGTGCTGCACAACGAGTGCTTTGGAGCGGTGACGGACGTCGCCTTCGTCGAAGGCATCGCCAAGCCGCACTTTGAAGGCGTTCCTGCCGTGATGCTGCACTGCTCCACGCACAGCTATCGTGCCGCGAAGACCGATGAATGGCGCAAATGCATCGGCCAGACCTCCATGAGCCACGAAAAGAACCGCGACCTGAAGGTGCGCAACGTCGCCGAGGATCATCCGATCATGAAAGGCTTCCCGAAGGAGTGGCTGGACCCGAAGGACGAGCTCTACAAGAACGAGAAGCTGTGGGAGAACTTCAAGCCGCTGGCCACCGCCTACGGTGAAGACACGAAGAAAGACCACCACTGCATCTGGACGAACCAGTATGGCGCGGGCCGCGTGTTCGGCACCACGCTCGGCCACAACAACAGCACCATGCAGGACCCGGTTTACCTCGATCTCGTCACCCGCGGCCTGCTCTGGGCCTGCGGAAAGCTGGGTGAAGACGGCAAACCGCTTCCCGGTTACGCGGCGAAGCAGAAGTGACGCGTCGTTACTGCGAAAGGTCGAATTCGGCCATCTCCCGCTCGGTCATCTTCTCGGACGGCTCATCCCGGTATCTCTGCGGGTTGAAGACCTTGCTGTGAGTGTGTTTGTAGCCGGCAGGGTCGAGCGTCTGCCACCAACGGTGGCGGGTTTCGACCGAACAGGCCGCGAGGACGGTCACGGATAGAAGAGAAAGGGCAAACAGTCGCATGGGAGGCTGTGGAATCGTGTGGCGGATCATTTCTGTCCGTAATAGGCACCCGGACCGTGTTTGCGCAGGTGATGTTTCTCCAGGATGTGGCCTGGAATCGCCGTCATCGCCGGATTGAGCGAAAACGAGCCGAGCGCCATCTGCGCGCACATTTCCAGCGCGATGCTGTTGTTGAGGGAATCCATCGCGTTTTTGCCGAAGGTGAAGGGCGCGTGGTGAAGTTGCAGCACGGCGGGCATCTCCAGCGGATCGAGTTTCAGCTCCCGCAGGCGCTCCACGATGGCGACGCCGGTGAAGCGCTCGTAATCCTGTGCCACTTCGTCCGGAGTGAGGGCCCGCACGACCGGAACGGTGCCGTGGAAATGATCCGCGTGCGTCGTGCCGTAGCAGGGCAGCTCACGACCGGCCTGGGAGAACATCGTGGCATGCAGGCTGTGTGTGTGCGTGATGCCGCCGATGTTCGGAAACTCGCGGTACAGCACCAGGTGGGTCTTGGTGTCCGAGGAGGGTCGCAGTCTGCCCTCGACGACTTTTCCTTCGAGATCCAGCACCACGATGTCGGACGGCTGGAGCACGGAATAATCGACGCCGCTCGGTTTGATCGCCCACAGGCCGGATTCGCGGTCGATGCCGCTCACATTGCCCCAGGTCAGGCGCACGAGGCCGCTGGGTTCGAGGGCACGGTTGGCGGCACAGACTTGTTCACGGAGTTCCTGGAGGGTCATCGTGGCGATCAAAGGCGGAATCAGGGGAAATTCCAGCAACATAAAGAGGCACGGCCGGCGTTATTCCCCTGAGCCTTGAAGGTTGACGGGAGAAGCCGCCCCGTTGACCAGTACTCACTTTTAACATGCCTGACTCCGCCGTCCCCACCGCCGTTCCTGACCAGGAAGCCATCGCCAAAGCCTCCGCCTGGGTGGCTCCGCTCCGAACTGAGATCTCCCGTGTGCTGGTGGGCCAGACCATGCTGGTGGACCGCCTGCTGGTGGCCTTGCTGACGAACGGCCACGTGCTGCTCGAAGGCGTGCCGGGCATCGCGAAGACCCTCGCCGTCCGCACGCTGGCAGGAACGCTGCGCGCGAAGTTCCAGCGCATCCAGTTCACGCCTGACCTCCTCCCCGCCGACGTCATCGGCACGATGGTTTACCATCCGAAGGACGGCACCTTCACGCCGCGACTGGGCCCCGTGTTCGCGAATCTCGTGCTGGCGGACGAAATCAACCGCGCCCCGGCCAAAGTGCAGAGCGCCCTGCTCGAAGCGATGCAGGAACGGCAGGTGACCATCGGCGAGAACACACACAAGCTGCCGGATCCCTTCATGGTGCTCGCCACACAGAATCCGATCGATCAAGAGGGCACCTACACGCTGCCGGAAGCCCAGCTCGACCGCTTTTTGCTCAAGGTGCGCGTCACTTACCCGACGCCCGCCGAGGAACGCCTCGTGCTCGACGCCATGGCCACCTCCGCGCCGAAGCTCGATGTGAACCAGATCACCGACGTGGAGACGATCAGCGCCAGCCGCGTGGTGGTGAACCAGTTGTTTATGGACGAGAAGATCCGCGACTACATCGTGGCCCTGATCAATGCCACCCGTCATCCCGAAACGCTGGCGCCGCACCTGAAGCTGCTGATCCGCTGCGGATCGTCGCCCCGTGGCACCATCAATCTGGCCCTCGCCGCCAAGGCGCTGGCCTTCCTGCAAGGCCGCAACTACGTCATCCCGCAGGACATCAAGGACCTCGCCCCCGACATCCTGCGCCACCGCGTTCTGCTCTCCTATGAGGCCGAGGCGGAAGGTGTGACGAGCGAGGACGTGGTGAAGACGTTGCTCGACAAGCTCCCGGTGCCCTGATGGCGGGCTTGCGGCACGCCAGCCGTCCCTTATGATAAAACCGCGTCACAATACCCTTCCATTGCCATGAATCCGCCCACCCTCGAAAACGCGAACGCCGCAGTCGAAACTTCGACCGCGCAGGGTCGCCATCGAGTGGACCCGCGGAGTCCGGAATTCACCCACCTGCTGATGCGGTGCTTCAACGAAGCCCGGCAGAAGGCCATCGAGAAGTATCTTGATGAGCAAGACGGCAAGGCGAGTGCCCAGCAAACCGACGCCCATGCCCAAGCCTGAACTCTGGATCATTGCCGGGCCAAACGGTGCGGGCAAAACCACGACGGTCAGCCATCCGGTGTTTCGCGACGCACTCGCCGGATGCGAGTTCATCAATCCTGACGCGGTGACCCTCGGCTTTCTCAATGAGCTTGGCTACCCGTCGTGGGAAAATGTGCCGCCGGACCTGCTCAAGAAGACATTCATCCGCGCCGCCAACCACTGTGAGGAGCTGATCGTGCAAAGAGTCGAGTCCGGTGCCGCGATCGTGGTGGAGACGGTTCTCAGCACAAAAAAATACTGCGCGCTGGTTGAACGCGTCCGCGAACTCGGCGGCGACCTCTTTCTGATTTACATCGCGCTGAATTCGCCCGAGCTCTCAGCCCTGCGTGTTGAGCACAGAGTGGCTCAGGGCGGGCACGGAGTGCCTCTCGAAAAGCTGGTTTCCCGCTGGAACGCCTCACTGGAGCTGCTGCCGTGGTTCGCCGTGAGGTCCACCAGTTTCTGGTTGTTGGACAACTCCGTCACGAAGCTCGGGGAGCGCGGGGATCTGATGGTCTCCGGACTGCGACAGCGCGTGGTTCTGCATGGTGTTCCCTCAGGCCCGATGCGCGGCATCGTCGGCCGGTTTATCAAAGACTTTGATTCACTCGACGTGGAACGCCGCTGGCGTCTTGATATCGAAGATCACCACACATCGCCTTCCTGATGTCCGCACCTTCCGCCACCGACAACGACGCCAGGCTCACGCGCATCTTGAAGCGCGTGCGGCGCATCGAGCTGCTGACGCGTGGCATGGTGAAGGAGATGCTCGGCGGGCAGTATCACTCCCGGTTCAAGGGCCAGGGCATCGAGTTCGATGACTTCCGCGAATACCAGCCGGGCGATGACGTGCGTTTCATCGACTGGAACGTCACTGCACGCATGAGCGACCCTTTTGTACGCAAATACGTCGAGGAACGCGAGCTCACAGTCATGCTCTGCGTCGATGTGAGCGGTTCCGGCGACTACGGCAGCCAGGAGGACTCGAAACGCGAGCGTGCGGCCGAGATCGCGGCTGTGTTTGCCTTCAGCGCCGTGCAAAACCAGGACAAGGTGGGCCTGACGCTGTTTTCCAACGGCATTGAGCAATATCTGCCCTCCCGCAAAGGCGCACCGCACGCGCTGCGCATCCTGCGTGACATCCTGAACATCCAGCCGAAGCAACGCGGCACCGACATCAAGCCCGCGCTTGATCTGGCGCTGGAACGCATCGCCCATCGGGCCCTGGTCGTGATCGTCTCCGACTTCATCACACCGAATCACGACTGGGAAAAGAGCCTGCGGGCCGTGGCGGCCAAGCATGACGTCGTGGTGGCGCAGATCGTGGACCCGCGCGAGCTGGAACTGCCCGATGCAGGCCGCGTCTGCCTCGAAGATCCGGAAACAGGTGAGCAATTCCTCGTGAACACCTCGCATCCGGCCGTGCGCGAGCAGTATGCGCGTCGTGTGGCCGAACGGCAGGACGCATTGACGCATCTGCTGCGCCGCAGCGGCGTGGAGCGCATCATGGTAAGGACGGATGACGACTACGTGCCCGCCTTGAAATCGTATTTTCGTTCACGCAAACGCAGGAGGCGCGGATGAAGGAGGCATTTTCGATCCTCAACATGGTCCTGGCGCAGTTCCCAGGCCCAGCCCCGCTGCCACATCCCGGACTGCCGCTGCCGGACAAGGTGGACTTGCCGCCCCCGTGGTGGATTCCGTGGGCCGCCAGCCTGGCGCTGGTGCTGCTGATTGCGTTCGTGGTGTTTCTGCTGACGCGGCCAAAACAGACGCCGGCCGCGCCACAACGCCAGCCATGGAGTTCCGCCTTCAAGGCCCTGAACGATCTCAAGGCGCGCGCACAGTCGATCCCGCCACAGGACATCAGCCACCGCGTGTCGCAGGTCCTGCGCCGCTACCTGCAGGAGCGCTACGCGGTGCCCGCGCCGGCCCGCACCACGAACGAAATCTTTGAGGGGACACCGGACCGCCTGCCCGGTGTGCCGATCCCACGCTCCCAGGGCATCTGGCGCGAGCGTTTCGAGCCCGTGGCACGGCTTTGCGATGACATCTCCTTCATGCCCGCACCGCGCACGCATGAGGAGTCCGTCGTGCTCATCGATCAGGCACTGGAACGCATGCAGGAGGAGCGGCCATGACGATCCCGGGCATCCCAGACTTCCAGATCCTGCATCCGCTGTGGCTTCTGCTGCTGCCGCTGGCGCCGCTGTTCGCGCTGCTGCATGGCGGCCGTGGCAAACGCGCGGCGATCCAGTTCCCGACGACCTCGCTGCTGCGTGATCTCGGCCGTCCCGCACGCAATCGCGCCGGTGGCTTCATCTTCGGCCTCGTTTTGATCAGCTTCGTGTTCGGCATCCTGGCGCTTTCGCGTCCGCAAAAGGTGCTGTCGTATGACGAGGAGAAGGCGGAGGGCATCTCGATCATGCTGACCTTCGATGTGTCGCTCTCGATGCTGATTGAGGACATGTACATCGGCGGCCAGCCGGTGAACCGCCTCACGGCGGCCAAACGTGTCGTGGCGGACTTCATCAAGGGCCGCAAGAGCGACAAGATCGGCATCGTGGCGTTTGCGGGCGAAACCTACCTGCCCTGCCCTCTCACGCTGGATCGCGACTGGCTCATCAACAACCTCGACCGCGTGCAGACCCAGCGCGTCGGCGATGGCACGGCCATCGGCTCCGGCATCGCCTCCGCCGCGAACCGGCTGCGTCGTGAGAACACCAAGAGCAAGGTGATCGTGCTGCTCACTGACGGTGCGAACAACTCCGGCCGTCTGGCGCCCACGGATGCCGCGAAACTGGCGGCGACGCTCGGAATCAAGATTTACGCCATCGCCTTCGGCACGCCGGGCGTCCACAGCATTCCTGACCCGCGCCGCGGCACGTTCACGCCGGTGGGGCAGCAGTTGTTCGACGAAAAAACGCTGCAGGAGGTCGCACGCATCGGCAGCGGCCAGTTCTACATGGCGCAGAGCCTCAGCACGCTGCAGGAGGTGTTTGAAACGATCAACCAACTCGAAAAAACCAAGATCGAGCGGCGCAAGATCACCGAGACGGACGAACTGTTCCCCTGGCCGCTCGCGGTTTCCGCCATCGCCTTGTTCCTGGCCCTGCTGCTGTCCCTGACCTTCCTGCATTCGGCCCCCGAACCGGCCGCCACTTGAGAAACGTCATGACCTTCGCCCATTCGCATCTGCTCTGGTTCCTGCTGATCGTCCCCGTGCTTGTGGGATTGAAGCTGTGGGTGGACGCGCACGGCTCGCACGCGGAACGCCTCTTCACCGCAGCCCGCCTGCGCCCGGCGTTGGTGATCGGCCGTTCGCTGGGCCGCTCCTGGCTGGTTTACGCGCTCTACACCCTCGCGATGGCCTGCCTGGTGCTCGCGGTGGCCCAGCCACGCTGGGGAGAGGAGCAGCTCGAAGTGCCGGACAAGGGGCGCAACGTCTTCGTCGCGATCGACACCTCGCGATCGATGCTTTCACGCGATGTGGCTCCTGATCGTCTCACGCGTGCACGGCTGGCCGCTCACGATCTGATCACGGAGCTGCGGGGCGAACGCGTGGGTCTGCTGGCCTTCGCCGGACGCGCGTATCTCCAAGCGCCGCTCACCACCGATCACGACGCCATCATGGAGTCGCTGCAGTATTTCGATCACACGATCATCGAATGGGGCGGCAGCAACATCGGCGACCTGCTCGATGTGACGCTGCGGGCGATCAAAAACCTGCCGAAGAGCAACTACGCGCTCGTTTTGTTCAGCGACGGCGGCGATGCCGACCAGAACCTCGTTCCTTACATCCAGCGCCTCACCAGCGCCGGCGTGATCATCATCACCGTCGGCGTCGGCACGGAGGAAGGCACGCTCATCCCGAATCCCGAGATCGAAGGCGACTACGTGCGCGATGAGGCGAACAACGTGGTGCGCTCCAAGCTGGAAAGCGGCGTGCTGCAGCAGCTCTCGTCCGCGACTGGCGGCCGTTTCCTGAAACTCGGCACCCAGCCGCTGACGCGCAACGCGATCCAGCCCGTGCTCGACCGCCTGACCGAGCAGCAGTCGGCCAACCGCCAGACCTCCCGGCCGATTGAGCGTTTTGCATGGCCGCTGGGTCTGGGTATGGTCTTTCTCATGCTCGCCTGGATCATCAGCTCCCTGCCACGCCCGGCCGCACGTCCCGTTGTGCTGGCGTCGGCCGTCATCGCCTTCCTCCCTGGACCGTCCGCCGAGGCCAGAGGCCTGGAGGAGACCTTGTTCTCCCTCATTCAACGCAACGATCCGACGCCTGCGGACGCACGCGAGGCGTTGGAACGGGGTGACTACGCCAACGCGCGGGACCTGTATCGCAAACTGCTCGATGAAAAGGCCTACAACGACGCGGCGCGGCAGGAGCTGCTGTATGGCCTGGCCTCCGCCGAGCATGCGATGACGAACTACGACGGCAGCGTGAAGAATTTCAGCGAGGTGCTGCACACGGAGGACACCACCCTGCGCGCACGGGCCCACCGCGGCATCGGCCACACGCTCTACGACCAGGGGGCACGCGGCCTGCAGCAGCAGCCGAAGATCACCATCCAGCGCTGGACGGATGCCTTGCGTCATCTCGATGCGGCGGTCGAGATCGATCCCGGCAACAAGGAACTGCGTGAGAATCGCGACCATGTGGCCGCCGCGCTGGACGAATTGCGCAAGGTGATGAAGCAGATGGAGCAACAGCAGCAGAACGGCCAGGGCCAGAAAGGGCAGAAGGGCCAGAAGTCGCAAAAAGGACAGAAGGGACAGGAAGGCCAGTCCGGCGAGGAAGGAGACGAGGGCGATGAATCCCCTGGCGACGAAGGCAGCGACCCGAACAGCGACGGCCAGAAGAAGGAAGATGAAGGCAAGGGCGAGAAGAAGGAAGCGGACGACGGCATCGGCGGCAAAGACGCCAAAGAACTGCCCGAAGGCCGCATCCAGGCCGCCGACAGTGGCAAGGAAGGCGAAGAAGAGGGCAAAAAGGGCCAGCAGGGCCAACAACCCGGCGAAGGTGGCGGCGACGAGGAGAAGAAATCCGACAAAAAAGGCGCCGCCTCCAACGATCGCAATCCGCGCACCGGCTTCACCCCGGGCGAGGCCGAGGGCATCATCCGTCAATACATGGACGAGATCACAGCGCCTCTCACCAACCGCTACCATACCCCGCCACCCAACAAGAAAGACTGGTGATGCGGCAATGACGAATGACGAAACCAGAATGACGAATGAAATCCCAAGCCCGAATGATTCAAAGCCCCCGACGGCACGCTGAAAGGTCCTGGCTTTCTGACATGAAAAAATTTCCAGGCATTCGTCATTCGTCATTCGGATTTCTTCATTTCGCCGCCCTTTTCCTAGCGTTCACGGCGACGTGCGTGACTGCGGCGACCGTCCGTGCCTACATCCAGCCGGACCGCGCCCAGGTCGGCCAGGTGGTCACCTATGTGATCGCGGTGAGCAATGGCACGATCAACGCCCCGCCGCAGTTGCGCCTGCCCGTGCAGATCGGGATGAACTCGGGCATCTCCAGCTCCCAGAACATCGAGATCCGCGGCAACGAGCGGGTCTTCTCCACCCAACTGGCCTGGGGAGTCGCCGGCACGGAGCCGGGGGAGTTCGTGATCCCGCCGCAGGACGTGCAGGTGAATGGCGAGACGATGAAGACGAACGAAGTGCGGCTCATCGTCACTGAACCGCCTTCCACGCCCGGCGGAACAGGCGCGGACGCCAACGCTCCGCTGCTTCAGATCGAGGTGGGAAAGACGGAGGTCTATCAAGGCGAGGTGGTGCCGATCAGCGCCACTTTTTTTGTCCCGCGCAGCGTGATGCTGCGTCGTGTCGGTCTGATCGATGTGAACAAGAGCGACTTCGCCATCGCACGTTTCCCGCAGCAGGCGGACCAGTCTGAAACCGTGATCAACGGCGTCGGCTACAGTGTGATCACCTACCGCAGCACGCTTTCCGCCCTCCACGCGGGCGAATTGAAGGTCGGCCCCGCCAGCAGCGAGCTGCTGTTCGAGGTTTATCCAGAGGATCCGCGCCAGATCCGCCGTGGGATGCCCTTTGGCATGTTCATGGGCAACGGCGAGACGCGCAAACAGGTGGTCAAAAGCCAGGAGGTGAAGCTCAAGGTATTGCCGCTGCCGGAGGGCAAGCCCGCCAACTTCACCGGCGCAGTCGGCGACTTCAGCATCATCGCCTCGGCCACGCCGAACGAGCTGGCGGTGGGTGATCCGCTGGCCGTGGACATCACGATCGAGGGTTCGGGGAATTTCGACGCGCTGAATCCGCCCACCTTGATGCCGCCGGACGGCTGGAAGGCCTATCCGCCACGTCGCTACAACGTGGATGGCCCGATCGATCCAAACCTCACGCCCACCGCCCACCGCCGCATCGGTTACTCGATGGTTTTCGTGCCGGAAAAACAGCACAAGGAGCTGCCGCCGTTTGAACTGAGCTACTTCAGTCCCACGCAGAAGAAATTTGTCTCCGCCCGCACGGAACCCATCGCCCTGCGGATCAATCCGGGCACCATCGCGGCCAGTGCGGATGCCACGACGGGCGCTGCTGGTGCTCCGCCGACGCCGCCAGCCGTGCAGCAGCCGAAGCCGAACATCAGCGACATCCTCATGACTGTGCCTGCCCAGGCGACGTGGCTGAACACGGCTGCCGCCAGCGTGCCTCTGACGAACAGCATGCGATTCTGGGCCATCCAGTCGATTCCTGCCGGCCTCCTGATCCTCTCGGCACTGGTGGCGTGGTTCCGCCGCCGTCGCGAGGAGGCCACCAGCGGCCTGCGGGGTGAATTGCAGCAGTTGTGGCGTGGTTTGGAGGAACCGGGGCTCAGCGACCGCGATTTCCTGCAACGAGCGGCTCATTTCATCCATCGCAGCCAGCCGGGCGATGTGCAGGCTCCGGAATTGCAGCAGATCATCCAGCGTTATGAGACGCAGAGCTTCACCGCGGCTCCTGCGGCGGATCAAAAGCTCGATTCTTCTGAACGCAGCCGCGTGCTGGGCGTGCTGGCCCCGCTTCTGAAGCGCGTGTCGGCCATGATCGCGGTCATGGCGCTGCTGACGACCATTTCGGCATCGGCGGCGGACGAATCACCCGACGCCATCTACAAGCAGGCGCGTGAGGCGCTGGCGGCGGGCAAGTTCACCCAGGCGCAGTATCTTGGCGAATCCCTCACCCGCCGCGATCCGCCAGCCCTCAGCGCCGCCGTGTTCGCGATCATCGGACATGCACGTTACCGGCAGGAGGATTTCGGCCGTGCGGCGCTCTGGTATCAGCGGGCGGAGTTGCTGGAGCCACGCAATCCCGAGACACGGCAGAACCTGCGTCATCTCGACGAAAAACTGCGCTTCTTCCGTTTCGACGAAGGTTCTCCGCTGGAGGAGTGGAGTCTGTTGCTCAGCAAGAACACCTGGATCATCGCTGCGTCAGCCGGCGCGTGGATGATCCTGCTGGCGCTGATGCGCTGCATCCTGTGCGCTTCGCGGCGCGTCTCGGCCGGGGCCTGTGCGCTGGTGATCAGCATCCTCGGCCTGCTTGTCCTCGTTCCTTCCGCCGCCTTCGCCGCGATCCGGCCGGGGCCAGGCCAGCGGGTGAATGACATCGTGGTGATTACCGCCAAGGAAACCGTCAGCGCCTTCACCGCCGCCACGCTCACCTCCGGCAGCGTGATCGATCTGCCGCCAGGCAGCCAGGTGCGCCTGCTGGAGAAACGGGGTGCCTGGAGCTATGTCGAGGTCCCCAGTGGCAGCGAACCGGTGCGCGGCTGGGTGGAAACGGCGACATTCACGCCGCTGTGGCCGTGGGATCAAGCCTTGCTGCCCTGACGTTGCAGGATGCATCCCCAGTGCCGCCAAAACAGGCGTTTTGCACACCCGTCACGTGTTTCGCCGTGACGTTGCAACCCCCGTGAAACGCTGATTTCCAGCGAGAAGCAGCGGCATGGGCGGGGTTGGCACGCGCCTTGCACCCTGACAAGGCACGACAGGCAGTCCGGTGAAACGGAACTGCCTCCCACCATCGAATTTTTACCCCAGAACCGTTGCGATGCCGGCTTCCGCATGCCGTCAGCGCAAAAAAACAGAAGCCCCGTGAGGTCTTGAACCTCACGGGGCTTTTTCCATCGAAAACGCTTCACCTGTCGCCGCCGAAGTCTGTCTTCCCTCCGCCACCGCCAGCAGGCCGGCTGCCGGCTTCGCGATCCAGCACCAGCAGGCTGGCAGGGTCGTTGCCGGCGAGTTTCAGGCGGTCGAGCATGTCCCGGACGGTCTTTTCCTCCTCCATCTGCTCGTTGAGGAACCACAGCAGCAGGTTCTTCGAGGCGTGATCCTTCACCTGTTCGGCAACTTCGAACAGGTCGTTGATCTGCTGCGTCACCTTTTCCTCCTGCTTGAGGCTGTGCTCGAACACATCGATCGGGGACTGGAAATCGCTTTTGGGCGTGGCGATGGACTGCAGCTCCACCTTGGCATCGCGATCGACGACGTACTGGTAGAACTTCAGCGCATGCATGGTCTCCTCCCGGCTTTGGGCGAACATCCACTTGGCAAAGCCGGCATACGGCGTGCCCTCGAACCATGCGGCCATGGCGAGGTAAACGTAGCTGGAGGACATCTCGTTGTTGATCTGCTCGTTGAGCAGCTTGGTGAGTTTGGGATTCAGAGTCATGGCGCGTCAGGTGTTGGGTTGTGGTGTGATTGAACCAGCAATCGAAACGCGGCGCAAGGTTGCGCGGATGGATTTTTACGAGGGAAAAGGTGATAATGAGACGCGGAGTCACCGGTGCCGATGAATCGCTTTTCTTTGGGCCTGTTTGCGCCACCATGGCGGCCTCCTGGATGCCTGAAGATTCCGCCTTACCCCCTCACGCGCATCATCCGCCCATCGTGCGGCGGAATTTCGTCTGCCACTGCTTTGAAGGCGGTCTCTACATGGGCGGACTGGCCTTCCTGCAACCGGAGACGGTGATGCCGAAGATGGTGGAGCAGCTCGGCGGCAGGTCGAGCATCGTGGCGATCATGCCGGCGCTGCTGCCGGCGGCGTTCGCGCTGGCCGGTTTGTTCGTGTCGCCGGTGGTGGAGAAGCTCACGCACTTCAAGCCCTGGGTGATGTCGTTCGGCCTGTTGCAGCGGCTGCCTTACCTGGTGACGGGCCTGCTGCTGTGGAATGCGCAGGATGCCGGGCCCTGGCTGCTGCCGGTGGTGGTGCTCACGCCTGTGGCCTCCGGCCTCGTGGGTGGTGTGGGCGTGGTGGCGTGGATGGAAATGGTCACGCGCATGGTTCCGGAGCGCATCCGGGCCGCTGGCTGGGCCTCCCGCTACATCATCCAGGCGTGCATCGGCATGGGGGCTGGAGCGGTGATCCACCAGGTGCTCACGCACCTGCCAGGACAGCGCGGTTATGCGCTGCTGCATTTGATCGCCTTCGGTTTTCTGTTCCTGTCGTGGCTGGCGCAGGTCTTCATGCGGGAGCTGCCCTGCACGCATCATCATGCGCCCCACCACACCGGCAGTTACTGGCGTTACCTGCGCGGCCTGCCTTCCCTGCTCCGTTCGCAGCCGCAGTTGCTGAAGATGATCGCCGCCCGTTTCACCGGCACGGGTTATTTGATGCTGGTCTCGTTTCTCACGCTGCACGCGCTGCACACCACCGGCAGACCGGAGGCGGATGAAGGCCATTTCGTGTCGTTTCAAAACATCGGCACCATTCTGGGCAGCATGCTGGCGGCCTGGCTGGGTTATCACAGCGGCGGGAAGGTGCTGCTCATCCTTTCACGGATCATCTGCGTGATTCTTTGCGCCTGGGTCAGCGTGACGGAGAGCTTCAGCGGCTTCACGGCGGCCTATTTCGTGTTTGGTTTCGGCCTGTTCCTGGATCGCGTGGGTGATCTCACGCTCACGGCCGAGCTCTGCCCGCCGGACCGCCGCTCCACGCTCCAGGCTGTGCTCAGTTTCTGCAATGTGTGGTCGCTGTTGCTGGCCACAAGCCTGGGGGGCCTCATTTACACCTTCAGCGGTTCGTTTTACTTCGTCGCAATGGCCGCCGCGGCTTTCTCGCTGGTTTCCATCGTGGTTTTGAGCCGCATTCCAGAACCGCGCGAACGACGCTGAAAACGTTCATCACTCCGAGCACTCGATGATCGCTCCCATCGACCCGCGGCACTCCGGGACGCGTTTGTCCGGACCGTACTCCTCGATCTGCTGCTGCCGCAGCTCGGCCAGTTCCTTGTGAACGGTCGCCACGATCACGCGTCCGCAGGCGTTCACCTCGCGCGCCATCCTCAGTGCCAGCTCGTGACCGTGGCCAAAGATCGCACCCAGCATCTCAATCACATACTCATGCGTGTGGACGTCGTCATCGAGCAGGATCACGTGCCAGGGCGGCTCCAGCGCAGGCGGCGAGGCACGTGGCAGTGCCAGCGGCTTGTGCGGCGCCACGCGCGGCCTGGGCGGCACCGTGCCAGCGTCACAGACTTCGATGGGAAAAGACATGCCGGCACTATGCTCTCACCCGCGCCGCTCTCAAGCGTCCTCATGCCCGCCTCAGGCTGCCATTTGATGTGCGGTGATTGCGATGGCGGAATTCCTGGCTTGCCGGAACGCGGCCCTTCATGGCAGTTTGTTTTCATGAATCCGTCCATCTGCCGCACCCTCAGCACGATTTGTTTCCAGGCTGGCGTCCTCTCCATCCTGCTTTCCATCTGGATCTGGTGGTTTCTCAATGGAGATGCGCCCGAGGAACAGGCCCATGCCGAGCGTTTCGGCATTTTCGTCGGCTTGTGGGCACCCACGCTGCTGATTCTCTCGAACCGCTTCGACCGCTACGCTGACAAGGCGAAAGACGTGCCCGGTTTGAAGGAAAATGGTGAATCAGGCGCCTCCTGAACCGCCTCAGAGCGGCTCGCGGCCCACCATTTCGACGTATTGCTGCTTCAGGCTGTTGTAGGCCTGCTGCCACTCGTCCACCACGCGCTGCAATTCCATCACCTGCCGCTCCAGCGTGCCGATCCGCGACTGCTGGGAGGCGTCGCCGGGCAGTTTCTTGTCATCCGGCCACTGCGTGCCCAGAAGCGTGGTGGCGGCGCTGCGGACGTGGTGCGGGCTGGCTTTGAACCAGGCGAGTTCGGAGAGCCGCGACTCGCTGTTGTCCACGCAATTGATGATGGTGACGTTTTCGTCGATCTCCCCCGTGGCGAGGAATTCCTGGATCGTCGCCACGTTCGTGGGGCCGTAGAGGTAGTTGTCCGGCATCTGCACCAGCAGATCCATCTGCAGCTCCGGCACCATCGGCGCGCGCATCCAGCTCATGCGTCCGTCATTGGAGAGCTTGTCCAGCGGGGACACCTTGGCATCAGCCGCCCAGCCACGCAGCGTTTCGAGATCGATCGGTCCATAGACTTCTTTGTCCGAGGCTTTCAGCAGGTGCCAGATGCGTTCATTCATGCGGTTAGATAACCAAAATCACGAACCGCAGCCAAGCCCAAAGTGGACTGACACATGCAATCGTTCCGTTTTTCGACGCAAGACGGCCGGAGGCACCTTCGTAAACCCGCGCCCGTGATGATCCGCCCCCTTTCTGCCCTCCTCCTCGCCACGGCCTGCGCCTCCGCGGTCGAACCTGCCGCCTTCACCATCAAGACGATGACGGCGCAGATGAAATACGACACCACGGAGCTGCTGGTGCAGCCCGGCCAGCCGGTGAAGCTCGTCTTTGAGAATGGCGACGACCTGCCGCACAACCTCGTCTTCTGCAAACCCGGCACCGACACGGCCGCCATGGCACTGAAGCAGATGGAAAAGCCGGACGTGGCGCTGAAACGCAACTGGCTGCCCGACGACCCGCGCATCTGGCTGCACTCGAAGATGCTCAACCCGCATGAAAAGGAGGAGCTCAGCTTCACCGCGCCCGAGAAAGCCGGAACCTATCCCTACGTCTGCACCTTTCCTGGCCACGCGCTGACCATGCGCGGGGAATTGAAGGTCGCCCCCATGGGCGGCGGCCTCAAAGACCTGCGGTTCGCGCTTTATCTCGGGGATTGGACGGTGCTCCCCGATTTCTCCAAGCTGAAACCGCATCGCGAAGGCCAGGTGGAGGACAACCTGCTCCAGGTGAAGCTCGACGACTACAAGAACGAGTTCGGCGTCGTCTTCACCGGCACGCTGGACGCGCCCAAGAAGGGCTCCTACCGGTTCTATCTCTCCAGCGACGACGGATCCCGCCTGTTCATCGATGGCAACGAAATCATCAGCTACGACGGCATTCATCCGGCGGGCGACATCAAGGAAAAGGGCCTCACGCTCAACCAGGGGCCGCACGAATTCCGCCTCGAATACTTCCAAGGTGCCGGACAGATCGAGCTCTACGCCGCCTGGAAAGGAGCGGATTTCCAGATCACCCCGCTTTCAAGGTGGCTGCACCCGAACTGGAAGGGCGGCGCCAAAAAGCAGAAGGACTACGCGCCCATTCCGATCACCGTGAAGGAAGAGCCGGTGATCTACCGCAACTTCATCCAGGGCGCCGGCAATCGTGCCATCGCCGTCGGCTATCCGGGTGGCATCAACATCGCCTGGAGCGCGGAGAGCATGAATCTGGCTGAATTCTGGCGCGGGGCCTTCATCGATGCCTCCCGTCACTGGAACTCACGCGGCGGCGGCCACGAGAAACCGCTGGGATACGATGTGATCCTGCCGACAGGCGAGGCGACGCCCGCGCTGTTCGTTGCTGACAAGCCCGACGCCGAGTGGCCGCGGTGGGAAAAGGGGAAGCGCCATGACGGTTTCGCGTGGAAAGGCTACACGCTCGATGCACGTCGCAATCCGACCTTCCGCTACACTTGGAACAACGCCGAGATCGAGGAAAGCTTCACGGCGCAAGGCGATGGCAACAAGCCCGATGGCAAGCCAACGCTCATCCGCAGCGTCAAGATCACCGGCGAACTGCCTGCGAATGCCTGGTATCGCGTCGGAGCCGGTCGTTTTGAGGCCAAGGACGGCTCCTTTGCCCTGGTGAGTCCGAAATCCTTCCGCATCACCGCCCCCGGCGCGCAAATCGCCGGCACCAATCTCGTGATCCCGGCCAAAGCGGGCACGATGACCATCACTTATCAGTGGGCGCAGTAAACTCTCACGCGACGCCGTCATGAAACGCACCTTCTTTTTGCCCCTCGCTCTCAGCACTTCACTGCTTCTGCCCTCCGTAGCCTTGGCGAAGGATGGGGCTGATCCGGTCGAGGCCGACTACTACAAGATCACCACCTTCCAGACGCCGAAGGAGACCGCCCTGGAGGTCGGATCGATCGACTTGCTGCCGGACGGCAGGCTGGCGCTCGGCACACGCCGTGGCGAGATCTGGATCGTCAGCGGCGCCAGCAGCAACGACCCTTCACAGGTGAGCTACCAGCTTTTCGCCTCCGGTTTGCACGAGGTGCTCGGCATCGCCTACAATCCGAAGGACAAGAACCTCTACGCCACCACACGTTACGAGATCACGCGGCTCAAAGACGTCGATGGCGACGGCCGCGCCGACGTTTTTGACAACGTGAATGACAGTTGGGGCGTCTCCGGCGACTACCACGAATACGCCATCGGCAGCCGATTCGACAAAGCGGGTGATCTTTGGGTCACGCTCTGCCTGACCGGCTCGTTCAGCAGCCAGGTGCCCTTCCGCGGCTGGGCGCTGCGGGTGAAACCAGACGGCACCATGGTCCCGACCTGCTCCGGCATCCGCAGCCCCGGCGGCGTCGGATTCGATGCGGATGGCGAGGTCTATTACTGCGACAACCAGGGGCCATGGCACGGCTCATGCACGCTGCAGCACCTCGTTCCGGGCTCATTCCAGGGACATCCGGGCGGCAACGTCTGGTATGATCTGGCGCCCAACATGGGACCGAGGCCGGTCGATCCGGTCCCCGAGGCCTTCCAGGGGGATCGTGGCCGCAAAGAAGACCGTCCCGGCGGCGATCCCGACCGCATGGTGAAGGAACGTGAGCGCATCAAGCAACTGCTGCCGCCTGCCGTGTATCTCGTGCACGGAAAGATCGGCAACAGCGCCAGCGCGATCATTTGCGATACCAGCGGCGGCAAATTCGGCCCGTTCGCGAAGCAGCTCTTCGTCGCCGACCAGTCGCACAGCAATCTGAGCCGCGTCTTCCTCGAAACGATCAACGGCATCAAACAGGGCGTCGTCTTCCCCTTCCGCGGCGGCTTCAACAGCGGGCTGATCGGCGGCCGCATGGATGAGGAAGGCCGCGTGTTCGTCGGCGGCAGCGACCGTGGCTGGGGCGCACGCGGTGGAAAGCCGTATTGCTTCGAAAAGTGCGAATGGACCGGCAAGACGCCCTTCGAGGTGCACGAGATGCGCGCGAAGGACGACGGCTTTGAGCTCACCTTCACCCAGCCCGTCGATCCTGCGACCGCGGGCGATGTGAAGAGCTACTCCATGCGCGAGTTCACCTATGCCTACCGTGAACAATACGGCGGCGACGAGATCGATGAGATCCTGCCCAAGATCACCGCCGCCCAAGTCGCTGCGGATGGCAAATCGGTGCGTCTGACGCTCTCACCGCTCACCAAAGGCCACATTCACGAACTCCACCTCGACGGCGTCCGCAACACGGAGAAGCAGCCGCTGCTGCACACCGTGGGCTACTACACGCTGAACGAGATTCCGGCGAAGTGAGCGGCTTCGGAGGCATGGAAGCGTCGCTGTGGCCGATGCGGGCGTTCCTTGACGTTCGTTCGTCGCTCGGCCTAATCCGGCCGCATGCACATCGAGCTCAGCGACCTGTCGAAACGCTTCGGCCACACCATCGCGCTCGACCAGGTCAGCCTCAATGTGCCGCCCAGTTCGATCATTTCTGTGATTGGTGAAAATGGCGCAGGCAAATCCACGCTGCTGGCGCTGCTCGGCGGCATTCTGGCGCCAGACGAAGGCCTGATTCGTTTCGACGGCCAGACTTTCAGCCGGGAAGTGCTCGAACTGCGCCGGCGGCTGCTCTTCACCCCCGACACGCCCCTCATGTTCATGGACCGCACGGTGGCGTCGAACATCGCCACTCTCGCGGATTTGTATGACGCACGGGTTGAAAATCACGAGGCAGAGCTGGTTTCGCTGCTGGAGGAGACCGGGATCGCCGCCTTGATGGATCGAAGCGCGGGCTCGTTGTCACGAGGGCAGTTGTGGAAGGCCTTTATGGCCTGCGTGTGCGTCATCCAGCCGGAATTGTGGCTGGTGGATGAACCCTTCGCCTCCGGCATGGATGCGATCGGCATGGGCGTGTTCCGCAGGCTCGTGCGCCGCATGACGGAAGCCGGTGCCACCGTGATCTACACCACCCAGATGGTGGATCTGGCAGCGGATTTCTCCGATCACGTCTGTGTGCTGCGGCATGGCCGCGTCGCGCTGTGGGAAACGGGTGAGCGGGTCCGTGAACTGATCGCCGCCGGCCCGGAAGGCCAGGAAAACGTGCTGCGCGGCCTGCGCTGACTCTTTGACGATGTTCTTCCACCATCCAGAAGCCGAGGCGGATCTCCGGCGCATGGCAGCCAAGGCCCTGCGCGGGGCGAAGATGCAACCCTCTGACCACCAATGGTGGCCGCGGGTGACGGCCGGCCTGAAGTTTGTCGGTTGGGAAACCTTGATCGGCTTCCTCATCTGCCTGCTGGCTGGGTGGAACGAGCCGCAACTGGGCCAGGAAGGCTGGCGGGACTTCATGCTGGCGGGCGTGGTGGTGGTCACCGTGCGCCTGTCCTCCCAGCGCTTCTACTGGCTGATGCAGTCGAGTCCGACGACGAATGTGCTGTGGCAACTGCCTGTCGCCGGACGTGACATCGTCCGCTGGGCACGTGGCGTGTATTTTGGCGGATTGTGGAAGCTGCTGCCACGAATGCTGGTCACCTCCTGGGCCTGGCTTGGTTTCCCGCTGCCTGCGCTGGCCTGGCCGCAGATCGTCTGGAACGGCCTCCTGCTCTGGCTGGTGATGATCGCCTGCGTGATGCATGACAGTCCCTTTTCCACCCTGGGCCGGCTGATCGCAAAGGCCTGGACCGGGGCCTTGATCGTGTGGGGCAGCCTGCTGCTCTACGCGTGGTGGTGGGAGAAGAGCCACGCGTCCGGCCAGCCGATCGCTGAATGGGTGGTGGCGCTCTGCAGCACGCTTTCCTGGCTCCTGCCAGCCCGCTGGGCCATGCACGCGGCCGAAAGCGGCACCGAACTGGCTTTGACCCTGCTGACTCTCCTTTCGGGAGCCGTCCTTTGGTCGGTCTTTCCTCTCAGGGCGGCGATCACCTACGATCTGGTGTTTCCAGAGGACGGTGGCGGTCCTCCAGACACGACCGACGGCGAATCGCGTGCCCCGGAGGACGATACGGACGACGAACCCGGCGTTGTGCTCCCGGAAACGGCTGCCTCGACGACTGTGGACGTCCTCGCTGCCATCCAGCAGGCCCGGGCAGACGAACAGCCCGCACACAACCGCGGCTGGATCGAGAAACTGGCGCTGCGCTTGATGAATGACCGGGATCGCAAGCTGGCCGCCATCGTGGCCGGTGGAGTGGCTGGATGGACCAGCCTCTGGTGGAAGGCCATCCCCATTCTGACCCTGCTCCTGCTGGCATCGTTTCTCATCATGACCTTCAGTCCGCCCTGGGTCAGGGAGACGGCGGAAATGTGGGTCGTCGTCCTGCCACTCAGCGCCGTGGCCCTGCTTGCCTTCCCTCTGTCGAACGGCATTCCGTACGCCACGTTCTCGTGGCCGCTCGGTCATGGGTCCATGCCCTTCTTCGCAGGCCTGCCCTTGCGGATTCACGACCTGATGCGCCTTTCGCGGCGGATCACCCTTGCCCGCATGACAGGACTGGTGGTTCTGGTGCTGCCAGTGATCGCCGCGCAGGCACTCATTCTCGATCGGGCACGCGGGATTCCGGTGCTTTGCGGCATCGCCCTGTCACTCTCGGTGTTCTGGATTCTGATCAGGCCGCTGTTCATCTACTACCGGCTCCAGCAGATGTCGTCTCCTGCCCATGGTTTCCGATTCGGGCACTTCATGACGTGGTGGCTGATCTTCGCTCTGGGACTGGGAATCGTGATCTCAGGAATGCTGTGTGTCGCATTCGTGTTTTTCTCCCCGCTGTGGCTCCTGATCGCCGCCGGCTGCTCCCAAGGCATCTACGCGTTGTTTCACGCGCGGGCACGTTCACGCAAAGTCGATTGGGTCGTCAGTCCATTGCCTCCATCGTGATGCTGCCTCCTCCCGGCAGCCCCGGCGCTACCGCAGCGGCCGTGCTTTGGGCACATCCGTCAGGTTCATGACACGTTCCTGCTCCAGGACGGCCATGGGAGTCGCAACGGCAGGTGACTCCGCCTTCCGAACTTCCACGATGGGGATGCTTTGCGTCACCAGCGGCAGTTCTGCCCGCCGCAATTCCTCGCCGGGCAGCACCTGGGGAGCCGAGGTGGCCGTGGCCGGCTCTGCCCGCCGCACCTCGACCAAGGGGGCCATCGCGACTGATGGCGCCTGATAATTCTTAACCGCCGTCGTGATCAGCGCTGCCTTCGCGGGTGCGATGTCCATCGCCGTGTTGACAATCTTCTGCACCAGCGCGGGATCAGCGTTCACGGCGTCGATGGCGGCCGTCACGATCTCACTCGTGCAGCTCTCCCGGATGATGAGGGCCTCCTCCAGCCGCATTTCCAGTTTGGCCGGATTGGCCCGGATGGCGGCAAACAGCTCGGCGCTGAGCGATTCGCAGGTGATCTGTGCCGGCGTGGACTTCACCGGCTGCGCCAGCGCGGGCGAGCCCGTGACGGCCAGCAGACAGATGAGACAGATCAAACGCATGAGACGGGGTGGGCGGAGAATGACGGGTTCAAATCGTCATCCTTCAAATCATCTTTTCCAGATTCAGTCATTTTCTGGCGGCGGATTCAAGACATTCTCATCCGCGCCACGGTGCGCACGTATGAACACCTCTGGCGCAACGCGGTTCAAGGCGGTGTCAGCATATCCCTGGCCAGGATTGATGTAGGGCCCGACGCGCACCTCGAAATGCAGGTGCGCCCAGTAGCGACCGGCCGCGGTCCCCACGGTGCCGATCACGTCCCCACGCTGCACCACCTGCCCCGCCCTCACCCGCATCGACTCGAGATGTGCATATACGGTCTGCACCACGGGGCCGAGTTCGTCTCCGTCCGGCAATCGATGCGCGATGAGGATCATGTTTCCCCAGTCAGGGCTTGGAACGCCCGCATAGATCACCCGTCCTGCACCCGCCGCATGGACAGGGTCACCCAGATCGGAGTTTCCGCCGCCGATGCCGTTCAAATCATCGCCCAAGTGCCGCTGAATGCGAAACGCCCGCGCATTGTAGGTGAACGCGCCGTGCTCCGATCCCAGCGGCATGTCAAACCGCGTCGCCAGCGGCAGCGCGGCCATTTCCAGCGGCGTCAGCCGCACGAACGGCGGATCGAGCGGTTTCGCACGAACGCCCGACACCCTCAGCTCAGGCACGATCATCGCGACCATGGCGAGCGTCAGCAGCACGCAGATGATCCGCACGATTTTGTCCATGGGCGGACGTTTGACAGCGCACGCGGCATTGCAAAGCCAACCTTCGGCCGGTAAATAGCCGCCCTCACGTGAACACGCTCGATCCCTCCCAGTTTGGCTCTCCGAAAGTCGCCGTCATGCACGGCCAGGGCTCGTATGATGATCCAATCGCCGTGCGAAAGCAGATCGAGGACACCATCGCCGCGCTGAACCTCCCCGACGATTTCATCCAGCCCGGCGAACGTGTCGTCATCAAGCCCAACTGGGTGAAGGAGCACAATGCCAGCAAGCCCGAGGACGAAAATGGCTGGCTCACCATCATCACGCATCCGCTCGTCGTGCGCGAAGTGGCCCGCTGGGCGGCGAAAAAGCTCCAGGGGCGCGGTTCTGTGACGCTGTGCGACGCGCCGCAGAGCGATTCATCCTTCGACACGATTCGCCGCCTGCATCAGCTCGACCAGATGGTCACCGATCTCACGCTCGAGTTCCCCGGCGTCGCGTTCCTGCTCTTCGACATGCGTTGTGAGGAATGGACGATCGATGACGGCGTCACCATCGCCAAACGTCAGCTCTCCAGCGACCCCTCCGGCGCGGTGGACATCCATCTCGACGCGGACAGCGAATTCATCGGCCATCCCGGCCTCGGGAAGCTCTACGGAGCTTCGTATGACTTCGCCACGACAAACCGTCAGCACACCGACCCGCATCACGAATACCGCATCTGCCGCACACCGATGAATGCGGACGTGCTGATCAACGTGCCGAAGCTCAAGACGCACAAGAAAGTCGGCCTCACCGTCGCATTGAAGAATCTCGTCGGCACCACGCCGCGCACGAACTGGCTGCCACGCCACACCGAAGGCACACCCGCGGAAGGCGGCGACCAGTTTGCCGAATCGACGGCCAAACGTGCGCTCGAAGGCTCGCTGATGCGCAACGCCAAAAAGATCCTCTTTGGCCGCTTCTTCCTCTCGAAACTCTTCGTGCCGCTGAAGAAACTCGGCCGCTTCGTGTTTGGCGATACCAAAGAAGTCGTGCGCTCCGGCAACTGGCACGGCAACAACACCGCCTGGCGCATGATCATCGACCTGCACAAGTGCTTCTTCTACTTCGACGGCTGTGCCCGCCGCCGTGAGAAGCCGCTTCGCTACCTGACCGTCGTCGATGGCATCATCGGCGGCGATGGCGACGGCCCCATGTCCTGCGATCCTGTCGAAAGCGGCGTCATCATGGCTGGAACGCATCCCGTGGCCGTCGATTGCGTCAGCGCCCAGCTCATGGGCTTCAACTGGCGCAAAACCCGCCTCCTCAACGACACCTTCACGCTCAAACGTCTTCCGATCACCGGATTCACGCCTTCCGCCATCACCGTGGCCTCCAACAAGCCCGAATGGACCGGCCCCTTCGAGCAAATGAAGAACTGCTACGAGTTCCGCTGCCACTTTGGCTGGGCGGGGCACTTGGAGAGCGATGAACGGTTGGCTCGTAGCTCGGGCAATCCTGCCCGAGTGTGAACGCTCTCTTCGCGGGCAGGCTTGCCCGCACCACGAAATCCGATCCCGAAGGGATCAAAGAAATTAGCCGGGGGTAAGTTCGCGAAGCGAACGCCACCCCCGGATCAAACGACACACCGATCCCTCCCAAGTTCGCATCCCGGCAGGGATGCAAGAAGCGCACAACGGCTCCTCGCTCCCTTCTCGCCTACCTTCAGCATGCGGCCTCCAACTGACAATGTTCTTTGGAGCGTACCCGGGGTCTTCGCCCCCGGGCTGATTTCTCCGATCCCTGCGGGATCAGGTCACTCACTCAAAATGCATCTTCCCGATGTCCGAACGGCGCTGCAGGCCGTCAAACGTGACCTTCGCACTTTCCGCATAGGCTTTGTCGCGTGCTTCCACCCGCGTCTCGCCCTGCGCCACGACCGCGAGCACCCGTCCTCCGTTCGTTTCAAACTGACCGGCTGCATTCTTCTTCGTGCCGCAATGATACACGCGTGCGCCGCTCACATGCTCCAGACCGCTGATCACATCACCACTGTGCGATGACGCCGGATAACCAGCACTGGCCGAAATCAGGCAGATGCTCCAGCCGGGCGCGAACTGGATCAGTTCCGGCTTCAAATTCCCCTTCGCCGCCTCAAACACATAGGTCGCAAAATCGCCGCGCACCATCGGCAGCACGGCTTCGGCCTCCGGATCACCGAAACGGCAGTTGTATTCGATCACCTGCGGCCCGGTGGGCGTGAGCATCAGGCCGAAGTAGAGAAAGCCACGGTAGCGCAGGCCGTCTTTGCGGATGCCTTCCACCGTTGGCTTCACGATTTCGCGCTCGATGCGCTGCATCAGCGCCGGTTCCGCCAGTTTCAGCGACGCCACCGCACCCATGCCGCCGGTGTTCGGCCCCTGGTCATTGTCGCGGATGCGCTTGTAGTCCCGCGCTGGCATGAGGATTTGATACGAATCATCGCACACCGACGCGAAGACCGAGATCTCCGGTCCGGTGAGGCATTTTTCGACCAGCAGATCGCCCGCGCCGAAGCAGCGCTTCTCCATCACATCCTCCACGAACTGCTCCGCCTCCTCTTTCGACGTGCAAACCGCCACGCCCTTGCCGGCCGCCAGTCCATCGAACTTCAGCACGATCGGCGTCTCCGTCAGCGCGGCCTTCGCCTCCTCGGCATTCGTGCAGATCGTGAAATCCGCCGTCGGAATGCCGTGACGCTTCAAAAACTTCTTCGCGAAACCTTTCGAGGCCTCCAGCTGCGCGATCTCCTTCAAGGGTCCCCAGCATGGGATGCCCGCCTCGGCACACAGATTCGCCAGACCGCGATCCTTCACCAGCAACGCCTCCTCGCCCGCCATGCACAGGTCGATGTGATTCTGCTTCATCCATTCGATGAGGTCCTGCAAATTCCACGAAATCGCCTGGGACAATCCAGCCACGCTCACACAGGTCGCCAGCGTCGCGATCGCATCGCTGCCAGGATACGCGAACAGCTCATGCTTCTCCGGCGATGCGCTGAGTGCCGTGATGAGCGCGTGCTCGCGCCCGCCTTTGCCTGTGACGAGGATTTTCATGGGACGCGTTCCTTAGCGTGCCGAAACCGGAGCGCAAGCCTCCTGAAAGTTGCCCTGTTCCTGCGGAACAGGGCGGCTCTTGTGGCACAGCAACAAGGCAACCCTAACGAAACATGACATCTGCCCGTTGGATGGCGCATGAAACGCGCTCTCGGACTTTGCGTCCTTCTTTCCGCCTGCTCTCCCGAAGCAGAAACCGCCCGGACACCCGCACCCGCACCAACCGACAGCGCCCAAGTCGCCGCCGCTCATCTCGACGCGGCACTGATGCACGACTACGAACTGCTCAAGGAACAACGTCAGAAGTGGAAGAACACGCCTGCCCTTCCCAGTCTGCCTGACCTGGCGGACGACTCGGTTTTTCTACGCCGCGCCTGCATTGATCTGGCCGGAAGGCTGCCAAAGCCCGAGGAAGCTCGTGCCTTCCTGGCCGACAAATCGCCCGCGAAGCGCGTGAAGCTCACCGAAGCATTGGTGAGAGAGCCCGGGGCCGCCGATGTGCGCTTTCGCATGCTCGCGGAGGCGTTTCGGGTGAAGGACGACGATCCCAACATCGGCTGGCTTCGTACAGCGGCGGCGGAAGACCGGCCTTATGCCGAAATCGTGACCCACATGATCGGCGGCGGCCACATGCGTCAGCGCGATCAGAATGACGCCATGCGCACCGGTGTGGAAACGGCCTACACCGTGCTGGGCGAGGATTTGTACTGCGCCATGTGCCACGATCACCCCTTCAATGATCACACCGAGCGGGAATGCCACGAGTTTGCTGCCTGTTTTGCCGGCAAAGACGTGGTCCGCCTTCCATCCGACTACCTTTACCGTGACGGCAAGCCCGGCGACGTTGTTCCGCCTGCCCTGCCTCGCATCCATCGAAGCTGGCGCCCCATGCTCAACGACGACGAGGACAAGCTCACGCAAGTCGCACGCTGGATCGTGGAGCAGCAAGACAGCCGCCGCTTCGCCCTCGTGACATCCTTGCGTGTCTGGAGCAGCTTGTTTGGCATGCCCGGCCAGATGGTGGACAAGACCATCGGAGGTGTGGACGACGCGCTGCCTTGGCATGGCATTCATCGCAAACCAATCCTCAATCGCACCAGTAACGACTGCTTCAGCGCCTCACCTCGCGGTGCTCCCACCTGGATCGGCCTGGAAGTCAACTCGCCCTCTGATTTCACACACGGTATCAAGGTGCTCATCGAGGAGTTCCTGCGCTGTGGCGGCCGCCTGGGCGAATTCCAGCGCATCCTCGCCCGCACCGATGCCTATCAACGATCCGGCATCGACTACACCATGGATTGGGACGGATGCTACCTCACTCCAGCTCCGCAAATCCGCCGCCTGCCCTCCGAAGTCATCTGGAAGGCGATTTCAGGCGAGTTTGATCTTCAAATCCCGCAGGTGCCAAAGCCTGGCCACCCGCTGCGGATGCTCGGACGCGGCACACGTGAATGGACCGATGAAAGCCTGACACCCGTCTCGCATGACCTGGCTCGATTCATGATGAATGATCCCCTTGTCGCAAAGGCCACCGAAAGGCGTGGCAACGCCGACGATCTCTTTCTCGAACTGCTGGGCCGCGAGGCTTCGAAACGCGAGCGTGCAGCGATCTCCAGCCATGCAGCATCCAATCGAGACGTGGCCTGGTCATTGCTGAATACCACGGAGTTCATGTTCAGACCGTGAGGGAGCGCGGACCTCCGAGTCCGCAGCAGGTCGCCAGCGGTTGATGAGAACAGACCTCGAACCGCGCTATCGCAAGCTGGGTGGTTGTGGGTGTGGTGGAGGGCATCGATCAAGCGGAACGACAGTTTCCAGCGGAGACCCGCGCCGCAATCCCGCGAGCCGGGTGATCTTCATTTCCAAATCTTGCCTTCCCGCTGACAGCCATTTCAGTGGCCAATCTTTTGCTCCTCTCACCGCCATGACATCCGACCTTCCGAATGCCGATATCTTGACGAAAGTCCGTGGCGCCAATTGCCTGACGGAGTCAGAGCTTCAGTCGCTTTCCAGCGCAATCCTGGAGGTTCAACTGCGTCGGGAGCTGGATTCAGTCGATTCCCAATGGGAGAACGACATGCGGAAATATGTGTCCTTTCGTCGGAGCAAAGGCGGCAAGTCAGGACTTGTCCTGGTTTCGCGTGGAGAAGGTTTCGCAGGAGTCCTCGTCGGGCTGGGCATCGCCTCATACGGAGGCTACATGATCTGGCAGATTCTCCAGGACTCCAAAAAGGCAGATGATTCATTGGTCTCTCTACCATTCCTCTTTTTCGCCGTCCTTCTGGCGCTGGGAGCGTGGCTTGTCATCAATAGCTTCGGACAGTTTCATGTGGTGACTGAGTACGAACGGGAACGTGGGGAATACCTCGCTCGACGCAAACAGCTCACGGCTCAATTGCCCAAAGAATCACGCTTTCCTGCGCGCTACTGTCCCAATTGCTTGTCCTGGGACAGCAGGTATCTTGACTCGCCGCCGTGGTGATCAATCGCGCGACCCTGGCGTGATCTTCATTTCGACCTCTTTGCCATCGCGCTGCACGGTGATCGTCGTCTCCTTGCCGATCTTCAAATCTCCCATCACATAGGTGTAGTCGTAGATGTTCGCGACGTCCTTGCCGCCGAGTTTGATGATGATGTCGCCGGCTTTGACGCCTGCCTTCGCCGCCGGTCCGACTGGTGACACGCCGCTGAGCTTCACGCCTTTGGTGTCGCCTTGGGCGTAATCGGGGATGGTGCCCAAATACGCACGCAGTCCCGTGCGCACGCCGGAGTTTTTCGGCGCTTCCATGGCGATGTAATCCGGCGCGGCGTCGGCGGTGGCGATGCCGCGGGCGATGAGTCCCATGAGCTTGGTGATCTTCGCGGCGTTCGGGTAGTCGATCTTCTCCGCCGTATCACTCGGCATGTGGTAATCGGCGTGCGAGCCGGTGAAGGCATTCAGCGTGGGGATGCCCTTCAAATAGAACGCGGTGCTGTCCGTCGGCAGATGCGCATCGTTTTGCGTGGTGATGGGCAAGCCGATGGGCGCGTTGCGTTTTTCGATCTCCTTCGCCCACAGCGAGCTGCTGCCGAGGCCCTGGAGCACGAGCGCTTTCTGAAAACGGCCGATCATGTCCATGTTCAGGCACGCGGCGAACATGCCGGTGAGCTTCGCGTTGGCATCGCCCTTGATCATTTTCGCGTAAGCTTCGACGAAGTGATTGCTACCGAGCAATCCGAGTTCTTCACCGCTCCATGCGGCGAAGATGATGTCGCGCTTGAGCGTGAGCTTGCCCTGTTTCTTCAAATCGGCCAGCCACTGGGCGATTTCGAGCACGCCACCGACACCGCTGGCATTGTCATCGGCTCCGTGATGGATCTTGTTCACTTCATCGCCCTTCGCACGCGAGTTCGAGCCGCCGCTGCTGCCGAGATGGTCGATATGGGCACCCACAATAAGCGGCGCGACGTGTGGATCAGGCTGCTGGCCGTAAGGCAGCACGGCGAGCACGTTGCGGCCCTTTTTCTTCTCCTGCTGGATCACGATGTTCGCCGCGAGCGTGCCTTTGCAGTCGATGCCGCCCATCAAATCGCCCGTGTCGAGCTTGTCCTGGAGTTCCTTGAGTGTCTTGCCGGTGCCCGCGAGCAATTTGTCGCCCACCGCATCGGTCACGCTGATGGCTGCGATGCCGCTGGAGGCCAACGAGGCATCAAACGTCATCGGCGCGAGCTGTTGCACGACCTTCGAGTTCGGTCCGCTGACCACGATTAGGCCGCGTGCGCCCTTTTGACGGGCGGTGAGCGCTTTGTAGCGCAGGCTGGAGTAGCGGCTGAGTTCATTGCGCCGCTCCTGCGTGATGCCTTCCGGCAAATAGCGGAACACGAGCACCCATTTGTCCTTCACATCGAGATGCGCGTAGCTCGAATAGGTCTCGATGGAGGCCGATTCGGGCGTTTCGATGCCGTAACCGGCGAAGACGATCTTCGCGGCCTTCACTTCGCCGTTTTGGGAGAAGGAAAGGGGTTTCCAGTCCTGCTCCACTTTGAGCTCTGCATCGCCCAAAGTCAGTTTGTTGCCTTCACCGAGCGCCACACCGGCAGTGAAGTCAAAATTGTCAAAGTAGGTGTTGTCGTCGCCAAACGGCGCGAGGCCGATCTGCTTCGCCACATCGGCAAAATACTGCGTGGCGAGCTTTTCGCCCTCCGTGCCGGTAAGACGGCCGCCCAGCTCGTCGGAGGCTAGATACGTGATGTGCTGCTTGAGATCCGCTTCAGCGATTTCCGAGCCCATCGTGTTCAAATCCGGCGTCTTGACCTGACTGACCGATTTGACCTCTTGACCCAGTCCGAGAGCGACGCGGGCATGATCGTGATCCCAATCCGCGATGAAAATCTGGCTTTGGCCGCCGCTGGCGCGTCCGCTGGTCCACGAGAGTTTTTTGCCATCGGGTGAGAAGACCGGGAGGCCATCGAAACCATCGGTGTTCGTCACGCGGACGGGATCATGCTTGCCGGCGGCATCGACAATGTAGAGCTCGAAGTTGGCGAAGCCGTTGAGGTTGGTGGTGAAGATCAAATACTCGCCGCTGGGATGAAAATACGGCGCCCAGCTCATCGCGCCGAGCTTCGTGAGCGGCTTTTGATCGCTGCCGTCGGCGTTCATGGTCCATACCTCGGCCACATCGCCCTTTGGCGTGAAGCGACGCCAGCAGATGCGCTGGCCATCGGCGCTGAAGAACGGTCCGCCGTCGTAGCCGGGCGCGTCGGTCAGGCGCTTCACGTTCGAGCCGTCGGCATCGGCGGTGTAGATCTCCATGAAGTACTGTTTATCGATCTTCAGACGCTCCTCGTCCTCTTTGCTGAGCTTCGTTTCATAAGCCTGACGATTGCTGGCAAAGACCATCTTCTTGCCATCGGGCGACCAACCACCTTCCGCGTCGTAGCCGCGGGTGTTGGTGAGGTTTTTGAGCTTCTTGTCGGCGAGCGTGTATTCCCAGATCTCGTAATGCTCGTCGTAGTCCCAGGAGTATTTGCGCACCTTCGCGTTCTTCCGCTCCTCATACTCGGCCTCTTGAAGCTTCTTAGAGTTCGCGTCGGTGTGCGTGCTGGCGAAGAGCACGCGCTTGCCATCGGGATGGATCCACGCGCAGGTCGTCTTGCCCATGCCGGGCGAAATGCGTTCCTGGTCGCCCGTTTCGAGGTCCATCAGGTAGATCTGATAAAACGGATTCCCCTCCTCGCGCTCGGATTGAAAGATCATCTTCGTCCCATCGGCATTGAAGTAGCCTTCACCGGCCCGGCGGCCTTCAAAGGTGAGCTGGCGCGGGTTCGTGATGAAATCGGCCTCTGTCTGGGCAAATGAGGGGGAGGCAATGACAGCGAAAATCAGGGGGCGCATGGTTTGGGGAAAGAACATACGTCTGCCGGGGATGTTTGCAGAAACTTTGAGCATGCATGGCGGTGCGAGCCGCGTTTGATCCAGCCCCAAACGTATTCCCCATGAAGCGCCTGTTCACGCCCCTCGTCGCCCTGTCCCTGCTATCCGCCGCCGCTGCGCAGCCTGTGCCGCTGTTTGACGGCAAGACGCTCAATGGCTGGGATGGCGAGAAAACGAAGGTCTGGCGCGTCGAGAACGGCGTGATCGTGGGCGGATCGCTGGAAGGCAATCCGCAGAACGAGTTCCTCACCTCGAAGAAGGTGTATCGAAACTTCATCCTGAAGCTGGAATACAAGCTGGAGGGCACGGAGGGCTTTGTGAATGGCGGCGTGCAGTTCCGCAGCGTGCGCATTCCTCAGCCGCCGAACGAAATGAGCGGCTTTCAGGCGGACATCGGCGCGGGCTATTCGGGCTGCCTGTATGACGAATCGCGCCGGAAGAAGATGCTGCAGCAGCCGGCGAAGGAGCTGATCGAAAAAGCGGAGAAGCCCGGCGAATGGAATCAATACATGATTCGCGCCGAGGAGCAGCGCATCCAGCTCTTCGTGAACGGCGTCCGCACGGTCGATTACACCGAACGTGAGCCGGGCATCGATTTGAAAGGGCTCATCGCCTTGCAGATCCACGGCAAGTGCAAGGCGCAGATCTCCTTCCGCAACATCACCATCGAAGCGCTTCCAGACGCCATGGTGCCGGAGGAAAAAGACGTTCTCAATCGCTTTGGCAATCCCGGAGCGAATGTGGCGAAGCGCGAGCCCTTCAAAGACGGCAAGTTCACGCTCGACAAAGACGAGGTGATCGTGCTCGCCGGGCAGGAGAACCTCGTGCGTGATCAAAAAGCAGGCGAGCTGGAGTCCGTGCTCGGCACCGCCTTTGCCGCGCAGCAGCCACGATTTCGCTCGATGGCCTGGGAAGGCGACACCGTGTATGAGCAGTGGCGCGATCTGAACTTTGGCGACTGGAAGGCGCAGCTCGACGCGGCGGGCGCTGGCATCGTGATCGCCCAATTCGGTCAGGTGGAGGCTTTTGACGGCGTGAAACGCCTCGCAGAGTTCAAATCGGCCTACCATCGGCTGCTGGACCAGTTCAGCGCCCAGACGCAGCGGCTCGTGCTCGTTTCGCCGATGCCGTTTGAGAAGCCGCTGGCCTCGCATGCGCCCGAATTGAGGCTGCGGAACTCGGATGTGAAGAAGTATGCGGAAGCCGTGCGCGAAGTAGCGCAGCAACGCGGCGCGATCTTCATCGATCTCTTCACGCCGCTTTCGGCCCGCGGCGCGAATCAGCCACGCCTCACCGATGACGGCCTGCATTTGAACGCGGAAGGCCTGCGCGTGGTGGCGCGCGAGATCGCGCAGCAACTCGGCGCTTCGTCGAGCGACGCGGATGACCTGTCGGCGCTGCGAAACACGATCGTTGAGAAAAACCGCCTGTGGTTCGACTGCTGGCGCCCGGCGAACTGGTCCTTCGTGTATGGCGACCGCGTGACGCAGATGTTTGGCAAGCCGGCGCAGGACGCCCCATCGTTGCGGGAGAGCTTTGAAGTGCGGAAGCCCATGGTCGCGGCGATGGATGCCCGCATCCATGCGCTGGCCAGAGGAGAAAAGGTCGAAGACCTGCCGAAACCCGAATCCAAAGTCGTCACCGAGACTGTCCTGACACCGGAGCAGCAGATGGCGGGCTTCACCGTGGCAGAGGGCTATGAGATGAACCTCTTTGCCTCCGAAACCGAAGGCGTGGCGAAGCCGACGCAGTTCTCGTGGGATGAGCGCGGTCGTCTCTATGTCGCTTGCTCACCGACGTATCCACAGACGGTTCCCGGCGTGAAGCCCTCCGATTTCATCCTCATCGTCGAAGACACGAACGGCGATGGCAAGGCGGACAAATCGACGCGCTTCGCGGAAGGTCTGACGATGGTCCAAGGCGTCGAGCCGGGCGCGGGTGGTGTTTACGTCTGCGATTTTGACCAGATCGTGCATCTCAAGGACACGAACGGCGATGGCAAGGCGGACGAGAAGACGGTGCTCTTCTCCGGCTTTGGCATCGGTGACACGCACCAGCTCGCCAACTCGATCTGCCACGGTCCGGATGGCGCATTGTGGTTCACGCAGGGTTTGCATGCGTTTTCACGCGTGGAAACGGCGCACGGGCTCGCACGGCTCGACAAAGCCGGCGTGTGGCGACTCGATCCGCGCACGCAGAAGCTGGAAGGCTACTTCAATGGCGGCAAAGCGGGCCACAACTGCTGGGGCGTGGCCTTTGACGACCACTTGCAGGTGTTTCACAAGAGCGGCGACCGCCCCGTCGGCTACTACAGCGTGCCCGGACTCGTCTCCCTGCCTGATCCTGATGAATATCATCCGACAGGGGCGCTGTTTGACACGAATCCGAAGACGAACAGCCTCGAATTCATCGGCACCAAGGCGCTGCCGGATGACATCCAGGGGTGCGCTTTGATCGGCGGTTATTTTGGCAGCGTGGTCGAGCTGCATCGCCTCGAAGACGATGGCGCAGGCTTCAAGAGCACGCAGTTGCCGAAGCTCGTGAAGTCCAGCGATCCGTCCTTCCGTCCCGTGGATGTGAGCATCGGACCTGATGGCGCGATGTATCTCTGCGACTGGTTCAATCCCGTCATCGGCCACTATCAGGCCAGCTATGCCGATCCTCGCCGCGACCGCACCCACGGCCGCATCTGGCGCATCACGGCGAAAGGACGTCCTTTGGTGAAGCAACCGGCGCTGGCAGACATGAAACCGGCGGAGCTGCTCGAACAACTCAAGTCGCCTGAGCGCTGGACGCGTTATCAGGCGAAGCGACTGCTGTTCGATCGGCCTACGGAGGAGGTTTTGAAGGCCGCGGAGGCCTTTATCGCAAAAAACGAGGATGAACGCGTGCTGATGGAGGTCAGCGGCATCTTTGAATCGCATGAAGCCACGAATGCCGAGCTCGTGAAACGGCTGCTCGCGGCCAAAGACGCGGGCGTTCGTGCTTACGGAGCTCGTGCTGCTGGAAAACTGCCGAACGCGCTGGAACTTCTCGCCACAGCAGTGCACGATGAACATCCCCGCGTGCGCCTGGAGGCGGTGGTGGCCTGTGCGCATGTTTTGAAGCCGCAGGCGGTCGAAGTCGCCGTGCAGGTGCTCGACAAGCCGACTGACCGATTCATCGACTATGCGCTGAAGCAGGTGGTGAAGAGCCTGAAGCCGCAGTTCGTGCCGGAGCTGGCCACTCTCACCTTTGGCGGCAACGCCAAGCAGGCGGCCTATGTGAAGCAGATCGCCAGCGCGGCCGCCGTGGTCGAGCATCCAGGCAAGCTGGTGTATGACGCGCTTTGCCTGAACTGCCACCAGCCGGAGGGCAAAGGTCTGCCGGGCATCTATCCCTCGATCATCGGCAGCGACTGGCTCAAAGGCGATCCCGACCGCGTGATCAAAGTGCTGCTGCACGGCCTGAACGGCCCGATCCGGGTGAACGGCGAGGATTTCAAGCAGCTCGCTCCTCTGCCGATGCCGCCGATGGGCCTCGACGACCAGCAGATGGCCGACGTGCTCAGCTACGTGCGCTCAAACTTCAGCAACAAGGCTCCGGCGGTCACGCCGGCGCAGGTGAAGACCGTCCGTGATGCCACAGCGAGCCATTCTGGCTTCTGGACGGCTGAGGATTTGAAGTAGCGCCGTTGAAATCGATTTCGGGATGAGCATTGAACTTGCTCCATTCCCGGGCATCGAATGAGCGTGTTTCGTAACGATCCGACAAGGCCGCGCCGCTGGCTCACTTGGCTAAAACGACTGCTGCTGGCCGGCTTCGCACTCCTGCTGCTGGCCGTGGTCTTCCATGCGCCGCTGCTACGCTGGGTGATCGGCTATGGCGGCATCAAAGGTGCGGAACTGGCGGGCATCACACTGAAATGGCGTGTGGACGGCTCCGTGCTGGGCGATTTGAAGCTCAGCGGCATTGATGCCAGCGGCTCGCTGCTGGAGAAGGCCAGCATCGGCGAGATCGGCGCGGAATACGACGCGTGGACGCTCGCCCGCACCGGCGACATCGACATCGTCAAACGCATCACGCTGAAGAACGTCGATGCCGTGGTGGACCTGCGGAAGCTGCCGCCAGCGACAACACCTGCGCCTGAGCCGCCGAAGAAGTCATCGAACGCTCCACCACCGCTCGTGTGGCCGAAAGTCATCGACATCGAGAACGTGAACGCGGTCATCACGCTGGCGCATGGCGGCCGGATCATCGTGCGCGGGCTCACGCTGCGTGTCGGCGAGGGCATGCCGGGCGTCTTTGAGCTGGCTGAGTTCAAAATGGAGCCGGGCGATGTTCGAGTCGCCGATGTGAAGGCCCAGGTGCAGTGGGGCGAGCGCACGCTGACCATCGCAGGCCTCGACCTGCCTTACGGAACACGATTGAAGGCGCTGGCGGTCGATCTGACAAAGTTTCCGGAGGATGCGGTGAAGCTCGGGGTCGAACTGGCTTTGGGAAAAGCCTCAGTCCGAGTGGATGCGGACGCCAGCGGCCTGTTTGCGCCACCCTTGAAAGCCAAGGCGGATGTGAAGCTGGAAAAGCTCAGCAGCGCCGATCTGGCAGCCTTCAAGCTGCCTGCTGATGTCAGTTTTGACGATGCGAACATCGAATTGCACGCCGAAGGCCTGGATCACCTGACTGTGACCGGAGACGTCAAGGCTTCCAACGTCCGTGCCGCTGGTGCGGTGCTTGATTCGGTGCACTTGCCGTTGCGAGTCGAGAACGGCCGGGCGCAGATCGACGCGCTGAAGATCGTGCGCGGCACCAACACGGTGCAGGTGACGGCGGAAGCCACTTTGCCGCAGGATCTGGCGCAGTGGCAGAAGATTGCGTGGAAGACGCATGCGGACGTGGCGGTTCGTGATGTGACGCAGCTTCTGACAAAGCCGCCGCCCGCGAAGGGTGCTGTGCTGGTTTCACTCGACGCGCAGGGACTCGGCGGGACGCCAACACAGGTGAAAGGCCACGTTGGTGGCGAGAAGCTCGTCTTCGAGGCCTACAAGCTGCCGAAAGTCGATGTGGACTTCGCCCTGGATGGCAAGGAAGCCACCGTGCGACTGCCGGCACTCGCTTTGGGCGACGGCAACACGATCACACTCGATGCGTCGATGAAAATGGAGGACGCGATGCCGGTGAAGGCCGCGTGGAAGGTGCAGATCGATGATCCGGTGCGGCTCATGCAAACGGTCGGACTTCCGCCGCTCGACCAACCGGTCACCGCGAAGATTGCCACGACTGGCAAAACGGCTTTCCTCGCGAACGACGTGATGAATCTCGATGCGGAGGTCGATTTGAACGTCACCGACGGCAAGTGGGGCGATGCGGCGCTGCCTGCGGTGGCCGTGAAGGCCACCGTGGCCAAGGGCGAGGCTCATCTGAACCCCTGCCGCATCGTCGTGGATGATCGCAACCGCATCGAGATCACGGCTGAGGCCAAGCTGGCCGCGCCGTGGAGCTTTGTCGCGAATGGAGACATCGCACTGCCACAGCTCACGAGCCTGAACGCCTTGCTCGCCGCGTTGAAAGCGCCGTCGATCGAATCGGGAAGCGTCGCGATGAAGCTGGACGTGAAGGGCGACGCGAGTCCGTGGCGTGGCGAAGGCCGCGTGGAGTTGAAAGCGAATGAGGTGAAGACCGCCAGCATGCCGGAGGCGGCGGATGTTGATCTGAAGACCACTTTTGACGGCACGACCGCGCAGATCGAGACGCTGCGGGCTGTGCTGGGGCCGTGGAAGCTCATCACCGCCGGTAAAGTCACCGACAAGGACGCGCAGCTCACCGAATTGAGCCTGTGGCAGAAGGACCGGCAGTTGATGACCGGACATGCGCATGCGCCTTTCGATTTGATGCAGACCGACGTGCCTGACGGCAGCCAGCTGGATGTCGTCTTGAGTGCGAAGGACCTCCCGGTGCATGAGATTGCCGCCGCGGCGGGCGTGACGGATGTGCCGCCGGGCATTCTGAACGCGGAGGTGAAGATCGGCGGCAGGCTCGATTCCGCCGACCTTTGGGTGAAGCTCGGTGTGAGCGAGCTGAAGGCTCCCGGAGTTCCTGCATCGTTCAAACCGGCCGCAGTGGATGTTTCGACGGCGTTGAAGGCGAACCGGCTCACCTTTGATGCGAAGCTGGTGCAGGAGCCGCTGCAGCCGCTGACGCTGACAGCCGAGCTGCCGGTGAAATTGCCCGATCTGATGAAGAATCCCGATCTGGCGATGAATCTGCCGGTCAAAGCCACGCTGGACCTGCCGGAGAGCGATCTGGGCTTTGTGCGAGAGTTTGCGCCGGATGTGGTGAAATCCCTGCCCGCGAAGCTGCGGCTGCATGCGACCGTTGGTGGCACGGTGAAGGAGCCTCTGATCGATTCCTCGCTGGATCTGAACGCGCCGGAAGTCGGGCTCATGAGCGCAGACATGCCCAGCGTGCGTGATGTGCGCGTGAAAGTGCGCACGCATGACCGCAAGGCGACGATCGAGGACATCTCGGCCGTTCTTGCCGGCGGCAAAGTGCGGCTCGCCGGTGTGATCGACGCAGCGAGTCCGCAAGATCCGAAGTTTGATCTCAAAGTGGAGGCCCGCGAGGCGCTGGTGATGCGCAATCCGACCTCCAGTGTGCGAGCAAATGCGGACATCACCTGCGCGGGAACCCAGAAGGCGGCTCGTGTGAGCGGAACGGTCGAAGCCGTGCGCGGACGCATCTTCCAGGAGGTGAATCTGCTGCCAAACGTGACCGGCATGATCCAGCAAGGCGAAAAACTCCCGCCGCCACCGCCTTCCACCTCAAAGGTGGATCAGAAACTGGCGCTGCCGCCAATGCTGAAGGACTGGAGCTTCGATTTGAAGGTGAAGACGCGCGATCCGGTGGTGATTGCTGGCAATCTGGTGAACGGCGCCGTGTCCGCCGACATCGCTCTCGGTGGAACGGGTGCCGCACCCCGGCTGACGGGTTTCGCAAACGTGGATCGCATGGTGCTGAAGCTGCCGTTCAGCCTGTTGAAGATCACCAAGGGCGTCGTGACGATGAATCCGGACAATCCCTTCACGCCAAAGCTGGATGTGAGGGGTGAGTCGCGTGTGGGCAGCAACGACATCACTCTTTACGTTTACGGCGACGCATCGAATCCGAAGACGCGCTTCACCAGCACTCCACCGCTGTCGGAGGCGGACATCGTGACGCTGCTCGGCACGGGCATGACCCTGGGTGGCGACAATGCCCAGATGGCCAGCGAGGCGATGACACGCGCGGCCTTCCTCGTGATCAGCGAGACCTACCGCAAGATCTTCAACAAGAAGAAGACCGTCAGCGACGAGCCGCCGAAGCTGCACACGACCTTCAATCCCTCCGGCTCCGACCGTGCCAATGACAGCATGCAGGCGATGTACGAGATCACGCCGAAGGTGCGGTTCATCGGCCGATTCACGCAAACAGGCCGCATGAAGGCGCTGCTGGGCTATGTGCTGCGCTTCGGCCAGGCGGCGAGGGCGATGGATGATGATGCCAATGACGAATGACGAATGACGAATGACGAATGCAGAATGACGAATGCCAGCCGGTTGCGCCGCAACTGGGCGGCGCTGCTGTGCTCCTTGGTGATGGCGGGTGCTTTGGAAGCGCATGAGGTGAGCTTCGGCCAGACGACCGTGCGCGTGGACGGAGTCGAGGAGTCGCAGTGGGACGACCTGAAGACGATGCTGATGGACCAGCTGACGTTGAATGGCAGCGGCCCTGCCGGTGAGCCACTGGCTGACGATCTGGCCTTCTTCACGCGGCAGCAGTTCATTCGCGAAGGCTGGCCGGAGGCCGAGGTGATGTGGAAGATGGAGCCCGGTGGCCTGCGGCTGACCGTGAAGCCTGGAAAGCCTGTGCGAGTGGGCACGGTGACCTTGAAAGGTGAGACGCCGCTGCCAGACGAAGAACTGAAGAAGTACCTGCTGAAGCCGACGCTGGAACGCGAGCATGTGGACAAAAAGCTGCCACAATGGGTGGAGGCGGACATCCAGCAGGGCACCAGCCTCGTGCAGCGCCGTCTGCGTGCCGAAGGTTATCTGAATGCGGAGACGCTGCTGCTGCCAGCACCGTCCACCGGGCCTGACATGCGACGTGATCTGACACTGGAGATCAAAGCAGGGCCAAAGTTTGTCTTCGGCCACACCGTGATCACCGGAGCGCCGCCCGAGCTCGACAAGCAGATGCAGGCCCAGATGACCGAGGCGCAAGGAACGCCTTTCAACGAAGCGCGTGTCCAGCAGATCGAGCAGCGGCTGGAGGCGATCTGTGCGGAACGCGGCTGGCTTTATGCGAAAACGCTGGCGGACTACACGCTCGGCAAGGCAGGCGGGACGGTGGACGTGACTTTCCGCGTGCAGCCGGGCGAACGTGTGCGCATCGCCAGCGTGACGCCGCATCCGCAGTTCAGCCGGGGCGCCCGGCGGGTGTTGATGGCGAAGTTCAAACCGCTGACCGGACGGATCTACGACGCGGACGAGGTGGACTTCCTCTTCAAGCGGGCGCTGGACACCGGCATGTTCGCCTTGCTGGACACACGGGTGCTTTCACCTCAAGGCGACGCCGCGACCGGTGATCTGCGAGTCACCGGCGAGGAGACGAAACCCGTCACGCTCGGCTTTGAGCTGGGTTTTGACACCTTCCTCGGCGGACAAGTGGGCGTGACCTACAAGAACACGAACTGGCGTGACACAGGCAACACGCTGGCAGCGGAGCTGACCTACAGCGTCGCGGGGCCCGTTGGGTTTGTGAGCGTGACAAATCCTGCGGTCTTCAATTCCCAGCACTCCGCCACGCTGCGTCTCGCGCTGGAGCAGTTCAATCGGTTCGAATACGACCGCATCGGCACGGCCTTGGGCCTGGATGTGGCACGCCGCGTGGACCAGGCGCTGAGCTACTCGGTTTTCATCGGCACCTCGGCCAACACGGTGAGCTCGAAGATCCTGAACGACACACAGACCGGGCCGAGGAACTACTCGCTCATGAGCCTCGGGGCGAATGTGACCCTGGATCGTCGCGACAGCCCCGTCCTGCCGAAGAAAGGCTGGTATCTCTCCGGCCGCATCGAAAGCTCCACGGACATCCTCGGCTCCGGCGTGAGCTTCCTGCGAACCGATCTGCGCGGCGCGTGGTATCGGCCGATCACGAAGAAGTGGCGATTCGCCGCGGGGGGCGAACTGGCGACGATCCAGGGCGCGGCCGCCGAGAAGATCCCCATCGACAGCCGTGTGTTCAACGGCGGCCCGAACAGCGTGCGTTCCTTCGGCCAGCGCGAGCTCGGACCAGTCACTCCGGGCGGGACACCGCTCGGCGGCACTTCAGCGCTGTTCGCCAGCGCCGAGTTTTCTTATGAGATCATGCCGAATTTCGAGATCGCGTTCTTTGGCGACATCGGAAGTCTTTCACGCGCCAACAACTCATCGCCACTGTCCTACTCCTCCGACTTCCGGCAGGCGATCGGCGCAGGGCTGCGCTACCACCTGCCGTTCGGGCCGATCCGCATCGACTACGGTCACAACCCAAGCCGCCGCACTGGCGAAAGCAGCGGCTTTCTGCATGTGACCGTCGGATTCGCGTTCTGAGTCATCGATTCGTCACCTTGCGGCCAAATCCACCGACGACCGTGTGGTAGCTGCCCCAGAGCACCAGCACGCCACCCATCGCCTGCGCAAACGTGAAGCTCTCGGCAAATAGCAGGATGCTGGAAAGCGAGATGACGACCGGAACCAGCATCTGGAAGGCCCCGCCTGCGGCCACGGACAGGAAACGGAAGCCCTCCGTCATCGCCAGTTGCCCCACGCTGGCGCACAAGGCTGCCGCGGTGAGAAGGCAGACATCCATCGTCTCAAGCGACTTGAAATGGGACATCGCAAAGGGCAGCGCCAGCAGCACTGCGTAGATGCATTGCGACGAGAAGATCGTGGCGCTGCTTTCCGTGCGCGTGAGCTGACGGATCACCACCACCACGGCCGCAGCCAGCACCGCGCCTGTCAGCGCGATCAGCTCATGATGTCCAAACTGCGCGATGGTTCCAGGTGCGATGCCCGTGAGCAGGCTGAGGCCCGCCATTGCCAGCAGGATTCCCAGCACCTTCACCACGCCGAGTTTCTCATGCAGGACGAAGGCGGCCATGATCGCGGCAAAAATTGTCCAGGTGTTGCCGATCAGCGTCGCCTTCCCTGCCCCGAGCGGGCCGATGGTGATGTAATACGCTGCCGTGCCCAGCGCACCGAGCACCCCGCGCGAGGCGAGCAGCCAGCTTTGGAACGAGCGCTTCAACTTCAGCGATCCAGCCGGGGCAAACAGCACAATCGTGAGCAGCAGGCCGACGACCGCGCGAAACGTGAGCGCCATCCATGGATCGGCGTGACGCACCGAGGCGAGCACTTTCAGCAGCAGCGCATTGCCGGTGAAACAGGTCAGGGAAAGAAACATCCACAGCGTGCCACGCCGGGGATGATGCTGGAGTTCGGTGGAGGGAGTGCTCATGGAGGCGCCGGTTTGAGGGCTGCCTTTGGCATCATGTCTGATGGATCTTTGAAATGATGATCGCGTCAGCGAGGCTCCTCAAACCGTTGGATTAGGCACGCCAAATGGCACGCACCGCTTTTACAGCGGCCACGAGTGCGATTCGGCTGGCAGGTTTGAGGTTCATCAGACGGCCGGAGAGTGGCGCGTCCACCCGCTGATGCAAGGTGGAACTTCAGCCGTCACGGACAGGCTCTCAATGGGCGGAGCGCCTGGCGAGATATTCGCTCGGGGTCATGAAGACGACGTTCTTCGATTTCAGGAAGTCGATGATCTTCGTGAAGCCGGACCAGCGCTCGTCATTCCACTGCTCAGGATGGCCTTGGAGCACGAGGACGTCTTTTTGCGCGGCGTGCTTCTCGTAGAAGGCGATGAACTTGTCCGCGTCGGGCACGAAGGTCGGATTTTCGAGCGCCATGACGCGTGGGATGCTCAGGCGTGTGAAGAATTTTGGCTTCGCTGGGCCGTAAAGCCAGATCTTGACCTCGGGCACGCCTTCCATGGCCTCGTCCGTCGCATCCGTGGTTCCGCTCCAGTGCGGACCGAAGGCCGGGAACGTGAAGCCGAGCTTTTCCTTCGCGAGTCGCTCGCCTTTGGCCAGGATCGCGCGTTGCTCGTCGGCGGTGCCGTTCTCGAACTCGCCGGTGTCGCTCGCGCCTCGCATCTTGTAGCCATGCATCCAGAGTTCGATGCGCCCGGCGGCCTGCACGTCCTTCAGCCACTGAAAATACATCGGGTTGTCCTTCTCCAACGACTCGGTGATGACACCGAAGGAGCCTTTGATGTCCTGCGCGATGAGATAATCATGCACCTTCTGCCAGCGGTCCGACACCGGCTTTGTGCCGACACGCCGCGCGATGACGTCATCGAGCTTCAAGAGGATCACCTGCTGGGCGGGGCAGACAGAAACGGCAAAAAGGCTGAGAAGGAGAAGCAGACGGAGCATGCGCTCATTCCATGGACTTCGTGGGAGATGTCAACTCCGGCCGACTTCACGGTTCAAGGGGCGACCGCAAAAACGCGATGATATTCGCGATTTGCGACGGTTGGAGGGCCTCGCCGAGGCCTGCGGGCATCAGCGAGACATTTCGCACCGTGCGGATGTCGGCGCGTTTGCGCAACACGGTGCGTTCGCTGCCGCCGGGGAGCTTCAAGGTGATGCTGGTGGGTGAATCGGAGGCGGTGATGCCGAGCAGGGTCTCGCCGCGATGCGTTTTGGCGTGGATGGTGTCGTAGCCGGGCCGTGCGGCTTCGCTGGGGAAGAGGATGTCGCGCAGGATGACCTCGGGGGCGCGTTGGAACTCGGCATCGAGATCCGGACCGACGGCGAAGCCGATGCCGTGGCTGCGATGGCACGCGGAGCACATGGCGGTGAAGAAGGTTTTGCCTTCGGCGAGGTCGGGTTGCTGCTTCAAGGCTTCCAAAATGGCCGGGACGCGTTTTTCCCACGCGGCGATTTGAGCGGCGGTGGGCGCTGTGGGCGCGGGCACGTCGGTTTTGGTCGTGAGCGGCTTGGTGTCTTCGAGACCGAGCTTCAGAATGTCGTGCGCTTTGCCAGTTTGGACGACAGCGAGGCATTCGGTGAGTTCTTGGACGTTTCCGCGAGCGGCGATGATGCCGGCGAGATTGGCCATGACGGGCTCGCTTTGGCCGGAATCGGCGGCGAGAGCTAAAAGGAGGTCTTTTTCGATCTTGGAGGCTGAACTGGCGATGGCGGCGTCCATCCAGCGGAGTTGGCCGTGTTTTCGTGCGAGAGTCAGAAGCGCGTCTTTTTGCGGTCCGAGGCTCAAAGCAAGCTGGAGGGCGAGTTGAGGCTCCCAAGCGGCTTTGAGGTCGATTTTGGACGTGTCGTCCGTTTCACGAAGTTGGAGCACTTTCGCGTCGGCGGTGCTGAGAGGTGGTTTGGACCACTTTTGCTTTGCTTCGAGGATCCACACGCGACCGCGATCATGGCCGTTGATGAGGCCGTATTGCTGCTGGAGGTGCCGCGGGATGGCGGAGTAGTCTTCAATGATTTCGCGGTAGTAATCGACGATGGCGAGATGGCCCTGCGGCGTCTGCGTGAGTGCGATGGGATGGAACCACGCATCGCGCGAGGCGAGGAATTCGCGCTGCTCCTCGCCCTTCACACGCTGGAGTCGCAGGCGTGTGCCATCGCGCACGATGTCGGCGCGGTGGATGAGGTTTTGCGCGGGTTCGCAGACGAAATACTGGCCGCGCCAGACGATGGGTGAGCACGCGCTGGTGAAGTAGCCGGACGCGGCGGCATCGCTGAGGCTTATTTTGCGGTAGAAGGCGAAGTATTCGGCATGCTGCTCCCGCTTCGTGCGCCACGGATGCGGCGCGGCGATGGGATAGACGCGTGTGTCGTCGCTGGCCGGTGCATCGAGCACCGGCGCGGCGGCATCGGGATTCCGCGTGAGGTAACGCCACGGCATGGGCGTGACGTAGAGGCCGGGATGCGTGGTGGTGGCGGTGAAGCGCTCGCCGCTGTCAGTGAAGGCCATGCCGGTGGTCTTCGTGCTGCCGCTGACAGGCTCAATGGCGCTGCCGTCGGCACGAATGCGGAAGTCGGTGGGCGGCAGATCGACAGGCTTTTTCAAATGCGGGCCGGTGATGGTGCCGGTGGCGTTGCCACGGCCGAAATACAGCCAGCCATCGGGTCCCCGAGTCGGTGAATTGATGCGACGCTCGAGAATCGGCGAGCCGAAGCCGGTGAAGAGCTGCTCATTCACATCCGCTTTGTCGTCGCCATCGCTGTCTTTGAGGAAAACGATGTGCGGTGAGCACGCCACGATGATGCCGCCATTAGCAGCGGCGATGCCGTGACAGGGTGGTAGTCGATCTGCCCACAGGATGGCTTGGTCCATGACGCCGTCGCCATCGGTATCGCGCAGCAGTTTCACGGTGCCGTAGGTTTCGGCCTCGGCTTTCTTCTTGGCTTCCTCGCTGGCCTGGATGCGGCGCACTTCGAGGTCGAGCCGGCCGGTTTTGTTCAGCTCGTCGATGTCATACTGGCCTTCGAGATTGTAGCCGTGCAGTTCGCAGACAAAGCAGCGGCCTTTTTCATCCCAGCAGATGCCGGAGGGCTCGGTGATGAGCGGTTCGCTGGCGAGGAGTCGGATCGAGTAGCCTTCCGGCACGGCGAATTGCTTCACACTTTCCGCAGGCGGCAGCGGCTTCGGTGCATCGTCGGGACGCGGGATCTCACCAAGCACCGTCCCACCAACCACCGCAAGCATGGCCGGACAAAACAGGGCCAGGGATCGCAGCGCCCGTCTTTCTTCCGGCAAAGCTGGCATTCGGAGCGTATTCATTCCACCAATACAGCCCGTCCGCGCCAAATCTCCCGGATTCCTGCCCGCGAGATGGGGCGCCTGGACGACGTTGTAGTCAGCGCCACCAGCCTATGACTGCCGTCTTTCCAAAGGAGACCCATGCGGGAGAATCGCGCGCAGCGGCGGTCCCCGAGCAGGTGGCCAAGCTGAAGGCGCTGGGATTGGAAATCGAGGTGGAAGCGGGTGTGGGTGCCTCCTGCGGACACACGGACGACGATTACGCGAACGCAGGGGCGACCGTGCGCAGCGATCGCGCGGCGATGATTCAAGGCGGGGACATCGTCGCACGGGTGCGCAAACCCTCGGGCGACGACGTGGCGCAGATGCGCGATGGCACGGTGTGCATCGCGTTGCTCGATCCGTTCCAATCACCGGACCTCATCAAGGTGCTGGCCCAGCGGGGGGTGACCGCGATCAGCCTGGAGATGATTCCCCGCAGCACTCGGGCGCAGAAAATGGACGTGCTGTCGTCACAGGCGAGTCTGGCAGGCTACGCGGCCGTGATCACCGCAGCTGCGCAGACGGGGAAGATTTTTCCGATGATGATGACGCCTGCGGGCACGATCAAACCGGTGAAAGTCTTCATCATCGGCGCTGGCGTGGCCGGTTTGCAGGCCATCGCGACGGCAAAACGCCTCGGCGCGAAGGTGGATGCCTTTGACACGCGCCCGGCGGTCGAGGAGCAGGTCAGATCGCTCGGCGCGAAGTTTGTGAGGATCGAAGTCGGTGAAACCGGGCAGACCGAAGGCGGCTACGCGAAAGCGCTTACTGACGAGCAGCTCAAGCTCCAGCGCGAGGGCATGACGCGTGTGTGCGCGGAGTCGGACATTGTCATCACCGCAGCGCAGGTCTTTGGACGACGCGCGCCGATTTTGCTCACAAAGGAGATGCTCGACGCGATGAAACCGGGCAGCGTCGTCGTCGATCTCGCCGTGGAAAGCGGTGGGAATGTGGAGGGCGTGGTGGCGGATCAAATCACCGGCCGCAAGGGCGTGAAGATCGTCGGCACGGCCAATCTGCCAGGCACGGTGCCGGTGCATGCCAGCCAGATGTTTTCCTCGAACATCACCGCACTGATCACGGAATTCTGGGACAAGGAGTCGAGGACGCTGAAGCTGAACCTCGACGACGACATCCTGAAAAGCTGCGTCGTGACGCACGGCGGGCGCATCGTGAACGAAAAACTCGCCGCCACCTGATCCCGTCATGCCCGCTGAAATGCTCGTGTTCTTCATTTTTGTGCTGTCGATCTTCCTCGGCTTCGAATTGATCTCCAAAGTGCCCTCGATGCTGCACACGCCGCTGATGTCCGGCACGAACGCGATCCACGGCATCATCCTGATCGGCGGCATGATGGCGCTGGCAGGCGCGGAGGGATTCATCCAGCACGTCGCGGGTTTTCTGGCCGTGGTGCTCGGCGCGGCCAACGTTTTCGGCGGCTTCATGGTCACCGACCGCATGCTGCAGATGTTCAAACGGAAGAAATGAGACGCCTGCCGCCGCCATGATCACCTCGCTCGCCTTTCTCATCGCCTCCGTGCTGTTCATCAGCGGCATCAAGCTGCTCGCGTCGCCAAAGACGGCCCGCCGGGGCAATCTCGTGGCCGGCCTGGGGATGCTGCTGGCGCTGCTGGCCGTTCTGCCGCTGCTGCACAATGCCCACGGTGGAAGCGTGTCGCTGTGGAAGTGGTTCCTGCTCATCACCGGCATCCTGCTCGGCCTCGTGATCGGCGCGGCGGGTGCCTACAAGGTCAAGATGACCGCCATGCCGCAGATGGTGGCGCTGTTCAACGGCGCTGGCGGAGGCGCGGCCGCTCTGGTGGCGGCGATCGAGTTTGCGCATGTCACGCGGGCCTCCAGCCTCACGTTTGTCATGGCGATGCTGTGCGCGGCGCTGATCGGCGCGGTGTCGATGTCCGGCAGCGTGATCGCATTTCTCAAACTGGAAGGGCGCTTCGACCAGCCGGTCACCTATCCCGCGCAGAAGCTGCTGAACGCAGGCCTGCTTCTGCTGTGCCTGCTCCTGGCTGTCGTGATGGCCGCCGGGGCGCACAGCGTGATGCTGATGGTGCTTTTTCTCCTGTTCGCCCTGACGCTCGGTGTACTGATGGTGCTGCCGATTGGCGGCGCGGACATGCCGGTGGTCATCTCCCTCCTGAACTCCTTCACCGGACTCGCCGTCGCGGCAGACGGCTTCGCCATCAACAACGTCGCCATGGTCATCGCGGGCACCCTGGTGGGCTCCTCCGGCACGATCCTCACGCTGGCGATGTGCCGTGCGATGAACCGGCCGGTGAGCAATGTGCTGTTCAGCGCCTTCGGCAAAGTCGATGCGAGCGCCGCCCACGCGAACTCAGCGACTGGCAGCGTCAAGCCGGTGCAGGCGGACGAGGCCGCGCTGCTGCTCGGCATGGCGGCACGTGTGGTGATCGTGCCCGGCTACGGACTCGCTGTGGCGCAGGCGCAGCATCAGGTGCGGCAATTGGCCGACGAACTGGCGAAAAAAGGGGTGGATGTGAGTTTTGCCATCCATCCGGTCGCCGGACGCATGCCCGGCCACATGAACGTGCTCCTCGCCGAGGCCGACGTGCCGTATGACCAGCTCATTGAGATGGAGGAGATCAATCCGGAGATGGAGCGAGTGGACGTGTGCCTGGTCATCGGCGCGAACGATGTGGTGAACCCGGCCGCGCACGAGGACAAGAGCAGCCCGATCTACGGCATGCCGATCATCGAGGCGGAAAAGGCGGGCACCGTGATCGTGATGAAGCGCAGCATGGGCAAGGGCTTCGCCGGCATTGAGAACGCCCTCTTCCTCCGCGACAACTGCCGCATGCTGTTTGGCGATGCCAAAGCGTCGCTGCAGGAACTGGTGACGCTGGTGAAAGCGGGCTGATCAGTTAGAGCCATCCCATAGCCTCCGTATTGGCTGCCTGATGTCCTCTCCCGATCACAGTTGCTCCGGCCACGGTGAGTCACACGCGTTCACCTTCATGAATCCGCGTGTGCGTGACGGTGTGGTCGTGCACAGCCGCCGCTCGGTGCTGAAAACGAGCCTCGCGGGGCTGGGCGGGCTCACACTGCCCGGTTTGATGAAACTGCGAGCAGACGGCAAAGCGACGAAGAGCGGCAAATCGGTCATTTTGCTCTGGATGACGGGCGGGCCCTCTCACATCGACACGTGGGATCCAAAGCCGGATCGGCCCATCGAGAACCGCGGGCCGTTCAAGACGATCCAAACGAAGCTGCCGGGCGTGCGCATCTGCGAATTCCTGCCGAAACAGGCGGCGATGCTGGATCAGTTCACGCTGATCCGCTCGGTCGATTGCCGCTTCAGCAATCATGAGCCGAACATGGTCATGCAGACGGCCAATCTGACCAACGAGCCGCGCACGAACCCGAAGGCGAAGTATTTCCCCTCCTTCGGCAGCATCGTGGCGAAGCATCACGGCGCGAATCATCCCGCGATGCCGCCCTACGTGGTGCTGAACATGAAATCGCGCTCGCACGTGGCCTGGGGCGGTTACCTCGGCACGCAGTATGATCCTTTCGATGGCAACAACGCCGCCAAGCTCTTCCAACTGCCCGCCGGGCTCAGCATGGACCGTTTGCAGGCACGCCAGGCGCTCAGCCGGCAGATGGACGGCCTGCGGGCGGAGATCGACGCCAGCGGCATGATGGGCGCGATGGACAGTTTTGGCCAGAAAGCCTTCGACATTGTCGCCGGCGGCCGTGCGCAGGAGGCCTTTGATTTGGAAAAGGAGCCGAAACAGATGCGAGACCGCTATGGCGACCACGATTGGGCCAGGCAGGCGCTGCTGGCACGTCGCCTCGTCGAGCGTGGCTCGTCCTTCGTCACCATCGACCTCAGCAATCACGGCGCGTCCGGCACCTGGGACAACCACGGTGACAACATCCCGCCCTACGGCGGCATTTGGAATGGATTGCGCCCGCTGCTGCCCGTTTTCGACCACGTCATCACCACGCTGGTCAGCGATCTACGGGAGCGGGGCCTGCTGGATGACACGCTCGTCATCGCGATGGGTGAATTTGGCCGCACACCGAATCTCGGCACGCAAGGCAGCACGGATGGCCGCAATCACTGGCCCGTCGTGATGAGCATGTGCATGGCTGGTGGCGGGTTCAGGCACGGGCAGGTCATCGGCGCGAGCACCAAAGACGGTGCGGAGATCGCCGAGCGGCCTGTGACGCCGTCAGATCTCGCCGCGACGATTTATCATCACATGGGCGTGCCGCTGGATGCGACGTACAACGACCATCAAGGCCGTCCGAACTTCATCGTCGATGGCGGCAGGCCGATTTCGGAGCTGATTTGACCCGCCAAAACGGTCAGCAGGTGACGTTTTCGGGGCGGAAAAACCACTTGCCGCAGCAGGGGTTGCCGGTAACATCGCGGCCCTTTTGCCGGGCCACGTTGGCCGGGTCAAAGGGTCCACCCCAAGCCGAATCGACCGGATCAGCCCCACGGCTGAGCGCTTTTCCAAAGCGTGCGGAAGAGAGGCGCTCTCACACAACATCATGTCAGCACAGATCCTTGCCGAGCTCGTCGAAGCCGGCGTTCACTTTGGTCACCAGACCAAGCGTTGGAACCCCAAGATGAAGGGTTTCATTCTCGGTTCGAAAAACCAGATCCACATCCTCAACATCGAGGAAACCGTCAAGCAGATCGACAAGGCCGCCGATTTCCTGGCCGACCTCGCCCGCAAAGGAAAGAAGATCCTCTTCGTCGGCTGCAAACGCCAGGCGCAGGAGGCCATCAAGCAGGCCGCCGAGGCCTGCGGCCAGTTCTACGTCAACCATCGCTGGCTGGGCGGCACGCTCACCAACATGGAGACGATCAAGAAGAGCATCGCACGTCTCAACTACCTTGAGGACATTGAGAACAAGCCTGAGTTCAAGCTCATGTCCAAGAAGGAGCTCGCCGGCCTCAACCGCGAGCGCATCAAGCTGGAGCGCAACCTGCGCGGCATCCGCAACATGGGCGGCAAGCCCGACGCCGTGGTGATCGTCGATTCCGCCCGCGAACACATCGCCGTGCATGAATCCCGCCGCCTTAACATCCCGATCGTGGCCCTGGTCGATACAAACGCCGACCCGAACATCATCGACTACCCGATCGCCGCGAACGACGACGCCATCCGCTCCATCCGCATCATCCTGCAGAAGCTGATCGACCCCGTCATCATCGCCGCCTCCGAGGCCAAGAAGTAATCCCAACCCTCACCAACCGACACAATGGCTGAAATCTCCGCAAAACTCGTCATGACCCTGCGTGAAAAGACCAACGCAGGCATGATGGAGTGCAAAAAGGCGCTCACCGAAGCCGGTGGCGACCTCGAAAAGGCAGAAACCATCCTCCGCAAGAGCGGCACCATCAAGGCTGAGAAGAAGGCCGACCGCCAGACGAAGGAAGGCATCATCGCCTCCTACATCCACATGGCCGGCCGCATCGGCGTCCTGATCGAAGTGAACTGCGAGACCGACTTCGTCGCCCGCAATGAAAACTTCCAGGCGCTCGTGAAGGACATCTCCCTCCACATCGCCGCCTCCAATCCCCGCTTCCTCCAGCGCGAAGACATCCCTGCGGATCTCATCGCCAAGGAGCGTGAGATCGGTGCCGAGCTCGTCAAAGGCAAGCCCGCGAACATCGTGGACAAGATCGTGGACGGCAAAATGGAGAAGTTCTACGCCGACAACTGCCTCCTTGAGCAGCCCTTCATCAAGAATCCGGACATCAGCATCCGCGACCTCGTGAAAGGCAAGATCACCGAGCTGGGCGAGAACCTCATCATCCGCCGCTTCGTGCGCTACGCCGTGGGCGAGGAGATCTGATTCGATCGACACAACAGTTCCCACGAGGGCGGTCGGCGACGACCGCCCTTTTTCGTGCCTGAAATTGCCGGACCGTCATCTCAAGAGCCTGCGAGAGGTCCGAATTGGTGGGATGGCATGTGTTACCTCAGATCTTTGCCCGTCAGCCTGATATTTAGCTTTGCTAAAATACCTGCCGCGTGCCAAATTTCCGTAATTGGCATATTTCCCATGCCCCCATCCAAGGCGGCTGCGGCCTTCTGCCTGCGTCCTCGTGCGCACCTTTCTCCATCGACTCGCGGTGGTGCCCGATTCATGGGCACCAACGGCGGCAGCATGCCTTCCGGCGTGAAGGGCGAACAGTGAACGACTGACGGCGCACTTTTTCAGTTTCCTCCGGGCCAGAATCCTCCATGCTGCGGCCCCATTTTTCGCCCCCTTCGTTTCCCGTGAGCCTTTCGCACCCCACTGACGACATCCGCATCGCCGAGATCCTGCCTTTGATCCAGCCGGCGCTGCTCATGCATGAATTCCGCCTCGGGGAACTGGAGTCTGCTTTTGTCGAAGAATCCCGTCGTCGCTGTGAGGACATCCTGACGCTGAAAAACGACCGCCTTCTCGTCGTGGTCGGCCCTTGCTCCATCCACGATCAGAAGTCAGCGCTCGAATACGCCCAGCACATCGTTGAGGCACGGCAGAAACACGGAGCCGACCTCGAAATCGTCATGCGCGTCTATTTTGAGAAGCCGCGCACGACCATCGGCTGGAAGGGCTTCATCAACGATCCGCACCTCGACGGCACCTTCGACATCAACAGCGGCCTGCGTGGCGCGCGCGACTTGCTCATCAAGCTGACCAAACGCGGCATTCCGGCCGGAACGGAGTTTCTCGATGTCATCACGCCGCAGTACATCGCCGATGTCGTCGTCTGGGGCGCGATCGGTGCCCGCACAACGGAAAGCCAGGTGCATCGCCAGCTTGCCTCCGGTCTTTCCATGCCGGTCGGCTTCAAAAACGGCACGGATGGTGGCGTTCAGGTGGCTTTGGACGCGATTGAGGCCGCCAAAGGCCAGCATTGCTTCCTTTCCGTCACCAAGGACGGCGTCGCCGCCATTGTGAACACGAAGGGCAACAACGCCTGCCACGTCATTCTGCGCGGTGGCAAGGGCGGCACCAACTTCGACGCCGCCTCGATCAAGACCGTGGCCGATCAACTCACGGACCGTGGCCTGCCTGCCAGCGTGATGATCGATTGCAGCCACGGCAACAGCCTCAAGGACTACCGCAAGCAGCCGGTCGCCTCGGCTTCCCTAGCCGAACAGATCGCCGCTGGCAGCAAAGCCATCACCGGCGTGATGATCGAAAGCCATCTCGTCGAAGGACGTCAGGACACCAAGCCCGGCCAGCCGCTCACCTATGGCCAGAGCATCACGGACGCCTGCGTGAACTGGGCCACCACCGAAACGATGCTCGACGAACTCGCCGCCGCCGTGCGCGAGCGCCGCAAAAAATGAACTTCACCCGCAACTGCCTCGGTAGCCTCGCGAAAGTGCGCATCCTCGTGATCGGGGACGTGATGCTCGACCACTTCATCTGGGGCCACGTGCGTCGCATCTCGCCGGAGGCTCCCGTTCCCGTCGTGGAGGTGACGAAGGAGGAGTTTTATCCCGGTGGCGCCGCCAACGTCGCCCGCAACATCTCGCCCTTCTCGACGCACACTCATCTCATGGGCCGTGTGGGCCGGGACATGGCGGCGGATCAGTTGCGCACGCTGCTGGTGGCGGACCAGATTGATCCCGCGCCCCTGCTGGTACATGAGACGCTTCCGACCATCTCCAAGGCGCGGGTCTCCGCCCGCCAGCAGCAGATCGTCCGGGTGGATCGTGAAAAACTGATGCCGCTGACCGATGACGAGCTCGCTGAGATCGAGCGCCGTCTGCGCGACCTCGCACCCAACCTCGACGCCATCATTCTGGAAGACTACGGCAAGGGTTTCATCACGACGCCGCTGATGCAGTTGGTCGCGAAAATCGCCTCCGAACACCAGCTCATCGTCACCGTCGATCCTTCGCCGCGCAATCCCCTGCCTTGGGCCGGAGTTTCGCTCGTGAAACCGAACCGCCTCGAAGCCTTCGCCGCGGCAGGTCTGGAAGATCATCTGCTGCCCGGCCCGCCGCTTGAAAACCAGGAACTGCTCGAAGTCGGCCGCGTTCTTCTCGGCAAATGGGATGTCGCCAGCGTGCTCGTCACGCTCGGCGAGCACGGCATGATGCTGTTTGAACGCGGAAAGGCGCCGCATCACATCCCGACACGCGCGCGCGAAGTTTTCGACGTCTCCGGTGCGGGCGACACGGCCATCGCGCTGCTCACGCTCGCGCTCGCCGCCGGATTCAAGCTGCAAGACGCCGCGGACATCGCCAACCACGCCAGCGGCATCGTCGTGGGCAAGCTCGGCACCGCCACGCTGACACCCGACGAACTCCTCGCCGCCTTTTCCTGACATGAGCACCGATTTCTCCTCTCTCTTCAAGACGCACCTGGATGAGCATCAGGACGCCATCGCGAAACTTGGCGCGATGAGCCATGAAATCGCCCCGCTGGCCGATGCGTGGCTCACAGCGCTGACGAACGGCAAAAAGATCCTCTTTTTCGGCAACGGCGGCAGCGCTGCCGACGCGCAGCACCTCGCGGCGGAGCTCGTCGTGCGCTATCGCATCAATCGTCCGGCCCTGGCAGGCATCGCTTTGACCACGGACACGTCCATCATCACCGCGCACAGCAACGACTTCGGCTTTGAGACGCTGTTCTCGCGTCAGATCGAAGCGCTGGCACAACCCGGCGATGTCGTCATCGGCATCTCCACCAGCGGCACGAGCAAAAACGTCCTTCTGGGCCTCCAGGCCGCCAACAAACTCGGCTGCGTCACCATTGCCTTCACCGGCGAAAAAGGCGCGGATTGCGCCGCCGAGGCCAAACTGGCCTTCAAAGCACCGTCGAGCATCACCGCTCGCGTCCAGGAGTGCCATCTCCTCATCGGCCACCTCCTCTGCGATGTGGTCGAGCAGGCTTCTGCCGCCGCCTGACGGCGGTTTTCATGAACGATCCTTCCCAGTCGGCGCCGCATCCGCGCGCTGGCCTGCACCGCATGATCTCCGGCTTCTCGCAGTCGGTCATCCTGCGCGTTCTCAGGCTCAGCCTCAATGTCGTGGTCACCGGCCTGCTGGCACGCCATCTGGGCAGCGCCGGCTTTGGAGCCCTCGCGGCAAGTCTGGCGCTCGTGTCGCTGCTCTACACGCTGGCTGAGCTTGGCATGAATCGCGTCCTGGTGCGTGAACTGCTCCACTCTGAAGCGGACGAGGCCGCTCTGATGGGATCCAGCTTTTACACGCGCATGGTGGCGGGGCTGGTGCTGTTTGCCGGCCTGGTGATCTATGCCGGTGTTTTCAAGCCTGCCGAGGCTTCACTGCTGCTCATCTACGGCCTCGCATTGCTGACGCATGCCATTACTGACGTGATCGCATGGTTCGAGGCCGAACGCCACATGCCAGAGGCGGCTTGGTGCCAGTTCGGCGGCTTCGCCCTCAGCGTGGCGGCCATCGTGGCCGGCGTATTGTGGCGGGCGCCGCTGTGGTTCTTTGCGCTGACCTTCATTATCGAATGCCTCGCCGTCGCCACCGCATTGCTCGTTCGTTATCACCAGCTCGGCGGCTCGTGGAAGACCTGGCGGTGGAGCAAGACAGTGTCTTTCCGGTTGCTGCGGGAGTCCTGGTATGAACTGGCCACGCAGCTCACCCTCCTCATGCTGCTGCGTCTGGATGCGGTCATGGTGCAGGCCCTGCGCGGTGAGACAGAAGCCGGATTTTACAGTGCTGCGGTGCGTGTGTCCGAGGTGGCCTACTTTCTGCCCGTGTTGTTGTGCGGGTTCATGATGCCGCCGCTCATGGACAGAAAACAGAAAGGCAGCCCTGACTACGCAAACCGCATCGCGGACTATTTCGGCGTCACTTTGGCGGTCACGGTGCCCATCGCCGGGCTCATGGTCCTCGCCTCGGCTCCAATCATCAGCTTGCTGTTCGGTGCTGGCTTTCGGCCTGCGGCTTCCATGCTGGTCGTTCATGCCTGGGCCTTGATCCCTTACGCGCTTGGCATCGCCAGGACCCAATATCTCACCATCGAGGGCCGCTTGTCGGCGAACGTGCCTGCCGTCATCTTCGCCTTGATCATCAATATGGGCCTCAACTGGCTCTGGATTCCAGTGCATGGCGGTCTGGGCGCTGCCTGGGCCACTTTGATCGCCTACAGCATCGCCTGGGTCGTCAGCACCCCGATCATGCCTGCGACACGCGGCCTGACGTCACTGACGTGGCAGGGCATTCTGCGACTGCCGCGCCTGCTGGAAGACACGCTGGGCCGCCTGCGGCGGCCCGTCTCACCTCTTTCCGAACCATGAACCAAGGCAAACCTGGAGCCACCGCGCTCATTGTCATGCTGATGCTCGGCGGCTTGTATGCCATCGCTTCGGTGGTGCTGACCGAGGGCAACTCGATCGGCCAGATGTGCCTCTACCTGCTCGTCGGTGGCTTCGTGTTTGCGCTGGCGGCTCCGCGCGCGGGCTTCTTCGTGTGGATCATCTTCTGCGGCTACAACGACCTGCTGAAACGTCTGCTGGTCGTCGGCGGGCGGGTCACGCAGGAGGATTTGAAATTCGTGCTCGGCATCACTCCGGCGATGTTCTCAGGCGTCGTCGTTTCACTCGTCTTCAGCGGGCTCATGGGCTCCCGCCGCGTTTCTGGACGCGACTGGGCGCTGCTGCTGGTGGGCGTCTTTCTCATGATGCTGGCAGGCGGACTGGCGGCCAAGCAGGGTGGCGGCGGGTTGAACACGGTCCTGCAAAGCATCGCCAACAACGGCCTCTACTCGCTTCTGCTGTTCGTCGTTCCCTTGTTGTTCCGGGAGAAAGGCAGCCTGGTTTCCCTTTGGAAGACCCTCGTGCTCACTTGGCTGCCCGTTTCCATCTACGGCGTCATCCAGCAGATCAATGGTTTCGCCGACTTCGAGGTCGAGTACCTCCTCAGCGGCCTCAGCATCGAGATCAAGCAGCTCTACACCGACGATGTTCGTGCTTTCTCGACGTTGAACTCGCCCACCGCCCTCTCCGTCATCGACGCCGTGCTTGCCGTGTGCAGTCTGCTGCTGGGATTCATGTATCGCGGTGAAAACGGCCGGACACCCCTTTCGCGTCCGGTCGCGCTGTTCTGCTTCGTCGCCCACACCGCAGGCTTGATTGCCTCCACGGGCCGCACGTCCCTGCTCATCCTGCCCGCCGCCCTCGTCGCCACGTGGTGCTTTGTCTCCCATCGGCGCACCAAGGCGTTTTACATCAGCGTGGTGTCCGCCTTTCTGATCCTGGTGGCGTCCTCTGGCTGGCTGATCAATCACCTGGAGGAGCTCAATGAACGCGCCATGGCCCTGGGAGCTCCGGGCGGCTTCATTTCACGCATGGTCATGGTCGGGACCTACTGGGACCGCCTCTCCGGGTTCTCCAACGTGCTGATGAATCCTGCCGCCTGGTCGCTCTTCGGGTTCGGAGAAGCCGGTGACAGCGAGGGCTTGTATCACTACCACGACCCGATCTCCGAAATTCTCATGCGCTATGGAGCGGTCGCCCTGTTTGCCGTGATCGCTGCTGTCACAGTGATGCTGCGCTGGTTTCACAAGAAAGCCTGGCAGATCGAATCGGCACCCGACCGCAAGTTTGCCTCCGCCATGATCGCGCTGTCCTTCTCCATCCTCTTGATCTCGGCTGTCAGTGGTTCAGTGATGGCCGTCTTCCCGGTGAACATCTTCTTCTGGCTCTCCTGTGCCGCGGTGCTGGGCCTCTCCCGCAAGCCCGAGCCGGTGAACCGGCAGGCCCCGGCACATCCGCACGCATCCTTTGCCTTCCAACGTCATACCACGCCATGAGCACCAGCTACTACGAGACTTACTGGCAGAGATCAGACGGTTGGAATCCCGACGAAGGTGTCAATCACCCCATCGAAAGGAAAATCTTCTCCCAACTGCTCAAGCCAGGCATGCGGCTCATCGACTATGGATGCGGCAATGGCGAACGCTACGGTCGTGACATGCTCAATCGGCAGATCGACTACCGGGGCTTCGACATTTCAGAGACAGCGCTCGCCAACGCCGCTGTTCTCGGCCTGAATGTGGCCCGTATTCGTGAGGATGGCAGCCTGCCACTGGACGAGGCCAGCGCAGACTGTGCGATGTGTTTTGAGGTGCTGGAGCATCTGAATGAGCCGGATCAGGCTCTGGCTGCCATCCGCTACGCGCTCAAACCCGGCTCACACGCCGTCTTCAGCGTGCCGAATGCCGCCCATTACGTGCAGCGCATCGAATTCCTCCTCACCGGCTTCTGGAATCCGGGCGGCAGCCCGCACACCGCTCGCAAGTCGCCCTGGCGTGATCCTCACATCCGCTTCTTCAATCCATCCATGCTGCGACGCATGCTCGAAGCCAGTGGCTTCGAGGTCGAACGCATCATCGGCGAGCCGTTCACCTTCCAGGCGCTGCCGTGGTTCTACAAACAGAAGAAACTGCTGCCGTTCCTGACCTTGCTTTCGAAGCCCTTCGCCTGGCTCGGCACCCGCTTCCCGGGCCTGTGGTCGGCACGTCTGTTCGCCATCGTTCGCAAACCTCAGCGCTGACATGCTGCGTCCTCTCCTCCGCCGCTTCTGCTACACGGCCAACACCATCCGCTACCGGGTGGAATGGCCGCGTCTGCGAGAGGCTTTCGCCAAAATGCCGCCTGCGCAGTTGTTGTTTGATGGCGGTGCAGGCTCAGGTGAGTTTGTGTGCCGCACTTTGGCCGGAGGCTTCGCCAAACGCGTCATCGCGCTTGAGTTCGACGCCAGCAACTTCACCCGGCTGCAGGAAAACCTCGGCTCCGACCCCCGTGCCACCCTGATCCAAGGCTCGCTGCTGGAAATCCCGCTCGAAAACGAGTCCGCGGACATGGTGATGAGCACCCAGGTCATCGAACACATCGAAGATCACGAAAAAGCCGCCGCGGAACTCTGCCGTGTCCTCAAGCCGGGCGGACATGCGCTCATCACCGTGCCGCATCCGCCGGAGCCGTTTCCCAACGACGGTCATTTCCGCGAAGGCTACACCGCCGCGGACCTCACGGCCCTGTTCGCGCCGCATGGCATGACGCCGCTGCACACCGACTACTTCCTCACCCGCGCAACGACGGACCGCATGGGCCTGGTCTGGAAGCTGCCGGCGCATGGCGTCTTCCTGCCCGTGTCGTGGGTGGATGCCGAATCCGGCCTCACGAGCGAGCAGCGTCGTGCGGGCACGCCGTACGGCCTGCTCATGCTCTTCCAGAAAGCGCTGCGATGAGGGTTCTCATCATTGATCCGAACCTGAGCCTCTCCAGCCCGTCGATGAAGGGCGTCGTGCGTTCACTCGGAGCCTGGCAGGAACGCGGAATCAAAGCCGAGGCCTGGTGCTGGTATTGTGATGAGGATTTGCCGCTGGACCGCGTCTTGAAGCTGCCGCGCATCGCGGTGCCGCTCCTGGGTGGTCTTTTCTTCGCATGGCAGGTGTTCTGGCGTGCGTGGTGGCAGTTCAGCGTGCTCAAAAAGCCGCGGCCGGATATCATCTATGCCATCGGCTGGTATCACCAGGCCTGCGATGTCGCCCACGTGCATTTTTCTCCGTTCGACTGGGAGAACCGCCAGCGCACGCTCGGCACGCACTCGCTGCGTGACTTCATCGAGCGTCTTGCGAACGGCATCCACCTGCGGCGCGCCCGTCGTTCGTTGCGTGAAACCACCGCCAAGGCGGTCCTTTGCGTGTCAGAGGCGGTCGCGAATGACATGCGGGCGGAGAACCCGCGTCTCCCGATCGAAGTCCTGCCGAACAGCTACGACCCGGAGCGCTTTCATGCGGGTGTCCGCGATCAATGGCGTGAATCCACACGGGAGAAACTCCACTTCGACCCCTCTCACAAGGTCTTCATCTTTGTCAGCACCGGTCATTACCGACGCAAAGGCTTCCTCCTCGCTGTTGAAGCCTTGCGTTGCCTTCGTCAAACTCATCCCGAGGTCCGGTTTCTCGTCGTCGGCGGCCGTGAAGAACGTCTGGCCGGCTTGCGCAACCAGATCGGACCTGACAACGACTGGATCACCTTCACCGGCATGGTGCCAGACGTGGAGAAGTATTTCGCCGCGGCCGATGCGCTGCTCTTTCCATCGTACTCGGAAGCATTCGCCTTGGTTGAAGTCGAAGCGGCGGCCTGCGGCCTTCCGCTGTTCCTCACACCTCATCACGGCTCGGAAATGATCCTGGAAGACGGCGTGAATGGCCGGCTCATCGATTTTCATCCGCCGCAGATTGCCCGTGTGCTGGCTGAATTCATCGAGGGACGCTGGAAGCCGCGGCAGATTCCCCTGAGGCACGCCATGGACGCCACCACCTACGCGGCACGACTGGGCGATGTGCTCATCCGGGCCTCTTCAAAGGCATGATCTCCACTTTTCTGGCCGCACTGAACAGCCTCATCGTGGCGTTGCGCAGCGGCGGCGTCTGGCATCGCTGTCAGCGTTTCTACGGCCTGCCGATCCTCATCCGGCAGCCGGGAGCCAGGCTGGAGATCGGCCGTCGCGTCGTGGCACTGAGCAAACCTCGACTGAACGAGATCGGGCTCATTCAGCCGGTCGTCTTCTCCCTGCTGACACCTGAGGCGGTCATCCACATCGACGATGATGCCGGGCTTTCAGGCTGCACGCTCAGTGCCCGTCGTGAGATCCGGGTCGGCCAGGGCACCATGATCGGCAGTGGTGTGCTGATCATGGATCACGACGCGCATGCGCTGCCGCTGCCGGGCACGCACGGTTCAGTGGCGGTCAAACCAGTCCACATCGGACGTGAAGTCTTCATCGGCGCCCGGGCCATCATTCTCAAAGGCGTCACCATCGGGGACCATGCCGTCATCGGCGCGGGGGCGGTCGTCACTCACGACGTGCCGGCACACCATGTCGCCGTGGGCAATCCTGCCCGTGTCGTTCCACCGGAAACAGAATGAACACACCCACTGAACACGGCGTGCTTTATGTCGCTTACGGTCAGCGTCATCTGGCCGAGGCAATCCACTCCTGCGGCAGCCTGCGGCGGGTGCATGCGGAAATCCCGGTTCACCTCGTGACCTCCGCGGAGGATCTCGCCACCCGTGGCGACGAGCTGCACGCTCATTTTGGCTCATGCTCGGTTCATCCTGACATCCGCCGCACTTTCAGGGACAAGATCATCGGCATGCAGATGTCCCCCTTCCCCCGGACGCTTTACCTGGACTCTGATACCGAGCTGCTGGGACGTGTGGATGATGTGTTCGACATTCTGGGCAAATTTGAGTTCGCCTACTGCCGCGACACCGTTCGCTACGCCATGCCTGCCCCCGAGGTTCCGCCCATTTTCAGCGAACCCAACGGCGGTGTTCTGGCCTATCGCAGATGTCCTGCTGTTGAGGCGCTGCTTACGCGCTGGCTTCAGATCAATGACTCGGAGGAAGCCGCCTACAAGAAGGCGCATGGACCGCGCTCGGTGTATGTGGACCAGGGTGCCTTGCGGATCGCGCTCTATGAGTCTGACGTCCGCCAGTATGTGTTTGGCTCGGAGTACAACCTCCGTGCCTATGCGCTTTGGTATGCAGGCGCCAGGGTCCGCATCCTGCATGCGCGGGAACCTTATCTGACCAAGTACCGTCACAGCATCAACAACAACGAGGACATGCGTTATGGTGATGGCGAATCGTGGCCAGTCCGCCAGGTGATCAAACTGAAGATCTGGATCAAGGAGAACTTGTTTGGCCGGTCACGCAACTGGCGTGACAAGGAGCGTCTCAGCAAGCAGTATCCGACTTGATGAAGCCCTCCCTGCTTCTGATCTGCCACACGTATGCCGTGCCCGAGCATGCGAAGAAGGTCACTGAGCTCGCACGCCATTTCACGCTGACCTGTGCCACCGTGCGGCCGCAGGATCTGGGGCCGGTTTATGGCTCCATCGTGCCGCCTCAGGACGATTCCTCCCTGACGTGGCGCTATGTCGAGCTGCCCGCCCTCGGTGTGAAGCCGTTCACCACCGCGGCTTTCTTGAAGGGTCTGTGCGGTGTCATCTGGAGCCAGCCGTGGGACTACGTGCTCGTGGAAAACGAACCGTGGTCCCTGGTCAAATGGCAGACGCTGTTCGCCTGCCGCATGGGCGGTCGAGTGAGCCGTTATGGCGAGTTCACCTGGGAGAACATCCGCCGCCCCGGACTGAAGGGCGTCATTCTTGATCTCGTTTACGATCTGACCGCTCGATGGACCGATTTCTGGGTGTGTGGCAATCAAGCCGCCGCCAACCTGGTCAAGGACCACGGCACACCAGACGAACACGTCATGGTCTGCCCGCAGCTCGGCGTGGACACGCAGGCTTTTCATCCTCTCACGCCTGCCGCGCGTGAACGGCAGCGGGAATCCCTGAAGCTGCCTCCGCGGGCGTTCATCATCGGTTTCGCCGGCCGGCTTGTTCATGAAAAAGGTCTGCTGGATCTCATCGCGGCCGCTGATGACTTGCAGCGCTCCGCGTCCACGATGAATCAGGCTGTCTGCGTGTCGCTCATGGGACAGGGGCCGCTGACGGCCAGGATCTGTGACGCAGCGCGATCGCGTCCATGGCTGCATTTGCTGCCGCCGGTGCCACATGGCGAGGTGCGGACCTTTCTCCAGTGCCTGGATGTGCTGGTGCTCGGCAGCCACCCGGTGCGCACAGGGCCGCATGTCTGGGAGGAGCAGTTCGGCCACATTTTGATCGAGGCTCAGGCCTGCGGGGCTCTCGCCATCGGCAGCACCTCCGGTGCCATCCCTGAAGTGCTGGCGGATGAAGATCTGCTTTTCCCGCCCGGTGACATCGTGCGGCTTCGCGCTCTTCTGGAGCGGCTGGTCGCTGATTCCGCCTTTTACCAGACCAAGCGGAACGCGTCTGCCACGCGTCTGCATGAACGCTACACGCACGCCGCTGTGGCCGACCAGCTTGCCCGCGCCCTACTGAGCCTGCGATGACTTGCGTCTTGATACCGGTCTTCAACCGCAAAGCCCTCACGCTGCGCTGTCTCGACCTTCTGCAATGGACCCGCGATCAGCCTGGATGGCGTGTCGTGGTGATCGATGACGCCTCCACCGATGGCACGGCCGATGCTGTGCGGCAGGCGCATCCGCACGTGGACGTGGTCCGCGGGACAGGTGACCTTTACTGGACCGGCGGCATGCGCCTGGGCATGCAGCATGCGGCCAAAGCGGGCGCTGAAGTCTTCATCTGGCTCAATGACGACACGCATCCCGATGAGACCTCGCTGCGTCGCATCGACCGCATCGTGCGCGAACAGCCGGATCTGGTACTGGCCTCCACACCGATCGTCGATGGCGAGGTTCACGTCTGTCATTCGTTGAAGCGAGGCCGTGCGCCCATCACTGGAGCGGAGTTTGACGTGGCGGACGTGCTCGCGGGTTATCAGGTCGCCTTTTCGCGCAAGCTGGTGGAGACAATCGGCTTTCCCGATGACCAGCGCTGGCCGCACTACGCGGGTGACAGCTCCTACACGCATGCGGCACATCAACACGGCTTCAAAGTGCGCATCGACTCGCTCAGCCGCATCGAACTGCCCGGATTCGAGCCCTACCTCACCGTCGCGCAGACCTTCTGGCACGGAGACAAGAGCCTGGGGCGGCGCATTCACGACTGCTTCATCGCGAAGAGGTCGAAATACCGGCTGCCGACGCAATGGCACCTCGATGTCCTCTATCGTGGCCGGTTGGGTGCCAGCCTGATCTTTCCCGCCCGTCTGGGGCTGTGGACGCTGCAGATCATCCGCGAAGGCCTGAAGACCAAAGCCGCATGAGTTCGCCACAGAAGACATCCTCGCACATCCGCAGCGCCATCGTCGTGGGGCTGGCGGCGGCTGCGATCGTGCTTCTGATGGCCGTGCAGCCCTATGCGGCGGGCTACGGTCACTTCCGGCGCACGCTGCTGGCCGAATTGCTGATGCGGTGGAAGGATCCCACGTGGCAGCATGGTGCGCTGATGCCGTTCATTGTCGGCTGGCTCGTGTGGAGGCGCAGACAGGAGGTCAGCCGGCTGCCGGAGACGTCCAATCGCGGGGGTTTTGCCCTCGTCGTGCTCGCCTTGCTCCTCTACTTCGCCGGCTTCCGCGCGAACAACTTCTACTGCGGTTACGCGACCGTCATGCTGCTGCTGGCAGGCGGATCGCTGTGGCTGCAGGGCTGGCTGCGCAGCCGGGTGATGCTGTTTGCGTGGCTGATGCTCGGCTTCATGTGGCCGCTGCCGTTTCTGGAGGAAAGCATCGGCTACCAGATGCGCCTGATGATGGTCAAGACGAGCGGATTCGTGCTGAACACCCTCGGCGTCGAGTCGCTGGTGTCCGGTACGGCGTTGCAATCCATGCCGAACCTCGAACTCGGGCGGAAAGCGGGGGATTTGTTCAGCGTGGGCATCGCCGCGCCATGCTCCGGCATGCGCTCGCTGTTTGCGCTGCTCGTGGTGGGCGCCTTGTTCAGTTATTTTCGCCAGCGGTCGCTTGGACGCAGGCTGGCGTTATTCAGCACGATCCTGCCCATCGCCATCCTCGCCAACATGACACGCATTCTCGTTCTGATCTTCGCGGCGATGATTTTCGGCCAGGACTGGGCCATCGGCGATGCGCAGAAAGAGGTTTCCGCCTTCCATGAACTGACGGGCATCCTGGTCTTTCTCGTGGCCTTGCTGCTGCTCCAGGGCGCCTCATGGGTTCTGAACCAGCTCTGTGGCGGGCCAGGTTCCCGCCGTGGACGGGTGGTTTCACGTCAGGTGGTCTCCTCGGTGACATGATTTTGCGTGCCGTCATTCTCTTCGCACTCTGCGGCATGACCATGCTGCTCTGCCAGTTCTCACCCCAGCCAAGGGGTGGCGACGACATCGGCATCGTGGCGGACCTGCCGATGGTGGCGGGCAGTTTCGTGGGTGAATCCGAACCGCCCAGTGAGAAGGAGCGCGCGCTGCTGCCAGCCGACACGATCATCGTGAAGCGGGAGTATCGCACGCCCGGTCGTGCGCTCGAAAACCGCGATCTGGCGCATGCATCACTCGTCATTGCCGGCAATGACAGCCGCAGCATCCATCGCCCCGAAGTCTGTCTCGACGGCCAGGGCTGGACGATCACCGATTCGCGGGTGCATGAGGTGAAACTGCTCTCCGGCGAGGTTTTGCGTGTGCGTGACCTCGCCATCGGACGCGAGGTGCTGCTGTCCGACGGCTCCAAGCTGCCGTTGCGGGCGCACTACGTTTACTGGTTCGTCGGCGCGGATGTCAGCACGCCGAGCAACCTGGAACGTCAGCTCATCAGTTTCCGTGACAGCGTCCTGCGGAATGTGAACCATCGCTGGGCTTATCCCTCGGTGATGGCACGCGTGACGGACAATCTCACGCTGCAGCAGAGCGGTGAACGTCGTCGTGATGACGAGGAAACGGTGAAGATGCTCCTTTCACTGATCCGCAGCCTTGCGCCGCGATTGCAGAAGGATTTGGTGCCGCATTCATGATTTCGAAGCTTATCGCCCATTTGCAGCCGCTCGGTCGCGTCGCGGTCGCCTATTCCGGCGGCGTGGACAGCACGCTGGTTTTAAAGGCCGCCGTGGATGCGCTCGGAGCGGACCATGTCGTCGCCCTGCTAGCTGTTTCGCCCAGTTTGCCGCAAAGCGAGAAGGACGAGGCTGTTTCGCTCGCCAAACAGCTCGGCGCGCGACTGGAACTGCTGCCAACGAAGGAAACGAACGATCCGCAGTATCAGGCGAACGCGCCCAACCGCTGTTACTTCTGCAAGGACCACGTCTATCGCGCTCTGCGGCAGTTTGCGGAGCAAAACGGCATCATGCATGTGCTGGATGGCATGAACGCCGAGGACACGCTCGATGTCCGTCCGGGCCGGGCGGCGGCGCGTGAGCTGAAGATCCTCAGCCCGCTGCATGATCTCGGTTTCAGCAAGAAGGATGTGCGTGAGGCGGCGAAAGCAGTCGGTTTACCGAACTGGGACAAACCCGCTGCCGCCTGTCTCGCCTCCCGCGTGCCGTATGGCACGAGCGTGACGCCGAAACTGCTGTCGCAGATCGAGCGTGCGGAGGCCGCGCTGTTTGATCTGGGCTTCCGTGAGCTGCGCGTCCGGCATCATGGCGATGTCGCCAGGCTGGAGGTGCCCGAAGCCGACCTGGTGCAGGCCTTGCAGCAACGAAACGAGATCACGGCAGCCTTGCGGGCCGTGGGATACACCTACATCACGCTCGATCTCGCCGGATTCCGCTCCGGCAGCATGAACGAAGTGCTCAAAGCCCGCGCCGCATGAACGAATCGAAGCTTCGCGAACTCCTCGCCCAGGTCAGCGCCGGACAGCTTCCCGCCGAGCAGGCGTTGGAACGTCTGCGCACGTTGCCGTTCGTGGAGGCAGGTCAGGTGCTGGCGGACACGCACCGCGCCATCCGCCAGGGCTTTCCCGAGACGGTGTTTGCGGAGGGCAAGACGCTCACGCAGACCACCGATGCGCTCACCTTGCTGGTCGGTGCACACGGTTGCGCGCTCGCGACGCGGGTGAGCATCGAAATGGCATCGCTGCTGTTGCAGCGCTTTCCGACAGGCAGCTACGACGGCGTTTCACGGCTGTATCGGATCGGGCAGATGGATCGCTCGTTTCAGGCGGCACCGGTGACCGTCGTCAGTGCCGGAACGTCCGATCTGCCGGTCGCGGAGGAGGCGGCGCAGACCTTGGAATTCGCCGGAGCCCGCGTGAACCGCATCAACGACGTCGGCGTGGCTGGATTGCACCGCGTTCTTGCCCGCATTGATGAACTGCGGGCGGCGAGCGTGGTGATCGTCGTCGCAGGCATGGAAGGGGCCCTGCCCAGCGTGGTCGGCGGTTTGGTGGCAGCCCCGGTGATCGCCGTGCCGACCAGCGTCGGCTACGGAGCCAACCTGCACGGCATCGCGGCGCTTTTGGGCATGCTGAACTCCTGTGCCAGCGGCCTGACCGTGGTAAACATCGACAACGGCTTCGGCGCGGCCATGGCAGCGTTGAGAATTTTGGGAACGGAGCAGCCCCGGCAGGCGCTGACGGCGAACGGAGGGCATTGATGGCTCAGCACTGGTTTATAATTTCCATAAATTAGTGCTCGCGCTGTCCTGAACTTCCCCTTAGCGTACTCAACTCTTATGAACTCGCGTTGGGTCCTTGCCATCATCTCAGCCGCAGCCCTGGCATCCCCGGTCTGGGCCGATCCGCTTTCCATCACTGGCGTGGATGACAATGGATCGGCAGGCGTTTATGAGATCGGTGGTCAGAACTACTGGTGGCTCTGCATCGAGCCAGTCACACCCGGCAATGTGCTGCCGGCCCAGACGATCTCGGTGGATGCCATTTCCGTGCTCGAAGGGTGGGACCAGCAGAACCAGGAGCGCCTGGACTTTTACACCCTCAATGCCGGCTACTACACCACGGCCATTCCGAGACAGGTGGCCGTCATGCAGTATGTGCTCGACACCTACCTCCCCTGGGACACGCTGGCAGGTGCCTCCGGGCGCTTCGCCGAGCAGGACAGCGATGCCTCGAATTACGGCAACCATGACGCTTTCTACAATCCTCTGTTCGCCGTGCAGAACTTCCTCGCCGAGACCTACGGCAAGGCAGTGAAGGAGGACTTCACCGACATGAGTGACTTCGTGGACTACTATCTGGCCGATCTGTCCCCCGCAGGCGTGGCCCGCTCCGGCATCTTCCAGGACATCCTCGCTGACGTGGAAGGCCGCAGTGCCGCCTTCTTTGACAGTTACACGGCGCAGCACGGCTACCTCATCGCCAACACGCTTTTCCCCGAGGCCGACTCGAACAACTATCAGGACTCGCTCATCATCTTCTCCTTCGCTCCGGTGCCGGAGCCCGGTGGTGCGCTGTTGATCGCATGCTGGGGCTTTGTGGTGATGCTGCGCCGCCGCCGAGTGGCCCGATGATCCGCCCAGTGCGGCATTGCCAGGAACTCTCGCGACCTGCGTCGCGAACGCCATGTCTCTCGAAGACACCCTTTATCCGCTGCTGAAACTCTACGAGGCAGCGCCGCAACCGGTCAAATCGGTCGTGGGACGAGTTTACCGGACCATTCCGGCCACACTGCGGCATGGCAGGGCCTATGAGCGGTTCCGTCAGGAAGCCCAGGCGGTGGAAGCGTGGGATGAGGACAGAATCCGTCGTTACCAGATCCATGCGCTGCGTGAATCGCTCCTCGCAGCGGCAAAAGCACCGTTTTACGCGGAGCGTTTTGCTGAACGCGGCCTGGATCCCGCCAGCTTTGAGTGCCTGGAGCAACTGGCAGATTATCCGCTGCTCACCAAGCAGGACCTGCTGCAGCATCGTGAGCAGATGGTGAATCCCGAGTTTGATGCGAGGCATCGGCTTTACATCACCACGGGCGGTTCGAGCGGTGTGCCGGTTGGCTTTTATCTGCACAAAGGCGTGAGCCGTCCAAAGGAGCAGGCCTATCTGGAGGCGCAGTGGTCACGACGTGGCTACCAGCCCGGTGATCGCGTGGCCGTGATCCGCGGCGGCGTCACCTCCAGCCGCGCGGCCGGCCGCATCAGTTACTACGACGCCACACGGAACTGGCTCATCCTGTCCTCGTATCACCTCACACCGGAACGACTGCCGGAGTATGTGGCCGCGCTGAATCGTTTTCGGCCGCAACATCTCCATGCCTACCCCAGCGCGGCGCTCATGCTTGCGCGTGCAATGGAGCAGACCGGCACGAAGCTCGATTTCCCGATCACTTCCATGCTCTGCGGTTCGGAAAAGCTCACGGCGGAGTCCCAGCACTTCCTGGAGCAGTTCTTCCACACCCGCGTGTTTCATTGGTATGGCCACAGCGAGCGTGTCGTGCTCGCCGCACAGAGTCGCAGCTCGAATCAACTGCACTTCTGGCCCACCTATGGCTTCGTCGAGTTCGGAGAACCAGATGCCGATGGCAATCGCGAGATCATCGGCACCTCGTTTCACAATCACGTCATGCCGCTGATCCGGTATCGCACCGGAGATCTGGCAAAAATGACGAATGACGAATGCGGAATGACGAATGCCGTGGTTTCAGAGGTCGTGGGTCGTGATTACGAGTTCCTCATCAGCGCCACCGGCCGCCGCATCTCTCTCACGGCCATCAACATGCACGATGATCTCTTCGAGGGGCTTTTGGCGGTACAGTTCGTCCAAGAACGCGAAGGTGAGGTCGAATGCCGCTTTCAAGCCGGTCCTCGATGGCAAAACTCCCGCCAGGAACTCATGCGTGCCGGTTTGCTGGCCAAGCTGGGAGATGATTTTATTCTCACGCTGCGTGAAGTGGGTGAAGTGGAGAAGACCAGCGCCGGGAAGCACAAGTGGCTGGTGAGCTTTCTGAAACCATCATTTTGAAACTCATGCGACAACTCGCCCAATACCAGGACGGACGGCTTGAACTTCAGGACGTGCCTGCTCCCGTGCCACCTCCAGGCGGAATCCTGGTGCGGACGACGTGTTCAGTGATTTCGCCAGGGACGGAGCGGATGAAGGTGGAGCAGGCGCGGATGTCGCTGCTGCAAAAGGCGAAAGCGCGCCCGGATCAGGTGAAGAAGGTGCTCGATACAGCGAAGACACTGGGCTGGAAGGCTGCGATGGAGAAGGTGCGAAACCGTCTCGAATCGCCCACCCCGTTGGGTTACTCGGCGGCGGGTGTGGTGGCGGCGGTGGATGAACTGAACACGCGTTTCCGCGTGGGAGATCGTGTCGCCTGCGGCGGGGCCGAGTGTGCACATCATGCGGAGATGATCGCGGTGCCAGACTTGCTTGCGGCTCCAATTCCCGAAGGAGTGGAGGACTGGCAGGCGGCTTACACGACGCTGGCCTCGATTTCGATGGAGGCTGTGCGCCAAAGCGGTGCGCGCCTCGGTGAACGTGTGCTGGTGATGGGCCAGGGGCTCGTGGGCCTGCTGGCAACGAGCCTTCTCAAGGCCTCTGGCGCACGCGTGATGGCCGCCGACTTCGTCGCGTCCCGATTGGACGTTTCCAGGCAGATGGGGGCTGAACGCGTGGTGAACCCGGGGCAATCAAAGCTCGAAGACGAGGTGCGTGACTGGACCGGCGGCCACGGCGTGGACGCGGTGTTGCTTTGTGTCGGCGGCAAAGGTCGTGAGGCGGCAGATTCGGCCATCGACTGTCTGCGTGATCGCGGCGTGATGGTGATCGTGGGCATCTACGACGCCGAACTGTCGTGGAAGACGGCCTACATGAAAGACATCCAGGTGCGCTACTCGCGCAGCTACGGCCCCGGCCGCTACGATCCGCAGTATGAGTGGGGCGGGCAGGATTACCCCATCGGTCATGTGCGCTGGACGGAGAACCGGAACTTCGAAGCGTGCCTGGAACTCATGCGCACGGGGCAGCTTGATCTGAAGCCGGTGACCACGAGGCGGGTGCGTTTTGACGAAGTCACCGCCGTGTACGACTCACTTGAAAGTGAAGTGGGTATCGTGGTCCAGTATGATTTGGCGGCTCGCCGCAGCGTCCTGGAGTGCGCCGGCCCTCCGGCGCTTTCGGACGTCTCGCAGCCTGCGGGAAGCTCCAGAGGGCTGGAGCACTCCAAAACGCTGTCGCGCATGCCATGCACCAGCCTCGATGTGATCGGTGCCGGGAACTTCGCGCGGACGATGCTGCTGCCGCATTTGAAGGGGAAAATCGCCTTCGGAACCATCGTGAACGCCACCGGCCTCTCCGCACGGCATGTGAAGGAGAAGTTTAGCTTTGCCGACGCTGGGACCGACGCTGCGAAGGTGCTGGGAGCTTCGGGCGGAGCGGTTTCGATCAGCACGCGCCATCATCTGCATGCGGCCCAGGTGCTGCTGGCGCTGCAAAGCGGGAAACAGGTGTTCGTGGAGAAACCACTGTGCCTCACGCGTGAGGAACTGGCGGAGATCGACGAGGCGATGACGAAAACGAGCGGCAGCGTGATGGTGGGATTCAACCGGCGCTTTGCCCCGGCCACGGCTGCGATGATGGAAGTGCTGAAATCGGTTTCCGGACCGAAGACACTGGCCTTCCACGTGAACGCCGGTGTGCTGGCACCGGATCACTGGTATGCGAACGTCGCCGAGAGCGGCGGACGTGTGCTGGGCGAGGCCTGCCACTTCTTCGATTTCGCCTGCCACGTGCTCGGCAGGCCGGTTCAGGTGACGGCGCAGACCATCGGCCGGCCGAAGGTGCCTGATTCGGTGACGGCGCAGCTCGAATTCGCGGATGGATCGTCCGCACAATTGATCTACTCAGCGGAGGGCGATTCCGCGTTTGCGAAAGAGTCGTTCCGAGTGTTCGCAAACGGCCTTGTCGTTGAATGCGAGAACTTCATGACGCTCTCCATCTTCCAGAAACGGAAGAAGTCGGTGATGAAATTCAGCTCCAAAGGTCATGCGGAGGAAATGGCCGCGTGGCTGGCTTATTTGAAGGCGGGCGCTGAGCATCCTCTCCCCTACGAGCAGTCGCGCCAGAGCATGCGGCTGACGTTTGCGGCTCTGGATTCCATCCGCGAGGCACGAAGCATCTCACTGTGATGAAACTGGGCCAGAAGGCTTCGTGGTATGCGCAGCGATTGCGCGCCATGAGCGTCGGCGAGATCGGCCGCCGTGTGATCGAGCGCTGGGGACGTGCTGCCGAGCCGGCGAAGCTGAAAAAGCTCTCGCGAAGCCCCTGGGACGGCACTTTCACCGATTTCCCAAAGCTGCCCTGGCGTGAACGCGTCCCGCAGGAGCTGCGCAAACAACTGGCGGCGGATGCGGAACGGCTGGTCCGTGGTGAATGGGAGCTGTTCGGCTGGCGCAGCATCGAGGTCGGCGCACCGCCGTGCTGGCATCGTGATGCGACGCTTGGAGTGGTGATTGACCCCGAAGTTCCGGCGCGGAAGCTCGATCATCGTCATCTGGAGCATGGCGCTGACGCACGCGCCATCTGGGAGATCAACCGCTGGTCGGAAATGACGCGCATGGCCATGCACAGCGCGTTGAATGGCGACGTGCATGCCATCCGCGTGGCGCAGCTGTGGCTGGAGGACTGGTGTGACCGCAACCGGCCCGGACACGGCATCAACTGGACCAGCCCGCTCGAAGCCGCGCTGCGGTTGATGAACTTCTGCTGGTTCGACGCGCTGGTGCGCGGCTGCAACGACCCGGAACTGGCCCGCCGCCAGGATGAACTGACCGCGCGGATCGTTCCTGTGCATGCCTGGTGGATCTGGCGGCGGAGATCGTTCGGATCGTCAGCGAACAATCACCTGATTGGAGAACTGGCCGCGTTGGTGATGGCGATCACGCGCTGGCCGGCGCTCGCACGCATGACGAGTTCCGTGATGCACGTGCGGGAGCTGCTCGAACGCGATTTTTTGCGGCAGTTCGCCACGGATGGCGGCAACCAGGAGCAGGCGCTGCATTATCATCTCTTCGCATGGGAGATGGGCTGGCATGCAGCGGCGGCCGTCGGCGGCTTGGGAGGCGAGGTGCCCGACAGAATGAGGAAAGCGGCGCAATTTTTCATCGATGTCGCCGAGACTTCGGAGCCATGGGACTACGGCGATTCGGACGATGCGCAGGTACTGCCGCTGGCGCTGAAACGATGCCGGGCTGTGGGGGAATTTCGCGGCTGGCTGCTGAACAAGCCCGAGGGAGCGAGCCTGCGCTTCTGGATGGGAGCGCCGCCCGCAGGACTGAAGGCAACGGCACGCAGCACGTGGCACAGGTATGTCGAAAGCGGCCAGGCGGTGTGGCGTGACGCCCGCTGGACGGTGCGGGCAGACGCGTCTCCGCTGGGATTTGGCGCCATGGCGGCACATGGCCACCTCGACGCGCTGCATGTCTCGCTGTGGTTCGAGCAACATGCCCTCGTCGTCGATCCCGGCACCGGCGCCTACTACAGCGATCCCGCTTTGCGCGCACAACTGGCCTCGTGGGAGGCGCATAACGGACCCGTTCCGCTGTGTGGCCGCACCACACCGCGACGCATGGGCGCGTTTCTGTGGGCCGATCATCACGACCGCCCGGCGGTGGAAATCAGCGATGACATTTGCGTGATGCGACTCGCCCACGAAGGCGGACCGGTCCAGCGGGCCGTGTGCGCGGCGCAGGGCCAGGTGGAGATCTGCGACAACGTGGGCGACGCCCAGGAGCATGTGGTGACATGGCAGCTCGCTCCCGGCTGGACCATCGAAAAGACCGGCGGCCAGGCATTCGTTTGCAGTCACGAGGAGGGCTTGCGTGTCCAGGGCCTCTTCAACGGCGACGCGATCAGCGGCTGGGAGACGGTGGAACGCGAGGTGTCCCCCCATTTCCGCGAGCTGACCCGTTCGCTGGCTGTGAGAATCATCTTCAAAGGCACTCTGACAACTCTCTGGAGCAAGGCCGGATGACAGGCCCGACATGGAAGGACTGATGCGAGGCGCGGGAAAAGGTTCCCGCGCCTTTTTCGTGCCGTCGTTCATGACAACGCACAGTCTTTGACAGGCGCGGGCGGCCGGCACGTAGATGCAGCCATGAACCGCCCTCTATGCTGCGTATTCTTCGTCCAGATGCTGTGCGCTGGCAGTTTGCCGGCTCAACGAGCGGACCCGATCGGGCACAAGCGCCTCGCCCAGGCTCACGCCTACGCGGCCAACGCCGAGGCCCTCGCCAATGGCGGGGCGGAATTCCCGCACAAGCGACGACTGGACGCCGCCAACAAGCTCGAAAACACCGTGTTGCGCCATGAGCTGAAGATCATGGTCGAGGTGGTGCGGGTGAAGTTCACCTCCATCCAGCTCGAACCGGTGCAGAACAATGTGCTCGCCCACATCCGCATGATCCGGCACCAACTGACCAACGACAAGGTGGATCGCTCGCTGGAGGACATGCGGAAAACCATCCGGAAACACCGCAATAACGAAAAGAAATACAGCCCGACGCGGGATCTGCAGGATCAGGTGGAGGCCATCAACGCGGTGCTCCGTTCGCAATAGAATCCTCAGGGCTTCAATTCCACCGCCTTGTAGCAGCGATGCTCCAGCAGCGAGGGCAGCAGGCCTTTGACCTCCGGCCGCATGAGATAGGAATGCGTGTACCAATACACGGGCAGCACCGGAGCCTCGTTGAGCATGAGGGTTTCGGCCTCCTTGAGAATCTGCAGGCGCTTCGCCGCATCGCCTTCGCGGAAGCTCTGGCTGATGAGTTGGTCATAGCGCGGGCTGCTCCAGCCGGTGTTGTTATTGCCGTCACCCGTCTGCCACATGGCCAGGAAGGTGGAGGGGTCGAGATAGTCGCCCACCCACGCGGCGCGGCAGACATCGTAGTCCAGCTTGCGCTGGGAGTCGAGATTCACGCCCCAGTCCTGGTTCAGCACTCGCACCGGAATGTTCAGATGCTTCTTCCACATGGCCTGGACGGCCTCGGCCAGCGTGCGGTGCGCCTCGCTGGTGTTGATGAGAATGTCGAACACCGGAAAGCCTTCCCCATCCGGATAACCGGCAGCCGCCAGCAGGCGTTTCGCCTCCGCGGGATCGAAGCGCATGACGTCCGGCGTGTGATAGTCAGCCAGCGTGCCTGGCGGCGTGAGACCTGTGGCGGGCTTCTGCCCCGCACGCAGGATGTTTCGCGTGATGGACTCACGATCGATCGCCAGTGCGAGCGCACGGCGCACGTTCACATCGTCAAACGGCTTCCGGGTGACATTGCAGCGGTAGAAATAGACGCTGAGCAGTGGATCGGAGTGGAAGAAGGGAGATTTTTTCTCGCGATAGACGGGAATCTTCGCCAGCGGCATCGTGAGCGTGGCGTGGAGCTGCCCGTCGAGAAAGGCACGCTCCTCGGTGGTGTCGCTGACGATCGGGAGAAACACAATGCCATTGAGCTTCACGCTGGCGGCGTCCCAGTAGTGTGGATTGCGCTCGACTTCGACATTCTGGTTCACGAGCCAGCTTTTCAGCCTGAAGGTGCCGTTGCAGACCATGTTGCCGGGACGCGTCCAGCGTGTGTTGCCGCGATCATCGATTTTCCCGTGCTTTTCGATGACGTGCTTCGGCACCGGGAACCACGAGTAGTGTTTCAGCATGCTCGGCAGGTAAGGGGCCGGGCCTGTGAGCGTCACTTGCAGCGTGTGATCATCCAGCGCCTTCACTCCGACCTGCGTGAAGTCTTTGAGCTTGCCGGAATGATAGGCCTCGGCGTTGAGCAGCGGGTAAAGCATGGTCGCGTAGTCGGCGCCTAGCTTTGGCGAAAGGATTCGCTGGTAAGCAAAGAGGAAATCCGCCGTGGTGACGGGCGAACCGTCGCTCCATCGGCCCTGCGGCTGCAGTTTGAATGTCCATGTGGTGAACGTGCCGTCGTGCGTCCAGGATTCGGCGGCACCGGGAGCATCGCCGTCCGGATTGCCGGCCGCAGGTGCGATCAGTCCCTCGAATATCGAGTGGAAGATCATGTGCTCCGGCTGTCCGCTGGCGAGCTGCGGATCCAGCGTGGCGGGCTCCGTGCCATTGCCGAGCAGCAGGATTCCCTTGCGGTTCGCCTCCTCCACCCGCGTTGGCCGGTGCGTGCGCACCTGATGAAACCAGGCGATGCCTGCCACGGCGGCGATGAGAATGAGGATGCGGACAAGCCACTGCATGTGACGACCATGACATGCGATGCCCCAGGTGGCAACAAAACGGCCCCGCCGTGCACTGGCGGGGCCGCGTGGGTTTTTCACGGGTCAGTTTTCGGCGCTGCTACCTGCCGAAACCGAAGCTGAAACTGATGCCGCTGCGCGGAGATCCATAGGAGGGACGATACCCGCTGTGGCCATGATGGTGATGGCCGGAGCTGTAACTCGGACCGCAGCCAGGGCGCTGTGTGGGGAGCGTGACCCATTGGCCGATGGGGCGACCGCAGCGGTCATATCCGACGATGCGATACTGGGCCACGATCGGAGCGCCCCAGGAGGTGTAACCGACCACACGAGTGGCGCCATTGTGGCAGGTGTCGGCCTTGGCGGACGAGGGAGCTGCAAAGCCAAGAACAGCAGCCGCAGCGATGACAGAGAAGAGTGTTTTCATGGAAGAGTGGAATTGTTTCCGCTCTCTCAGACGAGGTCGCTTTCAGGCTATTCAGCCGCCACGAAATTTTTTTCAGGCCTGGTGTTGCGACATCGATTTCGGATCGAAGGCATCGCGAAGACCATCGCCAAGGAGATTCAATGCGAGCAACGTGGCCGAGAAAAAGAGGCCGGGATAGAGCAGCAGCCACGGATAAGTCTCCATGGAACTGGCACCTTCACGAATCAACACCCCCCAGCTCGCATCCGGTGGCTGGATGCCGAGGCCGAGAAAGCTGAGCGCGGCCTCCAGTAACATCACTCCTGGAACCGTGAGGCTGGCGTAGATGATCACCGGCCCGGTCACATTCGGAAGCAGGTGTTTCCACACGATGTGCCAGAAACCCGCGCCGCTGGCACGCGCGGCGGTCACAAACTCGAGATTCTTCAAGGCGAGCACCTGTCCGCGCACCACACGTGCCATGGTGAGCCATTCCACTGCGCCGATGGCGACGAAAATCAGCCAGAACTCGCGGCCCACGATCACCATGAGCAGGATGACAAAATTGATGAATGGAAAGGCATACAGGATGTCCACGACGCGCATCATCGCCGCGTCAGCGCGTCCTCCTGCGAGGCCGGAAATCATGCCATAAAACACACCGATCACTGCCGCGACGGCCGTGGCGAGCAGCCCGACCTCCAACGACACTCGCCCGCCATGCAGGATGCGCGTGAGCATGTCCCGCCCGAGCGGATCTGTGCCCAGCCAGTGGCTGAGACTGGGATTCGTGGCCTTCAGCTCGAGATTCTGCTGCGACTGTTCGTACGGTGACAGCTCCGGCCCCACGCCGCAGAGGATGACGAGCATCACGATCAATCCCAACGCGCAGGCATTGATGCGGCTGCGCATGAGCCGCCGCCCGGCGGCACGCATGGGGGAAACGCCAGTCATTGCAGGGCTGCTCATGCGTGAAGTCGGATGCGGGGGTTCAGCAGCGCCTGGAGGATGTCCACCAGCAGGTTGAAGCTCACGATGAGAGCCGCGTAAAACGTGGAGATGGCGATCGTGAGCTGGTGGTCGCCGTTGGTGGCGGCAGCGATGAAGAACTGGCCAAGGCCCGGGAGCTGGAAGATGGTCTCCACAATGAACGAGCCGGTGAGCAGCCCCGCCGCCGCTGGACCGAGGAAGTTCAGCACCGGCAGACTGGCGAGCTTCATCGCATGCAGAAACACCACGGACGTCTCTCCCGCGCCCTTCGCTCGTGCGGTGCGGATGAATTCCTGCGCCAGGGTCTCCCGCAGACTGCCACGCGCGAGCCGGGCGATGTAGGCGCTGTAAATGACGCCCAGGGTGAGCGCTGGCAGCACCCAGTCGGTGGAGTCAAACCAGCCGGCCACATTGAACCAGCGCAGCTTCAAGCCGAACAGCATGGCAATCAACGGCCCGAGCACCATGCTGGGCGTGCAGATCCCGAGCGTGGCCACCAAAGTGCTGCCACGATCTTCGAGCGTGTTCGGCCGCAGCGCCGCGATGGCCCCCAATGGCACACCAATGCCCAACGCGATCACCAATGCGGCGATTCCAACCGTCGCGGACACCGGAAACCCGGAGGCAATGATCTCGTCCACGCCACGGCCTTTGTAGTGGTACGAGTCAGGAAGATCGAGCGTGACGTAATGCTTGAGGGTGAGGCCCAGGCGCACAATCCACGGCTTGTTCAGGCCGAAGTACTCCTCCTGCGCCTTCTTCGTCTCCTCGGAGACGTTGCGCTCGTTCCTGATCGCACCCCCGGGCACCATTTGCGACAGCGTGAAGGTGATCGTGATCACCGCCAGGATGACGACGACGCCTTGGACGAAACGGCTGACGAGGAAGCGGATCATTTCGACGGCTCGTAGAGCTTCGTGATGTCCACGGCGGCGAGTTCGACGAGGTAGGTGGCGATCTTGGCACCGAGCGCCTCCAGATAGCGCCTTCCTTTGTCGGCGGTGCTGTGCTGTGGATCGCCGCTGCCAGTGTCGTTCGTGGCCTTCAGCCAGTCCCGTTGCGCCCAGGCCCACTTCTCATTGATGGCCTTCAGTTTCCAGCGGTTGTCCGTGCCGGGGCCCCATTCGCCCTTCGGCAGCACCAGATGCGGATGCAGGTGCATGATCAGGCTCGTTTCACGTTCGTCAGCGTGATCACCGATGATCTCGAAAATGTCATCGCCTTTCACGGCCTGGAACCAGCTCACGGTGCTGAGAAACATCTTTGGATGACGCGCCTGAAGCTCACGCAGCATCTGGCGGAAGTCGTTGCCGCCATGGCCGTTCATGATGACGAATTTCATCACACCGACGCCTTCCAGACTGGAGATGACATCCTCCAGCACGGCGAGTTGCGTACTGGGATTCATGTTGATGCAGAACGGGATGTCGAGCTGGCCGGTTTGGACGCCGAAGGGCACGTTTGGCAGGATGGCGACCTTCGCGCCGGCCTCCCATGCGATGCGTCCGGCTTCGGCGGCGATGGCATCGTTCTGCAGCGAGTCGGTGGCATACGGCAAGTGATAATTGTGCGCCTCAGTCGCGCCCCAAGGCAGAACAGCGACCTCATAGCGGGTCTGCTGCACGTGTTTCCAGTTCGTTTCGGCGATGATCCAGGGTCTCGGGTTCATGAGGGGACTAGCATTAAAGTTTCAAGCTGCCGATGGCAATAGTGTTTGGCTCCCCTCCAGATGTTTAATTACACCGCAGAGGTCGCAGTGAACGGAAGCAGGAGCCAAGGTTGCATTTCGCAGCATCGCCGGGATGATGCGGGCCATGTTTGAGTCGAAAACCGAACCGCTGGCACCACGCCATGCCTTTTTGTGGCGCGTGGTGAAACATCTGGGAGTGGCAGCCGCCGTGGTGCTGTCTGCCCTGGCCATCGGTGTCCTGGGGTATCACCACTACGCGAGATTGGGCTGGATCGACAGCCTGTTGAATGCGTCGATGATTCTCGGCGGCATGGGACCGGTGGGAACGCTGGACACGGACGCGGCAAAGCTGTTCGCCTCGTTTTACGCCTTGTTCAGCGGGCTGGTGTTCATCTCTGTCATGGGCATCGTGCTCGCACCGGCAGCGCATCGTGCGCTGCACCTTTTCCACCTCGACGAAAAAGACCTCGAAGAATCATGAAAACCGAACGCGTTGCCATCGTGGGTGCCAGTGACAATCCTGAACGATACAGCCACAAGGCGCTGCTCCTGCTGCGCCGCCACGGCCATGAAGTCGTTCCAGTGCACCCAAAACTGACAGAGATCGAAGGAGCCCCGGTGGTGCCCGACTTGAGCGCCATCACCGGTCAGGTGGACACTGTGACGATGTACGTCGGCCCGGCCATCTCCGCCGGATTGCAGGAGAAACTCACCCTGCTGCGACCACGGCGAGTCATTTTCAATCCTGGCGCGGAAAATGCAGCATTGGAGACAGCTTTGACGAAAGCTGGAATTGTCTGCGAGGAGGCATGCACGCTGGTGCTGCTGAACACGGGGCAGTTTTGAACGCCTCCCTTCACCGCCCCGTCTCAAACCGCATGCTCGAAATCCAGAAAGCCCGCATCCATGAACGCAGCAGGCTCCGCGCGAAGGGAGCGAGCGAGGACGAGATCGAACGGCTGCAAAACGCCGACCGGCTCCCTTTCAGGGCCGCTTTCGAGAATGGCAGACGCCGCCCGCGAACCGACACTCCACCTGCGGATGGGCCGCTGCTGGCTGCCCGCCAGCCCGGTATTCGCAGGTGACTTGGTCCTTGCCCGGTCCGCCTGACCTGCCAACATCGCGGGCACGACCTGCATGCCCGCGAATCGCTTTTATTCCTCCTTCGACTTCGAAACCTCCGATCCGCGCTCGGCGCAGCCCGGCGAATATCGCAATCCGTTTCAAATCGACCGCGACCGCATCATTCACAGCAGCGCGTTCCGCCGCCTCCAAAGCAAGACGCAGGTGTTTCTGTCAGGCGAGTATGACTTCTACCGCACACGGCTGACCCACAGCATCGAGGTGGCGCAGATCGGCCGCAGCATCTGTGCCTGGCTTTCCCAGCAGGGGGGCGTTTTGGGTGATGACTGCTTCATCGACCCCGATCTCGTCGAAAGTGCCTGCCTGAGCCACGATCTCGGCCACCCGCCCTTTGGCCACGCCGGTGAACGGACGCTGCACGAGCTGATGAAGCCCTACGGTGGTTTCGAGGGCAACGCCCAGACCCTGCGCATCCTGACGCAGACGCTTTTCAGCGAAGGCCGTGCCGGCATGAACCCCACGCGGGCGCTGCTCGATGGTGTTTTGAAATACAAGACACTGCGGGCCGAGACGCCGGACGCGAAGAATCATTACCTCTACGACGACCAGGAGCGCTGGCTGGATTTCACGATGGGCAGCCAGGCATTTCCCGCCGAACTCACGCCCGGAAAGGAACGCAACGGCTTCAAGAGCATCGAATGCCAGATCATGGACTGGGCGGATGACACCGCTTATTCGCTCAACGATCTCGCCGATGGCATCCACGCTGGCTTCATCAACGTGACCAAGGTCGAGCGCTGGGCGGCGGAACAGACGCTCAGCAGCGATGACAGCAGCGGCGTGGAGTTTCTTTGCAAGGCGATGCGAGACGGACGCGTCGAAGGGCGGCTGAACCGCCTTATTGGCGAATGCATTCGCGCCACCAAATTGGTGCCGACGGCCAATTTCCTCAGCCAGAGCACGAAACGGCATCAATTTGCCCTCCAGATCGATCCTGTGCAGCGTCGCCGGGCCGATCTGCACAAGAAGATCGCCCTGGATCTCGTCTTCCTCAGTCCGCAGCTCCAACAGCTCGATCACAAGGCGGACTTCATCCTCAAACGCGTGTTCGAAGTGCTGCGGGACCGCTACATCGAGCCCACCCGGCCGAAGGGGCTGCATTTGATGCCAGCGTCGATTGAAAAAGAGATCCAGCAGTCAGAGTCCGCTAGCCAACGGGCCCGCCTCGTATGCGACTGGATCGCGAACATGACCGACCACTTCGCCTTCCGAACCTATCGCCGTTTGTTCGACGCTGACTTTGGTTCCATCACGGATTTCGTATGAGAAGCCAGAATTCTATTGGAATCTATTGCGCTCCGAAGCTCTAATCCTGCGTCTGGAACCAGCTCAGCATCCTCCCATGAAGAACCTTTTGATATCCCTGCTGTTGTTTTCTATCGCCGCATGCTTCGCCGCTGACGCCCCGAAGAAACAAGCGCAGCTCCTGCGCACTGTGGCAGCCCAGGTGCTGGGATCAGACGGCTTCCCCAAAGGCACTGCCCAGCTTTCCAAGGGCGTCATCTTCGACGTGGTGGAGGAAACTTTTGCCGACGTGATCGGATCCATGAATGGCCGGAAATTCCGGGTGTCGAAACAAGCAGTGACGATTACCGAGAAGGAAGGCGAGCTGAAGAGCACCGTCGCAGGGTTCAAACCGGGGCAGCTTGTCATTCTCAGCGCCCGGTATTCGCTGGAGGGGAATCAGCCGCGTAATGTGAAGCAGCGGCTTCAGAAGTATCTTCCCCCGGATGGCATCCTCACGGAACCCTTCACTTTTCTCGTCACGGACGACCTCAGCCTCGCCGCTGAAAATCAAAAAACACTGGTTCAAAGCAGCCAGACAGCGGTCGTCGTGACTGACCCGCTCACCGGCCGTCGTGTGATGGTCACCCAGACGCAAAACACCGCCACCCGCACCGCTCCGAACACGCTTGTGGTCGAATACACGTTCAATGGCAGGAAAGGCCGGAAGGTCGGGATGGAAGGCAAGCAGATGACGCTGCCTTGAATCGAGTGCACGGTTTCAATAGCCGTGCTGACATCGAAGTTGCGATCCACCGGAGCGGCAGAAACGACGATCCCGCCTTTGGATGAACTTCCACGTCCGTTTTCCGTCTGAGTTCCGGATGAGAAAACTGATTTCCGCGCTCCTGCTTCTGGCCTGCACCAGCCAGGCGGAGCAGTGCCTGGTGATTGGCGACAGCCTCACGAAGGAGTACGAGGCTGAGTTTCCGGGATTGTTTCCGAGCAATCCGGCTTCCTGGCAGGCACGGAACTGGATCGAGATCCTCCATCAGCACCGCACGGACTGGTTTGACACGGGCTCCTTCGACGTCTGGGCGGACATACGGGCCACAGGACATGCGCACAACTGGGCCGTGCCGGGAGCGACGACGAGTGAATTGAAAAGCCTCATCACCAATCCCGTGAACCAGTTCTGGTGGGTACCATCGCTCAAGAATCACATTCGCTACGATGTGGAGCGCGTCGTGATCTTCGCGGGGGGCAATGACGCAGACAGTTACTATGCGAATATCTACAACGGCCTCGCCGGCCCTGAGGTCACGAACACGACGCTGAGCAACCTGCAGTGGCTCGTGGACTGGGTGCGTGGATTGAAGCCCTCCATTCCCATCGTGCTCGTGAGCGTGCCTCACGTTGGATGCACTCCGAAGATTCAGCAGGGCTATCCCACGGATCCCGTGAAGACCGCCCGCGTCACCGCTGCGATGGATTCTTTGAACGCCAGCCTCGCCGCGTGGGCACAGACGCAGGGCATCGGTTTCGTGCCAGGGGTGTATGAGATGACGAAAGCCCTCATCACCGACCCGTTTCGCATCAACGGCATCGAATTCTATCGCGTGGCGGATGCCGATGCCCGGCCGCGGTATGTCTTCAGCGGCGATGGCTTCCACCCCAGCACCTGTGCGCACGCGAAGATCGCCCAAATGGTGGTGCAGGCCTTCAACAACACCTATCCAGCGACTCCGATCGAGCCACTGACTGACGACTATCTCACCACGACCGTGCTCGGCCTCGATCCGAACCTGCCATTCAACGAATGGATGGCTGCCCAGGGCCTCAGCGGCACGTTCACTGATGATTCAAATGGCAATGGCGTGCCGAATTTGATCGAGTTCGCCCTCGATCAGCCCGCGATGCCGCAGCCGGCGATGCAAAGCGGTGTGTTGAGCCTCACGTATCGTCCACGAACCGTCTTCACCGAATGGGGCACGCTGAAGGTGCAATCCTCCACCAACCTCCTCGACTGGACCGACGTGCCCGAAAACCAGATCACGACCAATCCCGATGGCACACGCACCGTGAGCACCGCGGCGACGGAGAAGGCGTTTCTGAGGTTTCAGGCGCTGCCGTAAGCCAGATCAAACCAGCGCGGCGATGCGGCGGCAGACTTCCTCGACGTTCGAGCGGCTGTTGAAGGCGCTGATGCGGAAATAGCCTTCGCCGGCGCTGCCGAAGCCGCTGCCGGGCGTGATGACCACGTTTGCCTCGTTGAGCATCTTGTCGAACATCTGCCAGCTCGTGAGGCCATTCGGGCAGCCGACCCAGACGTAGGGAGCGTTCACGCCGCCATAGACGGCCAGCCCGGCCTTTTTGCAGGCTTCGACGAGCAATGTGGCATTGCCCATGTAGTGCTCGATGAGCGCTTTGACCTGCGCCTTGCCTTCGGGGCTGTAGATGGCCTCGGCTCCGCGCTGGACGATGTAGCTCGTGCCGTTGAATTTCGTGCTGTGACGACGACTCCAGAGCGGATGGATGGCCTGCTTGCCACCAGCCTTCGTTTTGCCCATCAAACCCTTCGGAATGACGACGATGCCGCAGCGGACACCGGTGAAGCCACCGTTCTTCGAGAAGCTGCGGAACTCGATCGCGCAGTCGCGAGCGCCTTCAATCTCGTAAATGGAACGCGGCAGCTCCGGATCGCGGATGAAGGCCTCGTAAGCGGCGTCGTAGAGGAGCGTGGTGCCGTTCGCGAGGGCGTATTTCACCCAAGCTTCGAGCTGCGCACGCGTGGCGACGGCCCCAGTGGGATTGTTCGGGTAGCAGAGGTAAGCGAGATCGACGGGCTCGGAGGGAATGTCGGCCACGAAACCATTTTCGGGCGTGCATTTGAGGTAGTGCAGGCCGGCGTAGGCCCCCGCTTCGTTCGCATCACCGGTGTTGCCAGCCATGACGTTCGTATCGACGTAAACCGGATACACCGGATCGGTGATCGCGATCTTGTTCCCCGCGCCAAAGATGTCGAGGATGTTGCCGGTATCGCACTTGCTGCCGTCGGAGATGAAGATCTCATCGGCCTCGATGTTCAGCCCGCGAGATTTGAAGTCGTGCTCAGCGATGGCGTTGCGCAGGAAGTCGTAACCCTGCTCCGGGCCGTAACCGCGGAAGGTGTTGCGGTCGCCCATCTCATCGACGGCCTTGTGCATCGCCGTGCGCACGGCTTCGGGGAGCGCCTCGGTCACATCGCCGATGCCACAACGGATCAGGCGCTTCGCAGCCTCCGCGTTCGCCTCGGTGAAGGCTTTCACACGGCGGGCGATTTCGGGGAAGAGGTAACCGGCTTTGAGCTTGTTGTAGTTTTCGTTGATGTAGGCCATGGCAGGAAAAGGAGGGCCGCCATGGTGGCGAATCAAAGCAAAGGGTCAAGAGAGGTGGTGATCGTGCGCGAACCCTGGAATCGCACCACCTAATTCTAGGAAAACAGCGGTTAAATCACTGACTCCAAATGAGTTACAACAGGGCCAGGGACACTTTTTACAATTATTTTAATGCAACAAAACTCGGCTCGTCTTTTCTGAGGAGGTTCTTAAAATTGCGTCAAGCAATCGACAAACTGAGAATTGTGGCAGAAATACAACCAACCATGAAAAGCACGCTGTCCAGGCTCGCGCCCCTGCTCTTGATCCCTTGCCTCCTTGCCAATTGCGCGTATCCGCGCGCCACCGAATGGCAGTCCAGGCCGGTCAGTTATTACAAGCCCGGATTGTGGCACAAACCGCATTTGACCTGGCGGCTGAACACGCTGACCCCGATTCCGGCCCATTTGTCCGAACCTGAGCTTCTTCGCGAGATCGACAAAAGCTTCAGGAGCTGGGAGCCAGGCCGGGTGTTCACCTTTTCTCCCTCCAGTGGTGGAAAAGCCGACATCGTGGTCGGCTTCGACTCGGCACCGGGAAAATCATGGGACGGGCGGTTGGGGATGATGGCGGATGCAGCCTTTCCGTGGACTGCCAATCGCGGTCATATCTACCTCGATCCATCCGAATGGTGGACCACGAAATCGTTCGCCTGGCTCGGGGACCCCATCACGGCCTGGCTGCCTTACTCCATTGGCAACGTTCTAGGCCTGCCACATTCCGATCGTTTTGGTTCGAACATGGGCAAAGGGCCGTTTAGCCCGCCTGGAAAGAAGGATTTTGAGTCGTTGCGGCTGCTGTATGCGGCAGACTCCCTGTCTCCCACCGGTGTTTACGGGGTGAACGAGCGCTCGGGTTACCGTTTCAGCGCTCACTGAGGAATCGGGAGCACCCTCACTTCGTGTCGTCCGGGCTTCTGCTGAGGATTGGGCTGACGAGCTATGGACGTCGATGGGGCTGTCGAGGGCTTTGACGTATCGATCAGGAGCCTGGCTCGCGTCCTCAATGACATGCGTCTAAACAAGGATTTACAATTCTTACATATGCGAATCGGGCTCATAAGCGAGACTCAAAGATCGGAATTTTGGGTCTGTCATGAAGCAACATTCACTCGCGTTAAGTCTTGCCTTAGGAACAGCTGCGCTGCTGGGAAGCTGCGCCTATCACGAAGTCGCCTGGCAGGAGCATCCAGTGCGGAGAATGCCTGTCAGCTACGCCAAACCCCAGCTTTGGAACAAACGCCATCTGACTTGGCGGCTCGACGCCATTGGTGTGCCCACCCGTCTCTCTTCCACGGAACTGCAGCAGTCCATCGGCACCTGTTTCCGATGCTGGGAGGCTGCCGGTGTCTTCACTTTCTCCCAAGCGCCCGTCGGGGCACCGGCGGACATCGTGATCAGCTTCCAATCACCGCCCGGCCGCTCCTGGGACGGCCAGCTCGGCCACATGGGCCATGCGACCTTTCCGTGGAGCCTTGAGCGCGGCCGGATCTACCTCGATCCCTCCGAATGGTGGAGCACCAACGCCGTCTCCCTCATCGGCGATCCGCTGCAAAGCTGGCTCCCGCATGAAATCGGCCATGTCCTCGGCCTCCAGCACACCCCGAAGCAGGATGAGACCATGAGCGAATCCGGACCCTATGAGCAGCCCGGAGTGGAAAGCTACGCCCAGCTTCGTCGGCTTTATGCGCCGCACACGCCTGTGTTCACCTGGCTGCAATGCGTCACGGATCATTCGGCTGAGTGACTCGATTCAAAGCCCGAAGGCAAGAAAACGCCTGCCCCAGCCGTGCTCAGTGGATGATCCGGCATCATCTGCTCATCGCCTTCCTGGGTTCGTGCTTCGCCGCTGTGGCTTGGAGCGCGAATTCGAAGCTCGACTTCCCCTCCACCCCGCCCGTCGAGCCCAAGGACGCCGCGAAGACCTTCCATGTGCTCGATAGCTTCGAGATGCAGCTCATCGCCGCCGAGCCGCTCGTCACCGATCCCGTCGCCATCACCTACGATGCCGATGGTCGCGCCTATGTGTGCGAGATGAACGACTATCCCTACACCGACAAGGCCGCGCACAAGCCCAGCCAGGAAAACCCTACGGATGCTCACATCGGCAGGGTGCGCCTGCTCACCGACACCGATGGCGACGGCACCTTCGACAAGGCCACCGTCTTCGCCGACGGCCTGTCGTGGCCCACCGGCGCTGCGTGCTGGAAAGGCGGCATCTTCGTCACCGCCACGCCGGACGTTTGGTATCTCAAAGACACGAATGACGACGGCGTGGCCGATGTGCGGCAAAAGGTCTTCACCGGCTTCAAAAAGCTCAACGTGCAGGCCGTCATGAACAACCCCATCTGGGGCCTCGACCATCGCATCTACATCGCCGGAGGCTCAAACGGCGGCGAAATCCAACGCGTGCCCGGCAGCGAGAGCGTCATGCCGCTTCCAAAAGACTTCAAACCGCTGCCCATCAAGCGAAACGACTTCTCCTTCGATCCCAGCACCGGCGATGCGCGCCTCGAAAGCGGCGGCGCACGTTTTGGCAATACCTTCGATGATTGGGGCAACCGCTTCCTCTGCAACATCCGCAATCCCTGCCAGCACGTCGTCCTGCCGTATCGCTACCTCGCGCGGAATCCGTATCTCGTCGTCCCCAGCGCCCTCAACGACTGCGCCGAGGCTGGCGACCAGCTCCCCGTCTATCGCACCAGCCCGCCCGAGCCCTGGCGCGAGTTCCGCGCGAAGCGCTGGGTGCAGGAAGGCAGCCATCTGCCGAAAAGCGAGCTCGTCGGCGCTGGCGTCGTCACTTCATCGAGCGGCATCACCGTCTATCGCGGCGATGCGTATCCGAAAGAGTATCGCGACTTCGCCTTCGTCGCCGATGTGGCCGGCAATCTCTTCTACCGCATGAAGCTCGTCCCCGACGGCGTCACCTTCAAAGCCGTGCAGGTCGATGGAAAAGCAAACTTCTGCACCAGCGACGACCTCTGGTTCCGCCCCGTGAATTTCGTCAACGCCCCCGACGGCTGCCTCCACGTCTGCGACATGTATCGCGAGGTCATCGAGCACCCCTGGAGCATCCCCGACGACATCCACACCGCCGTCGATCTGCTGCGCGGAAGGGATCGCGGGAGAATCTGGCGACTCACCCCACGCGGTTCCGTAGTCCCGCCTTCAGACGGTTCAGACAAAGCACCGGCTAAAGCCGGGACTACAAAACGAGTCACGCCCAAGCTCAGCCAAGCGAGCACCACAGACCTCGTCGCCCTCCTCGACCACCCCAACGCCTGGCACCGCGAAACCGCGCAGCGATTGCTCTTTGAACGTCAGGACAAAGAGGCTGTGGAGCCGCTGCGGGAGCTGGTGAAGAGCGGGAAGACGGCGCAGGGGAGGATTACAGCGCTATGGGCCATGGTTGCAGCAGCGACCGGCCAGAGCGGAGACTTGTCTCAACTCGCATTCGACTCACTTCGCGACGCTTTCGATTCGAACGACAGTCGGCTTGTTGATCAGGCGGCAGTCATCAGTGGAGAAGTAAGGTCCGCCATTTCTTTGATTCAGTCTTCTATTCTCATGCACCAGCAAACAAAGCTGCTCGAGCGGTCTGGCGAGCAGGGCCAGGGTATTCTTGCCGCTGTTTTCAGTCTTAGCGATGCATCAGACTCCCAAATCGCAACTCTTGCGCAATCGCTTCTTCGCATCGGATCGCGGGACCCCTGGCTGGCACCTGTTGCCATCAATGCGTGTCTGCGTGCCGGCGTGACAAAAGTCGCAACTACAGCTTTTGATCCGAGGAAAGAAGACACCAAGCAAAAGATGCTGCTGTTTCCTCTAATCGTGGAAGCAGCCGCGCAATCCGCCGATTCCAAAGTGGCCGTCGAGGCGATGGAGTTGCCAGCGGCGTTGGAAGGCATTGAGCGGGGCATGTCTGACTATCCGGTCGTTCCCTCCGGGTTCGCGGAAATTGCAGCGCGTTCTGTTCCCAAAGGTGCGCTCAAAAAGGGACGAAAGCTGGCGGATTTGCCTCTGAGCACGGCTTGCTCCGCATGGTGGAACAAGCGGATCGACACAACGTCCGAAAAGACTCTCCGTGATCATGAAGAGATAGATGAGAGCAGCCTCGCCCTGGTGGCGCTGGCTTCGATCGATCGCTTTTCACCCATGCTGAGAAACGCACTTTCGCCCTCTTCAGCCAGTGATCTTCAACTCGCCGCCCTCGAAGCCCTTGGCAGCTACCGCGAGCCCGCCGTCGCCGACATGCTCATCGACGCGTGGCCGAAGATGACGCCGGCGCTGCGTGACAAAGCCACCACCATCCTGCTCTTACGCACGGATCGCATCGCGAAGCTGCTGGATGCCATCGAGGCGAAGAAGATCACGCCCGCGCAGCTCAGCGTCGCCGCGAAGGCGACGCTCGGACGGCAGAAAACACCCGCGCTAGCCAAGCGCATCGCTAAACTCATCGGCGACGGCTCGTCGTCGAACCGGAAAGAGGTCATCGCCAAATACGTAGCGGTCATGGCTTTGACCGGCGATGTCGCCCGCGGCTCCAAAGTCTATGAAACCGCCTGCATGGTCTGCCACAAGTTCGCGGACAAGGGCAACGATGTCGGCCCGCACCTCGGCACGATCAACGCATGGACCGCCGAGCAGCTCGTCACGAACATCCTCGACCCGAATCGCGAGGTTTCGCCGAACTTCAGCCTCTACCTCGTCGAAACCATCGACGGCCGCACCTTGAGCGGCCTCATCGCCAGCGAGACGGCGGGCAATCTCACGCTCAAACGTGCCGATGGCGGCACGGACACCGTTTTGCGCAGCGAGATCAAATCCCTCACCAGCCCCGGCATCTCCCTCATGCCCGAAGGCCTCGAAGCCGCCATCACCCCGCAGCAGATGGCGGACCTCATCGCCTACCTGCAGGCCCGATGAATGCGGACAGGCTTCGACACCGTATTCACGAGCGACCATGAAATCGACTCTTCTCGCTCTTTCCGCTCTTTTTGCCGTCTCGGCTGCTTTCGCTCAAAACGACCTCAAACCGCTCCGTGCGGGCATTGTGGGACTCGATACGTCGCATGTGCCGGCGTTCACGAAGCTCTTCAACAAAGGTGAGACGACAGGCGAACTGGCGGGGATCAAGGTAACCACCGGCTACACGGGCGGGACGGACATGCCGGCCAGCGCGACTCGGAAGGAGAAGTTCACACAGCAACTGCGTGAGATGGGCGTGGAGATCGTGCCGACGATTCCGGAACTGCTCGCGAAGGTTGATGTGGTGCTGCTGGAGAGCGTGGATGGCCGCATTCATCTGCAAGAAGCGCGGGAGATTTTCAAAGCGGGCAAGCCGGTGTTCATCGATAAACCGCTCGCAGGCACGCTGGCGGAGGCGATTGCCATCGTGGAACTGGCGAAGAAGCACAACGTTCCGTTTTTCAGCAGTTCATCGTCGCGATTCGGCGCGGAAATGGTCGCTCTGAAGGCGAATGCGGACCTCGGTGAATTGCTGGGCGCTCAGACTTGGGGGCCATGCTCGTATCAGGAAGGCACGCCGGACTTTTTCTTCTACGGCATCCACGGCGTCGAGGCGCTCTACACACTCATGGGCACGGGTTGCGAGACCGTTTCGCGTGTCAAAGCAGGCAATCATGATGTGGCGACCGGTGTGTGGAAAGATGGCCGCATCGGCGCGTATCGCGGCATCGTGAAGGGCAAGGCGGACTTCGGCGCGGTGGCCTACGGCAGCAAATCCATCGGCCAGGCTGCCAAAGCGGTGAGCTACGAGGGCCTCTGCCGCCAGATCGGCCAGTTCTTCCGCACGGGCGTCGCCCCAGTGAGCGCGGAGGAGACAATCGAGATCTTCACCTTCATGGAAGCCGCCGATGAAAGCCTCCGCCAAGGCGGTAAACCCGTCGCGCTGGCTGAAGTGCTCGCGAAGGCGAAGGAAGAGGCGGCGAAACTCATCGAGTAAACGCGCCATGTTTCGCTTCGCACTGCTTTGGGCTTTTGCCTCGTCATTCACCATTCCTCATTCGTCATTGGCGGCAGAGCCGCCCCCGGTTTCCGTCTCAAACATCCGCCGCGTCTTCCACAACGGCGAACAAAATGCCTTCACCGACCTCGTGCGCTTCAAAGGAGCGCTTTACCTGTGCTTCCGCAGTTGTCCGGACGGTCACATGGTATTCAACACAGCTTCGGTCATCGTTTTGCGCAGCGCGGATGAAGGCGTGTCGTGGCAGCCGGTGCATCGCTTCAGCGTGAAGGATCGCGACACGCGTGATCCGCACTTCCTCGTCTTCAAAGAGCGCCTGTTTGTCTATACCGGCACGTGGTGGACCGGCCCCGGACTGCTCGACCGCAAGGACTACGACATGAACAAGCAGCTCGGCTACGCCGTGTCCTCCGCGGATGGCACCCAATGGAGTGAACCGACACTCTTGGAGGGCACCTTCGGCTACTACATCTGGCGAGCTTCCACACACGACGGCAAAGTTTATCTCTGCGGCCGGCGGAAGGCCAGCTTCGCCGTCGAGGGCATGGGCGAGCGCGGTCACAACCAGTCCATCATGCTCGAAAGCGATGACGGCATCATCTTCCGCCACCGCGCCTATTTTCAGGAGAGCGGTGGCAATGAAACTGCCTTCTTCTTTGAGAAAGACGGCAGCGTCCTGGCCCTGGATCGCAACGGGAGCGGAAACTCGATGCTGTGCAGTTCCAAACCGCCCTACATCGACTGGAACCGCCGCCCGCTTGACCGCTTCGTCGGTGGCCCGATGCTGGTGAAATGGGGAGATCACATCCTCGTCGGCGGTCGTCATCAAACGAAAGACAAAGGCCCGAAAACCTCCATCGGCTGGCTCAACGACGATAAGTTCCACGAATTCGCCGAACTCCCCAGCGGCGGCGATAACTCCTATCCCGGCTTCATCGAGCTTTCGCCGACCAAGGGACTCGTCTCCTGGTATTCGAGCCATGAAAAGGACGGCGCAGGCAAAACGATCACGGCGATTTACCTGGCGGAGTTGAGCATGGCAAAATGAGTGTGGATGAGTCCTCCGGACTCAACGGGTCAGCCGGGACGGCTGCCCCACAATTATGAACTCAGGTTGGTCCGTATGCTTTGAAGGCAAGCTCTTTGCCCAACAGATGTTCGGCGTATAAACGATGAATTTCTGCCGGTGATAAATGAGGGTGCTGCTGGCGCAGTGAGCTACGCATCAAATCTCGCAACAACTTGCTCCAACTGAGCGCGAGGTCCAAGCGACGAGTTGGCGTCATCGCCTGCAAGGCGCGCAGGCGCATGGCTTCAGCGGTGGAGGTGGTGTCGTTCATGACGCCAGACTGCCATGCGCGGCTGGATTGGCAACAAGGTCTGAGGCAAGTTTACATCGGGAGTAAACGAACTCTACTGTGCTGAGTGTGGAACAGGGAGTAACTTGTCTGCGAACGCAGGGCAAACTCACGTTTGCCGCTACGAATCCAGCGGGTGCCAGCCTCGTAGAAGAAGTCGTCAGACTTCCCCGAAGCGCATCAAGTTATTCAGGAGTGGGCTGATCGAATCTCACTCTCGAAACAGCTCATCCGCCACCACGGAGTTCGCCACCAGCTCTTTGGCATAAGGATTGTCCGCGATGCCGAAGGTGGTGACCATGGTGAGGAAGATGTTCTTCCGAGTGCCAGTGATGCGGCGCAGGGTGTCGCGCTTTTGACGAAGTTCGGCCGCATACGATTTGTCGATGGTGAACGGGGCCTCGGAGAACTTCATCTCGCAGACGCTGATGGTGCCATCGGCGCGGTCGATGAGGAGGTCGATCTGGGCACCGGGTGCGGCATCGGAGCCCGCGTGACGCCAGGGTGCCTCCGTGGTCTGCACGCCGCCGATGCCGAGTGCTGCTTTGATTCGCGGTGCATGTTTGAGGCAGGCATTTTCGAATGCGTATCCCGACCAGGCACGCCATTTGGGGCTGCCTCGTTGTTTCAGCCAGTAGCCTTCGTCCGCCGATTTTTTTCCAAGCGGTGCGATCCAGGCATGATGGAAAAGCGAGAACTCATCGGCCAGGCGGATCACGGCGTCTTTCTCACGTTTTCCGAACGGGACGCTCATCTGGATAAAGCCGGATTCTGCCAGCTCTTCGAGCCGTCCGGTAGCCGTTCCACCCGAGGGCAATCCGGCGGCGGCGAGTAGTTCGGTTCGTGTGAGGCCGCTGGGCTTTTTTGCGAGAGCCTTCACCATGGCCAGATGCTCAGCCGGTTTGTCGAAGAGCGATGCGTAGAGGTTGTCGAACTCCGTCCGCAGCTCTCCCTGCGGATGGAAACAGGTGCGGTCGATGATTTGGGCCGCTGACCAGCCCGGCTCTGCCATTTTGAGGTAATGAGGGACACCGCCCAGTGCCATGAAAAGTTCGATCACTTGGTAGTCCGTGAGGTCCACCCCGCGCGACCTCAGGAATGCCCGCGTCTCACCCAGCGTGAACGGCAGAAGCCGGATCTTGCGAGTCACGCGGTTATGAAGCCCGCCTTTGGCCTCGACCAGATTTTTGACCATCCATGAGGCGGCTGATCCGCACACGACCAGCAGCATGTCTCGCCGCTTCGACGCCCAGCTATTCCAGAAGTGTTCGAGGGCAGGGCAAAACTTCGCCCTGGATGTGTCCAGCCACGGAAGCTCATCCAGAAAGATCACATGCTTGCTGCCTTCCGCAGGCGCTCCCAGCGACTCGATGTGTCGTTCGAGCTGCGCGAAGGCTTCCTGCCAAGTCGCCGGAGGCTGGAGTGCCTCGCGCAGCCCTTTGGCCTTTGCCAAAGCGGAGGCGAAGTTAGCGAGTTGATCACGGAGAGACACCCCCTGCATGCCGGTCAGCTCAAAGCGGATTGCCGGGCCAAAGAACTCCCGAATGAGAAAGGTCTTCCCCACCCGTCGCCGACCATAAACAGCGATAAACTCCGACTCCGCAGAGGTCAGCGCCTTGCCGAACCTCTCCTGTTCGTCTTTGCGTCCGATGACGCGGGTTGTTTTTTGAGCATTACTCATATCCAGCCAAAACTTGGGTCAAAGTTCATGTTTTGGCTAGATATAAAAATTTATATTCAGCCAAAACATAGATCTCTGGTCCAGTTTTGGCCAAGTTCGCGTCAAGCCGCAAGGAGGAAGCCAACCTGACTCATCCCATGGCAGAAGGCCCATCAAAGCTCCGTATTCCCTCCCACCATGCTCACACCCACACGCCGACGCTTTTTTGAAGACTCGCTCATGGCCGCTGCGGCGGTCGCTTTGCCGAAAACTTTGCTGGGGGCCGAGACGACGGCGGTTTCGGCGAATGAGAAAATCACAGCGGCGATCATTGGCTGCGGGATTCGTGGGAAGGCGCATGCGCGGGAGTTGGCGAGGCTCGCTGATTGCGATGTGGCCTATGTTTGCGATCCGGACCTCGATCGCGCGGATGAGGTGGGCGCGTTGCTCGTCGAACTGAAGCGGCCGATGCCGAAGAAGGTGCAGGACTTGCGGAAGGTGCTTGAAGACAAGGCGGTGGATGTCGTTTTCATCGCCACGCCGAACCATTGGCATGCGCTGGCGGCGATCTGGGCGATGCAGGCGGGCAAGGATGTGTATGTCGAGAAACCCGTGAGCCAGAATGTCGAGGAAGGCCGCCGCATCGTGCAGGTGGCGCGGAAGCTCGGGCGCATCGCGCAGACGGGCACGCAGAATCGCTCGCGTGGTGCTTTGGCGGAGGCGGTGAAATTCATGCGCGAGGGCAAACTCGGCGAGGTAAAGCTCGCGAAGAGCATCATCTACAGCGGACGCGGCAGCATCGGCGGCCCGGCGGAGTGCGTGATGCCGCCGAGGTGCGATTACGACCTGTGGGCCGGCCCCGCGCCGATGACGAAGCTCACGCGACCGAAGTTCCACTACGACTGGCATTGGTTCTGGGACACCGGCAATGGAGAGATCGGCAACAACAACGTCCACTCGCTCGACATCTGCCGCTGGGGCCTCGGCGTGACCGGTTTGGGCCGCAGCGTGCTCAGCTACGGCGGCCGTCTCGGCTACACGGACGTCGCTGAGACGCCGAACTCGCAGGTCGGCATCTTCGACTTTGGCGACAAGACCATCATCTCTGAAACACGAGGCCTCAAAACCGCGCCGTTTCATCCCACGATCAAATCCATGTGGTTCTTCTACGGCAGCGAAGGCATCATCGCCGACACAAGCCTCTTTGATCCGAAAGGCAATCTCGCGCGTGCTTTCGAAGGCAAATCCGAGAACCACTTCGCCAACTTCCTCCGCGCCGTGCGCAGTCGCAAACACACCGACCTCACCGCCGACATCGAGGAAGGCCACCAGAGCACCGCGCTCTGCCACATCGCGAACATTTCGTATCGACTCGGCGCTCAAACCTCCGTGAACAACATCTCGAAGGCACTCGGCACACTTCGAGTCCACGAAGACGTGCAGGACACGCTGGAGCGCACGAAGCACTACCTCGCCGAGGCCGGTGTCGATCTCGACAAGACCCAGCTCACGCTCGGGCAGCATCTTCGTGTCAATGGTGACAAGGCATCCTTCCTCGATAACGCTGCCGCCAACGCCCTGCTCACCCGCGAGTATCGTGCGCCGTTCGTCGTGCCAAAGCTGAGCGAAATCTGATTCCTCATGCAGCCCTCCGTCGTCCTTCAAAAAACCCGCTCCGGCGGGACCGTCATCACGGCGAAGTCGTGCTACACCGATCCCGAGCTGGTCGAAATGATCGCCTCGTCCGGCTTTGATGCCGTGTGGATCTGCCTGGAGCACAAGCGCGTGGAAGCGGCGATGGTTTACGCGCTCATCCAAGCCTGCCGGCTCGGCGGCGCGGATGCGTTGATCCGCGTGAAGCCATCGAACTACACGGATGTGCTGCAACTCATCGAGGCCGGTGCGCGTGGCATCATGCTGCCGCGGGTGAAGCATCCCGATGAGGCACGCGAGGTGGTGTGTGCGATGAAGTTTCCGCCGCTCGGTGCTCGTGGCTTTGATGGCATTCATGCGGAGGCGGATTTTGGCCGCATCCCGCCTGCCGAGTATCTGGCGAAGGCGAATGACGAAAACTTCCTCGCCGTGCAGATCGAGGAGCCGGAGGTCGTGCCGCACATCGACGAGATCGCGGCGATTCCAGGCGTGGATGTGCTGTTTGTCGGCCCGGCAGACCTCACGCTGGGCCTCGGCAAGTTCGGCAAGACCGACGATCCCGAGGTGCGGGCCATTTTGGAGAAGGTCGTGGCCGCGTGCCAGCGCCACGGCAAGGTCGCGGCCATTCCGTGCGCGCCGGAGCAGGTGAAGAGCTATCACGCGATGGGCTTCCGCTTCTTCAATGTCATCAGCGACTTCCGCTGTGTCTCCACCGGCATGAAGGCAGCCCGCACGGCGGTGGAACTCTGACGCGCCATGCCCGTGACCACGCACACGCTCGAAACAGACCTGCTCGTGGCCGGTGGCGGCATCGCAGGTGTGTGTTGTGCGCTCGCGGCGGCACGGCTTGGCGCTCGTGTGATCCTTTGCCAGGACCGCAGCGTGCTCGGTGGCAATGCGAGCAGCGAGGTGCGCATGCACATCGTCGGTGCCACGGGGCTCAGCGGCGGAGAGGAGCTGCAAAACGAGCTGCGCGAGGGCGGCATCATTGAGGAGCTGCGCCTCGACCTCGCCGTGCAGAATCCGCAACGCTCGCCAGCGCTGATGGATCTGCTGCTTTATGACAAATGCCGCCGTGAGCCGAACCTCGTGCTCTATTTGAACACGACGGTTGTCAGCGCCGTGGTCGAGGATGGCCTTATCAGCGAAGTGCGGGCAGAACGCCCCTCCACCGAGGATGCGTTCATCATTCGGGCAAAAACTTTCGTCGATTGCACCGGCGATGGCCGGCTCGGCATCGAGGCCCGGGCGCCGTTCATGCGTGGACGCGAGAGCAAGGCTCAGTTTGGCGAATCACTCGCGCAGGACGAGGCGGACGCGAAGACGCTTGGCTCCTCGATCATGTTCCAGGCGCGCAAACACGAGCGTGAGATGCCTTTTGAAGCTCCGCCGTGGGCGCGACGCTTCAGCGCGGAGGATTTCAAGCTGCGACCCTACGGTCAGAGCGGCTTCGACCTCGGTCTCGAATACGGCTACTGGTGGATCGAGTGGGGCGGCCGTCTCGATACGCTGAAGGACAACGAGCGCATCCGCGATGAGTTGCTCGCCATCACGCTCGGCGTGTGGGACTTCGTCAAGAACCGCTCTGAGATTGATGCGTCGCACTGGGCGCTGGAATGGATCGGCTTCGTGCCCGGCAAGCGTGAAAGCCGCCGATTCATCGGTCAGCACATCCTCACGGAGAGCGATCTGCTAGCGTCACGTGCCTTTCCCGATGCCATTGCCTACGGCGGCTGGCCCATCGACACGCATCCACCCGAGGGCGTCGATGCGCCTGACGAGCCGCCCTGCACACAGCATCATCTGCCCTTCATCTACGACATTCCGCTGCGCTGCTGCGTCTCCACCGGCCCGCGAAATCTCATGTTCGCCGGCCGCAACCTCTCCGCCACGCACATCGCCTTTGCCTCCACACGCGTCATGGCGACATGCGCCGTCGTTGGTCAAGGTGTCGGCACCGCTGCGGCACTCGCGTTGAGGCAAAACGTGCTTCCTGCGGACATCGCTGCGGATGCGAAACTCGTTCACGTTATCCAGCAGCAGCTCCTTTGCGATGATTGCTATCTCATCGGCGTATCGAACGACGACCCGCACGATCTCGTGCTCACCGCCGCGAAGATCACCGCCTCTTCTTTCCAATCCAATAGGCAGGAGAATGGGGGCAGAAGAATGAAATCTGAAATTCTACTGCCCTCATTCTACTGCCTACCCAACGAATCCAGCTCCGAACTCATCCGCAGCGGTATCACGCGCATCGTTACGAAACTGCCGAATGACCGGCGGTCTCCAAGCCTGCATCGCTGGATGAGCGGTGCACTTCCCGCCACGCTCGAAATCCGCTGGAACGAGCCCGTTTCGCTCAGCGAGGTCGTTTTGGTCTTCGACACCGGTTTGCATCGTCTCCTCACCCTGTCGCAGGCGGATGGCTACACGCAAAAAATGCTCTGGGGCCGTCCGCAGCCCGAAACGGTGCGTGATTACGCCTTGAGTCTCGAAACGCCCGCAGGCTGGCAAACCATCGAAAGCATCCAAAACAACCATCAGCGCCTCCGCAGGCACTTTTTGCCCGAAACGATGACCACCACCGCCCTGCGCATTCACATCACCGCCACCAACGGCCTCGATCATGCGCGAGTGGTCGAGGTGCGGGCGTATGCGTGAGCGAGGGAGGCTTCTCGCTGATGAGCCCACAGAATCAGTGGGGCAGGCCAAAGATGTAATACGCGGCGCACAGCAGCACCAGAACGACCGTGCCTGCGCTCAATTCGCCGCTGCGCCCGGCGGCAAGCTTCAGCAGCGGGTGCACCACGAGACCGGCGGTGAGGCCGTTGGCGATGTTGTAGGTGAACAGCATCATCACGATGGCCACAAAGGCCGGAATCCACTCCGTGAGGTCGTCAAAGTCGATGCGGCGCACCGACCCGGCCATCAGCACGCCCACGGCGATCAATGCCGGCCCGTAGGCGAAGCGGAGTTGCTGCAGCGGCTCGATCAGAGGAATGAAAAACAGCGACAGGGCAAACAAGGCGGCTGTGACTAGCGCGGCAAGACCCGTGCGTGCGCCTTCGCTGATTCCCGTGGCGGATTCGATGTAAGCGCCGCTCGTCGAAGTGCCCACCACGCCGCTGAACATGCACGTCAGCGCATCCACCAGCATCGGACGCTCCACCTGCGGGAAATTGCCTTTCTCGTCGAGCATGTTCGCCGCCGCGCCGAGCCCGGTCAGCGTGCCGAGCGTGTCGAGGAAGCTCATCAGGAACAGCGTGAGCAGCACGGGCAGGAAACTGAGCCGCAAAACACCGGCGAGGTCGAGTTTGAACGCGATGGCGCTCAAATCATATTCACCGGTGAACGGCAGCGCGGTCAGGGCTTTGGGCGCATGACCGAATCCGAGCAAACCACCTGTCACCGCCGTGAGAAAGATGCCCATCAGCAGTGCGCCGCGAATTTTGCGGATCATGAGCACCGCCGTGAGCACAAAACCGGCAATCGCGAGCAGAACCTGCGGATCATGGAGGTTTCCGATCTTCACCGGCACCGCTGGAGCGGCCAGCAGTCCTTGGGCATTCGTTTGCAAAGCTTGCACAGGCATTCCCGTGACGAAACTGGTCACGATGCCGGTTTCATGAAGGCCGATGAAGGCGAGGAACAGACCGATGCCGACGGCGAAGCTGTGTTTGAGGCTCACAGGCACCGCATTCGCCAGCCAGCCACGGATTCCGAGCAGCGTGGTGATCAGAAACAACGCGCCGCTGACAAACACCGCGCCCAGACGTTGCTCCCAGCCAATTCCGAGCGCTGTGAGGCCGAAGGCGATGAAGGCGTTCTCACCCATGTAAGGAGCCACGGCGATGGGCCGGTTTGCGAGCAATCCCATCAGTGCGCAGCCGAAGACCGCTGTCAGAATGGTAGCCACCGTACCGGGGCCGGCGGGGATGCCTGCGAAGGACAGGATCGCAGGATTGACCACCATGATGTAGGCCATGGTGATGAACGTGGTCACGCCGCCGATGAACTCGGTGCGGACCGATGATCCATGTTCACGCAGCTTGAAAAAGGCTTCCAGCATGGCGCAGAGGAGAGCGCAGGCCCGTTTCGGCGCAAACTCTGTTTTGACCGCAATTCCCGGCCGCCGCCGGTCGTTCCCAGCGCGCCATGAACCGCGTTGCACTTTCCCTTTTCTTCGTCCTCAGCTCTTCGCTCTTTGCCTCGAAGCCGAATGTGGTGCTGTTCCTCGCCGATGACATGGGCTGGATGGACTCGGGCGTCTATGGTTCGACTTATTACGAGACGCCGAACATCGACCGCTTCGCAAAGAAGGCGATGCGCTTCACCAACGCCTACTCGCAGCCGTTGTGCTCGCCGACCCGTGGGAGCATCTTGAGCGGCCAATACACTGCGCGTCATGGCATCACGACGGCGAGCGGCCACCAGCCGCCGCAACCGGCGGGTCATCGGTTTTTGCCGGAAACAGCGCCAGCGAACGCGCCGATGCTGCTGCCGGAGAGCAAAAACTACCTGGAACCGGCGCAGATCACGCTGGCGGAGACTTTGAAGAGCGCTGGATACCGCACGGCCCACATCGGCAAGTGGCACCTCGGTCTCACGCAGCCACATTGGCCGGAGCAGCAGGGTTTTGACGTCGCGTTCCACTGCCATCCCGATCCGGGTCCGCCCGGGGAATATTTCTCGCCCTATGCAGTGGTGCCGGAAGGCAAGCCGAATGCCAAGCAGCGCGTCGGAACCATCACGGATGGCCCTGTGGGTGAATACATCGTGGACCGGCAGGCGGCCGAGGCGGTCAAATTCATCCAGGGCAGCAAAGGAGGGCCGTTCTTCCTGAATCTATGGTGTTATGGCGTGCATGGCCCGTGGGGGCACAAAGAGGAATACACGAAGCACTTCGCGGCGAAGAAAGATCCCAGCGGCAGGCAGGGGAATCCGATCATGGGCTCGATGCTGAAGAGTGTGGACGAGTGTTTCGGCCGAATTCTGGACGAACTCGACAAGCAGGGAATCTCCGACAACACGATCATCATCTTTTACTCCGACAACGGCGGCAACACGCACAGCAACATCTCGGCTGAAGGCAAAAAATCCGCCAGCGAAGACTGGCAGAAGTGGGCTGGCTCTCAGCCGCCGACCATGAACACGCCGCTGCGTGACGGCAAAGGCACGCTCTACGAAGGCGGCACACGCGTGCCTTTGATGTGGTCCTGGGCCGGCAAGATCGCCCAGGGAGGCACGGATGACGCTGTCGTGGGACCGGTCGATGTGTATCCGACGTTGATCGACCTGCTTGGCATCGCCAAACCGGAGAAGCAGACCTTTGACGGCGTCAGCTACGCCAAGGTGTTGAAGGGCGAAGGCGATCTCGGCCGCACCGCTTACTTCAACTATCATCCGCATGCCGGAGCGAATCGTGCCGGTGGCGTGTGGGTGCGCAGCGGTGACTTCAAATTGCTGCGGTGGTTCGGCAATCCGGCCACGCATGAGCTCTACAACCTCACCAACGATCTTGGTGAGGCCAAGGACCTCGCCACAACGATGCCGGAGAAGGTGAAGGAGCTCGATGCCCTGATCGACGGCTTCCTGAAAGACACAGGCGCGCTCTATCCGCGCCCGAATCCAGCCTACAAGCCGGTGGCTGCCAAAGTGCCTGCCAAGAAGACTGATCCGCTCGACAACTGGAAGGAACGTGGCTGCAAGGCGACGGTGGCGGATGGCATTTTGACGATGAAAGGCACTGGCAAAGGCGCTGCCTTTTTGGGACACGGGATGGCGAAGATCAACGGGCCTGCTGTGGTGAAGCTGCGCGTGCGCAGTGCCGCTGGCGGAGCGGGGAAGATCGACTCACTGCCGAACACGTCCGCCGATCCGAGCCTTGTGCATTCAACGGCGCTGGAGGTCAAAGCGGGCGGCTGGCAGGAACTGCATGTCGATTTGAAGGACTCCGGCCCGCTGGGCACGCTGCGTGTCTATCTGCCGGATTCAGAGATCGACTCCATCGAAGTGGCTCCAGAAAAAGGAAAAGCGCAACGCTGGGACTTCTGAGCGCGTTGGATGGCACGCATGATACGCCACACTGTTGTCTTCCGTCTTAAACACGCCCCAGGTTCCGAGGCCGAGCGTGAATTTCTCAATGCCGCCTGTGAACTCGCCAGCATTCCCAGCGTGAAGAAGTTTGAGTGCCTGCGGCAGACAAGCGTGAAGAACAGCTACACCTTCGGCTTGTCGATGGAGTTCGATGACTCTGCGGCGTATGCGCTTTACAACGATCATCCGGATCACACGGCCTTCGTGCGGCAACGCTGGATTCCGGAGGTGGCGGAGTTCATGGAGATCGACTACGTGCCGCACACGGTGTGATGCGCGGGCAAAAAAAGCGCCGCGCCGGCTGGGCCGGACGCGGCGACGAGGAATGCAGGACTGAATCAGGAGATGTGCTTGGAGACCAGCTTGGTCATCTCAAACATCGTCACCGTCTTCTTGCCGCCGAACACGGCCTTCAATGCGTCGTCGGCATTGATGTTGCGCTTGTTCTTGGCGTCCTGGAGACCGTTCTTCTTGATGTAGTCCCAGAGCTTCTTGGTGATCTGACCACGCGGAGCGGGCTTGGTTCCGACGACGGCACCGAGGACCGCGTCAGGCTGCACCGGCTTCATGAGGGCAGGATTGGGTTTCCGTTTAGCTTTGGGCTTGGTTGCTTTTTTAGCTGGAGCTTTCTTAGCTGCTTTGGTTGCTTTCTTGGCCATAGTGTTGTTGGCGGCTGTTGCCGTGCGCGGAGGTTATGAGAGCGCCCCAAGGAGCGTCAACGCAAATTTAATCAATCTTTGGGCTTGTTTTCCCTTCGTAAATCCGCCAGCGGCCCTTCGAAAAAAGGGGTGTTGATGCATTGCGCAAAGCTCATTCAAAAACGGCCTTCAAACATGCGGAATGACGAGGCGGGCTCATAACTTCGACCTGCTCTCGACCCACTGCACCGCATGACGCACCAGCGCGGCACCGTCCGTGATGGCGAGCTTTTCTTTGATGTGGGCGCGATGAGCTTCCACGGTCCTGGCACTGATGTTGAGCTGCGTTGCGATGTTCTTCGTGGGCACGCCTTTGCCGATGAGCGTGAGAATCTCAAGCTCACGGTCAGTGAGCGCGTCCATGCCGGAGGCCTTGTTGCGTGAGACGCCGGTGACCTGCTCGAGCATGCGCAGGTTCAGAGCCTCGCTGACAAACAGTCCGCCGGAGAGCACCTTGTGGATGGCCGTGATGAGGTGATCCGCCGCCGCCTCCTTCATGACATAGCCACGCGCTCCGGCGCGCAACGCACGTTCGCCATACAACGTCTCGTCATGCATCGAAAGCACGAGGCACTGGGTGGCCGGATGCATGGCGCGGATGTCCTTCACGAGTTCCAGCCCGTTCTTGTCCGGAAGGGTGAGGTCGATGACGGCGAGATCGGGCTTGAGCTTCTCCACAACCTCCAAACCCTCACGTGCGCTGCCGGCCTCGCCAGCGACGGCCAGGCCCGCCTCGGCACGCACGAGCTGCGCGAGCCCGTGACGCATGATGGGATGATCATCGACGAGGATGATGTTTTTTACGGCTGCTTTGCTGGTGCGGGAACGCTGCATGTGAGCTGGGTGCCGCCCGTCGGGCGTGGTGTGACTTTGACAGTGCCGCCCATCATTTGAGCGCGATGATTCATGGTCAAGAGGCCCATGCCGGTGCCTTTGGAGGCCTTGTCCGGAATGCCGACGCCGTCGTCGCGAACCGTAAGGACGATGTTTCCGCTGTGCCGGGCGAGGTGGATGTCCACCCGCTTCGCCTGGCTGTGCTTCATCGCGTTTGACACAGCCTCCTGGGCGATGCGGAAAAGCTGCACGGCCATCTGGGTGCTCTGCATGTGCACCGGATTGTCGTAACGGAACTCGCAGTGGATCTCAAAGGCGCGCGCGGTGCTGTCGGCGAGCTCCTTCAAGGCCGCCATGAGGCCGCCAGCATCGAGGACGACCGGCATCAGGCCGCGCGAGGTCTCACGCGCGCGCGTGTTGGCCTTTGCGATGAGTTTGACGATCTCCTCCAGGCTCGCCGCCTCGGGACTGCCGCTGTTGCTGAGGCTTTTCTGCGCCACCTTGGCCAGGCAGCCGATGGCGGCGAGCTGCTGGCAAAGATCATCGTGAATGTCCTGACCGATGCGGGTCTGCTCCTCCTCGCTGATGTGGAGGATCTTGTCCTCGAGCGCCTTGCGCTCAGTCAGATCGCGGATGATGCCGGTGAAGATGCGCCGCCCGCTCGGCAGCACCGCCTCGCCCACGGAGAGGTCCAGGGGGAAGACGGAGCCGTCCTTCCGCTGCCCCACGGCCTCGCGGCCGATGCCAATGATGCGCTTCTTGCCGGTGCGCAGGTAATTGTTCACGTAGCTGTCATGCCTCTCCCGGTAAGGCTGGGGCATGAGCATGCTGATGTTGTGGCCGATGATCTCGTCACGGCGGTAGCCGAACAGTCGTTCGGTGGCGCTGTTCGCCGTCTCGATGATGCAGTTCTCATCGATCGTGATGATGGCGTTCACCGCGGTCTCGACGATGGCCGCGGCCCGTTGCTCGCTGGCCTGGAGGGCAGCTTGCAATTCGGCAATGCTGGGCTCGACGGGTGCTTTTTGAGGCATGGGGTGTGTTTAATCGGCCGCCGGGGCAAATCCATCCGGTTTGATCGCCAGGATGGAGCAAGGGGCGTTCTGGACGATCTTTTCCGCCGTGGTGCCGATCAGCATCTCACGCAGGCCGGTTTTTCCACGCGTGCCGAGCACGACCAGCGTCGCGTGCGTCTCAGCGACGTGATCGAGGATCGCCTCGCGGATGTTCACCCGCTCCTTGATCAAGGCGTTGACCTGCACGCCGCCACTGTCCCGGATGAGAGGCGCGAGGAAGCCGTCGAGGTCTTTGCGCCAGTTGTCCACCGCCTCGGGATCGATCGTTCCAGGCAGGGAAGGGGCGAAGCCGCCGTAATCGAGCGACATGGCCAGCGCGCTTTGATACACATGCAGGCAGTCCACCGCTCCGCCATCCTGCCGGGCCACATGGAGGGCGTATTGCACCGCCTTGGCCGAGTTTTCGGAGAAATCGACACAGGTGACGATCTTCTTGAAGGGCCCTTGCGCGTCTTCGCGGACCACCAGCACATCGACTGGCGCCTTGCGGACGCACTTGGCCGCAATCGCACCGATGCGATGCGGCTCGTTCTTCGATCCTTTGGCTCCCATGACCAGCAGATCCGCTGTGTGGGCGCGACAGGCCTCCACGAGTTCGACAAACGGATGACCGATGCGCACCTCGGCACTCACTGCCGCATCGCCGACATCGGACTCGGCGACGAATTTTTTCAAACGCTCCAGCCAGTCGGCCCGGACGGCGGCCTGGTCTGTGACAAGCGCCTTTTTGAGCTCATGCACGAGGAACTCATCCATGACATGGACGGCGGTGACAGCCGCGCCATCCAGAGACGCCCGGCGCACAGCCTCACGCAACGCGTTGCGGCAGGATGGCGTGAAATCGATGGCCGCGATGATGTGGTGAAGGTGTTTCATGGTGAGGTGTGGTTGAGTTTTCGATTCCAGCATAGAGCCGGAGCAAAGGCAATGCTCCTGTGCGGTTGTCGTGACTGCCGCCGATTTTGTGCCGTCAGCGGGCGCGTTTCGCACAGCAATTTCACGCTGGTGAAGGATACGGCTGGAGCGGGAGCCCGTGCGTGCTCTCTTCCGGGCGAAAGAAACTTCTCCAGTTTCCGTCCATCTCCACCCTCTCATGACCACCGCGCTCCTCCGCTCCGCTTTTTCGCTCGCCCTCGTGCCCGCTCTGCTCGGTGCCCAGCCGGCAACCACACCGCTGTTCTGGCCGGCGAAAAATGGCCCCACGCGTGATGGCATCGTGCCGGCGGCCGAGGCGGCGCGGGTTTTGCTCGAATGGGACGGCGCTTCCGGGAAGAACATCGCCTGGCGGATCGATCTCGAAGGTGAAGGTCACTCAACTCCGGTGATTGGCGGGGATTTGATCTGGTTCACCGCTGCCACCGCCGACGGCAAGCAGCAGTTCGTTTATGGCATCGACCGCCACAGCGGGAAGGTGCTGCACCACAAAGTCGTCTTTGAAAATGCGGCTCCGGAGGATCTGGGCAACCCGCTGAACAACTACGCCGCGCCGTCGCCTGTGCTGGAGGCCGATGCGCTGTATGTCCACTTCGGCACCTACGGCACCGCACGGATCGACCCGGTGACCTGTGAAAAGGTCTGGGAGCGTCGCGACATCAATGTGCGTCACTACCGCGGCCCTGGATCATCGCCGATCATTCATGGGGACCTGTTGATCCTCACCTTCGATGGCATCGATCAGCAGTTCGTCACCGCTTTGGACAAAAAGACCGGCAAGACGGTGTGGAAGACCGCCCGCACCACTGACTACGGTGACCTGGACAAGGACGGCCATCCCACCCGCGATGGCGACATGCGCAAAGCCTACCATACTCCCGGCGTGTTTGAGATCGGCGGCAAGGAGGTGCTCGTGTCAGTGGGGTCGCGCGCGGCATTCGGCTACGACATCAAAACGGGACGGGAATTGTGGACGATCCGCCATGGCGGATTCAACGCGGCCATTCCTCCGTTGCGTGTCGGTGACCTGCTCATCCTCAACACCGGCTCGGAGCGTGCTCACACGCTCGGCGTTCGCATCGATGACAAAATGACCGGTGACATCACCGAGAGCCACGTGTTGTGGGATCGGGAGAAGCGCAACGCCAGCGAGTCCGCGCCCGTTTTGGTGGGCGGTGTCCTGTATCAAACCACCCGCGGCGGCATCGTGAGCGCTGTTGAGGCAAAAACGGGCAAGGATCTCTGGGAGGACCGCATGGAGGGCCAGCATCTGCCAGGCCCCGTCGTAGTGGGGGACAAGCTGCTGTTCTCAAACGACCGTGGCCAGACCTTCATCGTCCGCGTCTCCCCTGAAAAGTTCGAACTGGTCGGCAAAAACCAGGTGGCCGAACCCATCACGGCCTCCGCCGTGGTGGCTGATGGAGCGCTGTTCCTGCGGGCGAAAGGCGCGCTTTACAAGATTGCTGCAAAATAGGGAATTTCCCAGCCAGGGCACGGTCAGTGCTGTGCGATTCATGGCACTCCGGCCACCCGTTGTGCATACCCCAAGGCATTGGCGAATAGGTTCATACGTGGTCAAGCGGAGATTTCTCGTGCTCAATGCCCGGCGTAGGAGAAAAATCGGGCGGTGAGCACAAATCCGTCGCAGACCTGGTAAAGGCGTGCTAGCTTAACATCTCTATGGCTACTACCACTCCGACCCGCAAGACACGTTTCTCACGCCGAGTCCCTGACCATGTCACCGACGAGCTCGTCAATGTCCTTTCCAAGCCGGAGACATATGAGTTCAACACCCTGTTCGGTCTGGTCTATGACAACCTGAAGCTGAAGAACGCCGTCAGCGGTGGTGAGGAGATGCTCCGCCTGCGTTCCTATGAGAAGCTGCAGAACCTCGTCAGCCGCGGCCTTTGCGCCAAGGTGGGCAAGACCTACCGCGGCCTGGAAGGCCTCCGTGCCGCCCACAACGCCGCGATCGCCGCCCGCACTGCTGCGGTGGCAGCCCGTCGTTAATCGTCGTTTCTCCAAACTGGGGCCGTCCTGCCGAGCGCACGACGGCCCCTTTTGCTTTTCTACGGGTTTGACGCTGCCCCGGCCCTCCGCTACCCATCCTGCGTCTTTTTCCGCCCCCATGTTTGAGAATTACCTGCCTGTCCTGTTGCAAATCGTCATCGCCGGTGGCTTCGCCGTCGTGACCCTGGTCGCATCCGCATTGCTCGGCAAATCCGCCAAACGCACTGAGATCAAGGACTCCGCCTACGAGTGCGGCATGCTCCCGGTCGGCGACAGCCAGCCCCGCTTCAGTGTGAAGTTCTACATCGTGGCGATGCTCTTCGTGCTCTTCGACATCGAAGTCGTCTTCCTTTACCCCTGGGCCGTGATCTACAAGGACTTCATCGCCGCCCACGGTCCGTCGATCCTGGCCGTGGCCACCGGGTTCGTCTCCATCCTGCTCGTCGCCTTCGTTTACGCCTGGAAGAAGGGCGTGCTCGACTGGAAGTCGTGATCCGCCGGTCCGCAGCGCTCCTTCAGCCCGCCTTCACGCCTCCATGATCGCCTATCTCAGCCTGTTTCAGCTCAAACCCCAGGTCACGGAGGAAAAACTGGAGCAGATGATGTCGCAGACTCGCGTCATGCTCCTGCGCGTGCCGGAGGTGCTCGCCGTCAAGACTGGCAAGCGCGTGAATCCGGCCGACGCATGGCCCTGGTTCGTCTATCTCGAAGTCGAGACGATGGACAAGCTCGCCATCTGTCAGGACGACCCGCATTACATCAAGTTCCGCGAGGAAGTCCTCAAGCCGAACATCTCCGAGCAGGAATCGACCGCCTTCGAGATGGAGCCGCGCAAGGACGTCAAATACTCGTAGATTCGGCTGCCAGTCGAATCCGTTCGCTCCAGCCGGTCATTGGGACCGCAAATGCCCCGCCAGGTCACCGGCATAGCCCGCGAGTTCCAGGAAAGCCCGGCCTGCCACCTGCCCGTGCGCGTCCAGCACGTCGCAGGCTCCTTCCCAATACGGCAGCCGCGTGATGCCGCCGTCCTGCTCCTGGTCCTCCGCCAGCGGTCGCAGCTCAAATGATTCGCCTTCAAACCGAATGCGTGCCCGGATCGGATACTCAGCGCCATTGCGGGGGCTTTTCCACTTCCCGAGCACCTCCCAGGAAAATGCATCGCTCGCCACATGCCGCGTTTTGCCATCGCGCTCCACCACTGCGAGTGTCGAGAAAGCGTCCGTGGTGCCATCTTTCCGCCGCATGCGATACACCATGATCTCCCGGCCATCCTTGAGTTGGATCGCCGCCCAGTCCCAGCCCACCTGCCCAGCCTCAAGCTGACTGCTGCTAAACTCGTGATCCATCCACGCCTCGCCGCTCACCTGACGTTCCTCAGTGCCCACTTTGACAGTTCCTGTGGTCTTCAAACGCGGCCAGGTCAGGTAATGGCTCGCCGCTTCAGCGCTCGCTCCTTTGCGCGAAACGCCATCCTTTCCGAACACCACCAGTGGTTTCACCGCCTCCAGCTCCAGTTGCAGCAAAACCTCGCTCCTCACCGTCGCCGCGATGCGCATCCGCTGCGTGGCCTCGTCCAGCTTGAGCGACCAGTTCCCGTTTCTCGCGGCCAGCGTCGTCTCAGATGACTGCGCATCCCATCCTTCGCGGTTCAACCGCTCCTCATGCACAAACCGCCCCGTTTGCGCATCCAGCAGCGCCGCGTGCGCCAGATGCAAATGGAGCGTCCTGCCATCCTCGCGCCTCGCCTGGCGGAAAAACGTGACCTGAAAGCCAAAACGCCGTCCAGCCTCCGCATCCAGGTGCCCCGTCACATACCACCACTCGGTGCGGAACTCAGGATGGCTCCCATGATCACGCGGAAACTCAAACACACGCCCCGCTTGCGGAATTGCAAAACCATCCGCCGTCGTCTGGGCCAAGGAGCTTGAAAAGCAAAGGCATGCGATCAGCGCGACAGCGTTTTGGACTGCGCCGGCCCTCCGGCGCTTTCGAGTGCCTTCTGGTTCTCGCAAAGCTCCAGAGCGCTGGAGTACTCCAGGACGCTGTCGCGCATTCGGTATCATGAGATTCTCGTGCATGTCATTCCTCCGTGTGTTCTGCCGGCAGCATCGCCGCCCATCGTCCGACCAGCGCGGCCACCAGCACGCCGACCGCGATCACGGCGGCCGCCAGCACCGCCAGATGCCACCACACGGCATGAAATTGCAGCGTCCAGCCGAAGCACTGCTTGTTGATGCGATAGACGAGCAACCATCCCAGCCACAAACCCGCCACAATGCCCGTGAACGCACCCGCACAGGCGACGCCGAGCCCTTCCAGCGCCGCCGACTTGGCAAGCTCCCTGCGCGTCATGCCCAACGATCGCAACGTCGCCAAAATCGCCCGCCGCTCCAGCATCAGGCTCGCCAAAGCCAGTCCGAGACCTGCCACAGCCACGATCACGCCGATCACCTCGAGCGCATGCGTCACCGCGAACGTCTGGCGGAAGATCCGCAGCGCCTCGCTCCGCAGGTGCGCATTGGTGAACACGCTCAGACCCGGCTGCTGGCGTTGCATGCGATCCCGCATCGCCTCCGCATCCACGTTCGGCTTCAGCATGATCGCCACACGCCACGCCTCATCCGTCTCAAACCACTCGCGAAACGCTGAAGCAGGCAGCGTCAATGATCCACGCTCATTTCCATACTCGGCATTCATCGCCACCACACGCACTTTGCGGCCCACCAGCTCGATCACATCGCCCACCTGCGTCCCGAAGCGCTCACTCCAGCTCTCGCTCATGATCGCCGGAGTGATGCCATCATCCGCCTTCCACCATTCCCCACGCTTCGGAGCCTCCACCCACGCGTAAAGCCCATGCTTGCGCGCAAACACCGGATCAACGCCGAGAATGAGCACCTCACCGCCGCTCCACAGCAGCGTCCTGGCCTGCACAAAAGCCAGCTCCGCCACCTCCGGCTCCTTCCCAAGTGTCTCGACCGTTTTCGACGAAATCAAATGCGTCGATGACGCGCTCTGCGCCCCCGCGCTGCTCACGTAGATGTCCGCCTTCATCGTGCGGTCGATCCAGCCGCGCATCGTGTGATCAAAGCTCGCCACCATCACTGACATGCCCGTCGTCATCGCCACCGCGCTGGCCAGTGCAGCCACCGCAAAGCGATGCCGCACTGTCGGTCGCCGCAAATGCGAAAGCGCGACTCTCGCCACGGCTCCGCTCATCCGTCCCATCCTGCCCATTCCTCTCAGCATCGCACCCGCCACCAATCCAGCACCCACCAGCCACAGCAACGCCGCCGCATAGCCCGCCAGCGGCAGCCGCGTGCCGCTCGCCAGCCGCAACACCGGCAATTGCGCAAGCAACACGGCCGCCAGCATCAATGCCCAGCCGATCCATTCCACACGCCACACGGTTCCGCCTTCAAACGGCGTCGCGTGTCGCCCGAGCATCTGCGCTGGTGGTGTGCGTGCGGCCATCCGCGCCGGCCACCATGCGGCGATGAGGCTCGCCAGGATCGAGATCGACAGCGCCAACAGGGCTTCGCTCCAGCTCAGCGCCGCCTGCTGCTCGCTCGTCGCGCCATACAGCGCGTTCATCGTCTTCGTCACACCACCGACAGCACCTTGTGCCCCGAACCAGCCCAGCAACACGCCCAAAGCACCACCGCACAGCCCCAGCAGCCCCGCCTCGATGAGAAACGCCATTTGAATCGCCCGATCCGTCACGCCGAGCGATTTCAAAATCCCAATCTCCTCCCGCCTTCGCAGCACCACGCCATCCAGCGCCTGAAAAATGAGATAACCGCCCACCAGCAGCGCCAGCAGGGAGAGAATCGTCAGGTTCAGCCGGAACGCCTGCGTCATCGTCCCTGCGAGCTGCCGCCGGTTTGCCCCGCCCGTCACCTGCCAGCGCGATTTCAGCGACTCACCCGTTTCCTCACGCAACTGCGGAAACAACGCACTGTCGTGTGCCAAAACCTCCACGCGATCCACCTTGTCACCACGCATCAAAACCGACTGCGCCCCCGGCAAATCCATCAGCAGCAGATGTTTGGGCAAACTCGGCACTCCCGGCGTCTCCGGCACCACACCGGCCACGGTCAGCGTGATCACGCGATCATCCACGATCAGCCTCAACTCATCACCAACCTTCACACCGAGCTTCGGACTCACGTAAACGCCCGAACGCACCGCTTGCAAGTTCGCGCCCAGACCGGCCGGCGCCTCGCCACGCAGATTCAGCAGTGCGACGAAATCCACGCCCAGCAGCCGCCACGTCGCCCGCGAACCGATCTCGCCATTTCCGCCCTCATCCGCTGGCGTCACCGTCTCCTCCACCACCGGCAGCAAACTCACCGGACGATGCCCCAGCACCTCGCGCATCTCTCGCACATCATCTTCGCGCAGAGCACCACTCACGGCCTGCACCGTCCAGTCCGGCTGCCGCGTGATGCCATCCGTGAAGGTCTCAAAACCCGACAAGGCCGCGTTGCTCGCCAGCCGCACTGCCAGATACACGCTCGACCCCAGCGCCAGGATCAACATCAGCGCGATCTGCTGCCGCAAAGCCAGCCGCCAGTGCCGCAAAGCACAACGCCTCAAGATGAGAAGCACCGCACTCATGCGCCTTCGACGATTTGACCGTCCTGCATGCGCAGCACACGCTCGCAGTGTTTCACCGCCTCCGGGCTGTGCGTCACCAGCAGCAGCGCCGCCTTGGTTTCACTCACGATCTCTGCCAGCAGCTCCAGCACCTGCACGCCCGTGGCTGAATCCAGGCTTCCCGTCGGTTCATCCGCCAAAATCAACGTCGGTCGATGCACCACCGCCCGCGCGATCGCCACGCGCTGCATCTCCCCGCCCGAGAGCTGCCCCGGCAATGCCCCTGCCCGATGCGAAATGCCCACACGCTCCAGCAATTCCCGCACCCGAGCCTCACGTTCGCTCGTCGGCACACCGAGTAATTGAAGCGGCAGCTCGATGTTCTCCGCCGCGCTCAGCGTCGGCAGCAGATGATAAAACTGGAACACAGTGCCGATGTGCTTGCGCCGCAGTTGCGCGAGCCCGTCTGCGCTCAAATCGCCAAGAACCTGGCCTGCGATCATCACGCTACCACTGTCCGCACGATCCACACCGCCGACACAGTTCAACACTGTCGTCTTGCCACTGCCCGAGGGCCCCAGCAGCGCCACACGCTCGCCTTGCTCCAGCTTGAACGACACGCCGCGCAGGATCGGACGCTCCGCGTAGGCTTTGGTAAGGGATTCGACTTCGAGAACAGGCATGAGAAAAGGAAACGGCCTGCCCGGCCTCATGGACGCTCACTTCATCGCCCGCATCAGTTCGCGCACATACTTGCCCAGCATGTCGAATTCAACATTCAGCCGGTCACCTGGCTTTTTCGTGTGAAGATTCGTGACCTGGAACGTGTGCGGGATGATCCAGCACACCACCGTGCTCTCCGTCACCTCCGCAGCGGTCAAAGAGATGCCATCCAGGCAGATCGAGCCCTTCGGAATGATCAAACCGCGCTGCTCCACCGGAATCTCCACTTCCAACCGGTGATCCTGCCCATGCTCGCTCCAATCGAGAATTTTCACCGTCGCATCCACGTGCCCTTGCACGAAGTGGCCTCCAAACCGCGCTCCCATCGCCATCGCACGCTCCAGATTGACCAGCGATCCGGCCTTTAGATCACCCAGGCTCGTCACCTTCAGCGTCTGCATCAGCAGATCAAAGCACGCCGTCTGCGCCGCAGCATCTTTCGCCGTCACCGTGAGGCAGCAGCCATTCACCGCCACGCTCTCGCCATCGACCAGCTCGGCGGCCATCGCGCCCACGTTCACGGTCAGTCGCGCGCTGTCGCCGCGAGGCTCCAGGGAAATGACGCTGCCGGTGGATTCAACGAGACCTGTGAACATGCGTCGAGATAAACGGACAAAGCGCCGCTGTCGATGCCGTAATAGCACCGCCGTGCTCCGCCGCCTCCTCCAACTGAGTGTCCTGTCAGTCTCCGCGAGTCTCTTCTCGGCGGAGCACTGGGCCTTTCAGCCGCTGAAGCCCGGCAAAGCCAACAGCATCGATGCCTATCTTCAAACGACGTCCGCCACTCGCGCCGATGCCCGCACGCTGATTCGCCGCGCTCACTTTGATCTCACCGGCCTCCCACCGTCCGACTCGTCCGATCTGTCCGACGAAGCTTACGCCACGCTCATCGAAACCCTCCTCGCCTCTCCGCACTACGGCGAACAACAAGCCCGCCACTGGCTGGACATCGCGCGCTACTCGGACACCAAAGGCTACGTCTATGCCCGCGAGGAAAAGAACTGGGTGCATGCCTCCGCTTACCGCGATTGGGTCGTCCACGCATTAAACACCGACATGCCCTACGACCGCTTTTTGCTCCTGCAAATCGCTGCGGACCAGGTCGTGCCGCCGAATTCACCCGATCTCGCCGCGATGGGCTTTCTTACGCTCGGGCGGCGCTTCCTCGGCGTCACGCACGACATCATCGACGACCGCATCGACGTCGTCATGCGCGGCACGCAGGCGCTCACCGTCGCCTGCGCACGCTGCCACGATCACAAATTCGATCCCATCCCCACGCGCGACTACTACGCGCTCTACGGTGTCTTCCAAAGCTGCGCCGAGGCTCTCGTGCCCTGCGCGAGCGGCGAAAACGCCGAACTCGCCGCATTGGAGCAAAAGAATCGCGAACTCATGACGAAACGCCGCGAGGAGCAGATGAAACGCACGCGTGAGCGCGTCGCCGATTACCTCCAGGCCACGCGCGAGCTCGACAAGTATCCCGAGGAGGTCTTCGGGCAGATCCTCGACGCGAACGACCTCAATCCCTTCATCGTCCATCGCTTCGTCGCGTGGCTCGAAAAGCATCCCGGCATCGAATTGACCGAAGAACGCCTGAAGCAGCCCGATTCGCCCGCTTTCGTGCCCGACGAGCACATCGCGAACATCGAAATGTATTTCCCCACCGGCGTCACCACCGAGCTGTGGAAGGCGCAGGGCGATGTGGACCGCCATCTCATCAAAACAAGCACCGCGCCGACTTACGCCACCATTCTAAAAGACCGCGCGCTACCCAGCACACCACGCGTCTTCACCCGCGGCAATCCGCTCACGAAAGGCGATGCCGTTCCCCGTCAGTTCCTGAGCCTCTTCGGCAACCAAACGCCCTTCACCAAAGGCAGCGGCCGACTCGAACTCGCGCAGGCCATCATCGACCCGCGCAACCCACTCACCGCCCGCGTCATGGTGAATCGCATCTGGCAGCATCACTTCGGCCGTGGCTTGGTGAGCACCCCGAGCGACTTTGGCAAGCAAGGCAGCGCGCCAACTCATCCCGAACTCCTCGATTGGCTCGCCACCGAGTTCATTCGCAGCGGTTGGAGCATCAAGCACATGCATCGGCTCATCATGATGTCGGAGGCGTATCGTAGAACGAGCTTCCAAGCTCGTTCCATGGACGAACTTGGAAGTTCGTCCTACGTCCCGCATCGTCTCACCTTCGAAGAAGCCCGCGATGCCTGGCTAGCCGCCGCTGGTCGGCTCAATCCGCGCCTCGGTGGCCGTCCCGAGCGGCTTTTCGCCGCCAGCAACACACGCCGCACGCTCTACGCCTTCGTCGATCGCGAAAATCTGCCCGCCGTGATGCGCACCTTCGATTTCGCGAATCCCGACCTCTCCATCCCACAACGCACCGAGACCACCGTGCCGCAGCAGGCGCTATTTGGCCTCAATCACCCGTTTCTCGTCCAGCAGGCCAAAGCGCTCGTGAAACGCGTTTCGACCGAAAAGTCGCCCGAAGCGCGAATTGGCCTGCTGTATCGCTATTTGTTCCAACGCAGCCCCAAAACCGATGAAATGGCCTCCGCGCTGTCCTTCGTTGCCGTCGATGAAAAGCCCGTTGTCGTCGAAAACGATCAGGCGAAAGCTTGGCAGCATGGTTTTGGCGAATGGGATGAGCAAACAGGCCGCGTGAAGACCTTCACGCCGCTTCCGCACTTCACCGGTCATGCCTGGCAAGGCGACGAAGACTGGCCGAATGCCAAGCTCGGCTGGGCACAGCTCACCGCCGAAGGCGGCCACCCGGGCAACAACCGCCAGCACGCCGTCGTGCGTCGCTGGATCGCGCCTGCCGATGGTCGCTACGACCTCCGCTCCACCTTGATCCATGAACCGAAGGTCGGCGATGGCATCCGCGCCTTTGTTAGCCACTCCCGACTCGGCAAACTACTCGGCACCAAGCTCCACGGCTCCAAAGCCGACCTCAGCCTCACCTCCATCGCCTTCCAGAAAGGTGACACCCTCGATTTCATCGTCGATATCGACATCGGCCTGAACAGCGACCAATTCCTCTGGTCACCGCAAGTCAGCACCACTCAAACCATCGCCGGCTCCGGCGGCGACGTGCCCGCTGAAGTCTGGGACGCGAAAAAAGACTTCACCGCCTCGCCGAAAACGACGCTGACATCCTGGGAGCAGCTCGCGCAGGTGCTGATGCTCTCGAACGAGTTCATGTTTGTTGATTAACGGGCTCCATTGCCTCAAACTGAACGCATGAGCACACTCGCTGAAATTGAAAAAGCCGCCGCAGCGCTGCCTCCGGAGCAGAAGCAGGAATTGATCCTGTTTGTGGCCGCCCGACTGCGTGCGGAGGGTGGGGAACTGCCACCGCCGCGGCAGTTCAGCAAAGAGCGGATGGCGGCATGGTTCGCCGAGGACGAGGCTGACATGCAGCAATTTCGCCAAAGCGCATGAGGCTCTTCCTCGACACCAGCGTCATGCTTTCGGCGGCTGCCTCTGCCACAGGAGCCTCGCGCGAGGTGTTTCGTCTGGCCTCAATCAATGGCTGGCTGCTGGTGACCACTCACTACGCGATTGATGAGGTGTTGCGTCATTTGCCTGATCTGCCTCTTCAAGCCAGTGCGGACTGGGCGGCCATGCGTCCATCCATCCTCATCATGGACGATGTCCTCACGATCAATCGCCCGGTGGTTTTTCCCGTGCCGAAAGACAAACCAATCCTTTTTGGCGCACTGGCATGGGCAGACGTGCTCCTCACGCTCGACCACGCGGACTTTGGCGAACTGCTCGGTGAATCCTTTTATGGGATGCCAGTCTTGAAGCCGGGACCGTTTCTCAAAAGAGAACGAGATGCTGGACGCTTGAATCCCGCAAGCCCTGCGTAGTGAGGGCAGCTCGCGCCGGTGCTCATGCTCTCGAACGAGTTCATGTTTGTGGATTGAGCACCGAATCTCGCGCCAGCGTCGTGGAGTGCGGTGGCAGAGATGCAAGGGCACCTTGCATCGGCGACACCGCCGTCGAGCGCAGCGAACGTGTTCTATGGCCATTGGGCACCGTCCGGCAGGCGACAGCGGTGTCGCGCTAACGCTTGCCGCCGCACTCCACGACGCTTCGCGCAGCAAGCATGCGCATAACCCAAGCGTATCCCTCCCATGCCTCCCGCACTCACCCGCCGAGACTTCCTCGCCCGCTCGGGCATGGGCTTGGCAGCGCTCGGTCTGGCGGATTTGCAGGCGGCGAAGCCTCACCACGCGCCGAAGGCGAAGCGAGTGATTCATTTCTTCCTCAATGGCGGGCCGTCGCATGTGGACACGTTTGATCCGAAGCCGGCGCTGGCACGGTATGCAGGCAAACCGGTGCCGAGTCATCGCATCACGGAGCGAAAGACGGGCGCGGCCTTTCCTTCGCCGTTCAAATTCGAGCCACGGGGACAGAGCGGCATCGAGGTGAGCGAGTTGTTCGCGAAAACGGCGGCGCACATGGATGACATCGCGGTGATCCGCTCGATGCAGGCTCAGGTGCCGAATCATGAGCCATCGCTGATGCTCATGAACTGCGGCGACTCGATCCAGCCGCGTCCGAGCCTCGGCGCATGGCTGACGTATGGCCTCGGCAGCGAGAACTCGAACCTGCCGGGCTTCATCGCGATGTGTCCCGGCGGCATGCCGATCAAAGGCGCGGAGAACTGGCAGGCGGCGTTTTTGCCCGGCGCGTTTCAGGGCACGTATGTCGATTCAAAGCATGAGGCGGTGGACCGTTTGATCGAAAACATCCGCAGCCCGCATGCCGACACGAGCGTGCAGCTCCGCCAGCTCGAGCTGCTGCGTCGCATCAATGCCGCGCACAAGGCCGAGCGCAGCGATCCGCGGCTGGAGGCACGCATTCAGAGCTTCGAACTCGCTTTCCGCATGCAGATGGAGGCGGCGGACGCTTTTGATGTGTCGCAGGAGCCCGAGCACATCCGCAAGATGTATGGCGAGGGCGTACACGCGCGGCAGACGCTCATCGCGCGTCGCCTGCTGGAGCGCGGCGTGCGCATGGTGCAGCTCTGGCATGGCGCGGGCCAGCCGTGGGACAATCACGACAACATCGAAACGAACCACCGCAAGCTCTCGAACGACATCGACCAGCCCATCGCGGCGCTGCTGAGCGATTTGAAGCAGCGTGGCATGCTGGAGGACACGCTCGTGCTCTGGGGCGGCGAATTCGGCCGCACGCCGACCGTCGAGATGAGCGGCTCGAAGTCGAAACTCGGCCGCGATCACAATCACTACGGCTTCAGCGTGTGGATGGCCGGCGGCGGCATCAAAGGCGGCACCGTGCACGGCAGCACGGACGAGTTCGGCTTCGCCGCGCAGGAAAACCCGACCAGCATCCACGATCTGCACGCCACGATCCTCCACCTCCTCGGCATCAACCACGAGGAGCTGACCTACCGCTACGCCGGGCGTGATTTTCGCCTCACGGATGTCTATGGCGAGGTGATCCGGCCGGTCATGCTCTGATGCCGATTCGCATGCCTCGACAAGCTACCACCACATTCAAGCTGAAGCCGTGGGCTTCACACTGATCATCAAGACGCCACAAACGAGCATTCCTGCTGCCGCGGCCATGAAAAGGGTGCTCACGTTGATGTGCGCATCCCGCAGCACGCCACCGAGATAGACTGTTATCCCGCCGACGAGGCATGAGAAGAGATTCAGCACGCCGTAGCCGGTGGCGCGGTAGCGGCTGTCGGCCACCTGGCACAGGATGGGCATCAGGTTCGCATCCGAAAACGAGCGCATGAGGCCATAGAAACACAGCCCGGCGATGGCGAGCGCGAGCACGCTGGTGTTCGCAAGCATCAGCGTGGCCGGAGCGGCGATGAAAAGGCCGATGGCAGGCACCAGGATGCGAGCACGATCATTCGTGCGGCTCCATCGATCCGCCCACGCACCGCCTATGAGCTTTCCGGCAAACATCGCCACCGCGAGATAGCTCGTGGCGGAGATCCCCGCCGCGCCCTGCCCGAGCGAGAACTGCTCTTTGAAATAGGTGGGCATCCATCCCGCCACGGCCCATCCCGCAAGCGCCAGCAGCCCCCAGAACGCGAGCAGCAGCCAGAAGGAGCGGTTGGAAAACAGGCTGGCGAGCGCATCACCGAGTCGTGGTGTCGAGGCGGCAGCAGAGTAGCCATCTTGCTCCGCAAGATGAGCATTGTGTTCTCGCGAACTCGGAGAGCTATCGCCAGTCCTCGGCTCCTCTCGCGGAGCGAGAGGGCTACTTTGCTTCGCAGGATCACGCAGCACAAACCACAGCGCCATGGCATAGACGATGCCGAACCAACCGAAGACATCGAAGGCAAAGCGCCAGCCTTGTTTCTCCGCCAGCCATCCACCGAGTCCCGCGAGTCCCGTGCCGACGCTCAAACCCGTCATATGAATGCCCGTGGCGAACGAACGCGTGCTGCCGCGATGATAATCCGCAATCAACGCCAGTGCCGCTGGCAGATACGCCGCCTCGCTCACGCCCATGAGCGCCCGCACGACGATCAGTTCCTCAAAACTCCGCGCATGCCCCGTGAGCCACGTCAGCAGCGACCAGATGAGCAAACTCAGCACGATGAGGCGGCTGCGATTGAAACGATCCGCCAGGAATCCCGCCAGCGGACTGAGCAAACCATACACCCAGAGAAAAACGGAGGTCAGCAGGCCAAATTGAGCGTCCGTCATCGGCACCGCCTGCGTGAGCGAATCCCGCATCGTGGTGATCATGATGCGGTCGAGGTAGTTCAGCGCCGCGACGACCCACAGCACGCCGACGATGAGCCACGCTCGCGGCAGGCGGCCGCTTGCAACGACGTTTGACGGGAGCGAGTTAATCATGGGATCGTCGTGATGTCCCTTCGCAGTGCGTGTAGTTGACGTCCCCCACCTGCGCAGACTTAGCCGATTGCGGTTCCACCAGCACGATTCCTTCACTGACCTGCGGCCCGTAGCGACGGCTCACCTCCCAGATGCCGCAGCCGAGCGCGTAACTCGTGTAAGATGAGCAAACGGCGCCATAGAAGGCGGCGGCGTTCGAGACCTTGCCCATGAGATCTTCGGTGTAGAGCACGCTCTTCGGATTCTCCACCGCCGCGAGGAAGGTGCGCAGCCCGAGGTCAAAACCGATGTAGCGCCCCTGTGATCGCACGCTGGAGTAGAGCACGCCTGTGTTCTCCTTCCATGCTTCAATGAACCCGCCCTTCCGGTTTGGCATCGTCCCAGCCACGGGCGTCCATTTCACCTGTGAAAGCAACCTTGCATGCTCCGCAGCGCGTTCCTGCCAGATCTGCGCTTCCGCGCCCTGCAGGCCCAGACAGGTGAGAAGCACGGCAAAACATGCCGGGGAGGCCAGTGTGCGAACAACCTGCCGAACCTTTGATCTGGCCGGCTTCATGAATCCCACTGGCTTTTCTGCACACCGATGAAGGCCATGGCGAGGCCGACGACGACGTGGACGAACAAGACGAAGGCCGCAATGCCGGGTGTGACGAGATCGGTGTCGGTCACGCGTTTGACGGCGTCAAAGAACGCGGTGCTGCGCATGCTGGAAAGGCTGCCGCTCCAGCTCCAGAACGCCGCGATGAAGGGCTGCACCCAGTTTTCCAGCCAGTCGGGAAGCGTCAGGACGGCTCCGGAGAGCGGAAGCTGGAAGCCGACGAGGTAGATGCAGAGAATGGTCGATTTTTCAGGAGATCTGCTGAGCGCCGAGATGCCGAGACACACGCTGGTCATGGCGGCCGACGCGAGCACCAGCAGCGCCAGCTTGATGATGAGGTCTCCAGGCAATCCGCCGACGACCAGATCGACAAAGAATCCCATCCACAGGCTTTGTCCGAGCACGAACAGGCCGAGGAAGATGACCTTGCTGCCGACATAGGCGAAGGGATGCAGCCCGCCGAGCTTCTCCCGCTCCATGATGAGCCGTTCGGATGCGATCTCGCGCGCGGCATTGTTGCTGGCCATGAGGGTGACCAGCACGACCTGCAGCATGACGAGACCGGAGACGAGGCCGCCTGCTTTGAGCTGCTCGCTGGCAAACTGCTGCTGCTGCCGGTATTCGACTTCGATGTTGTCCTCCTGATGCGTGGAGAGCGAACGCAGCGGCTTGATGCCATCCAGGGCGAAGATGACGACGAGCAAAGGAAAGCCGAACAGCATGGCAAGGTGGAGCCACACCTGCGCCTTGTCCCGGCGGAAAATGGTCCAGCGCCGTTTCAGCAGCTCGATCAACTGCAAAACCATCGACGGCATCTCGATCGGCGGGAACTCGTGGTGCTCCGGAATGACATCGACATGCGGCTTTGGCAGCGCCTCATGGCTGACCACGGTGCGTTTTTCGCGGACGGTGGTGCGGGAAGGTCCGTCAGCCGGCACGGCGGCATTTTCGTCTTCAGGAAGCACCCGCGTGCCGTCGAAGCCATGCCGCTTGTAATACGTCTCGCGGTACTTCTCCCAGGACTCGTGCCAGTCGCCGTTGCTGCGCTCGGTCAGCTTCAAATACACTTCCTCCGGATGCTCGACGCCGAAATAGTGCGTCATGGAGTGTGGCGGTCCGTGATACGTCAGCACACCTTGGTACATCACCATGACGCTGTCGTAGGCATCCAGACTGGCCAGGCTGTGCGTGACATTGATGACCACACGCTTCGGATGGCCACGCGAAAGCACCCGGAGCAGGTCGGTGATCTCACGTTCCGATTTCGGGTCGAGACCGCTGGTGACCTCATCGCACAGCAGCAGGCACGGGTCGGTCACGAGTTCCAAGGCGAGGCCGAGGCGACGTTTCTGACCGCCTGAGAGCACTTTCACCTGCCGCTCGGCCAGATGGGTAAGCCCGGTGATCTCCAGGATGTAATCGAGTGATGCGAGAAAGTCGTCCGTCTGGGCCAGTTGCGTGCGCAGTGCCATCGCGCTGGCGATGCTTTCCTCCACAGTCAGCAGGTCGTAGGCGATGCTGAATTGCGGCACATAGCCCAGGTCGCCTGGGTGCAGATCTTCCTCCTCACTCAGATTGCGCCCGTCCCACAGCAGTTCGCCGTCAGTCTGTTGCAGGATGCCGGTGACCACCTTCAGCAGAGTGGTCTTGCCGCAGCCGGAGGGCCCCACGATCGCCACGAGATGCGCAGGAGGCACCTCAAACGAGACCTCGCGCAGGAGATGGAGCGACGCATTCGCCTCCGAATCCCCCGGGCCATCGACTTCAAGACAGACGTTGTGCGCTTTCAGCATAGCGGTTAAAAGGTGCGCCAAGCTAGGCCGGAGACTGCGGCCGTGGCGATGAAAAAATCTCACTCTTTGCCAAAATGCAACGTCGTGCCCGCAGGAGCCAGCCCAAGTCCCCGCCTTTCCGCTGGCTGTGGTGGCTGGCCGGATTGATCCTTGTCTCCGGCCTCCTGCTCATGCTGCTGGCCCCGACGCTGGTGACGAACTACCTGCGCTCGTTTGTCCACCAGGATGACTTTCACCAGAAGCTGGAGGCCAGGATCGTGGCGAAGTTCGGCGGCAGCGCACGGATCGCTCCCGTCCGGTGGAGTGATGACGCCGCAGGCATCGCAGAAATGATGATCGAAACCGCGGGTGGATGGCACATCGACGCGGGCGGGGTGCGTTTCAGCCTCGACTTCGGCGCCATCCGCCAGGGTGTGTGGAGCATTCAGAACGCGGGAGCAGATGATCTGGCCCTGCGGTTTTCGAAGCGCGATGATTCGTGGTCCGGCGAATCCAGCAGCGATGAAGATGGCCTCGCGCGGCTCCCCGCCTTTCTGCGGCGTCACATCCCGACGAAGAGCCAGTTGGGAGGCTTCGATGCGCAACGCTTCATTTTTGAGCAAGGAGGCTGGAAGATCGCGGACTCGCGACTGCGGATGAACGGATGGAGCAGCGGCGAGAACTCGGCGGGCATCAAATTGAATGGTGGCACGCTGCAAACGCCCCTGAACGCCCCGCAGCAGAAGGACCCGCTGAAACTGGACCTCACCCAGGCTTCGGTGCGCGTAGGGACCGGGCAGGTCCAGTTGAGCAACGCGGTGCTGCGGTGGAAACAAGGGACGGAGGTCACCGTGCGCGGCAGTTGGAAGGCGGAGCACGGCGCGTGGCAGACATTCACGCATGTGAAAGGCGCCCCCCTGGAGGAATTCCTCGATGCCTCCTGGAAACCCCGGCTCTCCGGCAAAATCGATGGCGACATCGAGGCCTCCGGCCTGCCGCAAGCGCCCGTGACATGGAAGGCCGCCGCCTCCCTGCAGGGCGGAGTGCTCCAGGGACTGCCGATCCTCGACAAACTGGTCGAGTACACCAAGGTCCCCCGTTTCAAGCGAATCGTCCTGGATGCTTGCAGCGCGTCATTTCGCCCCCAGGGCGAGGCCTTGCACGTGGAGGACGTCATCGTGCAGTCGAACGGCCTGCTGCGCATCGAAGGCCGGATGACCTTCATTGGCAGGGCTGTGGAAGGCGATTTCATGCTCGGAGTCACGCCGGAGACGCTGAGATCCATCCCCGGGGCCGACAACCGCGTCTTCACCTCCCTGAACCCGAACGGACCGCCCGGCTTGCAGTGGACCCGCGTTCGCATTGCTGGGACGATGGATTCGCCGAAGGAGGACTTGAGTGCGCGATTGATGGGTGCGGCCGGCATGTCGCTGGTGTTCGACACCCCAGGCAACCTCATCAACCAAGGTGCCGACACGCTGTTGAAGCCGATCCTGGGCGATGAGGCTGCCAAAGTGCCCGGCAAAGTCATCGATGGGGCCAGTGGAGTGCTGGAGAACGGCGTCAAGGCCGGCGCCGGCCTGTTGAACAAGATGCTGCCCATCTTCCCGGGCAAATGAGGGTCGGAGCCAATGGTTGCACGCGTTCGGAGAGCCGCTAGCATGCGCCCGACATGTCCGCCAAAGCTCCCATCTCGTTCGCCGCCCGTGAATCCAAGCAGGCCATTGAGGAAGGCATGCTCTTCGCCCCGAAGTTTGACGAACACGGCCTGATGCCCGCCATGGCGGTGGACGCGGAGACCGGAGCGCCGCTGATGCTCGCCTACATGAACGAGCAGAGCCTCAAAATGACGCTGGAACTCGGACAGGCCGTGTATTGGAGCCGCAGCCGTAACCAGCTGTGGCACAAAGGGGCCACCAGCGGCGAATTCCAGGAAGTCGTGGAGATCCGCACGGATTGTGACCAGGACGCCCTGGTGCTGCGGGTGAAGCAGCACGGCGGTGGCTGCTGCCACACCAAGCGTCCCACGTGCTTTTATCGCGTAGTGAAGGCGGCGGACGGCGAGGCGCTGCTGGAATCCGCCTCGTGAAGACGGGCGACGGGCGCTGAACCAATGACGACCCGCAAAGCGCTAACCCGCATTTCTCACACTCTCTCGGCAAACGGTCACAGCCTGAAGCTGCACTCCACGTAGCTCGGAATTC
>NZ_JACSRD010000053.1 GCF_014879935.1 Prosthecobacter sp.
TCACCCGCATCCTCTCCCGGCCTTCAAAGGCCGGGCAACGAGACGGCTGCCGCTCTGCGGCAGAGGTTTCAAACACGGCCTGGGTCGTCGGGTGTGTTTGTTACTGGCCTGTCGTCTTGTTGAGGAAATCCAGGCTCGGGATCAAAAACTGATAGCTGTGGTCGTTTGCCTTGAGGTTGTAGCGTGCCACAAACTGCCGCATGCCGATGTAAACGTTTTCTGATTTGGCGTCCACAGTGATGGAGTTGACTGGCAGCCATGTCCACTCCGCACGGGGGACCAGAATCTCCATTTTCTTATCGAGGGAGACGGCGAGCAGCATGCTCATCGTCGCAATGCAAAAGCGTCCGTCGTCCAAAACGGTAATGGCCTGGCCACACCCTGGCAGCTCAACGAATGTCGCAGCGGTCCATTGATTACCGTTGTGGCGGATTTCGATCAACGTACCGTCATCCATACCCAAATGGGCCAGGCCCTCGACGGCAAAGATGCGTTCTTTGTGAACGATGAATTGATTCACCTGATCGTCAGAAATCTTGGAGCGCTGCTTTCCATCGATGGCATACCACCAGAGGGCCGCGCCAAACTCTCCCCGGTTGTAGCCTGCCAGCCAGCCGTCGTTTACGTTGAGAACTTGGACGGGGGCAACCGATGGCAGACTACCCAGAGGCATCTCCATGGAAAATGAAGGTCGGTTTGCCTCGGGAGTTTCGTTTCTTCCATTGCTCAAAACCGCACGAACAGTCTTCTCCTGGCGTTCGACCGTCCACTCCACGTTTGCTTGATTGGCCCGCTGAAAAAAGACGCCATGGTCTTCATAAGACGTGCGCGGCGGGACGGGCACCTCCTTCCACAAGGCCACGTCGTGTTCATACACTTTGGGCGGTTCGTCCGCTGCAAGGCACATGCTGGTGGCTGCGAGGAGGGAAATGGCGATGCGTTTCATGGTGGCATTAGGAAAGGGCGGAGTGCGGGCTCTCTTTGCCCGCTGCTGAACCGGAGCGGACAAAGAGTGTCCGCGCTTCCTTCAGTTACAACCTCCTCAATCCATCCTCTGTCATCGCACATGGGATCGCTTCGTCGATGGCATCAATGCGGGCCAGAGTCTCGGCGCTGAGGATGAGATCGCGGGCCTGCAAGCTTTCCTCGAACTGCGCGATCGTGGTGGCTCCGACGATGGTGGAGGCTACAAAGTCATGCTGCCTGCTCCAGGCCAGCGCCAGCGCGGTCACGCTGACGCCGAGGTCGGCGGCGATGACTTGCAGCCGTGCCGTGACTTCCAGTGTGCGCTCATTCACAAAGCGGGCCGCCATGCGTTTCTGCCGCGGTTGGCCATTTTCGATGTACTCGGTGAATCGCGCCCCTTTCGGCAGCGCACCGCCATTGTATTTGCCGGTCAGCACTCCACCGCCGAGCGGCGAGTAGGGCAGCAGGCTCACGTTTTCTTTGCGGCAGACCTGGGCCAGTTCGCTCTCGCAGCGGCGGTTGATGAGGGAGAAATTGTTCTGCACGGTCATCATGCGGGCGAGGCCATGCTTTTCGGCTTCCCAGAGGTTTTTCATCACGCCCCAGCAGGTTTCGTTGCTGCTGCCCCAGGCGCGGATCTTGCCCTGGTCGATCAGCGTGGTCAAAGCCGTCAGCGTTTCCTCCTGCTCCATGCCATGATCCGGCCAATGCGTCTGATACAGGTCGATGTAGTCCGTTTGCAGGCGGCGCAGGCTGTCCTCGCAGGCCTGGAAGATCTGCCGACGGTCCAGCGCCGTGAAACCACCGCGCACCGGCGGCCGGAACCAGCCATGTCCGGGACCGGTGACCTTCGTGGCAACGACGAGCTCGCCCCGATTGCGCCCTTTGAGCCAGCGGCCGACAATTTCTTCGGTGATGCCGAATTTCTCAGCGCTCGGCGGCACGGGATACATCTCCGCCGTGTCAAAGAAGTCGATCCCCGCATCCAGCGCACGGTCCATGATGGCAAAAGACGTCTTTTCATCGGCCTGGAGGCCGAAGGTCATGGTTCCCATGCAGATATCGGTCACGACGATGCCGGAGCGGCCAAGGCGGTTGCGTTTCATTCCCCGACGCTACCGAGAGACCCGCCATGGGCAAAGGGCAAAGACGTGATGGCAGCCATCGGCCCTGCCAGCGTGAACGGGTTCGGAGTGTTCGTGAGGCGGTGATTGAGCGCGGGAGAAGCGATCAGATCATGCCCAGCTTCATCTTGCCTTCGATGCTGATCATGCCCTGGTTCCACGGCGGTTCCCAGACGAGCTCGACGGCGGCGTCGTCCATCTCCTCGATGGTCATGATGCGGCTCTGGGCATCGGCGGCGATGGTGGGCCCCATGCCACAACCGGGGGCGGTGAGCGTCATCTTCACGGTGGCTTTGTTCTTGCCTTCGGGGTCAGCTTCGACCTTGCAATCATACACGAGACCGAGATCGACGATGTTCACCGGAATCTCCGGGTCATAGACATTCTTGAGCTGGTTCCACACCTGGCCTTCGAGATCGCTGATGTCGGCAGGGATGTTCGAGGAGGTGCTCTCCTGCTCCTTTTTCGACGCCTCAGGATCGATGCCGAGGGCGTCGGCATCTCCGGCCTGGATGCGGGCGAGGCCAAAGTCCGTGGCGACGGTGTAGGTGCCGCCGAGGGACTGGGTGATGATCACTTTCATGCCGAGCGGCAGCTTGATGCTGTCGCCACTCGGAATCTGGATGGCATCGACTTCACGTTTGA
>NZ_JACSRD010000163.1 GCF_014879935.1 Prosthecobacter sp.
GCCGCGCCGGCCGGACTGCCGATGGAGGCCCCTGGAAGCCCAGTCGGAGGCGGCATTCCGAATCACTCCCGCCTCATCCCGGGCTCGCCTGCTCTGCCGAACATGACCGCTGGCCATTCTCCCGGAATGATGGGTGGCATGGGCAACCCCGCAGGCAGTTCCCTGCTCGGCCGTGAAGTCTCTCCCGCCCCGCTGTCTCCCATGACCCAGCCCCTGGCGGCTGCGAGTGGGCCATCCTTGAGCCTCGGCGGCTCTGGAGACATGCCTGCATCTCCGATTCCAGCCGGACGCAGCATTCCACACCTCCGCGCACCACGAGGCACGAATTTCATCCGCCTGGCTTTCGCCGCAGTGTTTCTCCTCGGATTCCTCGGCCTCGTGGGATTCCTGCTGAAAGACTACCTCCCCGGCGTGATTCCGGGGCTGGCTGCAAACGTTGACACCGAAGAAACCAGCGCGCCAGGGGCCAGCATTCCGGCACTGCCGTCAGCTTCAGCCCCCAAGTCAAACATCACCGAGACGGTCAGTGAAGGAGGTCCCTCCAAATCCACGGCCAGCGTCGTTGCCGAGAGCCAGACCAAACCAATCGTGATTGGATTTGATCCTGCCGAGCCCGCTCCATCGGGCACCCAAATGACCACGACTGCGGAAGCTGCTTCCTCTGATGTCACCGGCTCGTCCAAAACAGCCCTCGTTGCAGCCGTCCCGGTGGATTCGGCCCCCGAAGTCGCCACGCCGGGAGGTTCGCTCCTCGAAGTTCCATCGAAACAGACGATGGCATCCACCTTGGCTGCGCCTCCTGCCGTCGAACCAGGGGCCACCCCTCCTGCTCCGGCCGTCACGGAAGAAGACACACCAGCCGAAGCCAGACCCGCAGTGGATGCGCTGAAGAAATTCCTGTTCGCCACTTCCCTGGCCGACCGTCTCCAGCACACCTTGGGAGCCGAACACATGAAGCCGCTGATGGAGCGCTACTACACACGTTCACCCGACGGCCCCGTGCTGGTGGATCGCATCCAGTTCGTGCGGATGGATCCCAATCCCGAACTCGGATCCGGTAAACACTGCATCTTCAGCCTCGAGAACAAGACGTGGGAGTTTCCCGTCCCGGTCATGCTCGAAGAGCAGCCCGAAGGGTTCAAAGTGGACTGGCTGGCGTTCGTTGAGTTCAAGGACCGTCTGCTGGAAAAATTCTTCCAAGGTTACCAGGAAGGGCCGGCGCGGTTCCACGTCGGCATCATCCGCCAGCACTACTTCGAGGACGATGTCCCGAACATCGACACCAAGGATGCATTCCGTGTGATGCCCGCCCCACCCAATTCCTATCAGGCGTCCGTTTTCATCAACAAAGACACCCAGCTAGCCCAGCAGTTGCGCAACCGCCTCCCCTGGGAGACGCATGTCTGGGCCGTGGTGGAACTTGAGTGGAAAAAGCTCGGCTCGCAACAGTGGGTGGAGCTCAGCGCCGTCCCCCAGATGCACTGGTACTCCCTCCCCATGTCGAAGCCCATCTCCGCACCGCAAAAAGCATCGCAGGAGAACGACATGCCCCCGGGCATTTCCAAAAACGGCAAAGGCAACGCCCGTCCCGCCGGCAGCGCCACCAACAACGGTGCCACCATGCCGCCCACCGGCATCCGGAAATCCACGCCAGATCTGCCGCAAACGATCAGGCGGCCCCTTCCCGCCGGACGTTGACCGGGTTGTCGCTCAGCTTATGAATCGGCTGAACAGATCTTTGCTGGCGGCCAGCCAGCAATATACACGGTCAAAAGCCTACGCTCAGCTCACTTCCAGCCTGCCTGTGCTGTCACCGACTTTCTCCGCAGGCACCCCCAGGCGGTCCAGCATCGAAAGATACAGATTGGTCATGGGCGTCTCACCTGGCAGAACGATCCGCTTGCCCGGGGTCCAGGTGCCTCCTGCACGACCTGCCAGCAAAATGGGCAGATTGTCATGGTTGTGACGGTTGCCATCGCCGATCCCGCCGCCGAAAACGATCATGGAGTTGTCCAGCAGCGTCTGGTCGCCCTCCTTGATCGATTTCATCTTGTCGAGGAAGTAACCAAACTGCCGCAGGTAAAACTGGTCGATCTTGGCGATCTTCTCCAGCTTCTGCGGGTCGCTTTGATGGTGGGAAATCGAGTGATGCGCGTCCGGCACGCCGATCTCCGGAAAGCTGCGGTTGCTGCCATCATGAGCGAGCATGTAAGTGGACAGGCGGGTCGTGTCCGTCTGGAAGGCCAGCACCATCAGGTCGAACATCACCCGGATATGCTCCTCGTACGAGTCGGGAATCCCCTCTGGAATCTTCACATCGGGCATTTGCGCGGTGAATTTCTCAGCACGCTCAATGCGGAGTTCAATGTCACGCACTGACGAAAAGTACTCGTCCAGCTTGCGCCGGTCTCCCGCGTTCACCTTTCCTTGCAGGCTCTTGGCCTCGTCGAGCACGGTGTCCAGGATGCTTTTCTGCATGCGTTGCGCCCGTGCGGCGTCAGCTCCGTTTCCTGCGGTCGATCCCAGTCCAAACAAGCGCTCAAACACCAGCCGCGGGTCCATCTCGGGCGCCATCGGCATCGTTTCGTTCTTCCAGGCCAGATTGAACTGATAAGCACAGGAATAACCGGAATCACACTTCCCCGAGCTGCGCTGCCCGTCGGTGCTGAGCTCCAGCGAAGGCAGGCGTGTGAGATGCCCGATCTTCTGCGCGGCGATCTGATCCACCGAGATGCCCAGATGAATGTCCGAACCGGCCGTCTTCTTCGGCATGCATCCGGTCAGGAAGGTGGCCGTCGCCCGCGCATGATCCCCGCCGCCGTTTCCATGGCTGCGGGCAAAGTCCTGCATCAGTCCCGACACCACCATGAAGTCCTCACGGTGTTTTTCGATCTGCTTCAGCGAGGCGGACAATTGGTAGCTGGCACCTTCGCCAGTCGGCATCCACTGGTCCACGTTGACCCCGTTGGGAATGTACAGCCAGGCCGCGCGAATCGGCTTCACGGCCGGTTTCGTCGCTGCAAACGCTTTGGCCCCAAAGGACTCCAAAAAGGGCAGCGAAATCATCGAACCCAGCCCGCGTAAGACACGGCGGCGGCTGGGCGAATGGGCGGCAAGGGAGGTTTCGCTGAATGGGTTCATTTTCAAAGCTGACTACGATGGGCGAACTGAGAAACTTTCGTGCCAGGAAAGCCCCGCTCTCCCGGCTTCGCAAGAGTTCACCATACACCCGCACTGGATCTGCGAAACCTCACAAAACATCGCTTTTTTTGGCTCGCCGTGGCCATGACGTGGCCAGCCACCCCGCAGCGCCGGCTCACTCATCCCTCACGCCTCTGAGTCCCGGCCCGCCTGCGCCGACGAAGCCGTGGCTGGCACCATTGGCATCGTCGATGACCCAGAAAGCATACAGGGAGCCTTTCGACTGATGGAAGCGCAATTTCACCGCCTTTCCAGTCAGGTCACCAAGGTCAGCGCCATCAGCCCACTCCACCTTCAGCTTCGTTTGATCACCTGAAGCCACTTTGGATCTTCGCAGCACCTTTCCAGCCGCATTGAGCACCTCGACACGCAGCTCGCCGTTCACGTTCACAAAGAGATGCTTGCCCTTGAACTGCACACTGCGCGTCGTCAGCTCACCGGAGCCGTCCATTGAGGCAAAACCATCGCGCCGCAGCGTGGCGAGGCCGATGCTGCCGCCGCAATACATGCCGCGATGACCATTTGACGCGATGCCGGAGTAGGCGCAGTAGGGGAAGACGAGTTGGTCATCGAGCACCACACACACGCCCGTCGTTGTGTGCAGATACGCGCGATCCCAATCACCTTCGCGTCGTGTGGCGGCGATGAAGGCGCGGCGATCGGGACGATCCCAGTGAAAGCCATCGCGGCTGAAGCCGACTTTGAGCTCGGTGATCTTCGTGAACTTGCCGGCATCGCAGACTTTGTTGTCAGGGCCGAGGTGGATCTGAAACATGCCGAGCATCACGCTCTCATACGCGACCGCGCTGAGGCTGTAGAGTTGCGCGGGCTTGCCGATTTGCGGATCAGGCAGGTCAAGGCGGTCGGCATTGGCCCAAAACACCGACTTCGACCAGTCCGCGCCCGCGATGAAGTCGCGCGACTCATGATACCAGCGATTGCGGCCCTGTTTGCTGCCTTGTTTGATGCTGTAAACCCAGCGCTCGCGAAAGGGATTGAAGAAGAACGAGCAGTAATCGCCCGCAGGGCCGGTGAAGACGGGCTGCGTCCACTCGCGGCCATCGGCGGAGGTTTGCAGTTGATGCCCGAGCTTGCCGCGATCGGTCATGAACTTGATGCGCGCGTCCTGCGATGCGAGATCGAGCCACACGCAGTTGTCGCCACCGGCTTCGTTGCCTTTGTCGCGCAGCAGATTGTCCTCGCGGATGCCGAGACTGGGTCGCGTCCAGGTTTTCAGATCGCGACTCGTTGCGAGGGCCAGCGGACCGCGCCAACCGGCGGTGTAGAACATCTTGAAGAGCTTCGCCGACGGATCGTAAAACACGCCGCCGTGGCCGAGGTAGGTCACGGCCTCCTGCGCGCCTTCCGTGCCGCCCGACGAGCCGAGTTCGTGCTTCGTCTCGGCTTTGAAAACGGGATTGCCGCTGAACTTCGTCGCGGTGTGAAACGTGCGCTTCAGCGTGCTGCTCTCGATGAGGAAATCGTCCACGAAGAGCTGACGGCCCACATCGATCGGGATGATCTTCGGCGGATGCTGCAAATACGGCACCGGCATCGGCTCGGCCGAATCCTGATCGTAATGCTCCGGCGGCCACACGTTTGGCAACACGATGCCGTTGTAGAGCTTCTCGCCGTTGTTCGCCGGCCATGGATTCGGCGCTTTTGGTTCGTAGAGGCCGATCTCGCAGCCCTCGCCCATGATGAGCACGACCATCTTCGTGAATCGCAGCCGCTCGCCCGCTTTCGCGGTCTTTTGATACAAACTCACGCGATTGATCTCGCCGGGAAAAAGCTGCACCTCGGGCACATTCACCTTCGTGAAGCCGGCTTTTTGCAGCGCTTCTTCCTGACTTGCAGCTTTGGGACGAATCGTCGGCGTGAGCGCGTAAAGCACGCCCGGCTTCTTCACCTCGACGGCGCACTTCTCGATGCTCGTGCGCAAAAACAGCCGATCACGCACTTCCGCGGGTATTTCGTCGATCACATACTCGCGGTCGGTGAAGAGCTTCTCGCCTGGATTCAGCTTCGCCAGCCCCTTGGGCAGCACGGGCGGCCACTCGATGCGTTTCTGGCCTGCTTGCGGTTCGAACTGGCCCACTGACTCCAGCTTGCCGAACATGATGCGATCCTTCTGCGTGCCTTGGGTGACGCTGAGCCAGATCACGCCCTGATGCTCATGCAGCGTGGGATATTGGAACGAATAAGGCGTGATGAAGCGGTATTTGCGCTCCCAGGTTTTGCAATCGCGTGAGATGTCGATGTTGAAGATGGTGCGGCGGTCGCCGTTGATCACCTCAGCGTCCTGCCAGCCGAGGTAATAGACCTCGCCAAACTTGTCGAAGGTCGGCTTGGAGTTCGAGCCCTTCACAAAGGGCATCTCCGTGCCCACGGTCCATTTTTTGCCATCAGCGCTCGTGGTGAAGTGGTAGTTGCCCTTGTCGTTGCGCACGATGGCCATCCAGGTGCCGTCGGGCAGCCGGTTCACGGCGGATTCGCTGAGTTGCTGGGTCTGCGGCTCGTTGTAATGGCCGATCACTTCAAAGGTGACGAGATCATCGTGCAGCACCGAGAGCGCGTTCTGCCCGACAGGGAAGTTGTTCAGCGCGACGTAGGTCTTGCCATCTAACTTCTTGAACGAATCGAAGATGAACAAGCCCGCGTCCCTGGCTGGACGACGGAGACCCTGCTTCGCCGCGTCGTCGTAGAAAGGCTGCGGCTGCATGTCGAAGGTGCCTGCCGCCGTCTTGAGCTTCGCGCGGAAAATGCGGTTCTCGAAGGCCACACGTCCCAGATCGAAGTCGATATACCACATCTGAGCCTGTCGCTTGCCGGGATCCTGACTGGTGAAATAGCAGCGCAGTGTCTTCGCGTCCTTCTGAAGGATCCGAGGCACGAAGCACTGCCCGAATGGTAATGTCTCGTTTTCAAAAACCTGCTCACTGCGGGCGAAGTCGATGATCTTCTCCACCTCCAGCGTCTTCACGTTCACAATCGACATCGTGACGTAGATGAACGGCCAGGCGGAGCTCTCCCCAGCGCGTTCATCATTCGCCTCCGTGACAACGAAGGCCCGGTCACCGACGCAGACGAACTCCGCATCATGCGTGCCCTTCACCTTCGGCGCGGTGACTTTGACAAGCCGCTGCATGACGATGTCGCCCGCGAGCGCGGGGTCCCAATTGGCGGGGAGGAGGCTTTGAGCGCTGATTGAGCCGCAAAAGAGCGCAGAGATCGCAAGGAGTCGGAGGAGCATGATGAGAGAGAACGAGGTTGGCGCAGACATTTCGCGCCTTGAATGGTGGTGTGGTCTGTTATGCTAACACTTTTCGCCGGGCGGAGCGTGCCGCGCGAAATCCTGCATGCGGAGCCTTTCCGGGAGAAATCGATGCCTCTGGCGTGGAATCGCCGCGCAAGTTGCATGAATCAGGCCGGCCTTGTCTGCCGTGCTTCAGCGATGGCCGGCAAGACATCATTCTGTCATCACCTTCCGCAGCCAGGCCAGCTCTTCCTCGATGTCTTCCGGCTTCATCACCGTCTTGGCGATCTCGCGCTCCAGCAGATCCCGGAATTTCTTTCTCAACCGATGCACCAGCAGGCGCACCGCGCCGGGCGTGGAGCCGAGTTTGACGGCCATCTCGTCATAGGGCGGTTGCGTGTCCTCGCTGGGTGGTGGGAAACGGGGAGGAGTGGGTCTTCATGAGGGCAAAGGAGCAGCGTCGTGAGGAAGGCCGGGGGGAGGGATCGGCGAGTTTATGCGGAGTAATCAAAAAACGCGAGAAACGAATTCCCGCTGTCCCCGCAAGATGACGTCAGCCGCCGTTCTGCTGCTCCGGACAAGATCCGCGCGTGTCTTCACTCTCCTCATCCCTCACGATCCGCCCTCTCTCATGAAATCTCCCGAGACAAACGAAGACACCTCACTTGGAGATTTCATCCGCGCAGCCGTGAAGGATCACGATCAGGGACGGTCCCACGAACAGGATGCGCCGACGGTCATCGAGAACGCACCACGGCGTGGGGCGAGGCTGGGAGTGCTGCCCGGCCATGAGGTGCGGGACTTCATCGCCCGCGGTGGCATGGGCGCGGTGTATCTGGCGCGGCAGCAGGCGCTGGAGCGTGAGGTGGCGGTGAAAGTGATGACGCGGGATGCGGGCTCGGCGGAGATGGCGGAGCGGTTTCGGCGCGAGGCGCTGGTGCTCGGGCGGCTGGCGCATCCAAACATTGTGCCGGTGTATGACATCGGCACCGATGATGAAGGGCAGCTTTTTTATACGATGAAGCTGGTGAAGGGCCGCACGCTCCAGCACATCCTCAATGACCTGCGGACGGAGGACGCGGCGGTGTTGAAGGAACACACGCTGGCCTCGCTGCTCACCGTTTTCCGCAAGGTGTGCGATGCGCTGGCCTTTGCGCACTCGCAGGGGATCATTCATCGCGATTTGAAGCCGGAGAATGTGATGGTGGGCGAGTTCGGTGAGGTGCTCGTCATGGATTGGGGGCTGGCGAAGAAGATCGGCGAAAAGGCGGATGCCGGGGAGCTGTCTCCCTCTTCGATGATGATCCGCAAGGCGGACTTCGGCGGCACGCTTGCCGGCTCGGTGATGGGCACGCCGCAATACATGAGCCCGGAGCAGGCGATGGGACTCGTCGATGAGCTGGATGCGCGCTCGGACATCTTTTCGCTCGGCGGCATTCTTTACGCCATCCTCACGCTGAGACCGCCGGTGGAGGGCACGACGCTGGAGGAGGTGCTGAACAAGGTGCGCACGGGAAACATCGCCTCGCCATCGGCCTATGGAGCCACGGCGGGCGAAGGCAAGGTTCAGGCCAAGGGAACTGTGCTGGAGGCGCGGAAGATCACCCCGCTGCCGCACATCGAAGGCGGCAAGGTGCCTGTGGCGCTCTCCGCCGTGGTGATGAAGGCTCTCGTGCTCGACAAAACGCGGCGCTACCAGACCGTCGCCGCCTTCAGCGCGGACATCGAGGCGTTTCAGGGCGGTTTTGCCACTACTGCGGAGCAGGCAGGGCTGGCGAAGCAGCTCGTGCTGCTCATCCGCCGTCACCGGGGCATCTTCACCACCGCCGCGGCGGCCTGGCTTATCATCACCGCGCTGGCGATGTGGTTCGTCTTCCATCTCCGCGAAAAGGAGCAGCGGGCCATCGCAGGTGAAGAGGCGGCCATCGTGGAAAAGGAAGCCGCGCGGAAGTCGGCTGCCACAGCGAATCTGAACGTCGCCGATGCGGCGTTGCGCGAGGGCAATAGCGCCGCGATGCAGGCGGCGCTCGATGCGGTGCCTGAGGATCTGCGCGATTCTACCTGGGGCTACCTGCTCGACCAGTCGGACACGTCGATCGCCCGCATCCGGTCCAGCGGCACGAATGATATCGAGGGTGTGGCTGCCGATCCCCGGCGTCCGGGTGTCTTTGCCGTGGCGGACAGGCATCGCCATATCACCGTGCTGGAGGTGCGCACCGGTATGCGGCTGCTGGAGTTCAAGGCGGCGTTCAGCGAGACCGATCCCCGCGACCAGTTCCGCCTCGCCTTCTCACCCGATGGGGAGCGTATCGCGGTGGGACGGAGTGGGGCTGGCGAGATCGTCATCCACAGTGCGAAGGACGGACAAAAGCTCGCAGGCTGGCCCGCCCCCGCAGCCAGTTGGCTAAAATTCAGCGCCGATGGCGGACGGCTGCTTCAAAGGACAGCCGGAGCCAAATCACATGTGATGATGTGGGACAGTGCGAAGGGTGATATCCTCTGGAAATATGCTCCAACAAGAGGTGCTGGCTTTGCGGACTTCACCCCGGACGGCCAGCAGGTGGTGACCATCGGCAAGGGGGAAGCGCTGCGGCTGGTCTCAGCTCAAGATGGCACTCTCGTGCGCGACATCGCACCCGGCGTCGAGTCTTCCATGACAGCCCTGTCGCTCGGCGGCTCAGATCTTCTCGCGGTAGCCGATGAAATGCGTGCCATCAAAGTACTGAACTGGCGTGATGGTCGCGTCATCACCCGCTTCCAGTGTGAGGTCTCCGGTCCCCGGATGATCAATGACCTCGTCTGGACGCCGGATGGAACGCAACTCATCACCGCCCTGGAGGGGACCGATGGCCGGCAGATGATCCGCGTGTGGGATGCCCGAACGGGTGCCATGCTCAGATCGCTGCTCGGCGGCAGCCTCGGGGTGCATTGCCTGGATCTGCATCCGCTTTCCGGCGAACTGCTCGTGACAGGGCTTGCCTCACGCGCCTGGAGCCTCACGGGGGCGAGAGCGGCGTGGACACTGCCGCAGGCTGGTATCACCAGCATGGCCTTCTGGGGAGCGGATGATGTGATCCTCGCCTCGCCGCCACCTGGCTCAGTTGTGGCTGTTGCCGCGCAAAAGCTCCTGCCTGACGGGGGATCGAAGCTGCTCTGGAAGCCTGTCAATCTCGGCTATCGGAACCCCATCGTCAGCCCAGACGGCCAGTGGGCTGCCGTGACCTATCCGAGGGGCAAAAGCACCGTCCTGCTGCGTCGAAAGGGCGACGAGATCGATCCCGTCCTCACGCTGAACACTCCCCACCAGGCTGACCATGTCCGATTCAGTCCGACTGGAGCCACCTTGGCAGCCTACAATTTCTCTGAGCTGGAGCTATTCAGCACCGCCACAGGGAAACCCCTGCCGAAGCTGGAACGAGAAGGCATCCGTTATTTCGCCGACCTCACCTGGATCAGCAAAGAGCGGCTCGTCGGACTCGTCATCGCGCATGCCCGGCGGCTGGAGGCCGGTTCTGAGGAATGGGTGGTCCTGTGGGATACCCGCACCGGCAAGATCCTCCAGACCACCAAGCATGACAGTGCACTGAACGTGCTGGCCGCCGCCCCTGATGGCAGCCGCTTTGCCGAGGCCGGTGTGGACAAAAAGGTGCGTATCCGGGATGCGGTCACGCTGGCCGTGCAGCAGGAATTCCGTGCGCACGATGGCCCGCTCACCGCGCTGGCCTGGCATCCCTCGCGGGGCATCCTCGCCACGGCTTCGACGGATCTCAGCATCCGCCTTTGGGATCTCGCCACCGGCCGCCGCCTGGAGGAGCTGCGCGGCCCGACGCGGCCGCCGCATCAGCTTTCCTTCAGCCCCAGCGGCCACCTCATCGGAGCCGCCTCCACGGGTGATCCGACCCCCATCTGGCAGCCGGAATCGCTGAAGGAGACCAACGAGGCGCAGCAGCCGGTGAACAAGTAAATGACCGGGAGAGCAGAAGATGCGTGGCTTGAAAATCGGAGCCGCAGGCTCCTTGGACTGCGTGCAGCCCTGCTGCCGCTTGTCGGAGGCAGCCCTGCTGCCGTCGGCGTCTCGGTAGGTTGGATGGCTGAGGCGCTGTCGCGTGGGCGGAGCCACTGTGTGTTGGAGGAGGTCTCTCGGACTTTGACGCCAGCAGGGCTGGCTGGTGAAAGCGGCAGCAGGGCTGCCGCAGTCCAAGGTGACACTCGCCTCACTTCTCATCCTTCAGCGCCTGCTGCGCTTCGGCGAGGTCTTGGCGGCGGGCGGCGAGCTTGGTGGCGGCAGCGGGGAGCGCTTCATATTTCTTCACCTGGGCTTCCAGAGCCTTGATCAGGGCATTGAGCGGCTCGCGGCGGTAGCCGTGGCCTTTGGGATAGACACGGCGGGCGACGGCGACGCCATCGCGCAGGTGTTTGAGCTGGAGTTCCTCATCACCACGTCGCGCGGCGATGATGGCCAGTCGTGCGAGGGCATGGTCTTCGTTCGGATTGCGGTCGCCGAAGAAGTTGTGGCCCTGGCGGACGGATTCTGTGAGCACTTTTTCCGCTTCGTCGAGCTTGCCGTTGTTCACGAGCTGCATGCCGAAGTTGTCGAGGCAGAGGACGATGTCGGGATGCTCGGGGCCGTGCTGTTTCTGCAAGGCGGCGAGTTCACGGCGATACATGGCCTCGGAGTCGGCGCCGCGTTTCAAGTGCATGAAGACGCAGGCGAGTGTCTTCGGCGCTTCCTTGAGGCGGGTGTCGGTGGGATCACGCTCCCAGATTTTCACGGCGCGCTCGGAGGGTTCGAGGGCTTCTTTGGCCCTGCCGGTCTTCATCAAGGACCAGCCAAGCTCGGAGAGCGCATCGCCGGTGTCAGGATGGTCCGGGCCGAGCACCCGCTCCAGCATGGCGATGCCTTCCTGGGCGAGCGGGATGACGTCTTTGAAGCGTCCGAGTTTTTCCAGGCAACCGGCGTGGTCGATGATGGCATTCGCCAGCACGGCATCGTCGCGGCCCGCAAACTGGGCGCGATACAGCTCCAGGCAGCGGCGGGAATGCTCCTCGGCCTTCACATACTCGTCGATGTCGCTGTAGGCACCGCTGATGGCACCGCGCAGCTCGGCTTCGACCTCGGGCTGATCAGCCAGTTCGTGGCCGATGCGCTCGGCGGTCTGATCCAGCACCTCGCGCATCATCGTGGCGTCACGACCGAGCGCTTTCGACACACCGGCGGAGGCGAGCATGTCCTGAAGGAAGCGGGAGACTTGTTTGCTCTTGCTCAATTCGGCATCCGCCTTCGCCAAGGCATCACGCTCACGCAGAAAGAGCACCGTGGAGGCGATGAGACCCGCCAGCAGCGCGAGAAGCACCGCCGCCGCGCCTGTGACGGCCACGCGATTGCGCCGTGCGAACTGTGTCATCACATACATCGTGCCCGGTGCGTGGGCGAGCACGGGCTGGTGCGCCAGATAGCGCTCCACATCGGCGCAGAGGGCATTGGCGGCGTCGTAGCGGCGGTCGCGCTCTTTTTCGAGCGCCTTCATGATGATCCAGTCGAGATCGCCGCGCAGCAGGCGCATGAACTCGGCAGGTCGTGTTTGCCGCGCTTCAGCGATGGATTGCAGGATGGTGGCCTTCATCGTCCGGATGCGTGTCGATGGCTTCGGCGCGGGTTTTTCGAGAAGCACGCGCATCATGCCCTCACGACCCGCGGCGGCGAGTTCGTTCGGCTCGAACGGCGTGCGGCCGGTGAGCAGCTCGTAGAGCACCACGCCGAGGCTGTAGATGTCCGTGCGCGTGTCCACGTCCTGCGCGCTGGTGATCTGCTCCGGGCTCATGTAGGCGGGCGTGCCGATGAAGCGGTGAATCTGCGTGACGATGGTCAGATCGGTCAGTTTTTCGGCTCCGGTGGCCTTGGCGATGCCAAAGTCGATCACCTTCACCTGCGCGCGGCCTTCGTGCTCGGTGACGAGGATGTTCGCGGGCTTCAGATCGCGGTGGATGATGCCTTTTTGATGCGCGTGCTGCACGGCGCGGCAGACTTCGATGAAAAGCCGCAGGCGCTCCGTGGCGGACAGCTTCCGCTCATCACAGAACTGCGTGATCATGACGCCGCGCACGAGTTCCATGACGAAAAACGGCCTGCCGGACGGGGTCGAGCCGGCATCGAGCACGCGCGCGATGTTGGGGTGATCCATCACCGCCAGCGCCTGGCGCTCCTGCTCGAAGCGGGCGATGACCTCGCGCGTGTCCATGCCGAGCTTGAGGATTTTGAGCGCCACCTGCCGCCTTACCGGTGCCGACTGCTCCGCCAGCCACACCGCTCCGAAACCGCCCTGGCCGAGGCATTCCTTCAAAGTGAAGGCCCCGATCACCATGCCCTCGTGCTCACCCATCGCGGCAGGTGCCTCCACACCGATGGTCGTCGATCCCTGGCTCACGAGCGCGTCGTGATCACGGAGGATGCCGCCGATGTCGAGGGACGAACTCATGGGTCACTCGGTCGTCACCTTCCGCAGCCACGCGAGTTCTTCCTCGATGTCCTCCGGCTTCATCACCGTCTTGGCGATCTCGCGCTCCAGCAGAGCGCGGAACTTTTTTCTCAACCGATGCACCAGCAGGCGCACTGCGCCGGGCGTGGAGCCGAGTTTGACCGCCATCTCATCGTAGGGCGGCTGTGTGTCCTCGCTGCCGAGGTAGGGATCGAGCGTCTCGAACATCTCCAGCCGACCTTCGTCTTCGAAGGCAGCACGCAGCTTCGTTCGCACGCCGTGGATCAAATCGCTGGCCCATGCGTGAAGGTAGATCTTTTCGGGGTCGCGCACATCCTTTGGCTCGTGGCCATAGCGTTCCTCGGCTTCCATCGCGTCGAAGGACAGCACGGCATGGCCGCCGCCACGTTTGAGCGCGTTGTTATGACGACCTTGATTGCTCAGCAGACGAATGAGCAGCGTCAGCAAAAACGAGCGCAGTTTTCCGCGATCCTGCCGTGCGTGCTTGATCGCTTCCTCCGCAATGAGCTGCTGGAAGAACGCCTGGGTGATGTCCTCGGCATCATGCGCACTCCGGCCGCTACGGCGGAGGTAGGCGTAAATGGGGAACCAGTAGTTTTTGCAGATCGCTTCCATCGCCCTGGTCGCCTCCTCTGGCGTGCCTTGCTGCACGGATTGGATAAGTGTCCAGTGAGTGGTGGGAAAGGGGGAAGAATGAGTCTTCATATGTGAAATGATGAAAACAGCCGTCGGATGAGGCGGGTGGAGGTTAGCTAAAAAATCTGAAAATAGCGAGAAACGAAATTCAGGCCTTTGCGCAAGCAAGGAGCGAATCGCCGCCTTGCCTATGAACATCTCGCCTCTGTTTGCCTCTCTATGCCGACTTCTGCCGGTCGGGATTTTGTTGATGGCGGCCGCTGGCCGGGGCCAGGCCTTCCCACCTGCGCCTTACTATACGCTCTACGGCATGGTGCGGGATCAGGTGGGACAGACCATCACCGCCGAGGGGGCGGTCATCGTCTTGCTCAAAGGCGGCGTGGAAGTCGGTCGCACGCCGATCAACTCCGACCTTCAGCTGGACCAGAACTACGAGCTGCGCGTGCGAATCGACCAGAACCGCAGCGGCACCACGTTCTACACCGAGAAGGCCGTCGCGGCGCAGGGTGCCTTCAGTTTGGTCGTGGAGATGAATGGCTCGCTGTTCTATCCCATCGAGGTCGCGGGCAATCTCACGGCGGGCAAAGGCGGCGAGCGTGTGCGGCTGGATCTGAATCTCGGCGAGGACCTTGATCACGATGGCCTGCCGGATGTCTGGGAGCAGTGGCAGCTCTATCAAGCGGGCCACTTCCCCGATGAGAACGGCCACTGGCCGATTCATCTTATCGACAAGAACGGCGACTTCGACCAGGACGGTCTGAGCAACTGGTTCGAATACGTCGCTGGCACGTTTGCCGGAGATGCGACGGAGAAGTTCGAGCTGGCCATCAAAGAGAAGACGGAGGGCAGCGTGCGCTTCGAGTTCTTCGCCATCACCGGCAAGACCTACACCATCGAGCACAGCACGGATCTGAAGACCTGGACGCAGGTGCCTTTTTCCATCGGCACGCCGACGTCTGGAGTGCCGAGCTACAGCGCGACAATCGTCGGCATCCTCAGCGCTTTCACCACACCCGCGCTTGGCAGTGAGAAGGAGTTTTATCGGCTCACGGTGAGGTAGAGAGGCAGAGGTTTGAACCACTAATGGACACTGATGAGCACTAATTTTTCCAAGCCTATGAATTCACTGTTAAGCCCGGCACAGGGGCCTGTTTCTCGCCTCAGGTTTCTGTCATTAGTGCCCATTGGTGTGCATCAGTGGTTCCTTCTTCTCTTCTTGTTTGGCACTGTGGCACAGGCGCAGTGGCAGACCACCACCTACGCACTGAAGGGGGGCTTCAATGCCATTTACCTGCATGGTGATGCCTCCTACACCACGCCGGACACACTGTTTGCTGCCGGGGACGCGCTGAAAATTCTGGAAGTGTGGCGCTGGAACCGAAATCCGACGCAGGTGCAGTTCACCTCTGATCCGCTGATCCCCACGCCGGGCACGCCGGAATGGAGCACTTGGTATCGAGGCAATCCGGGTGCGACCTCGCTGACGGCGCTGACCGGACAGCAGGCCTACCTCATCAAATGCACGGGCGCGGCGGCGGACACCTACAGCGTGCAGATCAAACACCGCCCGCAGCCGCCGGAGAGCACCTGGGTGCGCAATGGGGCGAACCTGCTCGGCTTCCCCACCTTCAAAAATGGCGCGAATCATCCGCTCATGTCAGCCTACTTCGCCACCTTCCCGGCGGCCATCACGGCGAACACGAAGATCTACAAGTATGAGGGTGGCGACCTGGGCGCGACGAACCCACTCCAGGTCTTTTCACCCACCTTCGAGCAGCTCGACCGCAACCAAGCTTACTGGTTTAATGCCGAGGTCGTCGGCAGCTTCTACGCGCCCATCGAGATCGCGCCGACGGTGCCTGGCGGGTTGGAGTTTGGCCGCACGCGCTCCATCATCGCCGTGCGGCTGCGGAACCGCACCAGCGCACCAGTCACGATGACGATGTCATTGGTGAATTCCGCCGCAGCCCCGGCCGGACAGACGGGCGTGACTGGTCCCGTGCCGCTGACCCGGCGCGTCTTCAACACCGGCATCGGCGAATATGAGGAAATCGCCATCACCGGGGCCTTTAATCAGGTCATTGGCCCGCAGTCCTCGCTGGAGCTTGAGTTCGGCATTGATCGCGGCGCGATGAACGGCGGATCGAGTGCCTTTTACGCCTCTCTGCTGAGTTTCCGGGACAGCGGGAATCTGCTGGAGGTCTTCCTGCCCGTCAGCGCGCAGCCGGCCTCGCTGGCGGGATTGTGGGTGGGGGATGTTTCGGTCAATCAGGTCACGAGCACGGTGGCAGGCTCCCCCGGAGCCACGACTCTGCGGCCCTTTCCGCTGCGCTATCTCCTGCACATTGATGATGGCGGCACGGCGCGGCTGCTGAGCCAGGTCTTTATCGGTGTGCTGGAGGCGGCTCCGAATGGCTTCGGCGTCTGCACCCTCGAGACCGCGCTCAAGGACGACAGCAAAGCCTCCGCCACGCGCCTGGTGGCAGCGCACATGCCGCTGGATCTCGCGCTGGCTCCCACCACGGGCGGCGTGGCTCTCGGCAGCACGGCAGAGTGGACGATTGCCATGCCCTTTGACGACAAGGTGAACCCCTTCGTCCACCAGTATCACCCCGATCATAACAACAAGAACGCGCGCCTCCAGCCAGTGGGCAACAAGGTGGAGAGCCACACCGTCACGCGCAAAGTGAGCTTTGAATTCCTCGGCCCCACGCCGCCCGGCAGCAGTGGCTGGGGCACCACCGTGCTTGGCGGGACTTACAGTGAGACGGTCACTGGCCTTCACAAGCAGCCGCTCAGCAGCGCCGGTGTCTTCACCTTCCGCCGCGTCAACGACCTGGGCGGCATCACCCTCACGCCCTAAAACCAACCCATCAGACGGATGGGCCGGATCGGACAGATCACTCAACACAGAACTCTCCAAAACATGAAAACAACACGCCTCCTCCTGGCAGCCCTGCTGCTTCTCCCCTGCCTGGCCCGCGCTCAAAGCCAGGTGCCCGGCCTCATCAGTTACCAGGGCATTGTCACTGACACAGCCGGAGTCCTGGTCGGCAATGCCGCGCCGGTGAACCGGGAGGTCTTCTTCCGCATCTGGGACAGCTCCACCGCCTCTGACGTGGGAAACTTGGTCTATTCTGAGCGTCAGGTCGTCACCATCAGCAAGGGAGAGTTCAGCGTGCTCATCGGCCAGGGGGCCGTGGTCACGGGCACGCCGCTGGGTTACAGCGAGACGGGCAAGGGGCCGCCCACCGTGACGGTCGCCACTGCCTTTGCAGCCAGCGGGCGCTACCTCGGTGTCACCGTGGATGATGGAACGGCGGCGGCGGACGTTGAGATCACCCCGCGCCAGCAGATGGTCTCCACCGCCTTCACCATCCGTGCTAGGCAGGCGGAGGCTCTTACCAGCGGCACCATCACGGGCGGCACCATCACAGGCGCGGTCACGGCCACGGACAGCACCTTTACTGGAGGCGTTTTTAACGCGGGCACCTTCGCCGGCACAGGCTCGGGTCTGACAGCCCTCAATGCCTCGAACATTTCGACTGGAACGCTGGCGGATGCGCGGCTGTCGGGCAATGTTTCCCTGCTGGGCTCCTCGATCGAGTCGGCGGAGATCACCAATGGCACCATCACCACCGCCGATCTGGCGGATGCCTCGGTCACCAAGGCCAAGCTGGGAGCGGATGTCGGCGTTTGGGACAACGCCTCCGGGAATGCCTACCGCAGCACGGGGAATGTCGGCATTGGCTTCTCCACTGCTCCCGCTGCGAAGCTCGAGGTGCGTGGACCCGCTGCCAGCACGTTGTTGAGACTCCAGCCGACGTCAGACAACTGGTTTGTGTCTGAGATGGTGGACTTTGCGGGAACGCAGAGGTTCTATACTGGGATCGCCAAAAATAGCAGTGATTTCGTTTGGGGCACTGGGCCCGGAGATGCGGCGATGGGGGTATCTGGTGCCAAGAAACTGTTTATCAGTGCGATTGGTGTCGCTGGGCAGCCTGTCGAAAGTGTCGGCATCGTCATGCATGGCAACAACGTCGGCATCGGCACCACCAGCCCGGCGTCGAAACTTTCAGTGAATTGCATAACGAATCAGGTCGGTGAAAACAATGCCTCTTTCGCCTCTCCAAACATCGGCACAGGTGTCTGCTTCATCCACTATGGCACCTTGGGCGACGTTTATTTTCGTTCGGCCAACACCAGCACAGGGAAAGTCATCATTCAGGATCAAGGCGGCAATGTCGGCGTCGGCACCACCAGCCCCACGCAGGCGAAGCTGGTGGTGAATGGTTTTGTGAGTCACCAGCCAAATTCGACCGCTTCCAATTTCATTTTGAACTCAGGCCAGACTCCCAACACTGTTGTGACTGCACAAAACAATTCCATCTACACATCTACCACGATCTGGTCGGGCGGCTGGGTTGTCGTGTCTTCGGATGGGCGCATCAAGACCATCACTGGCATTTCCAACAGCCAAAAAGACCTCGACATGCTGCGCGGAATCGAGATCACGGACTACTTTTACAAAGACAAGATCACCAAGGGCGGCGCAGCACAGAAAAAGGTCATCGCTCAGCAGGTGGAGAAAGTGTTTCCCCAGGCTGTCAGCAAGCAGACCGATGTGTTGCCTGACATCTTCCAGACCGGAGACTTCAAGGACGGCTGGGTGACTTTGAAGACCGACCTCAAGAAAGGCGAGCGCGTTCGCCTCACCGACGACAAGACCACCGATGTCTTTGAAGTGCTGGAGGTGAGGCCCGGCAAGTTCCGCACCGCCTTTAAACCCGAGGGCGACAAAGTCTTCGTCTATGGCCGCGAGGTGAAGGACTTCCGCACCGTGGACTACGACGCCATCTCCATGCTCAACGTCTCCGCCACGCAGGAGCTGGCGCGGAAGGTGGAGGCGCTGGAGAAAGCCAATGCCGAGAAAGACACCGCCCTCACCGCGATGACCCAGCGCCTCGCCGCTCTGGAAGCCAGGGACAAAGCCCGCGATGCCAAGCTGGCCGCCATCGAGTCGATGCTCAGCGGTGACAAGCCGGCGGCTTTGCCGGTGTCCCTGAGGAAGAGCGTGGGTGGGGCGGAGTGAGTCTTGTTTTTGGCCTCTGTCATGAAACTGGGAGTTCCAACACCTCAACGCGCCGACTCGGCATGGCGCAGCCCTTGGACTGCGGCAGCCCTGCTGCCGCTTTTCCGAGCCAGCCCTGCTGGCGTCGATGGCCGGGAGGGGGTGTTCAACACCCAGCGGCTCCGCCCTCGCGGTAGCGCCTCGGCTTCGATCTTACTCACAAGAACTCCGACGGCAGGGCTGCCTCCAAAAAGCGGCAGCAGGCTGCCGCATTCCACGGTGCTTCGCACTCCTCCGCTTCGTCATTCTGACTCCGTCATTGCCCTTTTCCGCCCATGAAACGCTTCCTCCTTCCCGCCCTCGGCTCTCTGCTTCTCGCCACCACGGCGGCGGCGCAGTTTGAACTCAAGGGCGGCAGCTTCAACAGCCTGCGGGCCGTGCCGGTGAACACGGGCGGCTCGCCAGCCGTCTTCACCCCCCAGTATTCCGGCCAAGCCGCGACCACAGGCTCCGCCGGAGCCATCGACACCACACCCGGCAATCCACTCGATGCGGGCAGCATCGCCGCAGAACACTACAACCGCTATCCGGCGGGCAAGCAGACCACCGGCGTCACCGTGGTGGGGGGCATCGTGCTGATCCGCTCCAGCGTCGGCGGTGTCTTTGCCTCCGGCGTGCCACGTTACTTCCTGGGGGATGAGATCGAGCGGCCTCTGGTGGCATCGACCGGCATCGGCGCCGTCGCTCCTGGGTATTGGCGGGCGAAACCGGTGGCCTATGGCGAGATCATCACTCATCCCGGCGGCGGGCAGGAAACACCGCTGCCGAACCCCAACGCGCCCGATCCTGCGCCCGCCCACAGCTTTTACTACAGCCCTCATGCGGGGAAGGTCTTTGCCCACGAGCCCGGACGGGTGACGGTGATGTGGGTGACGCAGGCACCCGTGGGACCAGGCGGCACGACGGGGGCGGGCGACAATCCGAAGGAGTTTCGCTTCAAAGAGGAGAGCTTCAGCGTCTCCTCCGGCACCTCGCGACCTGTGCGCACGATTTACTGGACGGAGCGCACCTTCAACGGGCCGGCGGTCACCATCCCCACCGGCCGCATCGTGACGGTGAATCCGGTCTTCAACACCTTTTTCCCGCAGAACGTGGACGAGGAATATGCCGGAGTGGGTGTGATCCCCGGCAATCCGAATGCGACACCGCCACCGGAGCTGCGCACGCTCTGGTTTCAAAATACGGCGGGCCTGGGCCAGCTCCGTGCCTATAACAAAGAAGGGCGCATCCTGGTGGAATATCTTGGCACCCTGCAAAGCGGCGGCGGCGCGGTGCATGAGTTCCTCGGTGCGGACATCGTGGAGGTGGTGCAGGCGGCACCGAGCATCGTGACGACGGTGAATCTGGGCGAGCAGCTGCTGCCGCGTGATTTCAACGGCCAAGTCCCCGATAATGCTGACGCCCTGCGGCCCACCGCCGTGATGAACCTGGGGCAGAACGGCGTGACCTACTATGGCACCAGCGCCCGCGCCGATGGCCAGCTCATCTACCACGCCGAGTGGGAGAACGACAACCCGGACCGGGTCAGCTTTTACTGGCTGGAGGAAAACGATGCGGCCATCCATTTCCTGGACGCTCCAGGCACGCCCAATCTGGGCATCGCCTGGCCGAAGTATCTCAACAAATACCACCAGGTCTGGCCCGGCCCGATATCCGAATATGCAGGCGTCAGTGTGGAGGACAACGGCAGCACGGCGGCCACCGGCCTCCAGTTCAGCGGCGGCAGCCTGCCCACGATCGTGCATCAGGATGATGGTGCGCAGACCGAGGCGGAGATCGACCAGGCCACGCAGCGGCTGGTGGTGGACTTCAGCGCCTCCACGGACAAGACCAACCGCAGCCTGCTGAAGTTCAGCACCGGCAGCTCGGTGTGGTATGTGCGGCTTTTCATCCAGTCGCAGAGCGTGCTAGGCACGCCGGAGATTCTTGATCCAGACGGAGCCGGACCGCTCACAGGCACACCAGCAGTGTACACGCTGGCGGATCTGGATGCCAATGGCACACGCGATCTGGTGGTGACCACCGCCATCGTGGGCCAGCGCATTGAACGGCCGGACTCGAATCACGAAATCGCGGGCTTCATCGCCGCTGGCAAAGGCTATCATCCAGGTGCGTATGTGAATCCCTTTTTAGCAGGTGTGCCTGCCGCCGCGGCAGGGGCCATCATTCCCGTAAATGCCATGCCCGGTGACGATCAACTCACGGTGTGGTGGTTCACCAAAGTGACACCTCCGGGCAATGGCTTCGAGCCGTTTTATGTGCCCTCGACATCGGGCGTGTACACCGTGTCGTATCCTTCGGGCGCAGATCAGATCATCATGGCTTCAAACGCGGGCACAGGGGATCTCAGCCCCGCACAGGCGGCAGGTGAACTCTACTACCAAAACAATGCCGCGCTGCCCGGCTACAACCCGAACGAGGAGCATGCGCTCATGCTCGCTGGACGAGCCTACGCGCTGCGGGATGATTTGAATGTCACCAGCGGCGGTGGCTTCACCTCGCAGCCCTTTGCCCTGATCAGCTACACCAATCCAGCAGACAACCGCCCCGCCATGCGCGTCTTCCAGGTGCTGCGTGAACTCGATCTTCCCGGCACGGCCAATGACGTGCTCTTCAACTATCCTGTGACCGCCGGTGCGCGCATACCCGCGCCCATGCCGTTGCCACTGCTGCCGCTGCCTGTGGATGCTAACGGCAATATGCCGAACCGCGAGGTCGTGGTGACGCCAGATCCAGCGCCGCACGCCACCGCGCCAGATGCCTACGACGCCTTCACCTACAAGGACAGGAGGGACTTCATCTGGGTCTATCGCGGGCCGCACAATGCCGGAACGCCGACTCTGGGCATGCAGTTCTACTACATGATGCAGGAGGGCTTCTTCATCCCTGGCGTGGGCACGCAGCCCGCCGTGGGCTCCGTGCTGCCCTACCTGCGCCCGCTCTCCGGCGGCGTGCCGCAGGGAGATGCCGTCACCGGCACACCGCTGACGGTGACCTACCGCCCGACGTGGCCGACCGCCGCACCGGAACTGCGCGTGGCGGAGACGCTGGCGCTGCCGAAGTTTGGCCTGCCGCAGGTGCGTGGACAAACCAGCGCGGAGGTGCTCTACCAGCAGTCCATCGCCCTCAACGGCATCGCCAAGAACAGCGTGACACTGCATGATCCCACGGTGGCAAAGAAGGTTCTGCTATCCTCTCAGGGGCTGACCGATCTCCCTGCCAGCATCGCCACCACGATCTACAACGGGCGCACCTATTTCCAGCGCCTGCCTCCGCATTTGCAGCAGCGCTTTTACATGACCCCGGTGCTCGGCGGTGATCTGGAACTGGTCCTGGAAGGTCAGTTCATCGATGAACCGGCGGGTGAGGACTATCTGAACCTCAATGTGCTCTCCGCCACAGATGTGGCGAAGCTAAAGGAACTGGCTTCTGATGATCCCGGAAACAAATGGAGCAATGCGATTGATGCCCTGAAAGCCAAGGTCGATACCTTCATCGAGAATCCGGCCAAGAAGGGCACCTTCAAAATCGGCAGCAGCACCGACGTCAACGGCACTAGCCTCGTCAAGATCAGTGACTCCGACACTGCCGTGGACAGCTACGCCCTCACCGCCACGGGCCAGGGAACCGGCTATGTGACCCTGCTGTTTGCGGATGGCGAGGCATTCACTCCAGAAGGCGATCCCATCAGCCTCGCCGTGATCAAGGTGGCCCCGCAGCTCTATGTGGGGGACATGAAGGTGCTCTTTTCCAGCAACCCGCTGGATGAGCAGGTCTCGCTGCGACACAGCGGCGACTTTGCCGCCAGGCCACAGGACTATGAGTTCGAGTGGCGCTACTCTCCGCTGGTGGACGGCCTGCCGCCTGCCACCTACGCCTACAATGCCCCGACAGCCGTCCTGAGCAACGCCACCACCTGGAAGCTGGTGCAGAATCCCGCTGCCGCCCTGCCCAGCGCCGCCGAATATACCACTGCGGCTACCGTGCCCGTGCCGCGCACTTTGACGATCTACAACGAAAGTTACGCCAGCGGAGAGCTGCCCGGCGTGGTGATGAAGAGCACCACGGATGTGGACTTCACCGCCGCACTGCCCGCCCAGGTCATCTTCAGCGCGGACCTCCCCAACGATCTCGACGGCTTCGTGCTCCATGTGAACGGCATCCCCGTGCTGGCCTTCCGCGCACCGGAGTCCTTTACCAGCAGCAACGCTGTCACCGGGCTTTCCAGCACCGGTCTGCCCCAGCAGTTCTCCCTGAGCCCGAACTCCTTCACCAAGGGCGTGAACACCATTGAAGTGGCGCTTTTCAGCGATGCCGACCCGCTGGTTTCCTCGCAGGTGAATTTCCGCCTCGAAACCGTGACCCGCAACGACCGCGTGGACCCCGCTGAGTATGCGGGCTCTCCTTGGTTGCAACCCAACGGCACCTTTTTGAATCTGATCACGCTCGGCGGCTCTCCCACCGCGCCGCTCGGTGATCCCGTGCTGCTCATGCAGGACAATGCCTTCACTGTGCGCTACCGGCCCAAGATCGGGATTGGGCATATCCTGGCGCCGGGAGCAGATCAAAGTGCCGTACCGTGGTCGGACTGGATGGATGCCCAAACGGTGCCCGGCTGGGTGAAGCGCGTGCTGGCGGCCATCAACCCCTTCAACCAGCGCATGACCGATCTTTATAACAACGCGGTGAACACCGATGTCAGCGTGCTCACGCAGGCCGGCACCCGCTGGGAAGGTGACATCGCGCTCAATCTGGAAAACATCAACAGTGCCGGACTCATCGAGATCTACGAGACCGTGCTCAACCGCGCCAAGCTCTTCAGCATCGACAACGGCTACGACGTGCCCGGTGTGAATGACGCGCTGCTGCTGGCCGCCGGTTATTTGAACGACCTCTACATCCTGCTGGGCAATGAAGCTTATGCGGATGCGGCGAATCCGACCATCTCGCTCGACGACCAGACCACCATCACCGAGGTGAACACCAGCCGTTTCTCCTTTGAAGGCCAGGTGGCCAGCGCACTGGAAGAGGAGCTGGCCCTGCTGCGCGGACGTGACGATTTCCTGGCCACCAGCGTGGCCACCGCGCCTGCCTACAACCGCCTCTACTGGAACTACACCGGAGGCATCAACAGCGGCGAGGTGCTCTATGCCGTGAACTACAACATCAAGGAAAAGGCGGGCAGCAGCACACAGAACGGCATCATCAACGCCGCCGACGCGCAGCGCATGTTCCCCCAGGCGCATGGCGATGCCTACGGTCACTATCTGACCGCGCTGAAAGGCTACTACCGCCTGCTCACGCACGAAGACTTCACCTGGACGCCGCGTGCCGAAGTGGTGCTGGTGCTCGGCCAGAATGTCAGCGTGGACTACTACGACGAGCGCAAGTTCGCCGCCGCCGCCGCCAACGTGGCACGATCGGCGGAGCAGATCCTCGCCCTGACCTGGCGGCAGGCCTATCAGGATGACAAAGCCACGGGCTGGGCCCATTTCCGTGATGACAAACTCAACAGTCGCACCAATGAAAGGCGCCAGTGGGGCGTGGATGAGTGGGCCGCACGCGGCACGGGCGGCGCGTATCTGCACTGGCTGTCCGGAAACGCCGTGCTGCCGGATGAGGATAACAATCCCCAGCACAGCGGCATCCAGATCGTGGACCGCAGCACCGTGCCGGAACTGGTGGAACTCGCCGCTGCCGGTGCCTCCATGCAGGAAACGCTGGACCACGCCAACGCGCATCTCAACCCGCTCGGTCTCAGCCCCGATGCCATCACCTTCGACATCTCACCCTCACAGCTCAAGGCCGGGAACACCCACTTCGAGCAGGTCTATGGCCGCGCCCTCAGCGCCGTCCTGAACGCCAAGGGTGCCTTTGACCAGGCCGGGCGCATGACCCGCCTGCTGCGCAATCAGGACAACCAGATTGACGACTACAACACCACCATCGAGGAGCAGGAGCGCGCCTTTGACTACAAGCTCATCGATCTCTTCGGCACGCCCTACACCGCCGATGTCGGTCCCGGCAAAACCTATGCGCAGGGTTATGACGGCCCCGATCTGATCCACTGGTTCCTCGTGGATGAGGCCAGCGATCTGGAGGATTCCTACGGTCCTGCCAGGACGATTTCAGTCAAACAACCGATGAACTTTGACCCGTCACTGAAAGTCTCCGGCTCGGACTTGGACGAGACGGCCAGCTTTAACACGATCTACAATCAACTGAATGATCCCGCGCTTTACGTCACCAGAGAGGTCTCGGTGGAACCAAACCGACTGGCTCAGAAGGCGAATATCTATCTCGGTGGCACCGCAGGTGAAAGACGCGTCACCGGTGAACTGCAAACCGCGCTGCTCTTAGCCCAGGAGGCACAGATCGAACTCCAAGGCAGCCTGGATAGTGTCGGGCGCTACATGAAGCGCTTCCACGCGAGTCGGGATCTTTTTGCTGAGATGGTGCGGATTCAGAGTGACATTCTCAGCAAACGAAAAAGCTCTCAAGCGACCATCATCGCGGCGGACAAACTCCAGAAGACTCTTGAGTCCAGCGCCAGGGAGGCAGATGCGATCGCAGCGGCCGCAAATGAGATCGCGACGGGTATTTCTGAGGCGTTTCCCAAAGTGCTTGGATTCTCAAACGATGCTTCCTCTGGTCCCCGTTCTCTCACCATTCTTGCAGGAGTTGCCATTGCCCAGGTGGCCCGGTTTATCGGAGTGGCCCAGGCCACGGAGGCGGCTCGGGAGGAAACGAAAATATTGGAAGCAAACCTTCTGCTCGAAAAAGATCTCGATGCCCTGGGCTTCGATCTTGAGCAGCGCCAGTTCATCTATGAGTTCTATCTGCTCTTCAATGAAGTCGTGGATCAGACCTTCAATGTGGCCGCCCGCGCTGGGCAGTATCAGCGCGCCAACGAGGAGATCCGCAACGTCCTCGCCCGTGGTGACCGCATCCTGGCCGAGCGTGAGATCTTCCGTCTGCGCGCCGCCGCTATCATTCAGGGCTACCGCACGCGGGATGTGGCCTTCCGCGCCTTTCGTAATGAGGCGCTGGAGCAATACCGTACGCTCTACGATCTCGGTGCGCGCTACACCTACCTTGCCGCCAAAAGCTACGACTACGAGACCGGCCTGCTCGGCTCACCCGCAGGTCGGGCGGTGATCAACCGCATCGTCGCCTCACGCGCTCTCGGCGATCTCACCAACGGCACCCCGCAGGCCACCGTCAGCACACTCGGTGATGCAGGGCTCGCCGGCACCATGGCGCAAATGACCGCCGACTTCGCCGTCGCGAAGGGCCGTCTCGGCATCAACAACCCGGACCAAAACGGCACGCTCTTCTCCCTGCGTCACGAGCTTTTCCGCCTCACCGAAGATCCCACTACCACCGCCGATGACGATCAATGGCAGCAGACTCTGGAGCAGCATATCGTCAGCGATCTCATGACCGATCCCGACGCCGCGATCTACTGCAACAGCCTCAGCAACTCCAATGGCGGCCGCGTGCCCGGCATCATCATCCCCTTCAGCACCACCGTGCGCGACGGGCTCAATTGGTTCGGCCTGCCCACCGCCGGCGGTGATCACGCCTACTCCGAATCCAACTTTGCCACCAAGATCTACTCTGCGGGAATGGTGCTCAAAGGCTACGTCGGCATGGACCCCTACGCCTTCGGTACTCCGAACGCTGGCGGCCCCACCACCAGCGGCTCGAACACCCTCAGCGCCACACCTTACGTCTATCTCATCCCCACTGGCACCGACTCGATGCGTGCGCCTGCCCCTGGCACCACCGGTTCCATCCGCAGTTGGGAGGTGGTGGATCAGGCCCTGCCGCTGCCTTACAACCTTGGAGCAACCGCCTTCAACGGTGCTCAGTTCTTCAACGCCAGCGGCACCCTCACCGAGAAACCCTGGATTGTCCGCCAGCACCAGGCCTTCCGTCCGGTGAACGATCCCGCCTTTTTCTACAGTCTCATCCCCCAGGAGTTCACCAGCAGCCGTCTCGTCGGCCGCAGCGTGTGGAACAGCGGTTGGAAGATCGTCATCCCTGCCTACACCCTGCTCAACGACGAGGAAGAGGGCCTGAACCGCTTTGTCCGCAGCGTGAAGGACATCCAGCTCTTTCTGCGCACCTACAGCAACTCGGGCAACTAGTGAGACAGGCATCCTGCCTGTCGGATCATCGCCAGCATGAATCGCACTGCTTTCATCACTCTCGCCGTCCTGGCGGTGGCAGCCATCGGGTATCGCATGGCTGCTCCAGACAGGAACGAGTGGCTGCCTGTCGCTCGTCAGGCAGGCACTCTGCCAGCAGCCCCTCCCACTGCGACGAAGACCGATCCCACGGAAGTGTTCCAGCGCGCTTTTTGGAAACGTCCTGTTGCTGAAGACCACATTCTTCACGCGGAACGCCGTGAGTGGGCGGACAGCAAGGGGGTTCAACACTGGCAGTGGTTCATCGCAGTCCAGCCCTCGCCTGCTTTGGTGAAGCACCTGCGCGACGACAACGCCTTTAATCTCGTGGTCGGAGTTCCATCCAAGCCGGTCGAACACGCTCCTGATTGGTTCATCACGCGCACGATAACAAACCAGATGCATTCGCCGATGGGGAAAATGTGTCTCCTCTTTGATGACACGACGAACACGCTCTACGCCACCGACAGTGGAGGCGGCTTCAGCGCCGGTGCCCCACAGCCAGGCAAGGCCATCCCGCAAACGGCTGCTGCAGGCCGTCTTCCCACATCGCCACCTCCCAAGCCATGAGTTCCTCATGACACACGACTCCCATGCGCTGAGCACTGCTCCATTTCAGCATTTTTGCATTTGGCATTCGTCATTGCCTCTGGTGCCGTTCCACAGCTTCTCAATCACCAGGGGCGCATCGCGGTCAACGGCACCAACTTTGAAGGCACGGGGCGCTTTAAGTTTGCTCTCGTCAACACCAACGGCAGCACCACTTACTGGAGCAACGACGGCACCAGCACTGCTGGCTCGCAGCCGACGGCGGCGGTGACGCTCACCGTGGCGAAGGGTCTCTACGCCCTCGCGCTCGGCGACACCACCCTGACGAACATGACCGCCGCGACGGCGACGACGCGAATGGCGGCAGCTTCTCGCCAGTCACCGGCATTTCCACCGCTGCCGCACCATCTCAGACAGCGAGGCATGGCTACGCAGGGCAGCTCACCGAAGCCACCGCACTGCAACTTGCCGCAGATCCCACCACGGTGAACGAAGGCAGCACCCGTCAGCTCAGCGCCAGCCTGCTCAACGATGATCTCACCACGACCGCACTCCTCGCCACCGCGGTAAGCTGGGGTGTGCAAACGCCCGGCAGGTGCAATACTTCGGACTGGGCAATTCAAACGCCTCACCGCTGCTCGATCCGGATTTCGACGGACAAACCAACCTCTTCGAGTTCACGGCAGGCATCGATCCCACCAGCAGCGTCTCCCGCTTTCTTTTGAGCAACGCCAAACTCCCCGGCCAGCCCAACCAGATGAACATCGTCATCAGTCCGCGCCTCACGGATCGCACCTACACGGTGAAATCGAGCGCCACGCCTGGCCCCGGCGCCGTGTGGACTCCCCTCACCAGTTTCACCATCACCGACAACGGCAGCACCCGCACGATCACCGATACGGATACCACGGGGGCGAGGAAATTTTATCGGGTGGAGGTCAGCCAGCCTTAGCCAGGGACAGAACTGAAACCGGTTTGATCTCGCGGGAGCGTCACTCCAGCCACCAGTGGAGCACGTTGGTCTTGCTGTCGTCGTAGGCGTGAGAGGCCTGGATGAGGAGGCGTTGTTTGCCGCTGCCGTCGGGGGAATCGACGACGAGGCTGTTCGAGTAGGCTCCGGCACCGGCGGTGCGCATGCGGAGATACACGCCGTCGTCCCAGGTGACGCCATCCTCGGACATGTAGAGGATCATGTGGCCGCTGCCTTCGCCATACGCGCCGCTGCGGCCGTGGAGGTAGTATTTGCCACCGAAGGCGGTGAGCTGCGGATTGCGGATCTTCCGGCTGACGGTCGAGGTGCCGACCTTGGGCCAGGTTTTGCCGCCGTCGGTGCTGATGGCGTAGTCGAGCATGCTCTCGTTCGCGCTGTTGTAGATGTGGGCGATCAATCCGCCGTCGTTGAGGCGTCCCAAGGCTCCGTAGCCGCGGCGGTTGGTGATGAAGGGCAGCTCGCTGCGCTTCGTGAAAGTCTCGCCGCCATCGGTGCTGACGTGCAGCTCATAGACGTGCTCCTTCGCGTTGCCGCGCCAGTCTTTCTCGGCGTCGTTGGCAAAGTGTAGCACGCGGATTTCGCCGTCGTGATACTCGGCATCGTAAATGCGACCGCGAGACGAGCACACGGGTTTGGGTTCGCTCCACGTCTGGCCTGCGTCAGTGCTTTTCGAGACCAACGGCTCCCAGTAGGGCTGCCAGAGGGCGTTCTTCGACACATCGCAGATGAGGTAAAAGAGCACGATCTCGCCTTTGTCGGTCACGACGGCTTTTTCGGCCATCGCGGTGCGGCCGTTGTGTTTGTTGAACAGCGCTTTGGTGAAGGTCAGCTCTTGGCGCGGCCCCCAGGTCTTGCCGCCGTCCTCGGATCGCTTGAACTCCATCCAGCCGACCGCTGAGTGGCCGCCGTTGTCGCTGGAGCAGTTTGGGTAAAACGCGAGCAGCTTCCCCGGCGCATACTGCACCAAGGCGTGGCCGAGATGCCCGCTGCGATTGGCCTTCGAGTGATCGACGAAGAGCAGGCCGTTGTTCGGCGGATTCGGCGGCGTGATGCGAGTGGCGCAGGCGGAGGTTTTGCCTGGCAGTGAGGGCGGTGGCGGTGCCGCGAGGGAATAGCCGCCAAGGAACGCAGAGATCGCAAGGAGTCGGAGGAGCATGATGGAGAGAACGAGGCCAGCGCAGGCATTTCGCGCCTTGAATGGCGGCGTCCCGTGTTATGCTAACATCATGCTCGGTGCTTCCCGTTGGGCAGATCCAAGAAGTTCACGGAGTGATGACGCAGTGTGGTCCGCACAGTCCCCTGTGCGGCGCTTGCTGGCTCAGTGGACACTCGAACCGCACAGAGGATTGCCTCGCTGCGGGCAGCCTTCGGCTGGCTACCTCCGCTTCGCTACGGTTGTGCGGACCACTTTAAGCCACTTTAAGCCCTCAAGCCCGATGGGTTGCACACCGTGACTTCGTGTGAACCGAAGCGTTTCACATGCGAAGGAGCCGCGGAGGGCGTGAGCAGGAAGTTCCGGCCTTTGGGGTAATAGCTGCGAAAGACATTCAAAGCAGCGCCGTCAAAGGCACCACTGCTCCACTTGCACTCGATCACGTCCACTGCATCGCGCTGACGGGGCATGACGAAATCAATCTCGCGGCCTTGCTTGTCGCGCCAGTATAGTGGCGGAGTGTCAGGGAAATGCGCCTGCAAATGCTCCAGCACGACATGCTCCCAGAGCGGGCCAAAGTCGTCCTGCCGCAGCGGGTCCCAGCCACGGGCGAAACTCACGAAGCCGGTGTCGAAGCCGTAAATCTTCGGCTGCTTCACCAGTTCGTTCAGCCCGCCGCCATGAAAGGGGCGCACCAGCGTCACTGCCTGAGTGATCTCCAGTGCGCTGACGTGACTCTCCACGGTGGGGCGCGTGATGCCGAGCGCGGTGGCTGTTTTGGTGACTTCAAACTGGCCGCCGCTTTGCTTCAGCAGGTATTCAAAGAGCGCGTTGAAGCGATTGATGTCGCGGAAACCGAACAAACGCTGGATGTCCCGCGCGAAGAACGAATCCAGCCACTCACGGTAAAACGAGGACTTCTTGGATTCAGCGAGCAAGGCAGGCGGGAGACCACCGTGAAACAGCCGTTTTTGCAGCGTGACACCGAAAGCCTCCAACTCATCCCAGAGCACCGGTGTGAGATGCACCAGCCGCTTCCGGCCCGTGAGAGTGTCGCGGAATTTTTTGCTCGCGGCGAGCGTGGACGAGCCCGTGGCCAGGATCTTGAGCTTCGGGAAGGCGTCAGCACCGATTTTGAGCACCCGCGCGGGATCGCGGAGCTGATGGATCTCGTCAAAAACCACCACAGGTTTGGTGCAGCCCCGGTAAAACATCTCCGGGTCGGCGATGACCTCCTCGGTCGAGGGCAGGTCGCAGTTCAGGTAGAGAACCTGGTCCGCACCGAGGCTGTCGGCCAACGTCGTCTTGCCCACTCGTCGCACCCCGCACAGCCACGCGATGGGCGCTTCTTCCCAGGAAGAGTGGAGTCTTTGGAGCCAAAAGGGGCGACTGATCATGCTTTCATACTATACAAATAGTAAAACTATAAGCAAGTTATGCCTTCAGACTCAAATCAGCCTCGTGAGCGAAAGCAGCCTCCTGACGCTCCCCCGAATGACTGTATCCTACCACCATGCCCACCACCGGACAGCCTACGCTCAAAGACATCGCCCGCGCGACGGGCGTATCGATCATGACGGTGTCGCGGGTGCTGCGTGGGGCGCCGAAAGTGGCGGCGGAGAAGCGGGAACTCGTTTTGAAGGAAGCGAAGAGGCTCGATTACCAGCCGGACCCGCATTTGATGCGCATGATGCAGGTGGTGCGCGGGAAAAAGGAGAAGCGGCTGCGAGCGGTGATCGCCGTGATCCGCGAGCACGTGCCGCAGGATGGTTTGCTCGGCCCCTCGTATCAATATGTGCCCATCGAGGACATCCGACGCCGTGCGCACGGGCATGGTTATGCGGTGGAGGAGTTTTATTTGGGCAAGGACGGCCTCACGCCGAAGAAGCTGCAAAAGATCCTGCACGCACGCGGCATCGAGGGCGTGATCGTGTCGCCGCAGAGCATGCAGTTGCCATGCAGCAGGCTGGATTACTCGCCCTTTGCCGCGGTGACGTTTGGAAACGCCATGAGTTCGCCTGCGCTGCACATGTGCGCCGGAAACATGACGCTGGGCATTCACATGGCCGCGGAGCAACTCGCGGCGCGCGGCTACAAGCGCATCGGCGTGGCGGTGACGAAGTGGATCGTCAATCGCTCGCAGTTTGGCTACAGCGGCGGCCTGTTTCACTGGCAACATGGCCTGCCGGAGGCGGATCGCGTGCCGCTGCTGCTCTTTCCGAGCAACGACATCAGCCAGGGCTTCGACGCCTTCTCGAAATGGATGCGCGAGCACCAGCCGGACGCGCTCATCACCTTCGACACGCACGTCCCCGGCTGGCTGAAGCGACTCGGCCTGCGTGTGCCGCAGGACATCGGCTTCGTCGTGCATGACTGGACTCCGAAGATGAGCAGCTACGCAGGCATCTACCAACAACGCGACCACCTGGCCGCTGCCGCAGTAGATTTGGTCGTCACGCAACTCTCGCAGCACGAGCACGGCGTGCCTGATGTGCCGCGCCAGATCATGATTCCACCGAAATGGATCGAGGGGCCAAGCATCAGGCTGCTCAGCGGACAAAAATGAACTGCTGCGTGTTAAGCAGAGCGAAGACGAGATCATCAATGGTGGTGAGACCAGATTTCGACCACGCGGCTTTTTCAGCCTGCGTCGGCAGGCGTGAAAGCAGCGTCAGATAGACGGAGGCGATTTGATCGTCGGGATACTTCGCCGCAGCGAGATTGAGGCGGAGCTGGGTATTGGGTTTGAGGATGCTCTCGAACAGATCGCTGTTCATGAGAACGAGCGCCTGCGGCATGGAGGCATCGGAGTTCGAGTTGTCGATGAGATCACGGTCGCTCTGGCCGAATTCACGCAGGTAGTGGCCACGTGGCGCCGGTGAGTCGAGATCAGCGGCACGCGGCCAGTCACGGGCCTGCTCGCGGCGGGATTTGAGGTAGGAATCAATATCAGTGATGCCGAGACGCTTTGCTTCATCCCGGAAAACCTCGTCGCGGGCGTCTGCGGCGGCTTTTTCTTCCCGTGGAATGGCCTGGTCGATGTCGTAGCCGGGCACATCGATGTAGTCGCGGTTCTGGCCGGACTTCTTGAGTTCTTCCATCGTGGGTTTGCGGACGGGAATGGGCGGAGGCGCGGGTTTGCCGGTTTTCTTGGTGTAAAGGCGGGCCACGGCAGGCACGACGACTTGATCGTGAATGCCGGTGCGGGCGACGAATTCGACACTGCGGATCTCGAGGTTCAGCTTTTCGATGAGCGGCTTGTCCTTGGACTTCTGCGCGGCGGTGTAGGCGTCACGCAGCGGTTTGGCGCGTTGGGAGACGGATTCATAGACCTCGGAAGCCTTCATCGCCCCGTTGAAGATCTCCTGCGGCGTCATCAAGTCGAGCGCGTCGCTGAGTTTGCCGCGATAGACGAGTTTTTGCGCCATTTCGGAGTCGATCCCTCTCCGCCGCGGGAGATCGGGAGTGGCATGGATGAGCGTGACAAAGCTGTCGTAAATCTGCTCTGCCGACATGCGCCGCAAGATCGGGCCGGTGAAGTGATAAACCTCGCCGACGACCAGTTCAGTCTGTGTCACGTCGTTTTGATAAGCCTGCGTGTTGTAGAGCGCGCGCAGGTAGGCTTTCAAATCGTAGCGGCTCTCGATCATGAGCTTTTCGAGGCGCTGCATGAGCGCCGGATTCATCGCCACGGTGTTGTCGAACAGTTCATCGACTGGCTCGATCAAACCGACGCCAAACACACGCTTCCACAGCCGGTTCGCGATGACTTTGGTGAAGCGCGGATTGTCCGGCGAGGTCATCCAGTTTGCGAAGGTTTGCAGGTCACCGGTTTCATGCTTGCCCAGCAGCGTGGCCGGTTTGACCGCGTCCTTCGGTTTGGCGTCGGTGTATTGGTAGTCGTGCGGCAGTCGCAGCACTCGTGTGGGAAGAGCCTGCACCTTGCTGTAGCGGACGAAGTCGCCCAGGTTTTCAAACACACGACCAATGTGGCGTGCGTTGGTGGCCAGTCCGGGCTTTTTGTCCGCTGCGCGTTTCAGTTCCATCAGTTCGCCTTTGTCGGAGACGCCGGTGAAGTTCGTCTCCAGCGGGTAGGTGAACGCGGCCATCTGGTAAAACTGCATCTGCGTCCATTTGTCGAACGGATGGTTGTGGCACTGCGCGCACTCGATGCGCGTGCCGAGGAACACGCGTGTCGTGTTCGCCAGATTGTCGAGCGGCATGCCGAGATCGCGCATGTAGTAGCCGATGGCCGGATTGTCCCACACCTTTCCCTGCGCGGTGAGCAGTTCGCGCACGAAGGCGTCATACGGCATGTTTTCGCGGATGCGCTTCTTCACGTGCTCCAGGTAGGGCTTCGACGTCATGTGCCCCTGGCCGCCATTGGCGTTTGACTGAATGCGCAGGAGATCAGCCCAGAACTGGAACATGTGCTGGCTGTAGCCGTCGCTGGCCAGCAAAGCGTCGATCAGCTTCGCACGCTTGTCCTTGTCCGTGCTCCGCAGGAATGTCTGCGCCTCCTGCATCGTCGGAATACGGCCGATGATGTCCAGATGGAGCCGGCGGACGAAGGTTTCGTCGCTGGCAGGCGGATTCGGCTTCAAACCGTTCTGCTTCCAGTCCTTGGCAAGGATCTCGTCGATCTGTTTCGCCGCCTCCCCGGCCTGCGTGCAGACGACAAGGCTGAGCGTGATGAAAAGCGTGCGCGTGAGTGCTTTCATGAAGCTGTGGCAAACGAGGCACTGTGACGGGATCTAGCAGGCGAAGCAAAGTGGCCATCTCAGCAAAGGTTGTTCTGTCGTGCCCACTCGTGGATCATGCGTTGGCACGAGTTGTTGACCGGCCGGTTTCGAAAAGCCCGGATCTGGACGATTTTGCGGCTCGGTGGATGTACCTCGATGGTGGCATAGGAGACGGCCCGCGTGGCACCGTCCGAGGCGATCTCCAAATGACGGAGGCTGAAGATGGCCGAGCTGCCCTCCCGGCAGCGGCGGGCGTAGCCAAAGACACAATGGCTCATCGCGACGCCCTCTTGCTTCAATGAGGCAAGCGAAGACAGCTCATCAATCCGTCAACAGGTGTTCAGATGCCCTGACCGAAGCGCCTCGCCGCCCAGAAACGGCGGCCAGGTCGCGGCCACCATCTTGGACAACTGCGCCTTTTCAGCCGCCGCACGCAGCTGCTCAGGGGAAAGCAGATGCCCGTTCGACCTCAACAACTCGGTAACAAACCGTTGGCAGTGCCGGACAAGGTCAGTCAGCGGAAGAGCCATGAGGCGTTCGACCTGCGCAAAACCACGATGTGCTTTCACCGCGACGATACTGTCGGCCACAAGGGCAAAGTGTGTGGCAGCCGAATCACCAGCGCCGACGAATTTCGCGGTCAGACGCAGCCACAGAGCATGATCGTAAAGCTCTTGCGGCACCCGGCTTCCCATGACCGCATCCTGCAGGACAGCACAGGCCTTCATATGCTGTAACTGCGCATGCCAGACAGCCTCGGCGAGGCTCTTTCCGCGTCCACCGACAAGCGCGTGATGGAGCACACGGTTCGAAACGCTCTGTGGGAATCCGTCCACCTGGCGGAGACTTCGCCCAAACCCAAGCGCGCACCAGCAATCGCGTTCAAAATGAACAAGGCTGCCTTTGAGCAGCCACGCCGAGTCGAGAAAACCGGGCACGTCATAGCGGGCCAGCAGGTGGCGCAACAGGTGTGCCCATTGGGCATGAGCATCATCCTCGGCTCTAGGCAGCCAATCCTCGGGATCTCGCAGCCAGCAGCCGGCATAGGCTCCAAGCCTCGCCACGGCCGCCACGATGGCGATCTCGTTGGGGTGAATTTCGTGCAGAATTCGACTTCGAGTCTCCAACACCGTGAAGATTCGCGCGCACTTTGCTTGGAGCCCCTTCAGATCCGCACGACGAAAGGTTCGGACCAGGGCGTGACAATGCTGGCGGAGACAATTGTTTGAGATGCGGCGCCCAGTCCATGCGCGACCAGCAAGGATCACCGGCATTACCAGCTCCTGTGGGCGCGTCGATGCGCGCCCGTGATGGGGATTCATGATTCTCTATGACAAACGGCCTGACTTGATCCGCCCACGTTCGTGCAGCGGATAACTCGTTCCCGGCATCGTGGCCGGACCTCAGCGAGTGGGCAGTATCAGGCGAATGAGAACAGAATCATGGCGGGCCGATGCTAGCGCACCAGCATCGTTCCGCCAGTCGTTGTCGAACTTTTTACAAACCGACGCGTTCATACGCCACCAGCGAAGGCTCGATCGCCTTCAGCGCCGTGGCCCAGAAGTCGGGCTTGGTGAGGTCTTCACCGAGCGTCTTTTTGACGACTTCCTCGCACGTGGCGCTGCCGGTCATGGCGAGGAAGGCCTCGTAGCGTGGCAGGAAGGCCGCGCCTTCGGCTTTGAAGCGGGCGAAGAGCGCCTGGCTGAGCAGGTAGCCGAAGACGTAGGGGAAGTTGTAGAAGGAGACGCCGGTGATGAAGAAATGCATCTTGTAGGCCCAGAACATCGGGTCGGTGCCGTCGGGCAGCAGCGTGTCGCCGTAGAGCTTGCGTTGCGCTTCGCTCATGAGCTCGCTGAAACGCGAGACGGACAGCTCACCGCCGGCGCGTTCGGTGTAGAAGGCCTTCTCGAACTCGTAGCGCATGGGAATGTTGATCAGGTAGGCGTGGGCGCGAAGCATCTCCTGGTCGAGCAGGTAGGCTTTCGTGGCTTCGGTGATGCCAGGGTCGCTCATGAGGCCGTCCAGGAGGATCATCTCGCCAAAATTCGACGCGGTTTCCGCGAGTGTCATCGGATAGCCGGCCGCGAACGAGCGTGCAGGACGCAGCACACACGAATGCCACGCATGACCGACCTCATGGGCGAGCGTGACCATGTCATGCACGGTTTTGTGGAAGGTCATATAGACGCGCTCCTCGTGCTTGAGCTGTGATCCGGTGCAGAATGCGCCCGGACGCTTCCCAGCACGCGGTTGGGCCTCGATCCAGCGCTGCGCGAGCATTTCGCGGAAGTAGGCACCGAGTTTCGGATACGCGGCGCTGAAGGCGTGATCCACGGTCTTGCAGGCCTCGTCCCAGGTGAGTTCTTTTTCGTCCGGCGCGGCGATCTGCGGCGCTTCGAGGTCGAAGTAGTGCAAAGCGGCCGTGCCTTGCAGCTTTGCCGCTTTGCGGATGGCACGACGCGGCAGCTCGATGTTCGCGTGAATGGCCTCCAGCATCGCATCCAGGGAGTTCCGGCTCATCGCACCGTCAAACAGCGGGGTGTCGAGGAAGTGAGGCAGACCACGACGACCATACAGGCTGAGACGCGTGCCCGCGATGCCGTTCAGAGCGGCGGCGAGGGTGGTGGCGTGTTCGTTCCAGGGCTTCTGCCCATCGTGAAAGGCTGCCTCACGCACTTTGCGGTCCGGCTCAGACATCAGCGCGCGGCGACGTGACATCGGCACGATTTCCTTGTGACCATCCGGAAAGGTCATTTCGAACTCCATCTTGCCCGTGAGCGTGTCGTAGAGCCGTCCCCAGGCGTGCAGGCCGTTCACGTTGAGATCGGCGGCCAGCGACTCCATCTCCGCGCTCATCTGATGCTGTCCTTCGTGCCGCAGACGCTTCACCGTGTGCTCCGCATCCTTCAATGACGATTCGGCGAGCATCGAATCGAACGCCGCGTCACTCAAGGCCGCGAGCGCGGACCGCAGGGATGCCAGCAATTTGGTGTTCTCGGCCTCCAGCGTCGAAATCCACGCCTCATCGGCTTTCACCGCCTCGTCATTGGCATCATCGGCTGACAGACAGCCGAGATAGGCGGAGAGATGGCCGAGACGGTCGCCCACGGCTTCGAGCGTGTTGATCACACCGACGATCTCATTCGCGTCGCTGCCGAGAGCCGAGGCCCGTTTCTTGAGTGCGTCGATGTCGGCCACCAGCGCGGCTTTGAAGTCGATGTAATCCGCCTTGCCGAAGCCGGAGAACCAGGATTCGAGGGACCAGCGGTCGGGTGTGGTGAGGGATGTGGTTGCCATGCGGCCTGATACGACGAATCGGCCGCCGTGCAAATCACGAGCGCAGGGCTTTGCGGATGCTGCTGACAAAAGTCACGGCGATCTTCAAAACCCAGGCGACAAACGGGATGAGGAAAAGCGTGAGGAACCAGCGTGCCTCATGAGCTTCCAGCCACATCTCAGCGCAGAGAGACACAAACACGCCGACGATGGAGCCCACGAAAACAAGAGCCAGCGCGAGCCCGGCCGGCTCGCTCCACCGCTTTCGTGGCAGGCTTTTGATGTTCCTCCTCGCTTTCGTTTGGCGCCGCAGTGGCGTGGCGAACGGAATCGACAATCCCAAAAAACCGACGGCGATGAATGGCACAGGAAACAACGCCATGCCGAGCCCGGGACGCCAGCCCCAGCTCAAGGTGATCTGCCACGGCTTCTCCGGATTCACGCGACACTGACGTGCGGAACGGTTTTCCACGCCACATCCGAAGAAAGCACCGTTCAAGACTGCCTCGCGCTGTCTGCCTTCGGCAGTGTAGCGAACCAAAAACTCGCGCGTGGTGGACTTTCCTGACCGGATGCTGCGATGGGCTGCCACCTTGCAAGGCACCAGATCCCAGTCCGCTGCTTTGACATGCTGGGCGACCGCAGGCCAGAAGTGCGAGGCCATGAAAACGCCCGCAATGAAAAAGAGCAGCAGGACACTCGTGACGAGGACGGGCTGCCCCCAAGGCGGAGGACGCAACGGCAGCAGCAGGACGATGCCAGCGAGCAAAATCACGCTGCCGATGATGACAGTCAGCATGTCACCGGAGGGTGTGAAACTGTCAAAAACACCCTTTTTGAGGTCGGGTGCCACGAGGCAAGAAACCGAAGTGCCCACGGGTCTCGAAAGGGCCGATTTCCACGCCAGTTCGCTGCTGGAGAAGAAGGATTGAACGGATGCCTCCCTGCCGGCGGACCCATTCCCGAATTCAACCGCCACCCGAGTCACCAACTCCACTGCCCGGGGCACGTCGTCGTCCCAACGCTGCCGGTTGAGCCGGACCTCGTGGTCCAGCACCCTGGCTTGAACAGCTGAGTAGCTGCGTTCCGGGGCAGCGCTCCATTGACGGTGTCCGGTGATCGCCAGAGTGGCCCCCAAGGCGATCAGGAGAAGCGAAACGAAAACATGTTTCATGGGCGTGCCATCAGCGGCTCACACGTCCTCCGCCATCGCCCTGCATGACGGCTTCGATCTCGGAACGGGTGCTGTAGTTGTAGTCGCCTTCGATGGAGTGCGCCAGGCATCCGGCGGCGGTCGCGAAGGAAATCGCGGTTGGAGCACTGGAGTTCTGGAGGAATGCAAAAATGAGGCCGGCGGTGAAGGCGTCGCCTGCGCCGAGACGGTCAATGACCTGCGTGATTGTGTAGGTTGGCGCGGTGTGCAGCGCGTCGGTGGCAGCTTCGTAGAGCGCACCGCTGAAACACTGCGCGGCAGCGGTGCTGCCATCGCGCAGGGTGAAGGCGGCGTGGGTGAGATTTGGAAACTCGGCCACGATCTGCTGCGCCAGCGCCTTCACATCGCCGTTGAACTCGATGCCGAGCATGGCGGTGGCGTCGCTGATGCCACCGACGAAAACGGTGACGTGCGGCAGCAGCGCACGCATGGTGCGCGTGGCCAGTTCGCGTGCGGAGAAGGGCGGTTCCCAGCGCCAAAGTTTGGTGCGGTAGTTCATGTCGCACACGACTTTGATCCCGCGCTTCCGGGCCTCTTGAACGACGAACAGCGCGACTTCGCCCGCGTTGCGCGAGATCGCAGGCGTGATGCCGGAGATCACGAACCACTCGCAGCCGGCGAAAATCGCCTCCCAATCGTAAGCGGAGGCCGGAGTGACGGCCACGGAGGAGGATTCGCGGTCATAGATCACATTGCCGCCGCGTTGATTGGCCCCGTGTTCGAGGAAGTAGATGCCAAGACGGCCTTCCGGCACACGCAGGATGTGTTTCGTCTCGACACCCAGGCTGCGCAGATCGGCCACGCAGGCGTCGGCGATGGCGTGATCGGGCAAGGCGGTCACAAAGGCAGCATCGACACCCAGATAGGCCAGCGAAGCGGCAATCGACGCCTCCGCACCGGCGAAGGTGGCGTTCAGGCCGCCAGGCATGGCCTGTTGAAAACGCGCAAAGCCCGGCGTGGCGAGCCGCAGCATGATTTCGCCAAAGGTGACGACGCGGCTCATGAACGGACCTGTTTGACGATGCCCGTGATTTCAGATGCGAGAGCGGTGATGGCCTGCCAGTCGCCCTTGGCGATGAGATCCTTCGGCGCGAGCCAGGAGCCGCCGAGCGCCAGCACCGCAGGCTCCTTCAAATAGGTGGCCGCGTTCGCCGCATTCACGCCGCCCAGCGGGATGAACTGCACCCCCAGGTGCATGAACGGCGCGGCGATGGTGCGCAGGTAGGGCAGGCCGCCGCAGGGCTCGCAGGGGAAGAACTTGAGCGCTTTGCAGCCAGCCTCCAGCGCGTGTTCGATGTCCGTCGGTGTGCACACACCCGGGGCAAAGGGCAGCCCGAGCCGCTGTGCCTCGGCCACGACACGCGGATTCATGCCCGGAGCGACCCCGAAGCTCCCGCCGGCCTCAATCACGTCGCCGACCTGCTCCAGCGTCAGAATGGTGCCCACGCCGGCCATCATCTCCGGAACCTCGGCACGGATGCGGCGGAGGGATTCGAGCGCGGCGTCCGTCCGCAGGGTCAGCTCGATGGCGGTCACGCCACCAGCGAGCAGCGCACGGGCCAGCGGCACGGCATCCTCCACGCGGTCGATCATGAGCACAGCGAGGACGCCTGCGCTGCGAAGGTGATGGGTGATGTGGTCATTCATCGCGTGAAGCAGGACGGGACCCGCGTTTTTGCAACCGACATGTGCGGCCGGCCGGCAGATGCGCGGCTGGCATCCGTCTTGCTCTCAGTCTTCGGGCCGCACATGACCCCAGCCCCGCCTGACACGAGCATCCAGTCGCTCGGCCCCTGTCGTTTTCATTCGCCCCTGCACCGCATCGGCGCTGTGGAGGCGCCTTTCAAATCCGAGGAGACAGACCGCATCCTCTATCACAGCCACCTGCTGGAAGACGGCCGCGATGTGTCCACACCCAGCTATGAGGAGGCAGGGCCGCGGGAAATGATCTACTTCGATCCCCATCGAACAACGATGGGCATCGTCACCTGCGGCGGGCTGTGCCCCGGGCTGAACGACATCATCCGCGGCATCGTGATGCGCAGTCATCTGCAATACGGCGTGTCACGCGTGTATGGCTTCCGCTATGGCTACGAGGGGCTGGTGCAGAGCTTCGGCCACACGCCGTTGATCCTGAAGCCGTCGTCCGTGGAGCAGGCGCATCATTTCGGCGGCACGCTTCTTGGGAGTTCACGCGGCAAGCAGGACATCGGTGAGATGGTGGACACGCTGGAGGACATGAAGGTGGACATCCTTTTCGTCATCGGCGGTGACGGCACGCTGCGTGGCGCGGCGGAGATCACGAAGGAAATCGAGCGTCGTGGATTGAAAAAGGCCGTCGTCGGCATCCCGAAGACGATCGACAACGACATCCGCTACCTCGACAAGAGCTTCGGTTTCGAGACCGCCTTCGATGCTGCCGTGCAGGCGGTGAAATGCGCGTATGTGGAGGCCACCGGCGCGGTGAATGGCGTCGGCCTGGTGAAACTCATGGGGCGCGACTCCGGCTTCATCGCCTGCTACGCCGCGCTGGCGGGCAGCAATGTCGATTTCGTCCTCATTCCCGAGGTGAACTTCGAGCTGGAGGGTGAAGGCGGCCTGCTGGAGACGCTGCTCTACCGCCTGCGGAAACGTGGCAGCGCCGTGATCGTCGTGGCGGAGGGAGCCGGCCAGCATCTGATGCAGACCGCCGACGGCACCGACGCCAGCGGCAACAAGCGATACGGCGACATCGGCACCTTCCTCAAAGATCGCATCAACGCCTTCTTCAAATCACGCAAGACCGAGGTGAACCTCAAGTACATCGATCCCAGCTACATCGTGCGCAGCGTTCCCGCGAACGCCCAGGACAATGTCTATTGCTCGCGGCTGGCCCAGTCTGCCGTGCACGCGGCGATGGCCGGCAAGACAGGCATGCTCGTGGGCCGCTGGCATGGCTCGTTCGTGCATCTGCCCTTGGAACTCGTGATCCAGGGGCGTCGGAAGGTCGATCCCACCCAGGAACTGTGGCACAGCGTGCTCGAGTGCACCGGCCAGCCCGCCATGATGAGGTGACCTGATGCCCCGGCTCATTCTGCTGCTCTTGCTCCTACCGCAGGCCCTGCGGGCTGACGAATGGTGGGCGTGGACCATGCTGGACCTGTGGCATCCGCCACCGTGGAGCGCGGGCGTGTTCATGGGCAACTTCCTCGACACCGAGGACGGCTCCCGGGTGCAGATCGTAAGCCCGCGGTTGAAATATCAGGCGCTCCCGTGGCTGCAGACGGGCATCGGGCTTTCAACCTTGAGCATCGAGAACACGACCACGCATGACCGTTACTGGCAGGAGCGGTTCGAGTTGGAGGTGAATCCGAAATTCAACCTCACGCCACACCTCCTGCTCGAAAATCGCAACCGCATGGAATGGCGCCTGAACGAACGTGAGGCCTTCACCACCAACCGCCTTCGCGACCGGCTACAGCTTTCCTGGACGCTTCCAGACCCCGTCGGACCGCTGACGCGGCTGTTCGCGAGCAATGAGTGGCTCTTTGACCTGCATCGCCAGAACTGGACCGAAAACCGTCTCGTGCCGCTCGGACTCACCTTCAAACTGGCTGCCAACACCGACCTCGATGTCTTCTACATGATCGATTCCCTGCGCCCCAGGAAGTCAACGTGGGACCATGAGTCCGTGCTCGCCACCTACGTGCGCATGCGATTCTAAGACCCTCAGCGCCGCTCCAGCTTCACGTTATCGATGAAAAACGCGGCTTTCTTCGTGCCGAGGGCGCTGAAGAGCATGTAGCTGGCGCTGTTCCAGCCGGGTTTGGCCGCGAAGGTGAGCCAGCCTTTCTTTTCGCCATCCTGTCGCGTGGCGTTGACGGTCCAGGTGCCTTTCTGCGTGTCGGCGTTGAGTTCGATATGCAGCCATTGATTCGGCGCGACCTCGAAGGGAACGGCCTTGCCATCAAGACCGGGGACGAATTTGCCATTCTGCCAGCGCACATAGGGTCCGGCGGCGAACTCGCCGTTTTTGCCGCGAATCTCGAAGAACCAATCCGCGCCGTCCTGTGCCATGATGTCGAACTCGATGTGGAAGGCGCCGCCTTCCCAAGTCGTGGGGTAAATGTCGAGCACCGGGTCGTAGCTGTGCTTCAAACCGGGCGCGTCCTGCACTTTGAGGCAGCGCTTGCCGCCGGGTGTGAATGGCGATGAGGTCTCATCGGTCACGCCGATGCTCTCGCCTTTGTTTTCGCGATCATACTTCGCCGTGCGGATGCCGAGCAGACCGAGCGAGGTGTGCTCGAAGTCTTGATCGACCGCAAAAGACGGCGCGGGCCACGGTTTGGCATCGGTATCCCAGTTTGAATAGTCGTGACCCTTCGCGGCGAGTTCTTGCCACTTCGCGTCGGCTTTGCGAACTCCGGCCAAGGTGAGGTCCCAGGGCTTGAAGCCGATCTTTTCGGCCGGTGAGCCCGGTTTGAGGCGGAAGTCGCGTTTCGCGATGTCTTCGAACATTGGATCGGCAAACTGGCTGCCGTTGTCGCGGCCCATCTTGCGCCATTCATCCCAGGTGAAGTGGCTTTTGGTGAGCTTCGCGGGGATTTTGCCGTCGGTGGGCCAGTAGAGGTTGTTTTTGAAGATGAGGCTGTCCTTCGGATCGCCGCGATCGATCTTGTCGAAGAGCTTCCAGTTCCACTCGCCGCCATCGAGCAGCGGTGACGCAGGGTCCCACACGACGATATTGTTCAGGTAGCGAAAGCGCAGTCGCGCCTCGTTTCGCGAGGCTTGGATCTGCGAGGAGTTGCCGAAGGCGAAGATGTTGTTTCGCACAGTGTTGAAGTAGCCGTAGTGCTGGTGAAAGCCCGCGTTCCAGGTGTCATGCACGAGGTTGTTTTCCATCAGCGTGTCCGTCGCGCCTTCATCATTGTAGAGTCCCCAGCCACCGTAGCGATGCGCGGCCACATGATGCACGTGATTGCCACGAATGATCGTGCCCGGCGAGGTGCCGAGACCATAAAAGCCGCCCATGTCGCTCAAATACGCCCAGCCGAGGTGATGAATGTGGTTGTTCTCGACAAGCGTCTCACGCGACGCGGTGTCGCCATAGCCCCAGTTCCATCCGGCGCTGATGCCGGTGTAATAAAAGTCGCCGATGTCGCAATGCGTGACCGCGCAGTGCTGCGTGTGCGTGAAGACCACGCCGCAGGCGCTCGGATGCAGCCGCCCGCCATGCTGAATGATGCAGTCATCGACAACGAGGTGGTGATTCACCCGCGCATCCGCCGGACGCCCCGTCTCGCCGACATACACGCCGCCGCCGCCGAGATCGTGGAGTCGGCAATGCTTCACCGACGAGTCTGCGCAGCCGTTTTTGAACCAAATGCCGTGCAGACCGGTGTGTGCGATCTCGCAGTCTTTGAAGTGAATGCCGCGCGAGTCCTCGATCTCGATGCAACCATCGCTTGTCGTCGCCGCCTGACCATCGTGCAAGCCCTCCGCCGGATACAAATGCTGGCTGTATTGAAACGAGATGCCTTCAAAGCGCACATCATGCGCGCCTTTCATGACGATGAACTTCGTCACGACCGGCGCGATCGCCTCCGCCTTCGTCATGTCCTCGCCCGGCAACGGCAGGTAAAGCACCTCGCCCTTCGCCTTGTCGAGAAACCACTCGCCCGGCGCATCCAGCGCGGCGCGAAAATTCTCCGCCCACCAGCGCTGATCTGGCTCGAACTCGACAAACGGATAACGCGCTCGCCCTTTGATCTGCACGGCGAGCGCTTCGTCGTTCAGCGCCTTGATGCGGCACTGTCCCACGGCCCAGGCATGCGTCACGGTGAGCAACACATCGTCACGCTCGGCCTGCGGCAGGGCTTTGAGCACCTCGAACTGCTCGGAGGGGATGCTGAAGGCATGGAAGTTCATGTTCTCCTTCAGATCCGGAAACACACCCGCTCCGACGGCCTCGGTGATGTGGTGGTAGCCTTTGTTCGGCGAGCGAGCCAGCGTCGCGCGGCGGCCATTGATCCAGAGCTGCTCAAACTTCCACGCCTTGTCCGGCAGCGCGGCTTTCCACATCGCTCCCTCTTTGACCCAGCCGGTGATCGGCTTCCCAGCCATGAAAACCGCGTTTTTGCCGCTCCACGTCACCTGCGAGTCGTCTTTGCCGAGTGTGATCGTCTCCGTGATCGGATGAATGCCATCCTCGACGACGATGCGCACGGGTTTGGGTGCCTTGCGAGCTTGTTCGAGCACGGCGGCGAGGTTCCCGGGTTTCAGAACGAGGTCGGCGGCAACCAGCGATGAGGTGAAGGCGAAAAAGATGGCGAGTCGGATCATGCGAACTCGATCTGGCGTGCGGAAATGAACTTCGCAAGAGCGGGCGTTGCGACAATCTTGCGGGCCTTCTCGTAGCACGGACTTTCCAGGCCGTGTCAGGCACGAGTTGGAAAACTCCTGCTACGGCTTCTTCGTCGTCGCGGGCTGCATCGCGAGATCGAGCATGATGCGGAAGCCGGAGTTTACTTGGGCGCGGCCGGGGTGGATGCCGTAGTGGTAATCGGGGCGGGCCTGGCGGGGATTGCCAGTGGACCAGGAGCCGCCGCGCAGGCCGTAGAGGATGATGTTGCCATCGCCGACGCTGTCGGGCGCGGGCGTGTCCACCCATTCGGCGACGTTGCCAAAGAGGTCGTAGAGGCCGAGGGCGTTCGGCTTGAAACTGCCAACCGGCGCGGTGCGCGGAAAGGGATCGCGGCGATTGAAGAAAGGGGCGCCTTCAGGCCAGGGCTGCACTTCAGTGGCCTCGATGCCGCCGAAGTTCGCGAGCGCGGCGGGGTCTTCGCGTTGCCAGTCGGTGGTGTCGAGCGTGGCGAGTTCATTCCACTCGTTCTCACGGGGCAGGCGGTAGGCTTGCTCTTTGGTGAGGCGGCCTTCCTGTCGCTCTTTCCAGGTGAGCCAGGCGCAGAAGAGCCGTGCTTCGATGAGATCGACGCCCGTGACCGGATGGTCGGGTGTTTGCGGAAAGCCGGGTGTGTCCCAGGTAGAGAGTCTTTCGCTGCGCTCGGATTTTGCCTCGCGCCCTTTGGTGAAGCCGCGGATTTGTTTGCGCGGATTGGCGAGACCCATGCGCCAGTCGGGCAGCACGGCGTTTTCGGCTTCGCTGAAGGCCTGGTAGTCGCGCAAACGTGTCTCGTAGATGCTGATGAGCAGCGGGAGCTTCGGCAACGGCACGAATTTCATGCCGAGACTGTTCTCCCAAGGCTTTTCTTTGGCTGCGGAGGCCGGTTTGGCGAAAACGGGCTTTGCTGGCTCAAAGTGCCGCGAGAGCACAAACCACGCGCCGAGGGCTCCACCGAGCCCGAGGACGGCGAAAGCGGCGGCGAGGGCAAAAACGAGCCGAGAGCGCTTTTGGCGCGAAGCATGTCGCGAGGCGATTTTTCGCACTTCAGCTGCCAAGTCGGCCACGGAGGTGGTGCGGCGCTGGGGATCGTCGGCGAGGGCTTCGGCGAGGATGCTGTCGATGCGTTTGTCGATGTCGATGCGCTGCGAAAGCGGTGTGTATTGGCCCATGGGCACAGCGCCGCAGAGCAGCTCGTAAAGCAGCACGCCGAGCGCATACACATCGCTGCGTTGATCGGCCACGCCGGCCTGTCGCGTGACTTCCGGGGCGATGTAGTAGGGCGTGCCAAAGGTGTCGCGTGTCTGCGTGAAGCCATACCAGTGTGAATCGTCCACCAAGGTCTTCGCGAGACCGAAGTCGGCGATTTTCACGGTACCGTCGCTGCCGACGAGGATGTTCGCGGGCTTGATGTCGCGATGCACGATGCCGCGCTCATGCGCATGGGCGATGCCGGTGCAGACCTTGTCGAAGATCTCGAAGGCCCTCGCGGCTTCGAGGCGCTGCGCTTTGAGCAGGCGGCGGAGGTCGCAGCCGTCGATGAACTCGCTGACGAGGTAGTGTCGGCCATCGGTGGTCTCGCCTTGATCGAGCACGCGGACGACATTTTCATGACTGAGCTGCGCCATGGCGCTGACTTCGTTTTCAAATCGCGCTGTGACCTCGGGATCGCGAGTGAGACGGCCTGCAACGACCTTGATGGCGACGATCTGGCCATCGTGCAGCCTTTTGGCGCGATACACCTCGCCCATGCCGCCGCCGCCGATGAGTTCGTGGACTTCGTAGCCGTCGATTTCGAGTGAGATGGCTTCTTTCTCGGCTGCGGGCTCGTCGAGCAGGCCCATGAGGCCGCTTTTCATGCTGCGGGCCACGCAGGCCGGGCACAGGCCGTTCACGAGCAACGTGGCATCGAGCGCCGCTCCACAGCTTGGGCAGGGTTGGATGGCGGCGTCACTCATTCGTCATTCGTCATTCGTCATTCGTCATTCGGATTTCGTCATTCGGATTTCGTCATTCGGATTTCGTCATTCGTCATTCATCACGCGACTTCTCCGAGGACGGAAAGCAGGTAACGCAGCTCCGTTTCGACATCGCCGCCGCTTTCGAGCGTGGAGGCGACCTCGGAGCGCAGTTCATCGGCGAGGCGTTTCCTCGCGCGGTGCATTTCGATCTTCACATGGCCTTCCGTCATGCCCAGAGCAGCCCCGATCTCGGCGTAAGGTTTCAACAATTCGGGATTTGCCAGCCCGGCCTTCAGCGCATCGAAGAGCGGCGTGCGGCCGCGTTCCTCGAAATGCGCGGCCATGCGGTCCATGGAGCGACGCAGCACGGACCAGGCCCAGCGGCGGTCGAACCACGCGTCCGCCACGTCCGGCGCGGCGGCCACATCAAAGGACTCCATCTCATCCATCGACACGATGGCCTGCCCGCCGCCGCGTTTCTGCCGCGCGGCATCGCGGCGGGCATTCGAGAGATGATTGCGCACGGCCTGCATCATGTAGCTGCGCAGTTTCCCACGCTCTGGAGCGACCTTGTGGAGATCGCCCTTCGTGATGAATTCCGACAAAAACTCCTGCGTGAAGTCCCGCGCTTCCTCACGCTCGCAGCCGAGCGCTCGCAGGTAGGTGTAAATCGCGGGCCAGTAGGCTTTGCAGATGTCCTCCAGCGCCTCACGAGACTCCGGTGCCTCGGTTTGAGCCGTGAGCACCTGAGTCCAGGCAGTGGCGGGAAAAGGAGCGCGGGAGGGCATGACGCCGCCACTTTGTCGTGGCGGCGTGACGCGGCAAGATGGGATGCGTGGCGATTATTGCGCCTGCACGCGGAAGAAGGCGGCATTGCCAGGGACTGTGAACTGGAACTCCAGCCTGCCCTGGCCGTTCACCGTCATCTGGGGTGCGACGAACGGCAACGGAGTGAAGTTGGTGAGGTTCGTGCTCTTCTCGATGCCAAGTGTCAGTGTGAAGGCGCCTGTGGTGGGACTTTTTTGCAGCAGCGGCGTGCCGACATTGAGCGACTGAATCTGCGCGGGCGAATACAAGTCGTAGGTATTGGGGGTGCTGAGCACATCATTGCGACCTGCACTGCGGTTCGCGTCATACTGTGCCTGGTTGTAAAGACCTGCCTGCGAGGCGCTGCTGTAGAGCTGGTTCACCAGCGTCGTCTGCTGCACCTGCCAGTTGAATCCCAGCGGGGTCATTTGCGACTCGGACGCGTCGCTGAGGCCATCTCCATCCTGATCGTTGGTGAAAGTGAGGCCCGCACCGGAGAGATTGATGTCGAAGGGTGACTCATCACTGTCTGTGTTCGGGATAGTGAGCGTGGCGGACTTCGGCCCGCCGGAGGCAGGTGTGAAACGCACCACAAAATTGCTGCCACCACCGGCTGGAATGGTGGCTGTTGGCAGCGACATGAGGCTGAATGACGCGGCGTCAGGCCCCGCGAGGCTGATGCGTGGAGTGCCGTTCAAGCCAAGCATCTGCCCACCGACGTTTCTCACGGTGAAAACCACATCCGCACTCTCACCCACGATCACGCCGCCGAGGCTTTGATTGCTGCCATCCGGGACATTCGTGGGGCCACGCACGAGGGCAATCTCCGCCGCTGGCGCCGAGCCGTCGAGCTGGATGAGGTAGGGATTGTGGTCGCCGTCGTTGTTTTGAATCGCGAGCACTGCCGACTTCGCGCCAGCGCTAGATGGCGTGAAGGTGACAGTGACCTCAAAAGCACCCCCTGCACCGATGAATCCCACCATCTGTGTCGGGGCCGCAAACATGGCTGCATCCGGGCCGCTGAAGGTGATGCTCGGCGACCCGGAGAAGTCGAGCTGGGCATCCCCCTCATTCACGATGGCGAAAATGCGGTTCAGCGTCTGCCCGATGACAGCCGGGCCAAAACTGATCTGGCCGCCTGATGGCACCGGGTAGCCATCGGACAGCACCGCCATGTCCGGTGTGCCGCTGCGCTCGAACATGTAAGCCGCTCCCGCGCCATCGCTGGCGAGTTCATTCGATACAGGGTCGATGCCTGTGCCCATGCCATCTTCCCCGATGGCGCTGATCAGGATCGTGTTGCCGGAATGGGCAAGAGCTCCTCCAAAGTAATCATCCGGCCCGGTGTTCGACGCTTTCAACGTCGAGTCATAAGACCAGATGTCCGAGCTAGAATGGGTGAAAAAATGCGCAGCACCGGAGTTATAGCTCGTCTCCGTCACGGGCGGATCAATGCCTGTGCCGCTGCCATCCTCATAAATAGATCCCACCAGCAGCGTATTGCCAGACAGGCAAAGACTGGCACCAAATGAATCACCTGCCCCGGTGGCTGGCGATTTCAGATAGGCCTTCTCCAGCCAGGTGCCTGACGAACGAAAATACGCATACGCCGCGCCCGCACCCAGGGTGAGATTGTTGTCTGCCGGGTCCACACCCGATCCACTGCCATCCTCGCTCGGCGCGCTGATGACAGCCCGATCACCGAAGAGCGTGACGGCCGTTCCGAAAAAGTCTCCAGCATCCGAGTTGGGTGATTTGATGAACGCCTGCTGCGTCCATGCTCCACCGCTGCGCGTGAAGACATACGCTGCTCCCGAATCGGTGACGAACTCGTTCGACGGCCCGTTGTTGCCGCGCGTCGAGCTGTCCTCATAGGGAGCGCCGACGATCATGCTTTGCCCCGAGATTTGCAGGCTGCGGCCAAACCAGTCGCCGCTGCCCGTGTTCGAGGGTTTCACATACGCCTCCTGTGTCCACACACCGCCAGAACGGGAGAAGACATACACAGCCCCCGCAGTCAATGCGTTCTCGTCCGAAGGTGCGTTCACACCTGTGCCACTGCCGTCCTCACCGATGGCCGATACCGCCATCCGATCGCCCGAGATCGAGACTTGAAACCCAAACCAGTCACCACTGCCAGGATTCGAGGCCTTGATGTAAGCCTGTTGAACCCAGCCGCCGCCCTGACGCACAAAGACATACACCGCGCCTGAATCCGTCATCGTTTCATCGGACGACGGATTCACACCGCTGCCGCCACCATCTTCGTGTGTGGCCCCCACGACGATCGTGTCGCCAGAGATCGACACGGAAGTGCCAAAAAGGTCGTTAGAGCCGGTGTTCGATGCCTTCAGATAGGCCTGCTGAGTCCAAGATCCATTGATCCGCTCATACACATAAACAGCCCCCGCGTTCAGGCTTGATTCATTCGAAGTGGAGGACGTTCCCGTGCCGCTGCTGTCCTCATAGGAAGCACCGACGACCATCGTATCCCCGCTCACCGCCACCGAACTGCCAAAGTAATCCCCGTCGCCCGTGTTGTGTGCTTTGATGTAGTGCTTGAACGTGAGGCCCGTCAGCGCCTGCGCGAGCGACATGGGTAGTAGAATGAAGGCAGCGACGAACAGACGACAGGGTGAGTGTAAATGCATGGTACCGTGAACTGCCCCGCGCGGAATCGCAGGTTACAAGTCTGCGCACACTTTTATGAGCCGCCTCTTTTTTGTAACCCGCACACCTCTTCCGGGGCTGCTTGCGATGAACCTCTTCGTTCCCCGCATGAAAAAAGCCCTCCCCGCCTTGCTACTGCTCATCTCGAATGCCCTCGCCCAACTGCCCCAAAACTGGTCGCCGAATTTCCCGGTGGCGACAACGGTCGGCTCCATCAATGCCATCGCTGAGTCAGCGGACGCCTACTACGTCGGTGGGTCGTTTAGCAAGCTCGCGGGAGTCGCTGCGCAAGGCATTGCACGTGTGGACAAGACAACCGGCAGGGTGACACCTCTGGGCGCTGGATTGACGGGTGGCACGCTGATTGTCAATGCGGTGGCCGTCATGGGCGGTGACGTCTTCATCGGCGGCACCTTTACCGCTGTGGATGGCGTGGTCGCCAGTCGTGTGGCAAAGTGGAATGGCAGCACATGGTCAGCGCTCGGCAGCGGTGCCAGTGGAACGGTGAACGCCATGGCCGTGCTCGGCTCCGAGTTGTTCATCGGCGGCACTTTTAGCTCTGTGGGCGGCGTGTCACTGACTTCGAGGTTGGCGAAATGGGATGGCACGAACTGGCTGGCAGTGGGTGCAGGTTTTAACTCCACCAGCGTGCCCACGGGTGGCCTGGCAGTGGCGGGCAGCGAGTTATTCGTTGGCCGTGGCACGCAGGTGCAAAAATGGAACGGCACCGCCTGGTCGAATGTGGGGCCGACGACCGACACGATCAGCGGCATCGCCACGCAGGATGGCGTCAACGTCTATGTGGTCGGCAACAGCAGCTGCCGTCATTGGGATGGCTCCACCTGGACGACGCTGAAGACCTTTGATGAGTTTACCACGGAGATCGCCCTGCTCGGCACGGATGTGTATGTGGGCGGGCAATTCAGCAACTTCCTCGAACGCTGGGATGGCAGTGCTTGGCAAACCGTGGGAAGCAGCGGTGTCACTCAATACCTGACGATGGTCGTGCAAGTCGGGGGCGCGGTGTTTGTAAGCGGTGACTTCACGGTGACCGATGGTGTGAAAACGCCCAGCCTCGCCCGCTGGGATGGCAGCGCATGGTCTTCCATCTTCGAAGACCTCGATGGCGGCCTCAATGGCGAAGGCTACTCCATCGTCGAGCTGAATGACAAAATCTACGTCAGCGGCGACTTCACCACCGCAGGAAAGATCGCGGCCAATCATGTGGCCTGTTATGACAAGCCCACCAACACCTGGACCGCACTGCCGGGCAGTCCAGGTGGCAACCTCATCGCTCACAACGGAGAGTTGTATGCATACTACTGGGTCGATGAACCCGCGCCTCCGTATCACTTCAACGTCGCGAAGCTGACCGGCACCACTTGGACGACCATTGGCACGCTCGAGGGCACCTCGATGGGCACCCCCGCGAGCATTGGCGGAGTGCTCTACATCATTGGCAACTTCTCATCCGTGAACGGCACACCCATCAACCACATCACCAAATGGAATGGCACGACCTGGAGCGACGCGGGCGCAGGCATCACACTCAATGCCGACTCCATGGTGCAATCCATTTGCCAGGTGGGCAGCCAGCTCTATGCCTCCACATTCAACAATGAACTCGTGGGCCTGGATTGGATTCAGACCAGCCACATTCTGCAATGGAACGGCAGTGCCTGGGTCACGCACACCAGCAACATCACACCAGTCGTGCAATCGATGATCGCAATCGGCAATGACCTCGTAGTCGGAGGGCTCATTGATTCCATCGATGGTGTTCCCTGCGGCAACAACGTCGCCCGCTGGAACGGCATCACCTGGAGCGCCCTCGGCACGGGTGTGAATGGGGCTGTCAACGTGCTCAAATACACCCACGGCCTTCTTTATGCTGGCACGCAGGTGGACGATGAGTTCCTCCGCGAATGGAACGGCAGCACCTGGGAAGAAGTGGGCGGCGGCCCCAACTGGGACGTGTGGGACATCGCGGTGCTGGGCGATGAGTTGTTCATCACTGGTGGCTTTACCGAGGCCGGATGGAACTACGCAGAGTTCGAAGGCCCTGTTTATACCGCTACCAGCTCCAGCTACATCGGCAGCTACCCGCTCACGCCGGAGCTCGCCATTGAGCAACCGGTGAACACCAACCTCATCGACGGGAGTGCCAGCATCAACCTTGGACATGTCACACAAGGATTGAGCAGCGGTGCCTTCACCGTGACGATTCGCAGTGCAGGCACGATTCCACTGCTCGGCCTGGGTTTAACCAAAGATGGGGCCAACAGCTCCGACTTCACCATCAGTGCGATCCCCTCCGTGCTGGAGGACAACACCAGCACCACCTTTACCATCACCTTCACCCCGGGCGGAACGGGCACTCGCAGTGCGGTGCTGCACATCGACAGCACGGATGCGAATGAGAGCCCTTTTGACATCGCGATAGCAGGCGTTGGTCTGCCTGCTTCGGGAAGCGTCGATGATTGGCGGTTGGCATGGTTTGGAACCACCAGCAACACAGGAGATGCTGCCGACGCCGCCGATCCTGATGGCGACGGGCTCAAAAACCTCCTCGAATTCGCGCTGTTGCTCAATCCGCTGCAATCCAGCGCTCCCAACTTCCAGATCACCCAAACAGGCGGGAATCTCGAGTTCACCTACACACGCAGCAAAGCAGCCGTGCTCGCCGGAGTGACCTTTCGCCTTCCGTGGACTGACACGCTCAATAATCTCGACTGGAGCGAGCTGGGAAGCACCCAAACCATCCTTGCCGACGACGGAACGGTGCAAACAGTCAAAGCCACCGTGCCCGAAGGCAGCAGCGGCCGCCGCTTCGTGCGCTTGGAGGTGCAGTGACGTAAATCGAGCTTCCCAACTCGTTCATCACTCAGCACCCAGCGCAGGCAGCTCATCACACAACGCCAGCGCCTTCAGCGCCTGGCAGGTCGCGATGTAGGTGCTGTAGTGGTAGTTCCCGCGATACAGCGAGTGCATCCACCAGCGACCGGAGACGCGCTGCTCCTTCTTCAACCACGTCACGGCTTTCTGAAGGCGCTCATCTTTGGCTGGCACACCGCTTTGACGCATCAGCACGACGGCGAGCGCGGTCATGTAGGCATCGCTTTCGGGTTTGGCGGCATCGGGGAGGCCTGTGATGAGCTTTCGAACGGTTTCGCTGACTTCGAAGTGCCAGTCGTTGAGTGCGGAGAAGTCGCGCGTGCTCCAGCCGCCGTCGGCGTGTTGTTTGGAGGAGAGGAGCTTCAGTGCGGCATCGCGTTTTTCGGCGGAAACGAGTTCCGGCATGTAAAAGGCGAGTTGCAGGCTCAGAACGCGATCCCAGTCATTTTTCGGCTCGGCGGTGCGAAGCCACGTTTGGAGCTTTTCGACCTTCCCGAGTAGTTTTTCGTCCTTCAGGCCCGCGAGCCATCCGGGAGCGGCGGTGATGGTGCGTGCGGCTTGCAGCGAGAGTTCGAAGTCGGTGGTGATGTGCGGGATTTCGACCTCGCCATGGCTTACGAAGGCTCCGCTGGCCGCCTGGCGCTCAAACATGTCGCGGATCGAGCGCTCGGTGTGCTCGCTCGTTTTGCCGGTGAGATGTTTGTCCCACTCCGCGAGGCCCAGCGAGCGCCACACGGCCGAAAAAGCGCCCGGCATGTGTTTGTAGCCGCTCTTCGTGGCCGTCTCCTTCACCTCTTTGACCTCTTTCGGCACGAACTCGATGAAGTCCGCCACGATCTCCTCGCTCGGTTTGCCGAGCTGCGGGATCAAAGCCGGCCGCTCGCTGAGGTAAGGCCCCGTTGTGTGGCAGTTCACACAGCTTTTTTCACGCACCCAGCACGTCGAGCCGTCATCGAGATACTGCACCGCCGCCTTGATCGACTCCGCGCCGAACTGCGTCACGCGCGGCTCATCGGCGGTGGGGATGCTCACCTTGATGTCGCCGGATTCGTATTGAAACGCGGGCTTCGGTTTCGGCGCGGGCGTGGTCGCGGCCAAAAGGACCGAAGGGACGAAAAGGACGGCAAGGACGTGTTTCATGCGGCAAGAGATACGGGCCTTCCGGCCTCATCATTCCTCACCATCATAATACTCCAGCGGACCGCCGCGAATGAGCTGACTCCCCGGCGAGCGCACGAGCCACTTGCCACTGTCCGGGTAGTGGCAGGATTCGCCGATGGGATTGTCGGCGATGACGTAGAGGATGAGGTCGGCATCGCTGTTGTTGATGAGCTGGTGTGGCTCGCCGGGTTTGAAGAGGAAGGCGTCGCCGGTTTCGATGGGTGTGATTCCTTCCTCATGCCGAACCTGGCCGGTGCCGGAGATGACGTGATAAAACTCCCACTGCGCACTGTGCGAGTGAAACGGATACGGCGTTTGGCCCGGCGGGATGCGCAGGATCTCGACATCGAAAGGATGGCGCTGCATCAAGTACGTCGAAAGCGGTTCACGGCCAAGCGCTTCGGACACTTCTTTGCTCGCGCCGCCAAACTTGCCCTTCGGCGAGGTCCAGGTGTGTTCTTCGAGGGTGTGGGTGTTGATCTTCTTCATGGAGAAACGTTTACGGCAGGTTCAGGCGAAACACGTCATCGCTTTCGGGAGCTTCGCCGTGTGGATACTCGTTGCGGATGATGCGCTGAAAGCTCAGACGGTTCAGCAGCCTGATGGAGCGCTCGTTGCGCCTGTCAGCGGTCGCGTAGAGCGCGGTGACCGCAAAGTCGTCGTGCAAAACACGGATGACCGCGCTGGCAGCATCGAAGGCGAGTCCGCGCCCCCAGTACGCGGGGCCGAGGATGTAACCGAAGTCGCCAGTGCCGTCGGTATTCACGGATGCCTGCATGAAGCCGGCGCACGCACCGCTTTCATGCGGGAAGATGATCCAGTTCAGCCAGCGCTCCGCGCCATCCGGCGAGAATGTGGTCTCGTAGCGCCGGTAGCGCTCCTCCAGCTCTTGCTGTGAGGCCGGCGGCTGTCGGTCGAGGTGTTCGTAAATGCGCAGATCGCCCAGGAGCACGAACATCTCCGCCGCATGCGCCACACGCACGGGTTCCAATCGCGACAATGACGTGTGGATGAGTTTCATGCGGCGACTATGCGAGTCACAAACCACTCCACCGAAGCGGAAAGCGTGTGCGCGCCGAATTCGTCGTGCAGCTCGATCTGCACGGTGATCAAGGCGCGGCCTTTGGCCTCCAGTTCGCTGCGCAGGGACTCGATGCCATCCAGTGCGGACACGGTGGAGGTGAGGCGACCCTTCGCGGGCTTGCGAAATTTCGACTCCAGCCTCCTCACGACCGGCACGATGCCCGCCATGTCGCCGATGGCTCGCAGCAAGAACTCACCACTCGATGCCTCGGCCAGCGCGAGTTGGGCGCTCGCATGAACGGTGCCGAGATGGTTCAGATACTGCGGCCCGGCGGGCAGTTGCAGCACTTTCGCGGGATCGTCCGCGATTTGCAGGCCGACATGCTGGTTAAAAGGGAGTTCGATGACGCTATGCATGAGAAGGATCAAAGCGGTTTGTGCATGCAGAGCCCGGCGCCGGCCTCCGGCACATACACAGCCTGCTCGAAGCCGGCGGCGGCGTAGATGCGGCGGGCGTGATGGTTGTTTTCCTGCACTTCGAGGGTGAGGCGGCAGCAGCCGAGTTCACGCGCACGCGTGGCGATGGTGTCCATGAGGCGTTTGCCAATGCCGCGACCGCGTTGCGCGGGCTGCACAAAGTAGTCCATGATGTAGAGCAACCGGCGCGCCGCGAAGGTGGAAAAGCCGAGAAAGCAAATCGCGATCCCGACCGCCTCGCCATCGGCGTAGGCCAGAAAAACGTGCGTCGTGGGATGCTGGCGCAGGCCGGGGATGAGATCACGACGCGCGGCATCAGACAAAGAATGCCCGTCGCCCATCGGATCGGCCGAATAGGCATTCAGCAGACGCAAGGTGTCTGCCGCATGGTCTTCGCGGATGAGATTGGCTTCGAGGGTGAGGATGGATGCGTTCATGGGGTTTCTGGCTCGGGAGTGATTGAGTCGCCCACGCGGATGACGCCATGGCTCAAGATGTCCGCTCGCAGGCCACCACGGTGGGCGAGCGGTTTCAGCAGCGCTTGGCCGGTCACTTTGTCCAAATGCGTGCATGGCGGGCAGAGGCGGATGCCCTCGATGAGCACGCCGCCGATGCGGAAGCGCTTTCCGACGAGGTCGTTCAGTTGCACACCCTCGGTGACGATGTTGCGGCGAGCTTCAGCGGCACTGAGGCCGAGTTCTGCCAGCACTTCGCCTTCGATCAGCGTGAGTTCGCGACCGGGGCCTTTGGGTTCCCAATCGCTAAAAGTGCCGCAGCCTTCAAAGTAACGATCTCCGACAAGCCCACGATGTGCAGACGCATGCGACTCGTTCACCGCATGTGGCAGCACGGTTGCCGCTGGACTGATGTAAATGGCAGACACTCGCGCAGGCATGCGCCGATGATGGCCGCCGCACGAAACGGCGCAAGGGCCGCGTCATTTTACTGGCGCAGCGGGATGGCGCTGGCGGATCTCCGACGTGTCGAGCACCTCGCCGCGGAGGTTTTTGAATTGGGCGGTGATCGTCGGAGCTCCGGCACGCAGCGTGAGCAGCAGGTAGTGATCCTCGCGGGCGTTGAAGCGGGAGTGCGGGTCTTTGTAGAGATCGCCGTCGCCTTTGAGGCAGGTGTTGAAGTAGGGCAGGCTGTTGAACTCGGCGCGTTCGGCGAAGTAGCCGTAGCCGGTGAAAACGGCGCTCGTTTGCTCAAAGAGCGGCAGCCAGGCCTTCTGGTCGTAGCCACGCATGAGCGAGTTTTGCTCGTTGTTCAGCGTGAGCACGAAATCGGCATCGGTGCGGGCCGCTTCGCGGGCAAACCACGCGTGCTGCTCCGATCCGGCGGTGATGGGATGATTCGTCTGCCACGTCGTGCCTTGATCCTTCGTGTGGCTGGCATCGAGAGCGAGCAATCGCAGGCGGAAGGCCGGAATGTCGAAGCGCCAGCGCCACTCGACATCCGGCAGCGCGAAGAAATCGCGGTAGGCCGTGGCCTCCACATCGTAAACCGCATGCGCAGGCGGCTTCGGGCCGCGCGAGGTGATTTCGCGGTCGTGATTGCCTAAAATCGGCATCAGCGGCGTGGAGCGAAAAAGCTCGCGATGCTGGTCGATGAGCGCGCTGAAGGCTTTTGTGCCTTCGCGACCTTTTCCGTGCAAATCGGGCACGTTGTCGCCGAGCGTCACGAGCAGATGCGGATCGTCCTTCATCAGCGAAGCGAGGTCTTTGCCCTTCGCGAAGCCCCAGTCGCCCACCATCGCGAGGCGCAGTTCCTTCGTCGGATAGCCTTTGAAGCGAAACACCTCCGACGCATCGCCACCGCTGCGCACGCGGTAGTGATAAACCACGTCCGTCTGCTCCAGCGGGATCTCGATGTGATGCAGCGTGACCGCCTCCGCGGCCTTCACCTGCTTCCCAAGCTCCGCGCTGGTGCCAAACTCGACCACCGAGTCGCCCGGCGTCGCCGTTTCCCAGTTGATGACGATCTTCGAGGGATCATTCGAGGCATGCGTGAGCCACACACGCTCGATCGGCGCGGCGGCGAGGCTGGTGGCAAGGAGGAGAAACAGCGGGCGGATCATGAGAAGGGAAAGTCTTGAGTCATACGCCAGATGCGCGAAGAAACTCGACTGCAATCACCACCATGCCCGAAATCCCGCATCAACCCCTCGGCGAAATCGTCGCCAACTGGCGCGAGCCTCCGTTTCCGGCCCGCGAGGTGATGCACGGCCGTTTTTGCCGCCTCGAGCCGCTCGATGCCGCAAAGCATGCGCGGTCGCTTTTCGATGCCTACGCGCTCGATCTGCATGGCTCTGGCTGGACTTACCTGCCTTACGGGCCGTTTGAGGTGTTTGAAGACTTCCGCGCCTGGCTGGAGCAGCAAAGCAGCACACGCGATCCGCTTTTCTTTGCCAAAGTCGATCCTGCGAGCGGCGAAGCCATCGGGTTAGCGAGCTACCTGCGCATCTCGCCTTCCTGCGGCAGCATCGAGGTCGGTCATCTGCATTTCTCGCCGAAACTCCAGCGCACGCCCGCCGCCACCGAAGCGATGTTTCTCATGATGCGCCACGCCTTCGAGCTCGGCTACCGCCGCTACGAGTGGAAGTGCGATTCCCTCAACGAAGCCTCGCGCAAGGCCGCGCTGCGCCTCGGCCTGTCCTTCGAAGGCATCTTCCGTCAGGCGACGGTGCGCAAAGGCCGCAATCGCGACACCGCCTGGTATGCCACCATCGACAAAGAGTGGCCCGCGCTGCGTGCAGCCTTCGAGCAATGGCTCAGTCCGTCGAATTTCGATGAGCAGGGGCGTCAGCGCGTGAGTTTGGCATCGCTGACACAGCCGATTTTGAATCCAGCTGTCTGCGCCTGACCCTTCGCGACATCATGGCTCGACGCGATAGTGGAGAAGCTCGCGGGTGAGGGGCGAAATGCTGTCATCTGGCTCTTGATAGCTCAAAAGAGCCTCTTGCAGCGGATCGTTCGCGGCCTCGGGCGGTGTGTCACGAATCATGAAGCTGAGGACGAGCACGGCCGCGATACCCGCTTCTGCCATCGCCACACGGGACCAGGTGATGAAGCGCGGAGGGACGCGGCGAAAATGCGCCTGCCACTCGCGCCGCAGGTCGTCCGGCATGGCGGGTGGATTTTCACGCGGCACGCGAGGGTGCTGCTGCTCGATGAGCCGCTGCGATGGGGGGGATTCTTCTGGAGCCTGCGGGTTCATGACGGATCGAGAAGGTGACGTCGGATGTGGAGGAGCGCCTCATCGAGCGAGTCGCGCAGACGACGGCGGCGTGTGGCTTCGGAGCTGCGGGGATCGATGTGCAGGGCGCTCATGAGACGGGCATCGGCGATGAGGCTGGTGTGAGTGTCTGTAGAACGAAGGATGAGACGATCAATGATTTCCCACTGGGCGGCCGTCAAGAGGCGTGCGCAGTGATCCCATACGTCCTGGAGGTCGAATTCCATCGCGCATGCCGCGTCGGCGGCCTCCTGATCATCGGAAACGAGGATCGCATCGCGTTTCAGCGCCGAGAGATGCCTCACATGATCCACCGCGCGGCGTCGAGCGATGGTTTTGACCAGCGGTGGCAATTGCTCCGCGACGAGCAGACCTTGGAGAGGACCGATGAGCGCCGCGAGCACCTCGGAGAAGACATCTTCGGCCTCCGCCACGCCCGCGCCATGAATCACCGGCATGGCGAGCGCGCGCAGCACCGGCATCGCGGCTGACCACGCGGCGTTTTCATGAAGGCGCAGGCCGCGCAGGTCCATCAGCGGCTCGTCGGGCTGCCAGTTCGCATCATGCCAGAGCTGCGAATCGTTTTTCGCCGCGCGTTCAGCCGCCACGCGCTGGAGGGCACGCTGACGGCCATGGCGCTGCAAAAAGGCACTGATCTCGATCGCGGTGGCGCGAGGTGGCAGTTCGTTCATCGCGTCGCACATGACCTCGCGAGCAATCTCCGCGGCCACGGTCATCGGCACGATCACGCCATCGCGTGGCTGGTGCGCCCAGAGCACACAGTCATGCCAGAAGCCCTCCGGGCCCTGTGGAGGCTCGGAGGGCGTGGTGGAGGTGGCGGACATGAGTCAGCAGCGGCTTCCGTGTTATCTTACTCGGTGAAGCTGAGGTTTTCCGGCTTGCGGCGCGGCGCGGGTTCAGCGGCGGTGGCAGTGACCGGCACGGAGCTGTCCACGATCTCAAAGGTCAACCCGCTCACCCACATGCGGCCTTTGCCAGAGAGCAGCACGCCGATGAGAAAACTCTCCGCGTGCTGCGGAATGTCAGCGACGATGGACACCTCCGTCCAGTCGGACGTGCCGCTCACGGTGCGCTTGTCCATGTTGTCGATGATCAGGGTGCGCTTGTTCACGTCATCCACGCGCATCCAAAGTCCTGCGCCACGGCCGGTGACATCGCGTGTTTTGACATAGCCTTTGAAACGGACGCGCTTGCCGAGGTAGTCCGCCGCGATGAATCCCTGCGTCATGGTGCCAAAGCCGCTCGCGTTGCCTTTGATCGACTCGATGAACACCGAGGGCTTGCCTTCGCGGGTGACCTCGGAATCGACTCCGCGCCTGTACTCATCCATTGGCGTGCCGCCCCAGCCTTTCGGCGGCGGCCCGTCTGCGGCGTGGAGATTTGAGACGACGAGGAAGCTCAGCGTGAGGACGCCGAGCAGACGATGGAGGGATGATGGGCGTGGGTTCATGGTGAAAGGAGCATTCAGAGGCTCCACCTCATCACGTCGGAATGCTTGCGGTGCTTTTGCAAACTCACGCCAAAAAGAGGAGGGCCGCAATCGCGACACCGCGTGGCATGCCGCCATCGACCAAGAATGGCCCGCGCTCCGCGAAGCCTTCGAGCGATGGCTCAGTCCGTCGAATTTCGATGAACAGGGGCGTCAGCGAGTGAGTTTGTCATCGCTGACACGAGCCGCGTGAAACCTCGCGGCAGCGCCACCGCGCTCGATGGTTCGAGGTTTTCCAGCATGCCCTGACTACTTCTTCGCCACTGCGGTCACGCGAACGCGGATCGGGTTCGAATAGACGATGAACGTCGCCTCTTTGGCCGCGGTTTTGGCGGTGAGGTCTTTGACGGCCTTGTCTGCATCCGTTTTGGCCTTGTCGGCGGCTTTGACCGCATCGGTGGCTGTTTTGACGAGTTCGGCCTTCTTCGGCGTCGTGTCGGCGTTGGCGGCATCGAGCTGCTTTTTGGCGGCGGCTTGGGATTCGACGGCTTTTTTCACATCAGCTTCGGCGGTGCCCAGTTCTTCGAGATTTCGACGCACTTTCATCTTCGCCGGACCTTGCAGGATGAAGCCGTATTCGCCCGGAGCGAGCTTCAGTGTCTTCACATCGAGCGTGAACTTGCCTGTTGCGGCTTTCGCCGGGATGTCGGCCTCGGGAGCCTTCGCGGCGTCGATCAAGCCGAGGGCCTTCAGCTTGATCGCATCGGGAAACTCGGCGTGGCGTGTGACTTTGAGAGGGATTTCGAGCTTTCCGTCGGCGGGGACTTCGAGGATGTCGTTCTTCTCGGTCTGAATGAGCGCAGGCGTGCTCAAGGTGCTCACGCCGATGGCTGGCGGCCCTGTGCGACGTGAGAGCAGGTTGTCACGTGTGGCGTCCTTGATGTCGAAGCTCACATAGGCCGACTTGGCGAGGCTCGTGACGAGTGCAGCGCCCGCTGGAGCATCGGGAGTGGCCTGGAAGGCCATGTAGCCGAGTGACTGGCCTTTGCCGATGAAGCCACCGAGGCTGATGAGACCGGCGGGCAGTTTGTCGGCCTTGAGTTCGATTGCTTCGCTCAGCGCGTTGCGATTCAGCACGGCCACTTCGAGCGCCAGGATGCCGCCGCGGCAGACATTCGCGCTGCCGACCTCGCCCGTTTTGGCATTGGCGGCTTTCGGCAGCGTGGCGTTCATCGCGATGAGTTCTGGAGTCTTCGGCGCACCGCTCGAAACGCGCAGTTCAAACGGCTGCGTGGTCGCAAAGGCATCGTTGAGCGTGATGCGAAAGGTGCCATCAACCTTCGCCTCATACGCGTAGGAGGGATCGCGGTTCGGAATCGCGCTCGCAACACTCGGCGCGGGCGAAATGGCTGGTGCGTCGGCCACTTCAGCCTGTGCGGTGATCGTGCCGTCGGGTTTGAGGTTTTCGATCACGAGATGCGGATCGGTGTCGTGGCCGAGTTGATGCGAGAAAACTTCGACGACAAACCTGTCTCCAGCTTTGAAGGGCATATCGTAAGTCCAGGCGGCTGATGGAACAAAAAAACCGCGGCGAACATCGCCAATCTTGAGTTCCTGCCTCATCACGCTGGGCATGATCCGTGGTTCTTCTGCTTTAGCCTCCTCCAATGCGCCGAAGAAGCCGTAGTCGTCGCCTGCGCGATGCATGAGCTCATGCACTTCCATGCGATACGTGCCGTCAGCAGGCGGCGTGAAGTTCATCCTGCCGCGCTTCAAGCGCGCCAGTTCGCGCCCTTTGCCGTCGCTGATCGCGCCAAGCACTTCCGCACGCGTGTCGGCCTTCAAGCCGAGAAAAGTCGCTGTGAGTGACTGGCCCTTTTTCGCCTCGAACGTGAACCAATGCGGAGTGGTGGCCTTGAAAGCACCGCTGATGGCCGAATTGACCGCGAGCTTGAGCGCTTTGTCGGGTTTCGCGTTCGTGCCGGGCGATTCGACCACGACATGTGGCGTCACGACGAACACACGCGGGTTGCTGACACCGTAGCGGCCGACAAAACGCAAATCGTGCGCCCCTGCGGGCAAATTAGCCGGAAGTGCGACACTGGCCTTGGTCGTCGTTGAAATGCTGATCGAGCGGTCTCCGATCAAAACAGCCGCAGGACCATCGAGATCCGTGCCACGAAGCGTGAACTCGACCGTAGCACCTGCCTTGCCGCCGAGCGGCGAGATGCTGGTGAGCACTGGGGAAGGAAAAGTGGCCTGGGAAAAGGCGCTCGAAGCGATGGCCCCGCAGAACAACATGCTGAGCATCGCAAGGCGCGGCAGCGTCTTGGGGTGCTCCAGCCCTCTGGAGCTTTGGGCAGGCCGGGAGGCTCCCGAAAAGCGCTGGAGGACCAGCGCACTCCAGGACGCTGTCGCGCCGTTAAGAGTGCCAGGGTGTGCAAACGTGCAGCGATTCATGGTACAATTCAGTTCTTCCATTTCATGGAGGCGGACGAGGACGTCCGCGCTCCGCATGAGGCGGCGCTTCCTGATCAATGATTGAACAAGAACTCCTTCGTGTTCAGCAGCGCCCAGAGAATGTCTTCATAGGCCTCCTTCTTGCCCTTGAAGGCCTCATCTCCAGTTTTGCCGGCGGTCTTCTTTTCGAGATGCGCGTGGGCGAACTTCACTTCGTCGGCATTCGGGTCACGACTGAGGGCGATGTGATATAGGTCGGTGATCTTGTCGTCATCGGGGCGTGTGTCCTTCGTCAGCGTGTCGGCGCGGCCGTTACCACGAGCGAGCTGGGTCTGGATGTCGGCGGCATTGAGCAGATGCAGGCTTTGCGCGAGGCTGGCCTCTTGCGTGCGTTCGCACTCGCAGGCGCTGGATGAATCCGGGCGACCGAACACACTGAGGAAGTAGGTGCTCTGGTTGTAACTGTTGTCGGGCAACGCCACGGCGCGTGTGCCAGGAGCCTGCCCGGCAAAGTTGCTCTCCACATCGAGCAGCGTGTTCACCGCGTCGTAGAGCACCTCGGCGTTGAGGCGTTTTGGGTAGTAGCGGCTGAAGTTCTGGCGGTCCTTGGCGTTGTGCGCGTTCGGCACGGCGCTGAGTTGATAAGTCGTGCTCGTGACGATGTTGCGGATGAGCTTCTTCATGTCGTAGCCGCTCTTGATGAAGTCTGCGGCCATCGCACTGAGCAATTCGGGATTCACCGGCGGATTGGTCTCGCGCATGTCGTCCTCAGGTTCGACAAGGCCGCGATTGAAGAAGTGCTTCCAGTAACGATTCACCAGCGTGTGCGCGAAGAAGGGATTGTCCTTCGCGCGCATCCACTCAGCGAGCGAGAGACGCGGATCCTGCTCCGGTTTGAGCTTCAAAGCGGCACCGCCGAGGCTGGTAGGCATGACTTGCTCCTTCGTGCGGATGTTCTGCGTCTGCGCGATGCCGCGCTTGTGATAAATCATCTCCTCGCCGGTGAAGGACGATGGTTTGCGGGCCACATTCGCGAAGAACGCGGCGAAACCATAGTAGTCCTGCTGGCTCCACTTCTCGAAGGGATGGTGATGGCACTGGGCGCACTGCATGCGCGTGCCGAGGAAGAGCTGCGCGACGTCCTCCATCTGCTGCTTCTGCTCCTTGACCTGACGATACCAGGCGACGGGCGGACTGTTGTCGAGATCGCCCGATGCGGCGATGACCTCGCGCACGAACTGGTCGTAGGGTTTGTTGTCCGCGATGCTGTCGCGAATCCACTGCCAGAAAAGATAGGTGCCGCGGGCATAGACGGGCTGTGTGCGTTGATTGCGCAGCAGCGCGGACCACTTGTTCGCGAAGAACTCCGCGTAGTCCGGGCTCTCCAGCAGCCGATCCACGAGCGCGGTGCGCTTGTTCGCGTCCTTCGAGGCCATGAAGTCCTTCATCTCGCCCGCAGTCGGCAGGCGACCCGCGATGTCGAGCGTGACACGACGGATGAACGTGCCGTCATCGGCGATTTCCGAAGGCGGGATGCCGATGGTCTTCAGTTTCGCGAAGACGAGATCGTCCACGAAATTGCTCACCGGAGGCAAGGTGGCCACGGGAGCACCCAGCGGCACGGTGGCGCGGAACGTGGACACTTTGCCCTGATAACGCACCATCACCGCGACATCGCCGGGCAGGTCAAAGAGCTTCACGAGGCCCGTTTCGCTCGTTTCGGCCATCGCCTTCTCGTTTGCCTCATAAAGAGCGCGTTTCGTCACATCGCGCGTCGAGCCGTCGGTGTAGTGCGCAGTCACTTTGAGCTGCTGTGCGCCTTTGAGCGGCATGGTGAGCTTCGCGGGCTCCACGCTGATGCGGGCCATCTTCGGATCGGTGTCCTTGCCATACGGCATGCCCTCGCGAATCCAGCGCACGAGGTCGGCGTAGTCCTCGGAGTTCGGATCGAGCTTCTTGCCGCCGCCGTGGGGCGTTTGCGCGACGGCCTTCGTCAAAAGCAAACTCTGCTCCGGCGCCCCTGGAAACACACGACGTCCACGCGCTTCCTTCACGATGTGCTCGTAATCCTCCTGCGGTTCGAAACCGAGCAGTGAGAGCTTGAAGCCGTTCTGACCGCCCGCCTTGCCGTGGCAGCCGCCGCTGTTGCAACTGCCCTTCGTGAGGATCGGCACGATGTCGTTCGCAAAGTTCAGCGGACGCGGCGCATCAGCAGCAAACGCTGGAGCGGCGGCGAATGCGGCGAGGAAGGTGAGGCGTGGCAGGTTCATGGCGGCGAGAACCTACGGGCGAAAGGCGCAAGTTTTGTCGTTTCAAAACAAACTAGGCGCAACGATCACGCTCACACCAGCTCCGGCATCGGCATATTGCCATCCACCAGATACTGCGGGCGGCCGGTGAGGTCGGTGAGCGTGGCTTTGGTGACGTCGATGCCCATTTGTTTGTACAGCGTGGCAAAGACCTCGCCGAAGGCGACGGGGCGGTCGGTGGGCTCGCCGGCGTGCTTGTCGGTGGCACCGATGACCTGGCCATGACGCATGCCGCCGCAGGCTAGCAGCGCGGAGGCGACACGCGGCCAGTGATCGCGGCCGCCTTTGTCGTTGATCTTCGGTGTGCGACCGAATTCGCCCCATACGACGACGGACACATCTTTGTCGAGGCCGCGGTCGTGCAGGTCGGTGATGAGGGCGCTGAGACCGGCATCGAGCAGCGGCAGGTCCTCGCGGAGCTGACCGAAGTTGTTCGAATGATAATCCCAGCGGCTGAAGGCGAGTGTCACGACGCGTGCGCCAGCTTCCACGAGGCGGCGTGCCATGAGGAAGTGGCTGGTGAGGCGGGGACCACCGTCGTCGCGGTTGCGGTTCTCGCCTTTGCCATAGCGCTCGACGTTGCGCGGGTCCTCGCGGCTCAAATCGAGCGCGTGCAGCAGTTTCGGGCTCGTGAGCACATTCAACGCCTGCTCATTGAAGACATCCACACCGCCCATGAGGCCGGTGGCGTCGAGATCGCGGCGCAGTGTGTCAAAGCTGGTCAGCAGCGTTTTGCGGTCGCCGAGACGATCGAGTGTGATGCCGTTCAGCGACATGTCCTCCGTGCCGCCGCCGCGATTCGGCTGGAAGGGCGCATGCGCGACGCCGAGGTAACCCGGCTCACCGGTGCGCGCCCAGGGCATGTGGCCCATCTTTGGTGCGAGACCGACGAAGGCCGGCATCGCCGGATTCACGCTGCCTTGCAGTTTCGACACGATGGAACCCATCGACGGCCAGCCACCAGGTGGTTGACGTTTCGCACTGCGACCCGTGAGGCACTGGAAGGCGTCGTGGCCCGGATCGCAGTCCGCCAGCGAGCGGATGATGGTGCATTTGTCCATCATCTTGGCGAGACGCGGCAGATGCTCGCAGATCTGGATGCCGGGCACGTTCGTGGAGATCGGTTTGAACTCGCCACGAATCTCGCTCGGCGCGTCCGGCTTCAGATCAAACATGTCCTGATGCGACGGACCACCTGGCAGGAAGACCATGATCGTCGCCTTGTGCGACTTGCCGGTCTTTTGCACGAACTCGGCACGCAGCACGTCATTCAACGACATGCCGCCCATCGCGAGGCCGCCGATCTTGAGGAAGTTGCGACGCGACACGCCATCGCAGAATCCGCCGCTGGATTTGGAGTAGATCGAGAGCATGGCCGGGTGAGGTGGTTGGCGCAAACCTACGAGGGCACTGACAGCTCTCTTGCTGCCGGGTCGTTGAGTTCAACACATGAGCGGACTGATCGGACACACGATGTATGGCCTTCTCGCGGAGAAGGCGGTGAAAAGCCGCGGCCTGCCCGTGGCGTCGTTGATCGCGAAACATCGCGCCAGTTTTCTCTGCGGTGCCTACCTCGGTTGCGACATCCAGGTGATGCCGGAGGCCGTTTGTGTCGATACGGGGCGCGAAGTGGGCTTCGGCACGGTGCCGCTGGAAAAAAGCCCGATCACGGGTGGTGCGGTGCGGCCGTGGGTGCTCGTGCATGACGGGCAGATGTATCGTCCCCGGCAGATTCACGAGCTGTTCTACGGCCGGGCGCATCTTGTCTTCGGCTGGACGAAAGCGGATGTGGGCCTCCGCGTTCCGTGGGACCATCTCGCCGACTACTGCTCGCTCGCGATCCGCGATGACATGACGAGCGAGCGCGGCCTCGCCTATGCGCTGGGCTGGATGGTGCACATCGTCGGCGATTCGCTCATCAAGTCGATCCAGCCCGGCATCCGCATGCATTTGCTCGACGGCGTTTACACGCCGCGAAACCGCATCGTGCAGGATCAGTTCACGTTTCACGCCATCGGCGGCGAGTTGGGCATCGACTGGCCGAAAACCTTCGCCGACATGGCGGCGACGCCGATTGAGCCGTTGCAACCGCACTACATGCGCATCGGTGAGAAACGCGGCAAACTCGGCGCGACCTTCGCTGACGGCTGGAAGCCCGAATTGCAGCCGCTACTGGCCGCCGTGCTCGCCGAAAACCGCCGCTGGCTGTCGAATCACACGCAGGACGTGCTGCGCGTCGTCACGCTCATCGACGGCAAAACCAGCGATGAGGCGAAACGAGTCAGCGGCGGCCTCGAACACGCAAAGATGCTCGAAATCGCCGAAGCTGCCGGCATGCGGCGAACGCTTGTCACCATCGCCGAGCATTGCGCTGATTTGATCGAACAAGTCGTCATGCAGTTGCCGGAGTGGCGTGGATTGAAGCGCACGCCGGATGACGAATGGGATGCTTTGAAAAGGAAATGGAGAGTCGAGTGAGCGCGAAGCGTCTTGGAGTGCTCCAGCCCTCTGGAGCTTCTCGCAGGCCATGAGTCGCTCGAAAGCGGCGGAGGGCCGCCGCACTCCAAGACGCTTCGCGATAAATCACACCAGCCCATTGATCGGCGATCCCATGTAAAGCGTGTGCGGGCGCTGGGCGAAGTCCTTCCAGATGGTCTCGCGTGGCAGGCCGAGGGCTTCGTAGATCGTGGCGGCGAAGTTTTCCGGCGTTTGCGCATCGCTGATGGGATAGCCGCCGATCTTGTCGGTCTCGCCGATGACGCGGCCGCCTTGGATGCCACCACCGGCGAGCAGGATGCTCTGCGCGTGGCCCCAGTGATCGCGACCGGGCAGCGCGGTGGCTGAGATGCTTTTGATCTTCGGCGTGCGGCCAAATTCACCGGCCATGACGATGAGCGTCTCATCAAGCTGGCCGCTGGCGTCGAGATCCTCGATCAAGGCGCTCACGGCCTGGTCCATCGGCGGCAGCAGGAAGTTCTTCAAATTCGGCCACGCGGCCTGATGCGTGTCCCAGGTCTCGTTGTTGCCGAGGTTCACCTGCACGAGGCGCACGCCGCTCTGCACGAGGTTTTTCGCCATGAGCAGCGACCAGCCGAAGCTGTGGCGGCCGTAGCGGTCGAGCAGCTTCGGATCGACTTTCTCCAAGCTGAAGGCGTCATGCACCTTGCGGTTGCTTAGCAGCCCGATGGCGGCCTGACGCGTGGAATCGAAAGCCTCATCACCGGCGAGCCGCGTGAGGTTTTCCGTCTGCTTTTCGAGTGAATCACGCAGCGACACGCGGTCCATCACACGATCGAGCGTCAAACCCTGCGGCAGCGAGAGATGCGGTGCCTGAAATTTCAGCGTGGGGTCTTTTTCAAAGCCGCGCTCGTGATGAAACAGGTAGCCAGGATACGCGCCGTAGTGCTTTGGATGATACGGAGACATCTCCAGGAACCACGGGTCATGCTGCGAGCCGAGCATGCCGCCGAACTGCCCCGCAAGCGTGCGCCCCTCGCGATGCACGAGCTTGTCCGGCATCACGATGGCGGGCGGCAGGTTGTCCTGGCGCTTCGGCAGCAGGGCGGTGGCCAGCGCGGCCATGCTGGGGTAGTCGGACTTTTGCGGCTTCGCCGGGCTGAAGCCCAGCGGCGCGTCACTGCGACCCGTGAGCATGATGTGATGCCCCAGCGAGTGATCGCTGCTGCCATGCGTGAGCGAGCGCACGAGCGACCACTTCTTCGAGATGCGCGCGAGATTTGGCAGATGCTCGCAGATGTGCAGGCCGGGCGTCTGCGTGCGGATGGGCTTGAAGTCGCCGCGATACTCCATCGGCGCGTCCGGCTTCATGTCGAAGCTCTCATGCTGCGCCAGACCGCCGCTGAGGAAGATGTAGATCACCGACTTTGCGCGTGCAGGCTGCGTGCCTGCCGTCATCGCTTGCAGAGCGCTGAGATGATTCATCCCGAGGCCCAGCAAGCCGACCGCACCCGCCTGAATCACTTCACGGCGGGAATAGGGATGCGCTGGATGCGGCAGGGACATGCGCGTGGGAATACGCCCTGCCGCCGGCAAGCCTTTCCGCGACGGCCTACTTGCGATTCCAGGTGCCCAGCTTGGCCTTGTACTCGCTGGCGGGGGACTCAGGCGAAGTTTTGCGCAGCACCTGGGTGACCACCATCACGCCATCCTTGATCTCCACCCGTAGATCAGCCTGATCTCCCTCTTTCAGGAAAAGGCCTTCGGCAATGGTCGTCGCAACGGGATACATGTCCGCCCCTAGACGCTGCATTCGTCAAAAGCAAGCCACGTCTTCTGCTCACACCAGCTCCGGCATCGGTGACCAGCCATCGACGAGATATTGCGGACGACCGGTGAGGTCGTTGAGCGTCGTCTTCACCGTGTCGATGCCCATGTGCTTGTAGAGCGTGGCAAAGACCTCGCCGAAGTGCACGGGGCGTTCGGTGGGTTCGCCGCCGAGCTTGTCGGTGGCACCGATGACCTGCCCGGTGCGGAATCCACCGCCGGCGAGCAACGCACCGCCGACACGCGGCCAGTGATCACGGCCACCGTCCTTGTTCACGATCGGTGTGCGGCCGAATTCGCCCCAGGCGACGACGGCGACGTCTTTGTCGAGACCCCGTTCGTGGAGATCCTCGACGAGAGCGCTCATGCCTTGATCGAAGAGTGGCAGATGGCGCAGGAGCTGCGGGTAATTGTTGTCGTGGAAGTCCCAGCGGCCGAAATTCAGCGTCACCACCCGTGCACCGGCTTCCACGAGACGACGTGCGAGCAGGAAGTGCTCGAGATTAAGCGGAGCACCATCGCCGTAGTTCTTCGGATCGCCCTTGCCGTAGCGTTCACGTGTTTTGGTCGTCTCCTTGCTCAAATCGAGTGCGGTGAGCAGCTTGCTGCTGGTGAGGACGTTCAGCGCCTGCTGATTGAAAGCATCCATGCTGCCGACAAGGCCGCTGGCGTCGATTTCACGGCGAAACTTGTCGAAGCCAGTCAGCAGCGAGCGACGATCTTCGAGTCGGTCCAGCGTGATGCCATTGAGCTGAAGGTCTTCCACCCCGGCTCCATTCGGACGGAAGGCAGCGTGCGTGTTGCCGCAGTAACCCGGGTGCCCCGGCGAGCCGTAGGGCGGATGTCCTGCCTTCGGCGCGAGACCGACAAAGGACGGCACAGCAGGATCGGCCTGGCCTTTGAGCTTTGAAATGACGGAGCCGAACGACGGCGGATCGGAAAGACGGCCCACAGGCGCCGCACCACCGTTCGGAGGCGGCGGCTTGCCGGTGTAGCAGATGAAGCTGTCATGCGCGCCGTTCGGTGAGCCCCACATGCTGCGGATGGGCACCAGCTTGTCCATGATCCTCGCGAGACGCGGTGCGTGCTCGGAGATGTGAATGCCGGGGACGGCGGTCTTGATGGGCTTGTAGGGGCCGCGGATCTCCAGCGGCGCGTCCATCTTCAAATCATACATGTCCTGATGCGGTGGCGCGCCGCAGAGGTAGATCATGATCACCGACTTGAAGCTGCGCCCTGCCTTGGCCTCTGCTTCCGCCTTCAAGAGCTGCGGCAGCGACAACCCACCCATGGCGAGGCCGCCAATGCGCAGGAAATCGCGACGCGAGACGCCGTCGCAGAATTTGCCGTGGGATTTGCCGGAGAGGGTGAGCATTGGAGTGCCAAAATAAGCATCCAATGTGCCGGAACTATCATCAAAACCGCGTTAAGTGCCCGTCATGCGCCGCACGCTTCTATTCTTCATGTCCCTCACCCTTGCCGTCTCCGCCGCTGATTTGAAATGGTCCCCACTGCCGCCGCTGCCTGACGAACGAGGCTTCGCGGGTTCCTTCGCTGGTGTGAGCGGCGGGGCGCTCATCGTGGCAGGGGGCACGCATTTCATCGACAAAATGCCATGGGAAGGTGGCACGAAGCTCTGGTATGACACGGTTTACTTTCTTGACGAGCACATGGGTGTATGGCGTCGCGGTCGGAACCTTCCAAAGCCGAATGGCTACGGTGTGAGTATCACCACGCCGGAAGGGCTCGTCATCGTGGGCGGCGGGAATGCGACGGAGCACTTCCGCGACGTGTTCTGGATCGACAACAAGGTGGAGCTGGCACCGCTGCCGAAACCCTGCGCCTTCATGGCGGGCTGTGTGCTTGATGATGTGATTTACATCGCCGGCGGCATCGAAACGCCCACAGCGACGAGTACGATGAGGACGTTCTGGTCGCTCGATTTGAAGAAGACCGATGCGTCATGGCAGGAACTGCCACCTTGTCCCGGCAAGCCACGCATTCTGGCCTGCATGGCCGCAGCGGATGGTGCGGTGCATTTGTTCAGCGGTGCGGCTTTGCATGCGGACAAGGATGGCAAAGCCGAACGCGAGTGGCTGAACGACGCATGGCGCTACAAACCGGCCACCGGCTGGGAAAAACTGCCCGACATGCCGCGTGTGGCCGTTGCGGCTCCGAATCCTGCTCCGGTGGTCGATGGCAAAATTCTTGTCATCGGCGGTGATGACGGTGCGAACGCGAACTTCGAGCCCAAATCGAAGCATCCCGGCTTTCCTCGTGACATCCTGGCTTTCGACCTCAAAACGCAGTCGTGGTCAAAAGCAGGCGAGGTGCCGTTCTCACTCGTCACGACGAACGCCGTGCTGTGGAAGGGCCAGATCGTCATCCCCGGCGGCGAAGCGCGACCGGGTGTGCGATCACCGCAGGTGTGGCAGGCTCCGCTGAAATGATGACCTTCCGGGCTTGAAACCTGAAACGTGAAACTCCAAGACTGGCTGCATGTCCCGCAGCATCCTGATCACTGGCGCGAATGGCGCGCTAGGCCTCGCCATCGCCGAGTATTTCCTCACCAAGGAGGCGGACTGCCGTGTGTTTCTCGGTGTGCGTGAGAGACGTGATCGCGCCGAGGAGCTAGCGGCGCGTTTTGCGGACCGTGCGGAGTTGATCACGCTGGAAATCACCTCGCCGGAGGCTTGGAAGACTGCTTTGGCGGAAATTGCGGGCAAAGGCACGCCGCTGGGCGTTTTGATCAACAACGCCGGTTTCCACGAGGACGCGCTGCTGGCGAACATGAGCGCGGATCAGTGGTCTCGCGTGCTGGATGCGAACCTGAACGCGGTTTTCCACGGCTGCCAGGCCGTGCTGCAGGGGATGATGCGGGAAAGGCAGGGGCGCATCATCAATATCTCCTCCCTCAGCGCCATCTCGTCGCCCGCTGGCCAAACAAACTACGCGGCGGCCAAAGCGGGCGTGATCGGCCTGACGCAGAGTCTCTCCAAAGAAGCAGCCCGCATGGGCATCACGGTGAACGCGGTGTGCCCCGGCTACATCGAGGGTGGTCTCCCGGCCGACTGGACCCCGGAACATCTGAAGGCGCTGAAAATGCAGCTCCCCATGCGCCGTTTTGCGAAACCTGCCGAGGTGGCGGCGGCGGTTTTCTTCCTTGCCAGCGCAGAGGCGAGCTATATCACTGGATCGACCCTCAAAATCGACGGCGGCCTCCTCTGATACCGCCTTTTCCCCGTCCAAAACGTATTCCCAGCATGCCCACACGCCAGCGCCTCAAGGTTCTTCTCATCAGTGAACTGATGCTCGACATGAAAGAGGATGAAATTGGCGATGACACCCCGCTTTTCGGCCCGGCAGGCATCGGTCTGGATTCCGTGGACGCGCTGCAGGTCGTGGTGATGATCGAGAAGAATTTCGGCTTCAAGATGGCCGACCAGGAGCAGGCCAAACGGGTGCTGCACAGTGTGAACACGATCGCCGAGGCCCTGGAGAAGCAGGCGGCGTGACCCCGATCCCCTTCCCCCGGCTTGAAGCGCGCGTTTTCCATCCTGCTACGACTGGTCATCAGCGGGGTGCTGTTGTGGCTGCTGTTCCGTGAGCACGACCTGACCGACACCATCCTGCCACGGCTGCAATCCATGGCGGAACACTGGCCCTGGGCGCTGGCGGGTCTCGGCTGCGCCTTTGGCTCCCTCTTTTTCACCGCAGTGCGCTGGCATGTGATCCTGCGAGGGATCGAGCCGGCACTGCCTTTCGGCACCGTGCTGCGGGCGGAGCTGGTCAGTGCCTTTTTCAACATCAGCTCGGTCGGCGTGGTGGGCGGGGACGCCTACAAGATCATGGCGCTGTCACGCCGCCTGCCAGGCAGGACGATGCCGGTGAGTGTTTCGTTGATCCTCGATCACCTGACGGGTTTCGTGGCGGTGTCGCTGCTGTTCCTGGTCTGTGTGGCAGCCACCAGCGGGCGCTGGGAGGCGATGGGCGCGGATGTGCGGCTCATCGTCACCGGCTACGCCATCTACACCGGCGGGACGACGGTCGGGCTGCTGATCTCGTGGTTTTCGCTCAAGCCCGACACGCTGGCCTGGGGGCGGCGCACTTTTCCACGCACGTTCGGCCTGCCCAAATTCGCCGGCATCATCGCACGCATGGCGCGTGTGCATGACATCGCCTCCATGCTGTGGGGCCGCCTGCTCTCCGCCACGGTGGTGGCCGTTGGCATTCATCTGACATTCTTCCTCAGTTTTTACTGCGGCCTGCGAGCCGTGGGCGGGGAGGCGCCGGTGCTGGATGTGATCACCGCCATGCCGATCGTGGACACGGCGGCCTCGCTGCCGGTCTCCATCTCCGGCCTGGGCGTGCGGGAGCGCACGTTTGAGGTCTTGATTTCCGGCATTGCACGTGTTCCGGAGACGATCTGCATCTCCGCCTCGCTGGCGGGATGGCTGCTGAATCTCTGGTGGGGCCTGGCCGGCGGGCTGTTGTTCCTGCGTTCAAAACATCATCCGGCGCCGGAGCCGGAGGAGGCGGCCGCATGAGCACGAGGCCGCGCATCGCCATCTCCCTGGGCGCGTCGTTCATGGGCTATGCCACGCATGCGGGATTCATGGCACGCCTGCATGCGCTGGGTGTGCGGCCGGTGGCGGTGTCAGGCTCGTCCGCAGGGGCCATCACCGCAGGCCTGTATGCCGCAGGACTCGAGCCGGAGATCATCAAACGTGCCGTGCTCAGCAAGCGGCTGTTTCTCTCCTTCGCCTCGAAAACCAAGTGGGTGTGGCACCAGTTTGTCGATGTCTTCAATCACTGGCATCCGGGTTTCTTCAATGCGCACGGAGCCATCGCTTATTTCGAGTCACTCGTGGGTGAACTCGACATGGAAAAGCTCACCGATCCGCGGCTGGTGATCGCCCTGAGTGACCTGCGCAAGGAGGAGACCTTCTTCGTCTCCCGTGGCTCGCTCGCACGGGCCATGGCGGCCAGCGCCTGTGTGCCGATGTTGTTCTCCCCGATTCAATTCGACGACCGCCACTGCACCGACGGCGGCATAGCGCATGAGATGCCCGTCGATCCCTGGTTCAAAGACGACAGCATCGATCACATCATCCTGCACCGCATCACGCAGCCACCGGGAAAACGCCCGCTGCTGCTCCCGGGGCGGTTGCTGGCCACCATCGCGGCCTCGCATGAGACCCTGAGCCGTCAGATCCTGGCGGACCGGCTTGAACTGGCGCGTCTGCATGGCAAAGCAATCACGCTGGCGACCACCGTGCATCCACGTCCCTCGCCGCTCTTCCCCGGCCGCCTGAAGAGGAGCTATGAGCTGGGCGAGGAGTCCGCGCAAAAGCTCTACGACGAGACACTGTCGAAGCTCCTCTGATCAGAGCGACCGCAGCATCAGCAGCGCCTCTTCGAGCTGCTTGTGGCCCGGGACGCTGGAAAGACGCGGAAACTTGCCCTGCACCATGACGTGGCGGCTGTTGCGCGTGAGCATGAGCTTCCGCTCCTTGATCTCCACATCGCTGACGCCTGCATGCGACGCCGCCAGGCGAATCCCGGCGCAGGTGAGCAGGTTGGCGACGGCGTGCGGCAGGTTTTCGCCGAATTGATCCCGCCACTGCGCTTCGAGCTCATCGAGTTCCTTGCGCGTCATGATCTCGCCGAGCTGGCGATAGGCGGTGATGCGCATTTTGGCGTCCTCGATGAAGGTGGAGGGTAGAAACGCGGGCGTGGCACCTTTCGGGGCCTGGAGCATCAGCGCCTCGCTCATCACGAGGAAGTCGGCACGCAGTCCGACCTCGACCGGACGCGCGACGCGGCGTCCCTGCATCCTCGCGACGCTTTGCTTCAGCATCTGGCAGTACAAATCGAAGCCGATGGCGGCGATGTGGCCGCTTTGCTCGGTTCCGAGGAGATTGCCAGCACCGCGGATTTCCAGATCGCGCAGGGCGATCTTGAAGCCGCTGCCGAGTCCGGCGTATTGCTTGATGGCGTTCACGCGCTTGCGGGCATCGCCCGCGGTGACGGCATCGCGTGGCAGAAGGAGGTAGGCGTGGGCTTGCACGCCACCACGGCCGACTCGGCCTCGGAGCTGATACAAATCGGCCAGACCGAAGCGATCCGCCCGGTCGATGATGATGGTGTTCGCGTTCGGAATATCGACGCCGCTTTCGATGATCGTCGTGCAGACGAGCACGTCCGCCTCGCCATCGACAAACTTGTGCATGATGTCCTCCAGCAGTTCGCTTTCCATCTGGCCGTGGCCGATGATGACCCGGGCCTTCGGGCACAGCTCGCGGATGCGCATCGCCACTTTCTCGATGGTCATGACCCGGTTGTGGAGGAAGAAAACCTGCCCGCCGCGCTCGATCTCGGCGTCGATGGCCTGTTTGATGACGCGTTCGTCATACGGGCAGATTTGCGTCTGCACGGCCTGCTTGTTCGGCGGCGGCGTCTCGATGGTGCTCATGTCGCGCATGCCCATGAGCGCGAGGTAAAGCGTGCGCGGGATCGGCGTGGCGCTCAGCGTGAGCACATCGACGAGCCGGAACAGGTCTTTGAACTTCTCCTTGTGCTTCACGCCGAAGCGCTGCTCCTCGTCGATCACGGCGAGGCCGAGATTTTTGAAGCGCACATCCTTTGAGATGACGCGGTGCGTGCCGACGACGATATCGACGGTGCCTTCGCTGATGCCTTTGACGATCTGCCGTTCCTTGCTTGCGGGTGTGAGTCGGCAGAGCATTTCGACGGTCACGGGGAACTCACTCATGCGCTGGCGGATGTTTTCCCAATGCTGGCGGGCCAAAACGGTGGTTGGCACCAAAATGGCGACCTGCCGGCCTCCCATCACGGCTTTGAACGCGGCACGAATCGCCACCTCGGTCTTTCCAAAGCCCACATCGGCGCACAGGAGCCGGTCCATCGGTTTTTCGGCTTCCATGTCGCGTTTGATCTCCTCTGCGCTGCGGAGCTGGTCGGGCGTCTCGCGATACAAAAACGACTCCTCGAACTCCACCTGCCACTTCGTGTCCGGCGGATGCGAGTAGGCCTTCAGCGTCTGACGTTCCGCCGCGACGCTGAGCATGCGGGCAGCAAACTCCTCCACGCTCTTCTCGGCGGTGGCCCGCGTTTTCTTCCAGCGCTGCTCGCTGAGCTTGCTCAAGGCCGGCGCTTTGCCGCCGACCCCGACGTAGCGGCTGACCATGTGTGCATGAGCCAGCGGCACGAAGAGCTTTGCGCCCTCCGCGTAGTGCAAGACGAGGACTTCCTCCTTTTTGCCGCCCTCGCGCACCTCAATGCCTGCATAGCGGCCGATGCCATGCTCGGTGTGGACGACGAGATCGCCCTCGCGCAGCTCGCTGAGCACATCGCGGGCTTTGCGCAGCGTTTCGGCCTCATCGAGCTTCGATCCGCGCACGCGGCGGATGTGCTGATGGCGGCCAAAAATCTCCGCGCCGGTCAAAACGGCCAGTTTGGCCGCCGGAATGGTGAAACCGCGATACAGCAGCCCCAGCTTCGTCTCGACAGACGAGGGCAGTTTGCTCTGCAACTCGTTGAAGCGCTCGCGCTCCGCCTCGTTGTGGAAAAAGATGACGGTGCGCCAGCCCTGCGTGTGCCATTCCGTGATCTGGCGGGCGAAAACCTCCCGCCGTGCCTCGTGCAGCACGAAATCCGATGCGTCGAACACGCCCAGCGGATTCTCATGAATCGCCGCGGAGTAGTCCTCCATGCCCTCCACCTCCGCCGCACCGCTGAGGATGCGTGCGTGGGCGATTGTAGCTCGGAATTCCGATTCCGAGTCGGCTCCTTCGCGGAATCGGAGTTCCGCGCCACGATCCTCGATCTGCACGATGAAATCGTCCTTCCGCAGGTGATCGCGGACAGCGCCGGTCTCCTCGGTGCCTTCACCCATGCTCAAGATGACGCTGGCGCTCTGCAGCCGCCGGATGGACGACTGATTGTGCAGATCGAAGGCGCGGATCGACTCCAGTTCGTCATCAAAGAATTCCAGACGCAGCGGCTCCTCCGCCTGCCAGGAGAAAAAGTCCACGATGCCGCCGCGACGGGCGAACTGGCCGCGCTCCGTGACGACCGGCACGCGTTCGTAGCCGGCTTCCCCCAGTTCCTTGAGCAGTTGTTCGACATCGAGCTTCGCACCGGCTTCGAGCGTGCGTTTCTGCTCCGTGATGGTCGTGAGTGCCGGCGCCAGCTCGTCCAGGCTGTCCGCACAGAGCACCAGCACCTGCGAGTCGCCCTCCGTCATGCGCGTGAGCACGGCGGTGCGCTCGGCGAGCATCTCCGGGTCGGCCAGAGCGCCTTCGATGACATGGCCGAGGCGCGGAAAATACAACGCCGGGCATTGCCACACGCCGAGCTCGGCATGCACATGGTCCTGCGTTTTGACATCCGGGCACAGGATCCACACGCGGCGTTTTTCCTTTTCCATCCGCCGCACCATCAGCGCCGCGGCAAAGCCGAAAGCCTGCGGCGCGATGTGATCCAGCACCGTGCGTGTCTTGAATTCCTTCCGGGACAAAACGAGGTCCACAAGACCGAGCGCGTCCCCCCGCGCACGTGATGGCGGCGGTTTCGCAAGTCGTGACGCAGCTCGTTTGGCGGAGTGCAAAAGAAAGAAACGCCGGGCCTATGCGGCCCGGCGCTGAGGAATTCAAGAGTTGATTGCCCTGGCTGTTACTTCGGGGAGCCGGCATTCGAGCCGGCGGCCTTCGGCGTTCCGACGGCGGCGGCGAGCAGGTCCTCCTTGGTGGCCCATTTATGAACCTCACGGCCGTTTTTGTCGAAGATCCGCACGGCAATGCCGCCCACGGCATCGGACTGCTGCGAGTTGGAGCCGTCGATGTAGTAGAAGCCACCGTCGAGCTTCTGCTTGTTCAGGATGATCTCGGAGGTGTCCACCGTGACCGTGCCTGATCCGGCGATGGTCGGCACCTTGATGCTGCCCGAGGTCTCAACACGGGCGGTGCCCTTCCCCTTTCCGCCGTCTTCCTTGCGGAAGCACCAGTAGTCCACCCGCAGGTCGCCGACGGTGAGTGGCTCGCGGTTTTTCAAGCTGATCTTGTAGATCCAGGTCTCCTGCTCGTAGGTGGTGTTGTTGCGGCGGGTCTTCACCTCCCCCAGCTTTTTCTTCGTGTAGGAGACGTCGAAGCTGTATTTGGCGTTCGCCGCCGCCCACTCACGGATGAATTTCTGATCCGCTTCGGAGAAAAGGGCGATCTTGGCCGCGATGGCCCGGGTCTCGCCAGAACGCATGAGGGTGACGGTGTCGCCGGTAGCGCTGAGGATCTCAGCGTCGAGTTTGCGCCCTTGCGTGTCGGTAAACTCGCGGGCGGAAAGGCCGCTAAGGCCCAGAAGCATGCAGGTGGGGATGAGAATGCGCGTTTTCATGGACTTGAATCCTGTTTCAGACGGTCGGAGGCTAGGTGAATGCCCCCTTTCGCGTCAAGAACGTTTTGGACATGCCGGATTGATCAATCGTCTCGGAAAATTCGTTTATGACAGGCCATGACTCACGCTTCAGCCACCTCACGCCGCCGTTTCCTCCAGCAATGCACCGCCGCGGGCGCGGCGTTCGGCTTTCCCACGATCATCCCGTCCTCAGCTCTCGGCAAAGACGGCACGGTGGCTCCCTCGAACCGCACCACACTGGCTTTGATCGGCTGCGGCGGCCGCGGCACGGATGTGGTGAAGAACTTCCTCAATGACGAACGCGTGCAGGTCATCGCCGTGTGCGATGTCGAACGCGAGTCCGACCGCTACAACAAAGGTCTCATCAAAAAGGCTGGTGCCTTTGGCCGCGAGCCAGCCAAACGGCTCGTGGACAAAACCTACGGCACCACCGGCTGCGCGGTGCATGAGGACTTCCGAGAGGTGCTCGCACGGGCAGATGTCGATGCCGTGCAGATCGCCACGCCGGACCACTGGCATGCCTTGCAGGCTGTCGCCGCTGCGCGGGCGAAGAAGCACATCTACTGCGAGAAGCCGCTGAGCCTCACCATCGCCCAGGGGCGCTTCATGAGCGATGTCGTGCGCCAGAGCGGTGTCGTGTGGCAGACCGGCAGCCAGCAGCGCAGCGATGTGCATTTCCGCATGGCCGCCGAATACGTCCGCAACGGCAAGATCGGCAAGCTGAAGCAAATCCGTGTCGGCCTCGCCAGCGACAACCGCGACAACAACGGCTGCGCCTCGCAAACCGAGCCCACGCCCGTGCCCGCAGGCCTGAACTACGACCTGTGGCTCGGTCCCGCGCCCGAGGCCCCGTTTTGCCCCGCGCGACTGCACTCGAACTGGCGCTGGTTCTACGATTACAGCGGCGGGAACATCACCGACTTCGGCGCCCACCACCTCGACATCGTGCAATGGGCGCTCGGCATGGATGAGAGCGGCCCCGTCGAATTCCTCGATCTCAACGCCGAATGGCCCGCACCTGGCAGCCTGTACACCACCGCGCCGAAATTCGACTTCGCCTACCGCTACGCCGACGGCACCACCGTGCGTGTGAAGGACAAGCAGGACTTCGGGGCCGGCATCAGCTTTGAAGGTGAACTCGGCAGCGTGCTGTGCACCCGCGGCAAGCTGGAGATCAAGCCCGTCGAGCTGCGCAAACCTCTCGCCGACGGCGATGTGCGCCTCTTCGAGAGCAAAGATCACTTCCGCAACTTCATCGACGCAATCCAGACCGGAGCGAAAACGGCCGCCCCCATCGAATACGCCCACCGCAGCATCACCATCGCGCATCTGGCAAACATCGCCCTGCGCCTCCGCCGCCAGAAACTCCGCTGGGACCCGACGAAGGAGCAGATCCTCGATGATGCGGAAGCAGCGGCCATGCAGACACGCCCGATGCGCGGTCCGTGGAAGCTGGCTTGATTTGCGTGTAACAACCGGCGGCGTTTGCTGAAGAACCGCCGCTGTCATGTCCCCCGATTCCGCTCCATCGCCTTTGTTCGCGACCACACGCTGGTCCGTCGTGCTGGCGGCGAGGCATGTGGACTCGACGATGGCGATGGAGACGCTGTGCCGGGCCTACTGGTATCCGCTTTACGCGTATGTGCGGCGCGAAGGCCATCCGCCGCATGACGCGCAGGACCTGACGCAGGAGTTCTTCGCACGATTGCTCGAAAAGGACTGGCTGCGGGCCGCAGGGCCGGAACAGGGACGCTTCCGCACCTTTCTGCTGGTCGCGATGAAGCGCTTCCTCATCAACGAGTGGCACAAACAGGCCGCGCAGAAGCGTGGCGGCCAGATCACGCATGTGCCGCTGGATGTGGACGATGCTGAACGCCGTTTTGCCTGCGAACCCGAACTGGTGCCGGATGCGATGTTCGAACGGCGCTGGGCGATGACGTTGCTGGAGCAGACATTGACGGCCTTGGAGGCCGAATTCGCCTCCGCAGGCAAAGGGGCTGACTTTTTTGCCATGAAGCACTGCCTCACGCTGGATCGCGGCAGCATCTCGTATGCGGAGCTGGCGGCCAAAACCGGCTGTGGCGAAGGTGCGGCGCGTGTGGCGGTGCATCGGCTGCGAAAACGCTTCCGCGAGCTGTTTCGCGAAAACATCGCCGCCACTCTCGCTGAAGGGGAAGATGTGGAAACCGAGATCCAGCACGTCGTGGCCGTGCTGGCTGGCTGAGAGGACGACAGCGGCGTTTTTTCTTGTAACGGCCAGCCGCATCTCCTGAACTGCCTTGTTGATGAACGAAGTGCCTCCATGCCCGAAGTGCGGCTCGACTCTTCCCGACGATGCGCCGCTGGGCCTCTGCCCGCGTTGTCTCGCGGCTTTGAACTTTGCCACGGAGACGATGCCGCCTGAATCGGGGCCCGTGGCCCCGCAGGCTCCGTTGAAGCCGGAGGAGATCGCTCCGCACTTCCCGCAGCTCGAAATCCTCGAATGTCTCGGTCGTGGCGGCATGGGGGTCGTTTACAAGGCACGTCAAAAGTCGCTGAACCGCCTCGTGGCGCTCAAACTTCTCGCCCCCGAACGTGCGGGCGACGCGACGTTCGCCGCACGCTTTGAAAAGGAGGCCCAGGCGCTCGCGGCGCTGAATCATCCGCACATCGTCACGATCCATGACTTCGGCCAGGCGGGCGGTTTCTTCTACCTGCTGATGGAGTTCGTCGATGGCGTGAATCTGCGCCAGGCGATGACTGCGGGACGTTTCACGCCGGATCAGGCGCTGGCGATCGTGCCGCCGGTATGCGAGGCGCTGCAATACGCACACGAGCACGGCATCGTGCATCGCGACATCAAGCCGGAGAACCTGCTGCTGGACAAGGAAGGCCGCGTGAAGATCGCCGACTTTGGCATCGCGAAGATGCTGGACCGTGGCCATCTCACTCCGCGAGATGAGCATGCCGCTGTCGTTGGCAACGATCACAGTCAAGGTTTGGGCGCAAAAGAGGCTGGCGTGAGCGCTCATCTCATCTCGCGGAGCGAGATGGCTACTTTGGCTGGCACCCCGACCTATGCGGCCCCGGAACAGCAGAGCGATCCGCGGCATGTGGATCATCGCGCGGACATCTATTCGCTTGGCGTGGTGCTTTACGAACTGCTCACGGGCGAGTTGCCGAAAGACAAGCTGGAGCCGCCATCACGGCGTGTGCAGATCGATGTGCGCCTGGATGAGGTGGTTCTGCGTGCCCTGGAAACGCGACCTGAGCTGCGCTTCGCCACTGCGGCGGAGTTTCGCACCCAACTGGCGGAAATCACAGCCGCACCACCGGCTCAACCTCCGCCGCTGCCCCGCCGGCAAAAGCCTTCGCCGGGCAGACGCCTGCTGAGCGGGTTCGCCATTCTCCTCAGTCTGATCATGCTGCTCGGAGCGACGGTTTTGAACGAGTTCATCGATGACTTCGGCCTCACGGCGAACGCGCGGAAACACCTCCAGGCTCGACGTGCGGCCCAGGAGGCGCTCCACGAGACCAAAAAGGCGGCCGTGGATATCAACCACCTGCTGGTGGAGGCCCGTGAAGCACAGAATCTGGCCGAGATCGAACGGCTGACACCCAAGGTGGAAAAGGCCCAGGCCAAAGCAACGCAGGCGGCGGCAGACCTGGAGCAAACCAATCTCCGCAAACAGAACGACGAGGTGGAACGGGTGATGATCATCCGTGTCCTCGCCTGCGGCCTTCTCGCAGCGGGCCTTGTGGGCTTTTTCCGCCCGCCGAACGCCACATACCCGGGCGAAAGCCGAAGCGTTGGCAGAATCGTCGTGGGCATCTTGTCTGCCTGGCTTCTCGCGGCTGCACTCTACCACTGGCGTGCGGACCTGGACCAACTGGGCGGCCTTCCGACAGCGATGACGCCGTCGGGCCAGTTCGGCATTCCATGGCTGGCCTTCGGTCTCCAGCTCTTGATCCTTGCGCTACTCGTCGGTGGAGCCGTCTGGCTTGTACGAACGCTGTTCAAGCGCAACCAAGTCGGATGTGCCGTCGCCGTGATCGTGTTGCTGGTGATTCTGGCGCTTTTGCTCGTTCCGGCGATCGTCTGGCGCGTGTCCAGGTCCGCCCATGCCAAACAGGCGCCTGTTCCGGCATCGGACAAAGCCACGCGGATCGCGCCTGTCACCGCTTGGGAATCGCGACTGATGGACGACCTGCTCAAGTGGAAGAAGCAGGAGGCGGAACTCAGCAAGACCTTGGGAGCGGCGCACCCGCAACTGAAGGCCGCACGGGAACAGATCGCGCTGCTCGGGAAACTGATCGAGGCGGAACGCAAAAAGTATGACTCCGGTGTGCCTGCGATCACGCTCAAGGACACCCGCTTTCTCACCACGGGAGGACAGCGCGTGCTGAACTCCCGCTACACCCTGGATGTCAGCTTTCGTGCCATGACGGGCCTGGATGGAAAATCGCGGATGCGGGGCTACACACTCAAGGACAGCCAGTCAGACGGGGCGCAAGGGATCACCCGATTCGCGCCGTTGGCGATCAATGACGAGGCCTTCGTCATCTTCTGGGACAACGACAAGAACGACCTTTGGCTCGCGTCGCCTTCCCTCATTCGTTGGCATCACCTGCCGGAGTCAGGCCGCCCCTCGGACAAGGTGGTCTTCGCACCGGACATCAAGGCTGATCTCACCCGGCAAATGCCCGAACCTTTTCGCGAGGCCGTGGCACGCTGGCATTTCCGTCAGGAAGGCGACATCGAAGCTGCTGCCAAACAGGCCGCTCAGTAGCGTGACGGGACGGGAGCTGGCCGCTGCGGGTCCACATACTCCGTTTCAGCCCTCCGCACCTCGACCTGCGGCGGAGCGGGAGGCGGAGGTGGGGGTTCCTCCCTGCCCTTCCCACGTCCCACCGCATCAAACGGAGCCGTGACGATGTCACCTGTCGTTTTCACCGTGGTGGTCACGATGCTGCCCGCCGTCTTTACCGGCACGGTGACCAAAGAGCAGCCTGTCATGCTGATGCACATAGCCGGCAGAATGAGGCGGAAGTTCATGCGATGGGTTTAACTGAATCCGGGCGGTTTGTCACTCACCGCGTCGGCTGTGGCGGATATGGATACCAGCGGCCCTGATACCACTGGCCCTGCGGCTGCTGGGCCGGGTAAGGATACGCTTGTTGGGGGGGCGGATAAGGCGGCACATACGGCTGCTGCTGCGGATAATACTGCGGCGGATACTGTGCCGGATAGGCTTGCTGCTGAGGATAGTAACCCTGCTGCGGCGGTGGCGCAGGCTGGCTGTGGCTGCCCATGGCCTGGACTCCCGCCTTTGCCACGCCTCCCGTGGCCTTCACCGTGGCACCAGCCACCGTTCCGGCGGCCCCCAGCGGAACGGTGACGAGTGAGCATGAGGCGAGGCTGCCAATGAAAATAAACGCGAGGAGGCGCATGAGGAGCGCCATTAGCCCGGGACTGCCGCCTTGTCACCCAAACTGCTTCCAGAACATGACAATCGAGATCACGAAGCCGATCGCCGTGATCAGATGCCGCACACGCCTCGGTTCGATGCGTTGGGAGAAATGTGCGCCGAAGTAATAGCCCACCAGCGCCCCGGCGGTCAGCGCCAGCGCCTGCGGCCAGTTCACCATGCCGGCGGCGATGAACCACACGGCCGCGACCACATTGATGAGGCTGCCGAGCAGGTTTTTCATCGCATTCATCTCGTGGATGTGCGTCATGCCCATGAAACCAAACGAGGCGAGCATCAGGATGCCGATCCCCGCCCCAAAAAACGCGCCGTAGATGGCCACCGGCAATTGCAGCGCCAGAGAAAACCACAACGCCTTCGCTTTCGCATCTGTCACTGACTTGCGCAGAAAGCCCTGGAGAAAAAACAGCACCGTGGCGAACAGAACGAGGAACGGGATGAGCTTTGAAAACTGGTCATCGCTCGTCTGCGTCAGCAACCAGCTCCCAAACGCCGCACCGACGAGGCAGACCGGGATGAAGCGCCACAATTGCTCGCGAATCGCCCGCAAATGCCCGCGAAAGCTCACGATGCTGCCCGCCGTGCCGATCACGAGGCCCACGGTGCTCGTCGCATTCGCCATCACCGGCGGCGTGCCGCACATCAGCAGCACCGGAAACGTCAGCAACGTCCCCCCACCCGCCACCGCATTCACCGCCCCCGCCGTGCATCCGGCGGCGCTGAGGGCGAGGAGTTCGAGGAGGGACATGCCCCGTTCCTAAAGTAGCCTTGTTGCTGCGCAACAAGGTTCTGCCAGTTGCACCGCAACTGGACAATTTTGGACTACTTCGCCTTCGGATTGCGCATGTAATAGAGATGGCCGTCTTCGGCACCGCCGACGAAATCAGGCACGCCGTCGGCGTTGAAATCGACGGTCGTGGGGCTCACGTCGTGGCCTTCGATGTTGGCGTCGGAGAGCAGGCCCATGTCGGTGAAGAACCATTTGCCGTCTGAGGTGCTTTCCTGGCGGAGGAAGTTGGCGTTGGCGGAATTGAGCAGGATGTCGAGTTTGCCGTCCTGGTCCCAGTCCATGATGCAAATCTTGCGACGACCGCTTTTGCCTGCGATGCCGCTGTTGAGGCGAAGAGACTCGCCTGGCGTCATGGCGACGGGAGTCTTCACTTTGAGGTGTTCGAGAGCCTTGTCCAGCAAACCGGGCTTTTTCGCGTCTTTGGAGGAACAAATGACGCGCTGCGGATGCTTCAGCACGAGCTTGTCACCCTGCTTCGCACGCTCAAAAAAGGCTAGGTAGCCTTCTTGATCGAGCATGACGAGGTCGGTGAGGCCATCCTTGTTCCAATCGACTCCGACAGGCGTGGTGCGCCACTGCGTGAGCAGCGCTTTGCTTTCGGGACGCAGCCAGCCGTAGGCGAGATGGGGCTGTGAGCCGTTCCATTCGACCTCGACGGGCTGCGCGGCGGCGAGTTGCGGTTTTTGGCGAGTGCCGATGTTTTTGAACCACACGACTTTGCCAAGGATGGAATTGAGCAGGAGGTCGGGAAGGCCGTCTTGGTCCCAATCGGCGATGGTTTGCGTGGTGTAGCCCCATTTGGCTTCGCAGGGGCCTTGGATGCTGCCATTCGGGCCGGCCATCGGACGGATGACTTTGCCTGCGGCGGTGAGTTTGACTGGCGCGGCCCATTTCGGCTGCTCCACGCCTTTGCCGCTGAGATTTTCAATGAAGGCGACATAACCCGCCGTGTTGCCGCAGATGAGATCGGTGTCGCCATCGCCATCCCAATCGAAACCAACGGGTGTGACGAGAGCGCCGAATTTCACCTGATCGGCCTCCTGCTGGAAATAGCGCGGGTCGGCATAGATCGGCGCTTTGTTGTCGAACTTGCCCGTGTGCTCGATCAAGGCCACACGGCCATCTTCATCGCCGCAGATGAGATCGAGATCGCCGTCCTTGTCCCAGTCGATGGCGGTCGGCGTGATCATTTCGAGATCCATCGTGAGATAGCGGCCCGTGTCGGCTTTGAGGCGAACGCCGAGAGCATACTTCGGCTTCGTGCGGCTGCCGGTGTTTTGGAAGTAGGTGAAACCGTCGAGGAACTCGCCGCAGAGCAGGTCGAGGTCGCCATCGCCATCGAAGTCGCCAAAATTCGGTGAAGGCCAACCAAATGTCTCCACGGGTCGGTCGGTGGCGTTGATCTTCTTCGGCTTGTCATACTTCGGCGCTTCGTTCGTGCCGGTGTTGCTTAGCAGATACACATAGCCGCGCAGCGGGCCGTTCATCCAGCGGCCATCAGCCGTGTAGGCGTTGTCCCAGCCGTATTCGGTCCAGTCGCCGACACCGACAACGAGGTCGTTTTTGCCATCGCTCTCGAAATCGACCATGCGCCACATGTTGGCGCGGACTTTGTTCATGTGGACGTTCGCAGGCGGACCGAGCTTCACCTGCTGCTCGATGCCGGTCTTGAGGAAATCGGGATGCGCATTGCCTGGTGTGAGCACGACCGGTTTGCCGTCGAGGTAGCTCACCTGCACGTTTTGCGCGCCTTTGCTGATGCGCTTGGCCGGTTTGAAGACGGGCATCTTGTTCTTCGCGGTGTCGCCGCTGGCGTTTTCGAAGAAGTAGATGCCGTTGTAGGGCTTGTCGGGGCAGTTGACCACGAGATCGAGGTCGCCATCGCCATCGAAGTCCATCGGCAGCGGCCAGGCCCACAAACCAACGCCGAGATCGACGACGAGGCCGGGGTGGTTGTACTTGAGCGGCGTGAGCGTGGCCTCGGCGGCAAAAGACTGGCCACAAAGAAGTGCGAGGAGACTGATGGCAAAACGATTCATGGTTGGGAGAATGTGTGAGATGCTAGGCCAGACGAACGTCGCCGCACAAGGAAACATGCAGGCCGAGTTCGCGCATGGCGGCGGCCTTGATGCGTGCGGCGCGATGCGCCTGCTTTTCATTCGGGCAATAGACCACCTGGATGTGGTTCGACTTGTGGCGGGCCATCATCTGGTCACGCGACACGCCTTTCAGCACGGTGTGCATGATCGGCCACTGCGGCGTGGTCTCCTGCCAGCGACGATTCGTCTCCGCATCCGGCAGTTTCACCACCTCGGCGATGCCAATGTCGCAATGCAGCGCTCCATTCATCACAAACACGCGGCTCCACACGATGTGGCCCGGCTTGCTGATGCCTTTCATCGTGCCGCCACCGAGCCGAAAGTACATCGCAGGCTGACGTTCGCTGCTCGCGCCCTTCCAGCCGCCGATGAAATGCGCGGGCGGTGCCGCGCCGCTGATCAACAGCACCCAGACGTAGTCTTTGCCAAATTTCTGACCCCAGCGCAGATCATGCAGCGTGTTTTCCGGCGCAAAACCGAGCTCACGCCACAAACGATACGTCACGAGGCCGTCGAGACCGGCGCATTCATCGACTTCGTTGAAATGCGGCAGCGCCTCGCCTTCAAACAGCACGCGCCTGCCATCCACGCTGCGCACTGGCGGACGATCGGCGTTGTTGAGCATACCTTCGACCAGATCGCTGGCCGGCGTGAGGTCCTTCAAGCCCTGCTGATACTGGATGCCGATGGCATCGCAGCCAAACTCATCCGCCAGACGCACGGCGGCGATGTACATTTTGCACTGGAGCAGCACCTGCGGCTCCGTGAGTTCCGTGGCCTCATCGGTGCCGAGCTTCATTTGCAGCCCTTTGCGCTTCAACCACGCATAGACCGCCGCCGCATCGGCATCGCTCACGTTTTGCATCGCCGCGAACAGCGTGGACTGGCTCAGGCGCTCCTTGAAGCAGCCGGTGGCGTGAAACAGATCGTCCGGAATGATCGCGTTGAACATGCCCATGCAGCCTTCATCAAAAACACCGAGGATCGTCTTCCGCGTGCGGAAGCGGCGGCCGAAGTCGCGGCCGATCTGTTCATCCTCCGCGGGCAGCTTCAGCAGCGGAAGCTCGCGCACATGCGATTGATCATGCGTGACCTGGCCGGTCGTCAGCCATTCACGCAGACCGGCTTTGACGAACGCATCGGTGAATGTCTCGCTCCACAACGTCGAGTAACGCACACCTGCTTTGGTGAGCGATGCGTTCAGGTTCAGCAGGCCGACCAAACCCGGCCACTGGCCGCTCCAATTCGCAACCGTGAGGATCGGGCCGCGATGCGTGGTCAATCCAGCCAGCACATGATGCGAATACTGCCACACCGCCTCCGCCACGATCAGCGGCGCATCGGGATCAATGCCGCGAAACACCTCGATGCCCTCACGCTGGCTGGCGATGAAGCCATGCTTCTTCTTCGCATCATACGGATGCGCACGCTTCACATCGAAGCCCTCGGCCTTGAGGGCCTTCGTGAGCGCGTCCTCCATGGCCTTCTGCGCAGGCCAGCAGGTTTGGTTGGCAGCGAGACGCAGATCGCCGCTGGCGATGAGTTGGATGGTCGGTTTGGCAGGCATGGCCGACGATTCTGCCATTCCTGCCGCCCCGACGGCAAGCTTTGCCCTCAGCGCATCCTTGGCATGCGGCTGACGATTCTTGATCTAAGCATGCTGGGACGAATGTGAGGCTCGCTGCCACAGCACACGTCGTTAGAAGAAACCTGTCGCCATGGAGCGTCTGGCGGGCAACGATCCGACCCACATCGACCATGAAATCTGTTCTGGCCCTTTTCCTTGCCGCCGTTGTTCAGGCCCAGGAGCCCGATCCCGTCGCGCTATGGGCGAGGGATGTCGTGATCAAGCCGGTCTCCGGCATCGCGGATCGTCACAGCATCCACACTTACTACGTCACGAACCCGGAGAGCCCGGATGGCCGTTACGTGCTCTTTTTCGCCTCCACGCATCCGGCGGGCTATGTCGGCGAAGTGCGCATCCTCGAGCGGGCCACCGGAAAGGAGACCGTGCTCGCCGAAAACGTGCACACGGAGGATGCGCATCGCGTCGCCTGCCAGCAATGGCTCGCCGGTGGTCGCATGGTCGCCTTTCATGAGGTGATCGACAAAAAATGGCGCGTGGTCGTCGTCGATGTAGCCACGAAGGAGAGGAAAATCGTCGCGGAGGACCGCCAGGTCGGCTTTGGGCATCCATCGGGCGATTTGCTGCCGATGTATAGTTGCCACTGGAATCCAGGCCCCAATCGCGATCTCTACGTCTGGGACGCGAAAACCGGCGGAACACGCGTGGCGCTGAAAATCGCCGCCGTGGAAGCCCAGCACGGCGAATGGCTGAAAAAAGAGTTCAGCGGCAAACAGACCTCCGTCTTCTTTCCCGTGCTTAGCCCCGATTTGAAGCGTGCCTTCTTCAAAATCGCCGCGGGCAATGGTGGAGACGATTACATGTCCAAAAGTGCCAGCCATCGCCAGGGCTGCGTCTGCTTTGACCTCGAAACCTCGCAGATGAAGTGGTTTCGCCAGCAATGGGGGCATCCCGCGTGGCATCCTGACTCGCGCCACATCTTTGAAATGGGTAACATCATCTTCGACACGGACATCGGCTCGCCCGCCCGCTACACGAAGCTCAAGGATGTGCCAAACCTGCGCGGCTCGCATCCCTCCGTGAGCCCCGACGGCTCGCTCATGGTCACCGATGGCTACAGCGAGCCGGCGGGCGGCAAACCGAAGGAGTGGGGCATCATGGTCGCCGACATGCGCGGTGGGAAGTGGTCACTCCTCCACAGCTTTGACCAAAGCCAGGGCGCGAAATCCTGGCGTCGGAACGACCCGCATCCCGTCTTCAGCGCCGACGGCAAACGCATCTACTACAACGTCAGCGACGGCCCGTGGACTCGCCTCATGGTCGCGGAGCGGAAGTGAGCACCCCGCTCAGCGGATGCGCTTTCACCGCATCCCAAGCGAGCTTTTGAAGCAAGCGGTTGAGAGCCTCTCCATCTTTTTGCTGGCTCAGCGCTGGCGGGCAGGGAAACCCCTCTGGCGAGCGGCGGTAGATCACCGCGAAGTGGCAGTAGGCCGTGAGCCATTGCAGCGGCGCTGTCGCATGGCCGATGGCGTCGGTGAAGAGATCGTTCTGCTGTTTCAATCCCGGCGCCTCGCCTGCGATGATTTTCGCACGCAACGACAGCGAAGCCTGCCCGACGGGCACCACGAACACCACGCTTTTGCCGAACTTCTGATTCAGCGCCCGGACATGGTCATCCATGCTCTTGAAATACGACTCATTGATCGAACGCAGCTCCGCGACGGTGCGGGAGTTGCGGTCCACAGGCTCGGGCTTCTTCTTTTTGTAGTTCACGTCAAAGACATCGAACGGCAGCCAGAACTCCTGGATCGTGACGCGGATGTCCGGCCGGTGCTCGAACCCCAGCTTGGCAAAATTTTCGATCCCATCGTCCGGCAGATAAATCGGCGAGAGCGTGAGCACATCCACCTGACCGGCACGCAGGGCTGTTTTGAGCGCGTTCTTCTCATCCGCCACATTCCAATGCTGATAAACATACGAGCCGCCGATGGAGCTGACGCCCGCCTGCTGGTGATTGGAAATATTCGCCGCATTCGCCAGTTCAGCCAGCATCTTGGGCATGAACATGTGAAAGCTGTGCCCAGCCGAAAAGACACGCTGGCCTTTATCGACCGGTTCAGCAGTGAAGACAGACGATCCCACGCCGATGAGCAGAAGAGCGGTGATGATGCGGGTGCGCTTTAGTGTTTTCATGGATTGTCTTGCTATTGAACGGTGAACTTGGTTTTGAACTCCACAGGCTTCTTTTCGCCCGGCTGCTCATCGGTCGGCCAGTTGGTCTGGTAGTTGTTCTGGGCCTCGCGCGGCTTTTCGAGCTGTTTGAACGTCAGCGGCTTCACGAGCCACGTCACCGTGTAATCGCCCGCAGGCAGCTTGCCGAGGTTCAAAGCGGTCACTTCATACCAGGTGAAGGTTTTGAAGTAATTCCCCTGCCAGATGGCCTCGTGCATTGTGATGGTGAAGGCATTCCCGCTGCGCTCGATCTTCTCGATCCACACGCGGTCGTTGTCATCGAGCTGGCGCGTGCGGAACAGCAGCCAGTTCTCATCCGTGGCGGTCACAGCAGGCTTTTTCTCGCCTGCCACGTCCATCCAGTCGTCGAGTGGCATGCCTTGTGGCTTCGTGGTGTGCAGCAGCATCGCCGCGTCGTTCCACTTGCCCGTGTCGCCACGCACGAGCTGCCGCTGATCGCTCAGCGTGCCGCGCTGGGTGCGGTCTTTGACCGCTTTGAGGACTTCCTGCGCATGCAGCAAGCCGGTGAAGAGAAGGAAAAAGCAGGCGAGTCTCATGACGGGTCACTTCTTATTCTGAATGCGATACAGCCACGAATACGTGCGGATGAACAAACTGCCGCGCGCGATGGCCGGCGTGGCCCAGGCGACATCGCCGAGCGAGTTTTTGCGCAGCAGTTTGTATTCGGGGCCGTCCTCGATCACCCAGGTGTCGCCGTTTTCGTTTAGCATGAAGACGCGACCGTTGTAAGCCCACGGCGAGGCGTAGAAACGACCACCCTTCGTGTTTAGCCGCTTCTTCGGAATGATTTCCTCGCCCGTTTTCGCGTTGAAGCAGCCGAGCAGGCCGGAGTCGTAACACACGAAGAGCCGCTCGCCGCTGCTGAGGTAGCCCGGATGGATGCTGGAGCCGCGCTTTTGCGACCACACGATGAATTCATTGCTCGTTGCTTCACCCGCGAGCGAGATGTCGCCCTTCGCGCCGGGTTTGATGGCGTAAAGCGGCCCGTAGTGGTAACCCGCGCCCGCGTAGAGCAGTCCTTGCTTCGAGAGCGGGATCTGGCTCACGAGTCCGGCCGTGCCGCTGATTTCCCACAGCAACGCGCCGTCCTCCACCGCGTAGGAGCGCACTTTGTTCAGGCCGATCGTCACCAACTCGGTGCGCTGGCCGCTTTCCCACGCATACGGCGTGGACCAGGTGCTGCGCTCCTCGCGTGACACACGCCAAAGCATTTTGCCGGTGAGCTTGTCCACTGTTTCGAGGAAGGACGCTTCATCGTTGTCATTCTGGATGAAGATGCGACCGCCATGTAGCACGGGCGAGGTGCCGGTGTTCCAGCCATCGCGCATCGGATAGCTCGGCCAGCGGCGCTCCCAGAGTTTTCGGCCGTTCATGTCGCAGCAAAACAGGCCGATGTTCGCAAAGTAAGCATACACACGCTCGCCATCCGTCACCGGCGTCTCGTTCGCGAAGGAGCTGCGCGGATGCCGCATCTGCAACGGCACGCCTTGATGCGCCTCGAACTCCCACAGCACCTTCCCCGACTCAAAATCGAAGCAATACAACATCCAGCGATGCACCTCGCCCGTGCCGACATGTCCGCCGGGATAACCGCCCACATGCGGCGTGGGCAATTCCTTCTCACCCACCGCCGCCGTCACGAAAACCTTGTCACCCCACACAATCGGCGACGACCAGCCCCAGCCCGGCACCTTCACCTTCCACACCACATTCTCCGTGTCGCTCCACGTCTCCGGCAGTGTCGCGCCCTCGCCGAGCCCATCCGATGCCGCGCCGCGAAACTGCGGCCAGTTGGGAGTCTCCGCCGCCCAAACAGAGGCGACGAGGGCGAATGCGAGGAGCCCGAGTTTCATGGTGGTCGTGGTTGTGGCTGAAAACGACCGCCCGGCGAGGAACTTGCGCTCTCACTTCCCGCTAAACCGCGCATCATCCCACGCAAACGGCGGACGCTTGCCAAGCAGCAGATCATAGATGCCGTGGTTCGTCTTCATCATCTCGGCCAGCATGTCCTTCCACAGGCGATCCGCCACGCTGAGGAGTCCGGTGTTGTAACTTTCGCCGTTGTATTGGCTGAACCAGCGGCCCGTCGTGGCTTGATCGACCAGTGTGAACCACTCGATGCCGATCACAAAGCCCAGCGAAGCGCTTTGCTCGACGTAGTTTCGATACGCCAGCCCGCGCTCCTGTTGTGAGCTCACTTCGCGACCGCCGATGAGCCCGCTGTCCTTCGGCGAGGCCCAGAAGAACTCGCTCAACATCATCGGCTTGCCACCGGTCCACTCGTGGTAGCGTTTCAGCGCCGCCGTATCGACGCCGAAGGTGTAGTAGTTGTAGCTCACCACATCGAGATGCTGGCCCATAATGCGGCAGAGTTGCTCGTCCTCGATCGTGATCGGTTGAAGACGGCTGCCGATGAGCAGATGATTCGCGTCATGCTGGCGAAATACCTTCTCGATCTGCGTGAAGTAAGTTTCAAGAAACACGCCGACAAACGCCTTCACGTCTGCCTTCGCCGTGTCCGTCGTCACCGCGAGCCCGGAGCCGATGAGTTCATCAAACGAGGCCGCTTTCGCCTGCCACGCGGTGTTGAAAGCTTCCACGGTGCTGTATTTCGCCTTCAAAGCGGCCACCAGCTTTCGCTTGCACGCGTGCTTGCCATCCAGCGATGGGATCACGCGCGGCAACTCATCAAAGCGCGGCTCATTGACGATGAACCAGCCAATCAAGAGCGGATCGTTCGCTCGCGCAGGCACCTCGCGGGCGATGTCCTCCGCGATCTTTGCCGTCGTGGCCGCATCAAACGGGTCCCACACCTCATGCGCACCGGGGATTCGCGGCACGCCTTCCCATTCGTTGGTCGGCAGATGCGCCACATACGGAAACGCCGCCTTCTCCGGCACCGGACTGAACGCACCAATCGAATTGAAGCCCCACTTCTTCACTCGCTCAATCATCCGTGCCGCGTGCGCTTCGAAATCATACGCCGTGCCGAACTTCTTGATCGTGTTCGCGATGTAGAACGAAAAATGGTCCGAATTGCCCTCGCGGAAGGCCGATGCGTATTCGCTGTCCAGCTTCGGCAGCCACTCGTAGATGCCCTCGCGGCCTTTCACATAGGTGTAGTCGTCATTCGGCGCGAAACCGCACACGCCGAGGTGGAAGAAGGCATTCCCATCCGGATCGACTAGCCACGATTTGCCGCTCTTCTGCTCCACATGGAAGAAGCCGGTCTTCTTCAGCCCCAGCGCTTCCCCACTGCCCGGCAATCCTCCAATGCGATCCAGCTTCGGCGTCTCAATGCCCGCGTAGTAGGCCTTGTCTGCTTCCACATCGGCTTTCAATTCTTCGAGGCTCTTCAGCTTGTTCGGAAACGCATCCTTCAGGCTCTGACCGAACGGATCGATCAGTTTCGTCACGGAGGCCAGATCCGACGTCACCTTGATCTTCGTCGCGGCGCGATCCGCCATCCACGGAACGATGAACTGCCAGTGATACACCGCCCAGTTCCACTCCCGATTGTCCGTGAGCTGCTGAAACGCATAATCCGGTGTCAGGAAGCTCAAACTCTGCCCTTGGGCATTTTTCACCAAAAACGTCGTTCCGTTCAAACTCGCGATGTGCGGCGGCGAAGCCTTCTCCGCCGGAAAAACGCCGTTTTTGTCTGCGATCTGCCACGAGCCGCCTTTCGCGAAGCCAATGTCGATGAGCGTCGTCATCTTCCACGACTTCACATCGGCTGAAACACCGCGAAAACTCACTCCGACCTCATCCTTGGCCAGTGAAACATCGCACTGCGGTCCACCTTCATACTTCACACTGGCCTGCGTCCCGCTCGCCTTCACTTCGATGATTTTGTGAGCTGGCTCAAACTCTGGATACATCAGTAAAAAGCTCCCCAAACTGCCTGCTGCGATCTCGACGCCGTTGTTGGTCGTTTTAAGCTCGGCGGCAGAGAGGAATGAGGGAACGAAAAGAAGCAGTAGCAGGGATTTCATGGAATCGGCGATGTATCGCATTTCCACTCAAAGTTGCACGCGGCACTTCTCAAATGAAGCAGGCTCAGTAGCCGCGCAGAAAGGCAGGTCGCAAAGGTCTTCGAATTCAGGCGTAATCCTGTTTGCCCAACTTCACACCGCCTTATGCCGTCATCATTCAAACAGCCTCTTTGTATTCTCGCCCTCATTTCCACGCTCCACGCCGTAGAGCCTCCATCCTGCGAATGGGTCTTCAGCGGCGGCGGTGGTGGGCATGACAAGACGAGGGCGGTGACGACGGATCGTGCTGGGAATGTGTTTCTGGCGTCCGAGTGCGTGGGGGATGCGATGTTTGGCGATCAACAGCACAAAACGGCCGGTGAGATGGACATGTGCCTGACGAAGCTCGATGCTGCGGGCAAGCCGCTGTGGGTGAGCGGATTCGGCGGCAGCAAGACGGATCGCGCGTATGGCGTCATCACGGATGCGGCGGGGAACGCGTATGTTACCGGCCACTTCGAAAGCACGGACGCGATGGCGAATGGCGAGAAGGTGCCGAATGCAGGCAGCTATGATGCCTTCACCGCGAAATTCGCGCCGGATGGCAAGCTGCTGTGGGTGCGTGTGAAGGGCGGCGAGGGTTCCGATTACGGACACGGCATCGCCATTGACTCGAAGGGGCATGTGGTCATCACGGGCGCGATCGGCGGACAGTTTTTCTGCACGAAGTATGACGCGGAAGGTCGCGAGATCTGGCATCGCACGCCTTCCGGCAAGGTCTCGGGCAGCGGGCACGGCATCGCGATTGATGGGAAGGACCACATCTACCTCGGTGGCAGTGCTTCGGGCGCAGGCACCTTTGGCAAAGTTGCCATCGAATCCAAAACGAGCGCCGCGCTCGTGCTGAAGCTCACTCCGGAAGGCGAGGGCGAATGGGTGAACCTAATCCCGGGCACCACGACCGCCATTTACCACGAGATCGCGTGCGATTCGCAGGGTCGCGTCTGGGGCGCAGGTATGTTCAAGGGCAGCGTGAGTGTGGCAGGCCAGACGTTTCAAGCCGGCACCGAAAAAGATTACGAAGGTCTGATTGTGCATCTCGATGCTGCGGGCCAGGTCCAGTGGGCGAAGCACATGCATGGCCCGGGCACCGATTACTGCCTCGGCGTGACCACCGATGATCACGGCACGGCCTTTGTGTGCGGCGATTTCAATCAAGACACCGTGCTGGCCGGTCACGCGCTCGCCACCCGAGGCAGCGGCGACATCTTCGTCGCGGCGTTTGATGTCAAAGGCGGCCTCCTGTGGGTGCAACAGGCCGGTGGCAAGCTCAACGACAGCGCTTACCCCATCACTTTCCGCGCTCCGGATGAACTCATCATCGCCGGCGCACTCTCCACACCTGCCACCTTTGGCACTCACGAAGTGACCAAATCCGGTTCGAGTGATTTGTATGCCGCGAAGTGGAAGCTGAAACCCCTCAAATGACCCCGATGAAGCCTCTCTTTGCTCTTCTGCTCCTGCTGACCGGCTTCGCCTCCGCCGAGCCCAAATACGATCCCGCGAAGCTGCCGAAGGGTCACGATTACTTCGAGCTGCGCGATGGATTGGCGAATTGTCAGCGCAAGTTCACGCAGGAGAAAACCGGTCGCGTCATTTTCTTTGGGGGCTCGATCACGGCGGGCGGTGCGTGGCGGCAGCACACCTGCGATTACCTCACGAAGAAGTTCCCGGACACGAAGTTCGAGTTCATCAATGCGGGCATCGGCTCCATGGGCTCCGTGCCACATGCGTTCCGTTTGGAGCGCGATGTGTTGGCGAAAGGGCCGGTGGATTTGCTCTTCGTCGAGGCGGCGGTGAATGACAGCTCAAACATCCCGCAGCATCCCGATCTCATGCTGCGCGGCATGGAGGGCGTGGTGCGTCACATGCGCATGGTGAGCCCGCTGACGGACATCATCCAGCTTCACTTCGTCATGCCACCGCACATGGATGACTACCACACTGGCAAGGTGCCCGCGTCCATCGCCCAGCACGAGCGTGTGGCCGTGGCGTATGGCAATCCGTCGTTCAACCTCGCGCGTGAAGTCACTGACCGCATCGACGCGGGCGAGTTCACCTGGGCGGACGATTTCAAAGGCCTGCATCCCTCGCCGTTCGGTCATCAGCTCTACGCCAACAGCGTCGCCCGCATGCTCGACGCCGCTTTTGCCAAACCCATCGCCGCATCCGTGAAAGAGCATCCGCTGCCCGCGCCGCTCGATGCTCAAAGCTACGCCAAAGGCCGTCTCGGCGACATTGCGCAGGCAAAAATCATCCAAGGCTTCACGCTCGTGCCGTCGTGGAAACCTGCCGACGACGACAAGCAGCCCAACGGCAAAAAAATCGGTGTGCGCGAGGGCTTTGTGAACGTGCCTGCGCTCGTCGGCACCGAGCCGGGCGCGGAGTTCGAGTTCAGCTTCGAAGGCACCGGCTGCGGTCTTTTCATCGCCTCCGGCCCCGATGCCGGGCAGATCGAGTTCAGCGTGGATGGCGGCGCGCCTCGCACGCTCGACACACTGACGCACTGGAGCAGCGGCCTGCATCTTCCGTGGGCCTTGATCCTCGATGACCAGCTCAAGCCCGGCCCGCACACCGCGAGGGTCCGCCTCGTCGCCTCGAAGACCTCATCCAAGACCGCGCTGCGGGTGTTTCATCTGCTGCTGAATTGAGATCGAAACTTTTTCCGGCAAATGAGGCCCTACCAAGGACAGGGCTCGCCATGAAGGCGTTGAAAGGCACGACGCTTCATCTCGATGTCTGAGACCGCGCCTGCTTCTCGCTGGATGCCCTGCATGACCAGCTCCCTTGCCGTCGCCATCATGTCGAGGCTCATCATCAGCCGCTCCTCCGGCGTCCTGCGCATCATGGCGTCAAAGAGCCGCCGGTTGATCTCCGGCGGCGTGTCTTTCACGGCAAAACCCGTGTCAGCATATCTGTCAGGTTCAATGCGGCTGACCATCTGCGTAGATACGCCTCATCACAGCCGCTGGCAATCAGGTTCTCCACGTCCGCGAACTGCCGTTCCGAGTGCGACTCCCGCGCCCATTCCAGCTTGGAGAGGATGAGGTCTTCCTTGCTCACCACCCACAGTTCAAAATCCGCCAGTTTCAGTCGAACCCGCCGGGTAAACTCATGCAGTCGATAATCTTCCCGCTTCCGCACCATGAAGTCCACCTTGATCAGGGTCGCCTCGTGGATCGCATTGAAGCTGCTCTGATGCAGCACCGCCTCCAGCGCTGCCTCGGGTGAGACGTAGTATTCAGTGCCGAGCACCGAGGTGATGCGGGCTGCATCTTTGAGGTAAAAGGCGACAACCAGATCAATGTCGCGCGTCATGCGCGGCTGGGCATGGCAGGCGAGCGCCACGGAACCAGTGAGCATGTAATCGATACCCGCCGCATCCAATCGGGTCGTGATGTCTCGGAGGATGGAGAGTTCTTCGGTCATGGTGCTGATGTCCTCTCGCTCACATGTAATAGCGATACTTTGTCTTCGGAATGACTGATCCATCGTTAGGAAGCTCCGCCATTACCCTCCCAACATCCCGTGCAAACCGCATGGTGATCGGCGAGCTGCTGCCAAACCAACAGCTGTTCCAGTTCAGCTTGGTCAGTGAAAGTATTTCCGAGCAAACTAGCAAAGGCGGGGAGTCTCCGTGATGCTCGATAATCTCCAGTGGGCAAGGGATTCGCTTGCTGGGGTAAGACCGCAGATAGGGGATGTAACCATTCGTATAAACAAGGTAGTTTCCTTTGCCCAATACGATCACAGTGCCTCTGACAATGGGCCGCCGCCCCGCTCGCATGAATCGAGTATCCAAATCTCCAAAAGCTAAAAAATCGTGCCGGAAGATGCCTTGAGCTGCCTTCCGAAAACCAGCCAGCTCCTCGGGCCAGTATCTCGAACTTTTGTGAATCACAACGCGGGTCGGTGGGACGCCGTGCTGCAAAGCATACTTCTCCAGGGCTTGTTTGAGCAGAGACTCCGCGCCTGCTTCTGTGAGGTGGGGACTGGGATCGCCTTTTGACTTGTCGAAAACGGCCTTGTCCCCCTGCAAGACAATACCTTCTCCCGCGCCAAAAACTTGAGCGAGGCTTGTGTGCATGTCGGCCCTTCCAAAGGGGCGTTCCTTGAAGAAAGACACGCCGACGTAGCATGTGGTGTCTGGCAGCATCTGGAGACGCCAAGGGCTATTTCCAGCCTTGTAGTAGAGGGCCGTCAAAAGGTTCCAAGATACCGAAGCCTGATTCTGTTCGTGAAGGGTTGTTTGCCAAACCAGTTGTGTTGGAGCGGAAAACTTCATGGCGTGTGCCTTAAATGCATGGTGGAAATTCCAAAACCCGCTTGTTGTTTGGCCTTCATCTTCGACATCAAGACCGAAATCTAATGTCATCTGACCTTTATCGGTGTCAGCTTTGAGGCTCTTCAGGAATCTCTCTTTGGGACTCAACACGACACGACGCTTAGACATTGCAGCCCCAACATGGGCTATCTGGCTCTCAACTTCTGGAGGCAGCACGACAACGATGACTTGTGGAGCTGGTTCCAAGTTGTTGAGAGCTTCAATCTCCTTCATCACCAGGCGCACAACCTCTTTGATTTTAGCCTCCTCCTTGGCTGTCTTGATGGCGTTCATGAAGTATTCGAGGTGAATGCTTCTCTGATACGTGGAGCTGCTACAAACAAAACTAGCTCCGAAGGTTCTACCGTCGGCCCAGCCCGGAAAATCTGGATGAGTGTGAGGGTCCAAGGTTTTCCCCCGAGTGTTCATTCCCGGTGAGACCGTTTCCCTCGCAAGGTCCAGAAAACCCTGGAACTCTCCGATGCCTTCACCAGTTCCGATGATGCCGATGTTAATGGTTTTAACGCCAGTTTTATCCGCATCATACGGGCCGTAGGATTCCAGTCCCGACTTGGGGTCAACCGACAAGTTACCTCCTCCGAACACGAGCTTTGGCTCCTCTACATGGAAGCATTGAAACGTGGGTGTTAACCCCTCAAGACGCTTGTCTAGTGGGACTGGGCGAGGCCGTCTGCTATTCTTCTTCATTGTCGGCATCCTCCTCGTTAAAATCACTCGACTCCTTCAGATTGTTGGCCGCGTCCTCTAGCTCCGAATCCTTGAAGTTAAACAAAGTGCGGAAGTCCACGCGGTCATAGGCGACGCCGATTTGCATTCGTGCTGCCGCCGGGACCGCCTCAATCTGGATAGGTGCTGAGCCTGTCTCGATTTTTGCGAGTTGCTCCCCGTTGCCTAAAACATAAGTCCAAAACAGAACATCTCTAAAAATGTCGGGGTTCTGCTGTTTACTCATCCACATGTGCGACAATTTGCCCGCCGCCTTGCCGCCAATAGTTGTTTGTCCATCCTCAGTGAAAAGGTAAAGCGGCACAATCAGCAGAAAGACCTTCTGGCCTAGAAGCCGAAACCGCAATCTAGCGCCGTGGTGAACCCAAAACTCCGAATCACCACCTTTTGGCCTGATTCGCTTTGCGACTGTTCGCCCTTTGCCCGTAGGCATCGGCCAGATACGATCATTGCCCCCTTTAGCAGGAGCAAAGTAAAATCGCCCTTTCCCATCTGTCTTGATCCACTTTTGGCGGAGGCTTCTGGTGAGACTGCTGTTGAGCAAGGCGACCAGCCATCGTTCACGGTCTGGATCGAGAAACCAGTCATTGCGCGACTCTGGCTTGATTGTGCTGCAATCAACCACCTCTCGCAGTGGCTCGTTTTCATCCAAAAGGTTGGTGAAGGTATAGAGCTTTCCTGCGCGAAGGATGAATGCTTGGCTGTTATCCACCTTGTCCCATATACCTCTCTTTGAGTCCTCCCTGTATGGCGTGTTTGCGGTCCAAATCTGAGTCGGCATGTGTCCAACTGTAAGGAGATTTGAGAAGATGAACTCAGGCAGTGAGTCGGGAAGCCAGGACATTTCCGGCTGGGTTGGTCTTGGCACAACTGCAGGGCTGTTTCCAGCCAGCGGAGGCAGCCTTCTTCCTCGCTCAGGAGGCATGTTTCGGATTTTCCGAACCAGATCGGTAAACCCCACCCTGAAGTCCGATGCCTTGCGGAAATCGATGTATTTCAGGTCTCGAAAAGGGGCGGGTAGGTTGAGCCTTGCGATTCCGTCCAAGCCTTTGTCTCTAAGGAGAATCGGAATTATCCGCCCGCCGACATTGTTTGGATTGGAGGCTACGATGTGTTTCCACTCAAAGCGCGGCCAGTCAGCGGCTAGAAACTCAGGCGACAGGATGCAAACAACATGCCTCGCTTTCGACATGCCCTCATTCATCTTGTCAATGAGGCTGTCACCCGGCCCCATGTCCCAGCGGTCGAAAAAGACATTCAGTGTTCGGGATGTTTTGATGCCATCAATCGTCTCAGACTCAAGCTGCTCAGCGAGCCGCTTTACCCAGTCGAGATCATTGCTGTTGTAGCAGATATAGGCGTCTTTGTGGTCCACGTTACATGTTGAAGCACATCAGTGCGGCTGTCTCTCAATTTAACCGCTTTAGTGCGGCCTCGAAAAACATCTTTGCCCGAACAAGCCCGGTTTGCTCTGCTGGTGGCTAGCGCAATTTCTCCCGAATTCCAGGTGGGCTGGCCTCACTTCTCATCCCCCGCCATCGGCGGCACATCCGGCACGGCGGTGAGGATGGCATCCAAATCGGAGAGGCTGCCCCGGTTGGCGCGTTTCTCGACGCTGTCGCGGACCTGCCAGACGGAGACTTGGGAGGAGAGAGCGATGGCGATGATGGAGTCCACGCTGGTGCCTTCACGCTGAGCGACATCGGCGGCCTGACGGATGAGAAAGTCGGGGATGTTGGCTTGAATGGTCATGGGACGATGGATTGAAGGACGTGGAGAAACTCTTTGGGCGAGACGACTTTGACGGCAGGCAGGCGCTCGGCGGGAAAGTGGCGTTGATTGAACGTCACAAGATAGCCGACTTTGGCTTCGAGTGCCAGTTGAGCAAAGGCCTCGTCGTCGGCATCAGGCAGGGAAGGTTTCCAAAAGCTGGAGGTGGGGAAAGCATCGGCTCCGGCACAGAGGGCGTCCAGGTAGCGGTTCACGATGGCGGTGGTGATGCCAAACGACGGCCCCTCGCGCTTGAGAACCTCGTCATACTCGGAGAGGACGGTGTTGCTCACGAGCAGCGAAAACTCGCCCTGACGATAGCGAGAGATGATCTCGAACGATGCGCCTTGCCTCGACCGCAGGGCGGCGAGCAGGACATTGGTATCGAGAACGGCGCGTATCATGAGCACGGATGCTAGCGGGTGGTCAGGGGTTAGGCAAGCAGAGGGGTATTCCCGAAGATGCCCTTGCCCGGAACCTCCTCGACTCGGCAAATCCGCCAAGAGCGCTGCGGCAATGTCTCCCGAGTCTCAGGTGGGACTCTCTGGCTGCTGGAGTTGAAGAAGATTGGCAGCTTAGGAGCGGCTGCTGTGAGGGCAGCGGCTTTGCATCGCATTCGAGCACTCGAATCATTCGACCTTCTGCCAGCGTATGAGCTTCCTTGCTCATGAAACGCTCCTTGCTTGCCCTCACCCTCCTTATCACCGCCACCGCGCATGCCGATGTGTCGCTGCCTGCGACGTTTTCGGATCACATGACTCTCCAGGCTGATGCGGCGGTGCCGGTTTGGGGTTGGGCGGCTGCGGGGGAGGACGTGAGTGTTTCGATCGCGGGCCAGACGAAGTCGGTGAAGGCGGACGACAAGGGCGAGTGGCGCGTGAAGCTCGATCCGCTGAAGTCCGGCGAGAGCACCACGATGACGGTGAAGGGCAAAAACACGATCACGATCCAGGACGTGCTCATCGGCGAGGTGTGGCTGTGCTCGGGGCAGTCAAACATGGCGTGGACGGTCGGCAGGTTGCGTGCCTTCAAGGATGAGCAGGCCACCGCCAATGCGCCGCAGCTCCGCATGTTTGTGGAGTCATCCGGCGGAGCGGGGGAGAGCAGCTTGAAGCCGCGCGGTGAGTGGAAGCTGACCACGCCGGAGAATCTCGCCAACTTCAGCGCCACGGCGTATTTCTTTGGCCGGCATCTGCATCGCGAGCTGAAGCAGCCGGTGGGTTTGCTCGTGTCCGCCGTGGGCGGCACGCCGATCCAAAACTGGATCAGCCCGAAGTCGCAACGCACGCATCCGGAGATGGCGAAGCCTTTCACAGCGATGGATGCGTCGATGAAAACCTGGACGCCGCAGCGTGCGAAGGAGCTGTATGCGCGACAGCTCGAAGGCTGGCAAAAACTGGCCGACAAGGCCAAGGCGGAGAACAAGCCCGTGCCGCCGAAACCCGCGCCGAGTCCTGATCCGCGCTCGCGGGCTCCGGGGAACCTCTTCAATGGCAAAATCGCCCCGCTGGCCGGTTACGCGATCAAGGGCGCGATCTGGTATCAGGGCGAGTCGAACGCCTTCACCATCGAGGGCGGCAAGTTTTACGCCGAGCAGCTTCCGATGCTCGTCAAAGACTGGCGCGAGCATTGGGCGCAGGGCGATTTTCCGTTCGCCTGGGTGCAACTGCCGAACTTCCACAACGAACGCTTCCTCGGCTGGTGCGAGGTGCGTGAATCCATGCTCAAGACGCTCGCCGTGCCGCAAACCGGCATGGCGATCTGCCTCGATCTCGGCGACCCGAAGGACATTCATCCGCAAAACAAACAAGAAGTCGGCCGCCGCCTCGGCCTGTGGGCGCTGGCGAAGGTTTACGGCCAAAACATCGCGTGGAGCGGCCCTTTGCCAAAGGCGCAGCAGTTTGAGAACGGGGCTGCGGTTTGCACCTTCGAGCACGCGGAGGGCCTGAAAGCCCGCGCAGGCCAGATCGAAGGCTTCGAACTCGCCGGAGCCGACCAAACCTTCCATCCCGCCATCGCAAAGATCGACGGCGAAAAAGTCATCGTCACCTCACCGGAGGTGAAAACACCCGTCGCCGTGCGCTACGCCTGGAAAGACGATCCGAAGGCAAATCTCGTGAACGACGCGGGGCTGCCTGCCTCGCCGTTCCGTAGCGATGCGTGGTGAACCCTGATTTAGTAGGCAGAAGAATGGGGGCAGGAGAATGTCCCTGAATTAATTCTTCTGCCCCCATTCTCCTGCCTATTGATTTCAATGAAACGTCTTCTCGCATTTCTCCTCGTCGCCACTTCCGCATTGCATGCTGTTGATCTCACTTTGACCTCGCCACTCGATTATCAGGTCGTGCAGCGGAGCAGTCCGGGGAAAGGCTTGATACGCATTGCGGGTGAGTTGTCGGAGGCCGTGTCTTTGCCAGACATCACGATGGAAGCGCGGGTGGTGGGTGAGAAGGATCAGACTTCGTGGCAGCGTGTGGGTGGCTCCGTTTCTGGGAAGAAGCTGTCGGGCGCGGTCGAAGCGCCGGCGGGTGGTTGGTGGAGGTTGGAGGTGCGGCTTTCGCAGGGTGGGAAACAACTCGCGCTCGGCAGTGTGGCGCATGTGGGCATTGGCGAGGTGTTTGTGATCGCGGGGCAGTCGAACTCGGCGAATCACGGCCAGGAAAAGCAGATGACGAAGACGCGGCGCGTGGCGTCGTTCGATGGGAAGGCGTGGCGCATCGCGGATGATCCGCAGCCGGGCGCGAGTGGTGGTGGCGGCAGTTTGGTGCCGGCGTTCGCGGATGCGGTGGTGGCGAAGGAAAACGTGCCCGTGGGCATCCTCGCGTGTGGCATTGGTGCGACGAGTGTGCGCGAGTGGTTGCCGAAAGGGGCGACGTTTCCGAATCCGCCGACGCTCGTGAGTCGCGTGGAGCAGCTTCCGAATGGCCAGTGGGCCAGCAAAGGCGCGGCGTATGAGGCTTTCATCGCACGGATGAAGTCGGCGGGGCCGCTGGGCTTTCGCGCGGTGCTCTGGCATCAGGGCGAGAGCGATGCGAATCAGAAGGACACGACGCGCACACTGTCGGGAAAGCTTTACCGCGAGTGCTTGGAGAAGATCCTCCGCGATTCGCGACGCGACATCGGCTGGAGCGCGCCGTGGTTTGTGGCGCAGGCGAGTTATCACGTGCCGGGCGATGAAGGCAGCGACGACATCCGTGCGGCGCAGGCCTCGCTTTGGAAGGATGGTCTCGCCTTCGAAGGTCCCGACTCCGATGCGCTGAAAGGCAAACTCCGCGAACGCGATGGCAAGGGCGTCCACTTCAGCGGCGAGGGCTTGCGTGTTCATGGCTCGAAATGGGCCGAAAAGGTGCTGCCGTGGCTCGCGAAGCAATGGACCGAGCCTCGCCAAACGAACGATGGAACGGAGTGGAGTGATTTTGCGCAGCTTCCTGAATGCCACAGCCTCGGCTGGGTGAGCGCGAACGTGCAAACGAAGGACACGAGGAGCTGGAACGGTGTGCTCGACGAGGCGAAGTGGGGCACGCCGGACCCGCAGCAGGTCGTGAGCCGCAACTGGGACTGGAAAGTGAGCGAGGCGCAGTGGCGCGAGGCCGTGAAGCAAAAAGGCGAAGGCCGGCGCGAGGAGGTGCGCTTTGATCTTTGGCTGCCGAAGGACCTCCAAACCGCTCGCGGCATCGTCGTGATGTCCGGCCACGGCAGCGGCGAAGGTCTCTTCAAGCGTGCCGACCTGCGAAAGCTCGCGCAGGAGTTGGGGCTCGCCTTGTTCAAGTTCACCGGCAATCCGATGCAGCGAGGCTTTTGGCCTCAAAGCCTGCTTTTCGAGCACTTGCGGCAGTTTGGCAAAAAGAGCGCTCATCCCGAGCTTCAGCACGCGCCGCTCTTTCTTTACGGCCACTCCAACGGCACCGGCTTCTCCGCCATTTTCACGTCGTATGTGCCTGATCGCGTGTGGGGCTGGGTTTCGATGCGTCCAGGCACCACGTTTCAAGTTTACCAACCCGGAGCCGCACAAGTTCCCGGTCTCGTCATCTTCGGCGAGGACGATCCTTTTCTCGCGCGACCTTCCAAAGACGAAAACCTCGCCGTCGTGCCCGCCCTGCGAAAAAACCATCACGCTCTGTGGAACATCGCCGTCGAGCCCAAGACCGGCCACGGCCCCGGCGAGAAGACCTGGCCGCTCGTGTTGAGTTTCCTGCGCCACACTTTCACCGCCCGCGTTCCGGCCGATGCCGATGCGAAGAGCGGCCCCGTGAAGTTCAACGCCCTCACGCTTGAAAGCGGTCACCTCGGCCAAAACTGGCAGACGAAGCCCGGCGGCTATCAAAAGCTCCTCACCGCGCCTTTCGCCGAATTCACCGGCGACAAATCCACCGCCTCCTGGCTGCTCAATGCCGACTATGCGAAGGATTGGCAGCAGTTTCAGAGCACGGGAGAGGTGCAGCCAAAGAAGTAGCGAGCTCTCAAAGAGATGGAATACCGGACGCAATCGTCCGCAAGCGGAGCCTTGTCTCCGATCCATCGCTGTCGTATAAATGTATTCGTGATGAAGCCCGAACCTGTGCCTCTCGGAGATGGATAAGATATTCGCCCTCCTCAACCAGATGGAAGCCGATGGAGTCATCGGCCACTATGCCATTGGCGGAGCGGTGGGGGCGATTTTCTGGCTGGAGCCTTTTGCCACGAAGGATCTGGATGTGTTTGTGACGCTGCCCACCGGGGAAGGAAGCTCACTCCTGACACTGGGACCGATCTATTCCTATCTCATGAGCCGTGGCTATCAGCCGAGCGGTCAGTTCATCGTCATCGAAGGCTGGGCCGTGGAGTTTGTGCCGCCCACCACGCCTCTCGTCGAGGAAGCATTGGAGAAGTCTGTGAGGCGAGATGTGAACGGCATCGATACTCGTGTCTTCACTGCGGAGCATCTCGCGGCCATCTGTCTGCAAGTGGGGCGCGCAAAGGACTATGACCGGCTGGTTCGTTTTCTGGAGGCTGAGGTCATTGATGCGACAGTGTTTGAAAGCATTCTACAGAGACATGAGTTGATGCCACTGTGGCAGAAGTTCCAAAGCACCTATCTCGAACCATGAACCCGCTTCTCAACGACATGATCGACCGCAAACGTGAGCGAAGGAAGGAACTGGCTGCTTTGCCAGTTGGGGAGAAGCTACGGATGCTGGAACAAATCCTCGCTGACACGAAGAACATCGTGGCAACGCATCCACCCAAGCCTGCGAATCCCTTGAGGCTCAAAGCCCGTAAGACGCCTCTGACTGTTTCGCCCTGAGTATCCGCTTTGCAAAATGCATTGGCATCGCGTTCGAGAGCTTCGATGGCTCAAAACCATGAGACACCACATCCTCGCCCTTTTTCTGGCAGCGGTCCATCTTCACGCCGCTGAGCCCATCCGCGTGCTCGTGTGGGATGAGCAGCAGCCGGAGCAAAAGCAGGGCTATGGCGAAAAGTTTCTCGGCGAGATGCTCGCGGCGCATCTGGCGAAGCTACCGAGGCTCGCGGTGAAGACCGCGAAGCTCGACGAGGCGGATCAAGGCCTGAGCGATGCCGCGCTCGATGCGACGGACGTGCTCATCTTTTGGAGTCATCGCCGTGCGAAGGAGCAAAACGATGCACGGGCCGAGGCCGTGGTGAAACGGGTGAAGGAAGGCAAGCTGGGCTTCATCGGCCTGCACTCGGCGCATTGGGCGAAGCCGTTTGTGCGGCTCATGCAGGAGCGGGCGAAGGCCGACGCGCTGAAGCAGGTGCCGGAGGCGGAGCGGGCGACGGCGAAGTGGGAGTTCGTCAATGAAGCGCCGTATTACAAGCTCATCGGCCGAGCGTCGCGCATCACGCCATATGTTGAGAAGGTCGAGGGCGCCGTGTGGCGGCTCACGCTGCCGCAGTGCGTGTTTCCCGCGTATCGCAACGACGGCATGCCATCGCACGTCACCACGCTGCTGCCGCAGCATCCCATCGCCGCAGGTTTGCCCGCGCAGTGGGACATCCCGCGCACGGAGATGTATGGCGAGCCCTTCCACGTGCCGACGCCGGATGAAGTCGTGTTCGAGGAAAAGTGGGACAAAGGCGAGCACTTCCGCAGCGGCTGCGTGTGGACCGTCGGCCAGGGCCACGTCTTCTACTTTCGCCCCGGCCACGAAACCTATCCCATCTTCCAGCAAGCCGAGACGCTGCGGGTGATGGAAAACGCGGTGCGGTGGATGGGAGCGGATTAAAGGCTTCCTTGGAGGGCACGGTGAACTAGAAGTCAAAAATCTTGTCACCTTGATGGCCGTTTCGACCACTCATCGGCAGCCATGAACACTCAGATGATGAATCCCCCTGACGTCTCAGATGCCGATCTTGTAGAACAATCTCGCGCAGGCGTTGCAGCGGCGTTTGGCCGGTTGGTTGAGCGGCACCAGTCGCTCGTCTGCTCCGTGGCTCTCGGAGCTTGTGGGGATCTGCATCGCAGCGAGGACATCGCGCAGGAGGCGTTTGTGGGCGCGTGGCGGCAACTGGGCGAGTTGAAGGAGCCGGGGAGTTTCAGGTCATGGGTCTGCGGTATCGCACGAAACATAGCGAACAGCTCTATACGTCGAGATGATCGCACACCGACGGCACTGGCTGGCGAGGCAAGCGGCGAGGAGGTGCAGGTCGAAGCCGCCACGCCTGCTGATCATGCCATCGACAGTGAAGAGCGTGCGATTCTGCTGCGTCAGTTGCAGGATCTGCCACCGCTGTATCGCGAGCCCATGGTGCTCTTTTATCGGCAGAACGAGTCGGTGGCGTCCGTGGCGGAGGCGATCGGAATATCTGAGGACGCGGTGAAGCAGCGGCTCTCACGCGGACGTGCGTTGCTCGCGGAGCGAGTGGAGCGGTCACTCGGGGCCATGTTGCGCCGTTCTGCGCCGGGCGGGATTTTTACACTAGCAGTGCTCGGGGCGGTGGCATCCATTCCGGCACCGGCGGCCGCGGCGACCGCTGGAGGTAGTCTGGCCAAGGCTACAGCCAGCCACTCGGCGGGTGGCATGATGGCACCATTTGTGGCTATGGCTGGAGTCACCGTGGGACTCTGGAATATCATGAAGGGGTATGTGGATGATGCCCGGTCCGCCGGAGAAGGAAGATTCATGGGACGCGCATTCATGTGGATGACGGCCGTCTGCATCGTGTCGGGGTTAATGGTGGGAGTCCTCGCGGCCATGAAGCCGGGCTTCGCCGTCCTGCTTTGCGTTGGAACCCCGGTGATGACGGGGTTGCTTGCTTGGCCGTTGGGTCTGTGGATCAAGCATAGGCGCCACCAAATCCGCAAGTCGGATGGTCTCATCTCCGAGGAACATGCGCATCTGGAGACGGGAACGCCTCAGTTTCGCAGAACCATCGCAGGCGTGATCGTTGCCGGAGGGTTCTTTCCGGCTTTCTCCGTCGGCTTATTGGGCTTGGTCAGCCACGAGACACCCGAGGCAGTCGTCTTCGGATTCTTGGCGGCCTGCGCCGGAATCGTGCTGGTGTCCACTGCGGTGATCTGGCACCGACCATCCAGATATCGAGTAGTGTTATTGGCACATTTCGCCTCGCTCTGGGCAGCTACTCTGGTGCTGGCCCTTTTCATGCGCCAGACCTGGCTCGCTTCGGGCCAATGGGAGGAAAATCAGCTCCATTTCAGCATGCTGATTGGGCTCCCGCTGGCAACTCTGACGATCACTTGGCTTGCATGGTCGATTTACAGTTTTCGACAAAAAGCACAGACAAATTTTGGACCCTCCAACGTCCTGCGATGATGAACCAACGAACGGACGACCAAGCGAAACGAATCATGCAGACACTTATTCCTATCCTCTTACTCCTTGCCATCACGGTCTTGAATGCTACCGAGGAGGCTCCGCCCCCTTCATCGTGGACCGACGACTTCTCCGATGTGGGCAATTTGACGGACAACTGGCGGCCCTATGGCTTTCTCGCTACCAGCATCGATGCCAAACATCCGCTCGGCAAGACTGTGAGTGGCAAGGACGCGCGGCCTGAGTGGTGGCAGATCGTTGACGGGGCGTTGCGTGGGCAGTGTTTCCCAGAGGAGAAACATCCGCCTGGACTGCGCCGGGCCATCAGCGGGAACGATATTCGGCTCCACTGTCGCTTCAAAATGGCTGCCGAGGGCCAGATCGGCATCAGCATCGGCGGGCCGAATCCCATCGTGGAGCGAGATTTCAATGTAGCGGGCCTGCACATCCGCCCCGACGGCATCACCGCTTGGGACAACGACGTTTTGCACCCGAAAGGCTCGCCTGAAGCCGCTGCGCTGAAGGCCAAGGGCATCTGGAACCGCAAGTTCTTCTACGCGAAGACGGAGAAGCTCCAAATCGCGCCTGACGTGTGGCACAACATCGCCGTTGAACTGCGCGGCAAAGAGTTGCGGGTCACGCTGGATGGCAAACCGGCTCTCACCTACACCACGCTCTGCGGTGATGTGCCGAAGAACGACATCGGCCTCCAGCCAGGAGGAAAAAGCAAAACACCCGTCGCATCTTGGTTCGACGACATTCGCATCGAGCCGCTCCATGCAGCTAAACAGACGCCACAATGAGACTCGCCACCATGAACACCACGCGCACACTCCTAACCTCCTTGCTGCTCGCGCCGCTGGCCGCGCTGCATGCCGCTGAACCACAACTCAAAGTCGGTGATCCCGCACCGCCTTTGAAGGTATCACAATGGGCTGCGGGAACTCCGATTGGCAGTTTTGAGACCGGTCGCGTTTATGTGGTGGAGTTTTGGGCCACCTGGTGCGCGCCTTGCATCGCGGCGATGCCGCATCTCGCCGAACTCCAGCGAAAGCACGAAAAGGGCGGCCTCACCGTCATCGCTGTGGCGGTCAAAGATGAGGCGAAGGCAGTGAAGGATTTCGTGGCGAAGCGAGCATCCGACTGGAATCACCCTGTGGCGACGGATGATGCCGAGGGCTTCATGGCAAAACACTGGCTCGACAAGTCAGGGCGCGAGGGCATCCCGCAGACCTTTCTCGTGGACCGAAAAGGCAGCATCGCCTGGGTCGGCCATCCCATGCGGGTGGATGGACCACTGGCAGCCGTGCTCGCCGGGACCTTCGACCCCGCGAGGCAGCAGCAGGTGGACGCTGCCTTTGCGGAACTCGATGTGAAGCTCGGAGAGGCCCTGCGCACAAGCCGCTGGCGGGAGGTGCTCGCCGTGCTCGATGAAATGAACCGGGCTGACCCGGCAAGCGCACCGCTGAACTACGCGACGAAAGTCAAAGCCCTGCTCCAACTGGGTGAACAACAGGACGCCCAGCGCTTTGCAAAGGAAGTCGCCCCCACCGCATCGGAGAGCATCGTGGCGCATCTTGCCAGCGAACTCCTCAAAGCACCTGAGAAGCATCCGATTGACCACGAACTGGTCATCAGCCTCGTGCAGCAGGCGATCAAAAGCGGCGGTGCCCGCAATCCCGTAGCGCTCAGCGCCCTTGCCCGCGCCTACGAAGGCCAGGGCAAGGTGGCAGACGCCACACGGGCCTGGCAGCAGATGCTGGCGCTCGATGATCCAAGCATCGACAAAGACAATGTGCGCAAACGTCTTGCCAGCCTGACTGGCAAGTCATCGGCGGGCACGCCGCCAGCCACGAAGGCCCTGCTTGGCCCCGGCGATCCCGCTCCAGCACTGAAGGCACATTCATGGATTCAAGGGGAGCCCGTGCAGACGTTGGAAAAGGGCAAAGCCTATCTTCTCGACTTCTGGGCCACCTGGTGCGGCCCCTGTGTGGCCTCCATTCCACACATCGAGCATCTGCACCAAAAATACAAAGACCAGGGGCTGGTCGTCATCGGCCAAAACGTGTGGGAGGATGATACCGGCAAAATCAGAGCGTTTGTCGAAAAGGTGGCGAACAAGATGACCTATCGTATCGCCCTCGACTCGCAGGAAGCGGTGGCGAAACCGTGGCTCAGAGCCGCCGGGCAGAATGGCATTCCCGTCGTCATTCTCGTGGGCAAAGACGGCAACATCGCATGGATCGACCACCCGGAAGGCCTGAGCGAAACCGTGGTCGAGCAAGTGCTGGCCGGAACTTTCGATCTCGCCAAGGAAAAGCGGCTTCATCAAGTGCGCGGAAAGATCAGCGGGGCCTACTATGAAGCGTTTGGGAAATTCCAGCCCGCCATCAAGGCGCGGAACTGGGCGGATGCGCACGCTTTGCTCGACCAGATGAACTCCATCGTGCCGGCCGATGACACGGAATGGAGGGCTGTCATCCGCAAACAGCAATTCACACTCCTCGTCGCCAAAGGCGAGGACAACGAGGCCATCAAGCTCGGCGAGTCGATCCTCACGGATGAAAAGCAGAACAGCGGGTCTGCCAATTCGCTGGTCTGGATCATTGTTCACGCAGAAAATCCGTCCCCCGCACTGCTCAAGTTTGCCGAAACCTGTGCCAAGCAGGCCAATGAGGCCACTCGTGGCAACCACCCGCGAGTTTTGGAGCACCTCGCCAGGCTTCACTTCCGCCAGGGTAATCGCCGCGAAGCCATTCAGCGCCAGGAGCAGGCCATAGATCGCGCCACCAGCCCTGACGAAGAAAAACGCCTCCGTGACGGCTTGGTAGCTTACAAGGCGGGAAAATTGCCGGAATAGTCGAAGGTTTTTCACTCAAGTCATCTCGCATGGAACGCCGCGGGTGATCGAGAATGCGTCGCATTGCCAATGGCGAAGCGGGCGTTTTGCATTCAAACCAATCTCATGCCACGACGCCTGTTTTTGCTTCCGCTTTGCCTTATCACCTCAATCACCCTCGCCGCCGAGCCGTCGCTGGTCGATTGGATGCCGCGGATGGAGAATCAAACGGGGCTTTGGTGGGTGAATGAGCCGCCGACGATGTTTCAGCGAGCGGAGCGGACGAAGGAGGAGATCCTCGGGTTTCAGTTTGGGAAGCAGACGATGCTTTTCGACACGCGACGCGTGCGACCGGTGGAGGGCGAGTGGGAGTGTGCGGTGATTGCGGAGGGGCGGCGGTTTGTTTGCAACGGGCACACGCAGCCGGAGGACGAGTGGCAGCAGCCGGTGCGCTTCGTGGAGAGCGGTCGCTTTTTTCAGCGCGTGGTGATCGAGGGGCTGACGTTCGCGGATGCGGAAGGTAAGCCGTTCGACGGCACGGCGCGGCTGGAGATCAGTGTGTGGCCGGACAGGCTCGCGTTTCGTCTGGAGAGCGAAAACGAGTCAGTGATCGAGCTGCGACATGGCGGGAAAAAGGTGAGCGGCAGTCGCAGTGTGTTGCTGGAGGTGCTCGCGAGTGAATCGAAGGCCGTGGTGGAGTCGGAGCTGGCGGTGACGCGGGATGAGGCGCTGGGTTGTCATCGGCTGGCGCTGCCGGAGGAGCGGTGGAGCAATGCGGGCGGCACGTATTACCCCGAGGAGCATCTGGATCGCATCGACCGCTGGCGTGTGACGCTGCGCAACGACACCGATGAGCCGACGGTGGCGCGATTGATGTTCACGCAGGAGAAGCATCTGCCAATCACAGGATTCACGCCGATGCTTTGCGAACTGGATGGCACACCAACGGGCATTCCGGTGCAGATTTCGAAAAACTGGCACATCCGCGCGGAGAAGGGCCGACTGCCGCATGACGGGCAGTGGTTTCATGGCTTCGCGTGGGTGCGTTTGCCGCCGAAGTCGCGGCGTGAACTCGTTTTCCAGATGGTGCATGCCCGCTACGGCGGCGTGTGCGCGGCATCGCATGCGCAGCTCTGCCTCATCGGCTGGGGGCACAATCAATTCTGGGATCAGGCGGCGGTGGGCAGCTTTGGCGAGAGCATCTGCTTCGAGCCTGGACGTGTGCAGCGGCGTTGTTTCATCACGGACGTGCGCCCGCTCATGACCTTGCCCGTCGAAGCGAAGGCGAAACGCTGGGGCTGGGCCGAGAACTGCGGCGGCGGCGATTTTCTGATGTGGAAGGACGCGCAGGGTCGCTATCAGGAGATGAAAGGCACCCGCACCGAGTATCGAGCGCAAGGTCCGTGCCTCACCGATGTGAGCTACCGCGAGGAATCGAGCGGTGGCGAGATCGCGGCGCGCATGGATGTGTCCGTGCCCGCGGCGAACGATCATCTGCGCACCTTTCTGCGACTGCGCTACGACGTGCGAAAGCCGGTGCGCTGGCAGAGGCTCGCGTTCTTCCAGCTCGGCGCGGATTTCTACAACGACGTGCCCGCGCGACGAGTGGCCATCGGCGATGTCACCGGCCTGCGCGAGGAATGGGAGCCGCGTCGCGCGAAGGATGAGTATGATCGCACCGCTGTGCCGCTCGCTGACGAGGGCGCGTGGGTCTCCGTGCATGGCGTGGAGCGTGCCGTGCTGAAAAAAGGCCACGCTGCGGCGACTCGCGGCTTCATCGTGCGCTCGTGGCGTGCGGTGCTCGGTGGCAAACCTGCCGCGCCGCATCTCGCGACGTTTTGCACCGAATGGGGCAAGAACAACCACCGCACCGCCGTCGAGCTCGCACCGCCGCCTGGCATCAGCGAGTTGCAGCCCGGCGATTTCGTCGAGGCCGAGTTGGAACTCGTCATCTTCCCCGCCGATGCCGCCGCTTACTACGGCCCGGATGCCAAAATGCGTGACATGCTCGCCCGCGATGCCGACACCTGGCGTCCCGTGCATCGCGAGGCGCAAGGCAATGCGCTGAAACCCATCGCGAAACGCGGTGAGATCACGAAAAGCTATCCGCTCATCGTCGCCGTCGATGACGAGCAGCGTGCGCAAGTCCTCGTAAAAGGCGGACTTGGGCATGTGCCGGTCACTTTTGCCGAGTTGAAGTCACCGAAGGGCCATCGCGTGCTCGTGAACGACCAGCCGATCTCGCATTGGCAGACGAATTGGGATGCCGCGACGCAACGCTGGCAAATCGTCTGCAATGCAAGATCAGCGCCTGAAGGCAGTCTTGAGATCGAACTCACGCCATCTCATTAAAAGACACTCTGCACTTCCATCGTCTTCACCAAATGCCCACTACCCGCCGCACCCTTCTTCAAACTGGAGCTGTCGCTTCGTTTTCTCTGCTTGATCTGCCTTCGCTGTTTGCCGCCGAGGGCGTTCCGCAATCCGTCGCCGAGTTATGGGCCGATTTTGATCCGCGGAAGGACCCGCTGGAGGTCGAGGTGATTCGCGAGTGGAAGGAGGACGGCGGCGTGTTTCGGCATGTGCGGTATTTCATCGGCATGTTCAAAGGCAAGCCGGCGCGGATGGCGGCGGTGTATGGCTTTCCGGAGGGCGCGAAGGAAAAACTCCCGGCGGTGATGCACATCCATGGTGGCGGGCAGCGCGGCTCGGTGAGCGAGGTGAAGCTGCTCGTGGCGAGAGGATACGCGGCGCTTTCCGTGAACTGGGGCGGCAGCGGGACGGGCAAGGCGCCGTTCAACACCTGCGAGAAGTCCGAACCCGGCGATCCAAACACCGATTGGGGCGCGGTCGATCCCTCACAGCTCAATGTGCAGGGCTACAGCACGATGCTGCCCGGGCCGGGGCAGGTCTTCGAGGACCGCGAGCATCCGAAGAACAACAACTGGTATCTGCTCACGCTTGGATGTCGTCGTGGGCTCACGTTTCTCGAACAGCAGCCGCAGGTCGATCCGCGGCGACTCGGTGTGCATGGTTACTCGATGGGCGGAAACCTCACGATGTATGTCGCTGGCACAGATCGCCGCGTGAAGGCCGCCGTTCCCGGCGTCGGCGGTCAAGGCTGGCGCTGGCAGCCGCATTCGTTCATCGGCGGCACGGATCAGCAGGACCGGATCAAAGGCGATGTCGAGGTGTTTCGTCGCACGCTGAGCTTTGAAAGCTACGCGCCGCTCATTCAGTGCCCGGTGTTGCATCGCAGCGCCACGAACGACTTCCACGGCTGGATGGACGACGTGTATCGCACGAACGCTCTCATTCCGAATCAGCCCACGCGCTACAGTTGGGTGCCGCACATGAACCACCGCCTCACGCCCGAGGTCGCCGTCACCATGCCGCTGTGGTTGGATCAGCATCTCAAAGGCGACCCCGCCTTGCCGGAGACGCCGCAAAGCGAGCTTGTGCTCAAATCCAACGACGGCGTGCCCATGCTGCGTGTGCGGCCGGATGCGAAAACGCTGCCCGTGGCACGCGTGGAGATTTACTACAGCACCGACCCCGATCCCCGCGCCCGCTTCTGGCGCAGCGCGGAGGTCGTGAAGGAATCCGAAGGCTACATCGCCCAACTGCCGATCCACACGCACGACCTGCCGCTCTTCGCCTTCGCGAACGTTTACCACACGCTGCCGAAGCCCGAATCGCTCGCGCAGATGCCCGGCTACGGCAAACCGGTCACCGAAGTCTGCCTCAGCAGCCTTTTTCACTCGCACAGCGCCGATGAGGTCAAGCAAGCGAACCCCAAGCTCACCGCGAAACCGTCCACGCTCATCGACGACTTCACCCACGGCACCCGCGACTGGTATGCGCTCAATGCCGGCAACGCCACGCATCAGCAACTCTGGACGCGCAAAGTCACCGATCCCCTCTGGCGCGGCCCCGAAGGCTCCAAGCTGCACATCACGCTCAAACTCCCGCAGACCAACCGCCTCAGCATCGTCCTCCAGCAAAACGAATGGCGCAGCTACCGCGGCCCGCGCCGCACCTTCGTTTGCCAGCGCGAGATCCAAGGCTCTGATGCTCCGCAGACCCTCACACTCGCTCTGAGGGACTTCACCTCCGCCGAAGGCTCACCGACCAGCTGGTCTGAAATCGATCAACTCGGCCTCTGCGCCAACCACGGCCTACCCGCCAACGAAGTCCCGCTCTGGAAAGGCCCCGCGCCGGAGTTTTTGCGAGTTGCTTGGGAGTGACGAACTGCACTTGAAGCAAGCAGATCATAGAGATAGAGGGCACCCCTTCTCGTCCAGATCAGTTCCAAACGTGCCTGTGGCAATAAGGAACTGTGGGGCACCGATGAGAAAAGGGTCCCAAGCTCGTGGTGTTCCTTCTCGGCCTGTCGGCGATCTCGCTCGCTTCGTAGCAATAGGGAACAAGGGGTGCGCCAACTCATGCAGATCGTGAAGCGAAGCGCTCTACACACAACTCGGCGCCGTGTTGGATACAGACTTTACCGTCTAGGCAGTGTTTTAAAACCTCTTGAGCGGCTGCATCCAATCGATGACAGCGGCGAAAGCGAGCAGT